>CAXBQH010000001.1:0-181095 GCA_963977985.1 uncultured bacterium
TTTTATGCACAAGCAGATTTGAATAAAGATGGTAAAAAAGAAATCATAAATTTTGGTGAACACTATCACACAGATTATTTCTTGGGAGATCAAGATCCAACTGCCCCCAAAAATATACTTGGAAAAAAAGTAATGAAATACTTAGGTATGCTAGAAAATGTAGATTATGATCAACAAACAGCACAAAAACTAAGTAGATATTATTCAATTGAAGGAGGTAGGTTAGTAGATAAAAAAAATAATTATAATTATTCCAAATTAAATTTTGATACCAAAGCACCACCATATATTTCAAATTCTAAATTTGTTTCAACTTTTGGATCTGCAGTAGGCGACATAGATAATGATGGAGATTTAGACTATATCCAATCAGAACAAATAAATGGTTTTTGTATTGATGTTTTTATAAATGATGGCAAGGGTAATTTTACTTTAAATAGATATAAAACAGATAATTATAATTTTCATACAAATCCAGAAGGAGAGAATATTTTAGTTGATTTAAATGGTGATGGCTACTTAGATTACTTTTTTGGAGGCACCAATAATTTAAATCGAAACAATGCTGGTGTAAACAATATAATTGGCTATATATTAAATAATGGTGATGGGACATTTAAAGTTGATTCTCCTGTTATTTTAGGTTCTTTTGGAAATGAATTAATATCTCCAAAATATATGTATTTAGACGATTTAGATAAAGATGGAAACAAAGAAATCATTGTTTATAGGTCTACGGGACTTGGCTCTGGAGGTAATGACATTCAAAATTATCCATTCGTAAATGACATATTAATTTTTTCAACTAATAAGAATGGACTGGTAGAAAATACATCAAAATTTATTGATACACTAAGTAGAAGTAATATGTATGCCCAAGTTTCTCATTTATATTATGAAGATATAGACGGGGATAAAATAAAAGATTTATTTGTTCAATATCAAGTAGATTCTGGAATAGTTCATACTTATCCATTCAATGGATATTGGGAGAAAAATTATAATGGTTTTTGTTATTTTAAAGGTACTAAAGAAGGAAAATTTAAATATACAAGGCTTGGTAAATTTCTTTATCAGGATGGATTTAAAAATTGGTATAGCACTTCTGAAAATTCTGGAATTTTTGGCAACGATTTTCAACCTTCAGATATTGATAATGATGGAACAGCCGAATTAATACACCATCCATTTATTGGAATTAACTTAATTGTACTTAAGTTATATAATTGCCCCAAACCCACATTCTCCAACACAAAATTCTCCTTTTGTAGTAACGATTCACTCAAACTTACTATTAATAATGTAAACAAAGGAGATACATTAAAATGGTACTATGGAACGAAAATTGATACCACTAATGTTTCAAGTAAAACATTCACTGATAGCACCAAATTATTTGTAACAAGAACAGATAGCTTAGGTTGTGTTATTTCATCTGATACCATACAAATTAAAAAGTATGCCATCCCTACTGCTCCATCACTAGTAAGAGACACTGCAAACTACTTATTATCAGGAGCATCAGGTACTACTTGGTATAAAGATGGAACAGCCTTAAGTGATACCACTCAAAAGTTCAAACCCACCACACCAGGATCTTACACAGCCAAAACAACGCTTAATGGATGTACTAGTGTCATGAGTGCTGCTTACTATTACCTTGTAACCGATATTATTAATCTAAGCAAAGACGAATACATCAAACTGGCTCCTAATCCATTTATCAACCAACTTAATTTTGATTTTGTGGTGAAAGGCTATCAGCGACTAAATATAGAAATATTTGATTTAGCTACTGGTGTAAAAGTTGCGAGTCAACCTAACCTCAACGCAGGAAGCAGAATAACTTTGGGTCAATTATCGAGCGGTACTTATATTATTAAGGTGAGTTCCAATGACAATAAAATTGTACAACAGTTTAAAATGGTGAAGTTGTAATAAATAATTTTAATTTTATGTATTCAACTTTAACATATGCATAAATTAACTCTGATAGTATTTTTTTTAATTACTAGTTTCTTAGCTCTAGCACAGGGCCCTAAAATTTTAGTAATAACTGCTCATCCCGATGATGAAACAACATTTTCTGTTACCTTATTTAAAATTACTAAAGAATTAAAAGGTACTGTGGATATGGCGGTGATGACCGATGGTGGCGGCGGTTTTGCAGATGCACAACTAGGTGCTATGTATTTAAATTTACCCATTACAGATTCGATTGTAGCAAGAACTCATTTGCCTATGATTAGAAAGCAAGAAATTTTAAACGCTGCTAAAATTATGGGTATAAGAAATATTTATTTTATGGAACAACCCGACGATTTTTATTCTACCAATATAGAACCATATATATCTGGGAAAAATTGGAATATTCCTTATGTTGAACATAGATTAGATGTTTTACTTGCCGAAAGAAATTATGATTTTGTTTTTACCTTATTACCCGAAGAAGGACAACACGGCCATCATAAAACTGCAGTTATTATGGGATTAAGAGCAGTTAAGCGTTTTAAGGGCGCGCATACACCCATTATTATTGCAGGAAGCACAAAAATGAGTGGTAATAAGGATTCCGAATTTTCAATGCTTACAGGTTTTCCAGAAACAAAAATTAATGCATCAGCACCACACTTTAGACTTAATAGAGCCTATAGGTTTGCTGAAAACGATAAATTAAGTTATAAAATTGTGGCAGACTGGGTTATTGCAGAATATAAATCACAAGGGGCTATTCAAGAAAATGCAATTCATAAAGTAGATGAAGAAGTATATTACTATTATGATATCAATGATATAAGTGGAATTCAAAAGGTGAAGGAATTATTTGAAGACCTAGCTAAGTCTGGATTTCATCCCATCCAAAAAGCTCAGCATTAATTATTTCTTAAAGTCAATTATTACAAAAAATGATTTAAATTGTAAATTCATTAAAAACCAACTGTATGAAAAAAATTATCTTTTTACTGATGATGAGTGTCATTGGCTTTACAATGACTGCTACGGCTCAAAAAGCAATTACAACTGTTCATTTTTATGATGTTAAAAATGCAGCAATGGAAAAAACTTATGTAGCTAGTTTAAAAGAAATTAATGCTATAATGATTGAAATAGGCTTTCCTAATAATTATTATAGTTACTTAAAATTAAATGAATCTGATACTACTTCCACTTATAGAAGTTGTACCATTGGACATTGGACTTCAGACCAAGCATATAAAACAATACACGACCATCCCAAATTTAAAGCCTGGGCTACCAAAAATAAAGACAACAATGCAGTCTTTATCACTGGTCAATTGTATAGAAAGTTTTATGCGGCTGACTAAAACTATAGGGCTTCATTTTTTATTTAATATAGTATTGGTGCTTTCTGTTTTTTCGCAGAAAAGTATTCCTGTTTTTATTTCAGGCGAGGAAGGCTATACCACCTATAGAATACCTGCCATCATTAAAGCACCCAACAATGATTTACTTGCTTTTTGCGAAGGTAGAGTGAATTCTTCTAGTGATTTTGGAAATGTAGATATCGTAATGAAAAGAAGTACCAATAAGGGTAAGTCTTGGTCTCGTTTAAATATTATTGTTAATAATGATTCTCTACAAGCTGGAAACAGTGCTCCTGTAGTGGATGTATCTGATCCTGAATTTCCTTCAGGAAAAATTTATTTATTTTATAATACAGGCAATAATCACGAATCAGAAGTGCGAAAAGCAAAGGGGGTAAGAGAGGTATGGTTTATTTCTTCCATTAATAATGGTTTAAGCTGGTCCGATCCCGTTAATATTACTACACAAACACATAAACCAAATGCTCCTACCAAAAATTCAACTTATACATTTAAGGAGGATTGGAGAAGTTATGCCAATACACCCGGACACGCTTTGCAAATTCAATCAGGAAAATATAAAGGCAGAATTTTTATTGCAGCAAATCACTCAGAAGGAAATCCTAAAAATAAATTTGAAGATTATAGGGCTCACGCTTATTATTCGGATGATCACGGAAAAACATTTAATTTAAGTGAATCATTAAAAATACCAGGTAGCAATGAAGCTACAGCAGCAGCCCTTTCTAATGGAAGATTAGTTTTAAATGCAAGAAATCAACAAGGCGATAAAAGATATAGAATTATTGCCATTAGCAATAACGGAGGAAAAAATTGGGATACCACTTATTTTGATGAAAATTTACCCGACCCTGTTTGTCAGGGAAGTTTATTAAATATTGGCACTTATAAAAACAAAGAAATACTTGCCTTTATAAATGCAGCGGATACTAAAAATAGAAATAATCTAACACTAAGAATAAGTAAAGATGAAGGCTTGAGCTGGTTTAAATCTGGGGTCATTGATAAAACCAATGATACAAAACAAATAACTGATTATACAGCTTATTCAGATATAGTGCTTTTAAATAAAAATACTATTGGTATTTTGTATGAAAAAGAAAATTATTCTAAAATTGTTTTTACACCGATTCATTGGAAAAAAGAATTTGGTATATCTGATGAAAATATCGAATGAAAAATTGAATGAAAAAATCGAATAAATATTTATTTATAATTTTTTTACTTGTTGCTAATATTTTGTGGGCACAAGAAAAAGTGAGCAAAACCCAGCTTATATTATTAGGCACTGGAACGCCTTTTGCTAACCCAGAAAAATCTGGCCCCTCACTAGCCATTGTGGTTAATAATGTTTCTTATATAGTAGACTGTGGACCAGGTGTAGTGAGACGCGCAGCACAAGCTAGTCAAAAAGGAATTACTGCTTTGGCACCAGAAAATTTAAAAAAATTATTTATCACACATTTACACAGCGATCACACTGTGGGCTATGCCGATATTATCTTTACCCCAGCAGTATTAGATAGAAATGCACCTTTAGAAGTATATGGCCCCGCGGGGCTCAAAAATATGACCAACTATTTAATGAAAGCATATAGTGAGGATATCAGTATTAGAATTAATGGTTTAGAAAAAGGAAATAAGAATGGATATAAAGTGAATGTTCACGAGGTAAGTAATGGAATTATATATAAGGATAGCAATATAGTAGTGAAAACTTTCAAAGTAAATCACGGCGCCTGGAAATCTGCATTGGGTTATAGATTTGAGACGGCAGATAAAACAATTGTAGTTTCAGGAGATTGCACCTATAGTGAAGAATTAATTAAAAATGCAAAAAATTGTGATATTTTGGTTCACGAGGTATATTCAGAAGAAGGATTAGCAAAAAGGGAGCAAAGATGGAAGAAGTACCATAGCACTTTTCATACTTCTACTTCTCAATTAGCAGCTATTGCTAATATAGTGAAGCCCTCACTTTTAGTTTTAACCCACCAACTTACTTTTGGTACTAGTTTAAATAGTCTTTTATTAGAGTTAAATAAAAATTATAAGGGAGCTGTAGTAAATGGCAATGATTTAGATATTTATTAGCTGCGTTTTCTAAATCACTTTTAATAAAAAAGTAATATGAAATTCTTCTGCATAAATTTATTTATATTTATCCACTAAAATACTTTTCCAAGTTTCAATTTTTAAATTTTAAACCAAAACCCAACAAGATGAAAAAAATTTTTTATGCACTTACTGCTTTTATTTTTGTAACTACTGCTTGTAATACTTCTAAGACCGAAGACACTCAAGCAGGTGTATACAAAATGGAAAAATCTATTACCAACGATGGTAAAAAAGATACTGTAGAAAATAGCCCTAATCAGGTTAAAATTTATACAGCCACTCATTATGTATTTGCTAAATTAAATGGAGATTCAAGTGTTTCATTTGGTGTGGGCTCTTACCAAAAACAAGGCAACACTATTACTGAAACAAATATATACGCCGGCGGTGGTAGTGATTCTGCTGCGAATTTTACTTTAAATATTACTAAAACTGAAACTGGTTATGTTCAAGATATTGCTGCATTAGTAATGAATGGCATTACCTACAAATTAAATGAAACTTATTCAAAAGTAGCAGCTGGTGCTGCCTCTGAATTAGATGGTTTGTGGAAACAAACAGCAAGAATGTCTGTTACTGGAACAGATACTACCCATTTTGATTTAGCAAAATTGAATGCAGTTCAATTTAAAGCATATCAAGATGGACATTTCGTATGGGTTCAAAGATATCCTACAGATTCTACGAAGTCTACTTATAAAAATGGATTTGGCTTTGGTACCTATACTTATGCTAACGGCTCTTCTACAGAAACGCCTAGTAATTCTAGCTATGCCGCTATTGTTGGAATGAATTTGAAAATAAAAATTACTTTTAACGGTAAAAACGAATACACACAAGAAATTTATGATGAAGCTACTAAAACAACTTCTATAGAAAAATATACTCGTTTGTAATTCAATTATAAAAAAACTAAAAAGCCCTCTAAAATTTGGAGGGCTTTTTTATTAGTAGTTAGCTCATTTTTATTTTTCGTTTCTTCTTCTAGCTTCTTCAGCATCTTTATATATTCTAATCCAAGTTAAAGAGATATCAATGACAGCTAATAAAGGACCCAAGAAAATAACCATTATTACTTCTAAACCTGGTGAATATCCAATAACTCCATCCAAAGAAGTTAATTTTGATCTTTTAAATAATTTATAAATACAATAGATAGCTGAAAGAATCCAAAGGAAAATGATAATATTTTTTAACATACAATTTGTTTTTGCAACGCAAAGTTAGGACAATATCATATAAGTTTACTCAAAAATAATAGTTCCAAATTTTTGGTATTCGTGAAAACTCAGATTAGTGGGCTGCCAGGTCCAATATTGGTTACCTCTGTCGTAGTCAATTCTATAAAAATTAGCTCTCCACCTGCTGCCAGCTTTTGGTGGCACATTTTCTAGTGGATTTAATAATTTATAGGGTATAAAAAATTCAGCAGTCCAACCTATTATTTTATCCCCTTGTTTATGAATACTAGCAGCGTGTTTTGTTTTTCTCTCTTTTTCGTAATGCCAGGGTCTCCAACCTAAAAATTTTCCATTGTAATTAGGAACCAAAATGGGTAATTCATAATTATAGGGCGATAACTCATATTCAAAATAAATAACCGATTTTTCATTAGGCCAAAAAAAAGCTTCTACCACATCTTCATTATATAAGTCTGCAAAATCTTCTTTGAGCGTTGAAGTAATTAAAGAGTCCTCACAATGAAATAAACAATATATTCCTGTATCGGAATATAAAATTTTAAATAGAGTAGTATAATTAACGCCAGTGGCTATTTTCTTTTTAAGTTTTATAAAATTAGTAGCCTTCCAAGCATCTGAATTGCCTTCACCATTGAAAACAAAATCTTTAGTTTTTTTTACAGTTATAATAGCACTATCATTGCTTTGAGCTCTTAGGGAGACCATACATAAGATAGAAAAAGTAATTAATAATATAAGTGGTTTATTTTGTATCACCTTTTTATTTAATTAACATAGGAAATAATCTTCTAATTTCAGCTTCACTGGGCTGTGCTCCATATTCACAAATTTCAAAAGCCTCCGCGTGCTTTGCTTGAGCAGCTTTAGAAGCTCCATACCATTTTACCATAGCTTCTCTTATATTCTTTTTTATAGGACGATCATATAATTTCATCAGCCATTGTAATCGTTCTTCTTTACCAGCAGGTACTTCTTTTTCATATCTACCTATCCAAGGCATCCACTCATAAAATTGTGAAATATGTGCATCAAATGCAGCTATCTTTTTTGAAAAAGTAGTGGTAACATCTACCACGATATCGGGCCTGAAAGGATTAGGTCTTTGAAAATGATCTTCTGCATATAAAAATACTGGCGTCTTTCTAAGGGCTGGTGATTCAGGAGCCACATTGGGTACTTCTACCATATAAGCAGCATCTTGTACTAGTACCCCTGTATAACGATGATCAGGATGATAGTCATTGGGCCTAGGTGCAATAACTACATCAGCATTCCACTCCCTAATTTTTTTAATAATTTGTAATCTTACTTCTAAAGTTGGCAACAAAGCACCATCGTGATTATCAAGTACATCATAAGTAACGCCTAATCTTTTTGCTACTTCTTGAGTTTCTAAATATCTACGTGCCGCTAATTCTTTTCCTTTCATTGTTTGATGTCCTGCATCACCATTGGTAACGGCAACAAATTTTACAGAATGCCCCATACTAGAGAGTAAGGCTGCGGTAGCCCCTGCTTCATTATCACAATCATCGGGATGTGCACCAATTACAATAATTCTACTTTTTTCTTTTAGGTTTTGTGCAATAAGAAAAGGGCATTGTAGCATTAATAAAATACTACATAGAATTTTTATTTTTTTCATTTAACTATTTTTAATGTCTATGGTTTAAGTAATTCTTCAAACCATTCTACATTGGTTTGCATTGTTTTTAAAACCATTCTTGGTTCATTGGGTCCGTGAGGTTGTCTTGGTAAAACCAAAAGCTTCACTGGAATATTTCTTCTTCTTAACGCATTATAAAACATAATGGAATTGCCCAAAGGAACTCTTTGATCGGCTTCTCCGTGTTGTAACATAACAGGAGTTTGTACATTTTGAACATATTTTAAGGGAGAATGTTCGCTATATAAATTCCAATTATTCCAAGGATCTGATTTAAAATAAGAAGGTAAGAACCCTTCTATATCATCGGTTAAATTTTGAAAACCAAGATCTACCACAGGCGCTCCAATAGAAGCAGCTTTAAAACGATTGGTATGTCCCACAATCCAACTACTCATAAATCCACCATAACTCCATCCCATCACTCCTAACATAGATTCATCTGTAATACCCATTTTTATTACTTGGTCTACTCCATTCATTAAATCGATATAATCTTTACCTCCCCAATCCTGTCTATTGGCCATTCTAAAATTATTTCCATAACCACTTGAACCTCTTGGATTGGGTCTTAAAATAGCATAACCGTCTTCACTTAATGCAGCTAAAGGATAAGTGCCTTGATTACTAGCAATACAGGTTTGACCAAAATTTCCTGCGGGGCCACCGTGCACATTTAATAGTAAGGGAACTTTTTTTCCAGCTGTATAATTTAAAGGATAAGTTAATAAACCTTCAATTTCAATACCATCTGCGCCCTTCCATTTAATAAGTTCTGTTTTTGCTAATGGTAATGAAGCTAGGGTAGCATTGATAGAGGTAATTTTTACTGGAGCATAGGCGCTTAGTTTACTTACATATAATTCAGGGAGTGTTCCTGTGTTTTGTAAAGTGAATGAAATATAACTATGCGTTGCATTCATTTTAACAGCTCCGATATAATTTTTTTCTCCTTTAGTTAATTCACTACTATTTTTTCCATCTACACTTAGTGTATAAATACTTGTCATTGTTTTATTTGCCTCAGACCATAAAATATTTTTTCCATCTGCAGTCCATCCCACAATGGCACCATCTTCATTGGGGGTTGCTTTTAATCGCCAAGTTTTTCCATCAGCAATAGAATAAATTTGAGCGTGTTTAGCTCCTGGCCAATCATTAGGATTTTCTGTACAATGATAACTAATTAAAGTTCCGTCGGGACTAAACTGTGGCGTTGATTCACCAGCAGGTGTGTTTGCAATATTTTTAATAGCACCTGTTTCAATATTTATTAATGCTATATCGCTATATGAATTATCATTGGCTTTAGTAGACTTACCATAACTATATACAATGCTTGATCCGTCTGGGTTCCAATCAAAAGCATATACTGAAATATTTTCTTTAGTTAATAATTTATGCATATATTTTTGAGCAGAATCTTTATGATGCGTCCAATAAACTTCTAATCTGTTTTGTTTTAATTCTGCCTCCCAGATATACCAATCATTTTTTGCTTTTTTATTTTTTTCTTCTTTATCTGTTGGCGCATCTGCTACTAAGACTGCAATTTTATTTCCATCATTACTCCACTCAAATTCACTTACACCTGCTTTTGCATCGGTAATTTTTTCTGCTTCACCTCCTGCGATGGGTAGTATATATAGATTATTTTTTCCATCGCGAGAAGAAGTAAAGGCAATAGATTTATTATCTGGACTCCACTTAGGATTAGAATTATTTTTATCACCTGTTGTTAATTGTTTGGTGTTAGATCCATCTATATCACTTATCCATATTTGATTTACATATTCGCTTCTATCATCAGTCATTAATGCTTCTCTAATAGTATATACTACTTTGGTGCCATCGGGAGACACTTGAGCGCTACTTATATTTTTAATTTTTAGCACTTGTGCCGGGCTCCAATTTTTTTGTGCTAGTATAGCCAATGGTAGAAAGAAGACCATTAAGAAGAGTTGATACTTTTTCATACAAGATGTTTTGGTTAAAAATTAGATACTTCAATTTAAATCATTTTGTGGTCTTATGAATGAAAAATCTTACACTGATTTTAGTAACTTTAATGTAATATATTATGTGTTAATTATGAATGTATATACAAAAACCCTGGTTTTACTTCTCTGCCCCTTTGTATTATTTGCTCAAAAAAAAGTGGTTAAAAAAAAGACAGCACCCGTTACTATCACTCCAACAGCCACTGCTTCTATTCAGCCACCACTCAAACTTTGGTATGCGAATCCTGCCCAATATTTTGAAGAAGCATTGGTATTGGGTAATGGTCTTCAAGGTGCTACCGTGTTTGGAGGTATTTCTACCGATAAAATTTATTTAAATGATCTTAGTTTATGGTCGGGAGAGCCAGTGAATGCCAATATGAATCCACAAGCGTATAAAAATTTACCTGCAGTTCGTAAGGCACTGCAAGAAAATAATTATAAAAAAGCAGGAGAGCTTATAAAAAAATTACAAGGAAAGTTTTCAGAGTCTTATGCGCCGTTGGGCACTTTACTAATGGATATCAATGATGACCCCTATATAACTGATTATTACAGAGAATTAGATATTGATAAAGCCATTGCTAAAGTGCAAACTTTTTCTAATGCTAATACTATTGAAAGAGAATATTTAGTTTCTAATCCCGATAAAATTTTTACCATTCATCTTACGAGTAAAAAAGCGGGAGCATTAAGCTTTACGCTCCGATTTGAATCTTTATTAAAACATAACACCATTACTACTAATAATAGTATTCAAGTAAATGGAGTAGCGCCTGTAAAAGCCGATCCCAATTATGTTCAAAAATCTCGAAATGCTATTGTCTTTGATACTAAAAGAGGCACTCGTTTTTCAGCTAATATTGAAATACAATCTAGCACTGGAAAAATTTCCAAAACCGATTCTACTATAAGCTTAGCAGATGCCACTGAAGCCACTGTATATGTTTCAATGGCTACTAGTTTTAATGGTTTTGATAAAGATCCTGCTAGTAAAGGAGTGAATAATGTAGCTATAGCTTCTTCACAATTAAACAATGCTAAACAAGTAGGATGGACAGAAATAAAAAAACGACATATCAAAGACTATCAATCTTTTTTTAATAGAGTAGAATTAAAATTAGGTGGAAAAGACGCTGTGAATTTACCCACTGACGAGCGTTTAAAAAGATATGCCAAAGGGGAATCCGATCCTTATTTAGAAACTTTATATTTTCAATATGGTCGTTACCTATTAATTTCAAGTTCTCGTACTTCTGGCGTTCCTGCTAATTTACAGGGCTTGTGGAATCCTTATTTACAACCACCTTGGTCAAGTAATTATACTATTAATATTAATGCAGAAGAAAATTATTGGTTAGCAGAAAACACCAATTTATCTGAAATGCATATGCCATTTCTTCAATTCATTGCTAACCTTGCTACCACTGGAAAAATAACTGCAAAAACTTTTTATAATATGCCAGGCTGGGTAGCACATCATAATTCTGATATATGGGCAATGTCTAATCCGGTGGGTAATTTTGGAAATGGAGATCCTGTTTGGGCCAATTGGGCTATGGGAGGCACTTGGGTATCTACTCATTTATGGGAGCATTATTTATTTACTAAAGACCTCACATTTTTAGAACAGAAAGCGTATCCATTAATGCGCGGCGCAGCAGAATTTTGTTTGGCTTGGTTAGTGACAGATAGTAGCGGACAATTCATTACTTCACCTTCTACTTCTCCTGAAAATACTTTTAAAATGCCCAATGGTTTTGTGGGAGCCACTTTTTATGGAGGCACTGCCGACCTTGCTATGATTAGAGAATTATTTTTAGATATTATAGCTGCTCAAAAAATTTTAAAAAATGACAATGAATTTGCTAGTAAAATAAATACAGCACTAAATAATTTACATCCCTATAAAGTAGGTAAGGCGGGAAATTTGCAAGAGTGGTATTATGATTGGGAGGATAACGACCCTCAACATCGCCATCAATCTCATTTATTTGGATTGTATCCCGGCACACATATTACCATAGACAAAACACCAACTATTGCAGCTGCTGCTAAAAAAACTTTAGAAATTAAAGGAGATGAAACCACAGGTTGGTCAAAAGGATGGAGAATTAATTTATGGGCAAGATTAAAAGAGGGAGACCACGCTTATAAAATGTATCGTGAATTATTAAAATATGTACCACCAGATGAAACTAAAGAAAATTATAAAAATGCAGGAGGCACTTATCCTAATTTATTAGACGCACATCCTCCCTTTCAAATTGATGGTAATTTTGGTGGTGCTGCTGCAGTGGCTGAAATGCTAGTACAATCTAATGATGACTTTATCACCCTTTTACCCGCCCTACCCAAAGCTTGGGCTAATGGAGCCGTGAAAGGACTAAAAGCTAGAGGTAACTATGAAATTGAAATGAGTTGGACCGATAGTCAAGTTACCCGTCTTGTTATAAAATCAGCTTCCGCTCCCACTGCAAAAGTTTTGATGAATGGAAAAATTCAAATTGTAAAAACAAGTAAATAATTACTTAGTATTATTAACTTTAGCAAAATTAATATATGTCATTACACTTAGGGAGAGATGAATTTGGAAATGTAGCGAATAAGGGTAATGTTTTATCTGAACAAGCAGCCAATGATTTATTTAATACTTGGGTATTGAATCCTAAGTTAAAATTACATATGAAGCAAGTAGCCCACTTAATGAAATGTTGGGCGAAAGAAAAAGAAAATTTAAATGAAGCCGATCAATGGCGTTGGGAAATGGCGGGACTTTTGCACGATGCCGATTGGGATCAGTGGCCGGAATTACATTGTAAAAAAATAATTGAATATTTAGAGCAACAACAAATAGATCCTGAAATTATTAGAGCGATTGCTTCACACGGTCCTGTACATTTTGGAGTAGAGCCGGTTACTAAGATGGATAAAATGTTATACGCTTTTGATGAGCTTTCAGGTTTATTACACGCTTATTCTTTAATGCGCCCAGAAGGTTATAATGGTATGGAGTTAAAAGGTGCCAAAAAAAGAATTAAAGACAAAGCCTTTGCTGCCAATGTTTCTAGAGATGATATTGATGATGCTTGTAAAAGAGCTAATATAGAATTAGATATGTTGATTCAATTTATAATAGATAGACAAGCCAACGCTTCTCTTTAAAATTACCTCATTAAAAACTTCCATTATGCGTAAATACTTTTGTTTTTTAATCATTGCATTACTTTCACAAAGTTTTCTATGGGCACAAAATGTGCCAAGTCCAAAATCACATTTTGGATTTAATATTGGTGACAATTATCAATTAGCCACTTTTACTCAAACCGAAGCGTATTTAAAAAAAATAGCAGCGGTTTCAAAGAAAGTAAAATTGCAGGTTATTGGAAAAACAGAAGAAGGCCGTAATCATTATATGGTGATAGTTTCTGATCCAAGCAATTTGGCTAATCTAGAAAAGTATAAATCAATTTCACAAAAATTAGCGCGCGCAGAAGATATTAGCGAAGCAGAAGCTACTGCAATGGCCAATGAAGGCAAAGCTGTAGTATGGATTGACGGTGGGTTACACGCAACAGAGGTTACAGGTATTCATCAATGGATAGAATCTTTGTATCAATTAATTACAAGAACCGATGATGAGACTAAACGAATTTTAAAATCTACTATTATTTTATTTGTACACGCTAATCCTGATGGTCAAGAATTAGTATCTAATTGGTATATGCGCAATAGTGATACCTTAAAAAGATCAACTTCTAATATTCCTAGATTATATCAAAAATATATTGGGCACGATAATAACCGTGATTTTTATATGACCAATATGCAAGAATCAAAAAATATGAGTCGTCAACAATATATTGAATGGATGCCTCAGGTTTTATACAATCATCATCAAACAGGTCCTCCAGGTACTGTAGTGGCGGGCCCACCTTATCGCGACCCATTTAATTATGTATATGATCCTTTGTTAGTAACAGGCATTGATGCTTTGGGTGCAGCAATGAGTAGTCGATTAAATGCAGAAGGTAAGCCAGGCTATACTATGAAATCGGGATCTGTATATTCTACTTGGTGGAATGGTGGTTTAAGAACTACTGCTTACTATCATAATATTATAGGTTTACTAACTGAAATAATTGGTAATCCTACTCCCTCCAATATTCCAGTAGTGCCACAAAGATTAATTCCTAATAGTGCTACTCCTTATCCTATTACTCCACAAAAATGGTATTTTAAAAATTCAATCGATTATTCAGTTTCTTTAAACTATGCAGTTTTAAATTATGCTGCTAGATATAAAGATGAATTGCTTTTGAATATTTATAAAATGGGAAGACACAGTATTGAGGCGGGTAGCAGAGATAACTGGACTTTATATTCTAAAAGAGCAGAGGCCCTTGCCGATTTATTAAAAACAGAAAAGTTAACAGGCAATGTTGATTCTTTTCAATCCACTGTATTTAATAAAGTATATAAAAATTTAGCTAATAGAGATGCGCGTGGATATATTGTAACCGCTCAGCAAACTACCACGGCTATTGATTTTATTAATATTTTAATTCAAAGTGGTATTAAAGTTCAAAAAGCAAGTGCTAGTTTTTCAGTAGGAAATAAAAACTATCCAGCAGGTTCTTATATTGTTAAAACCAATCAAGCTTTTAGAGCGCACGTAATTGATATGTTTGAACCACAGGATCATCCTAACGATTTTCAATATCCAGGCGGACCTCCAGTAAGACCCTATGATGCTGCGGGTTGGACGCCTGCTTTTACAATGGGCATTGAGTTTGATCGTATACTAGATGATTTCAATGGTCCTTTTGAAACCATTGCCTATGGTCAATTACAAACACCCGTGGGTAGCCTTAATACAAGTAACACTGCCGTAGGGTATGTTTTCTCCACTAAAGAAAATGCAGCTTACTATGCTATTAATACATTACTTGCTATGGGCGTGGAAGTATATAAAAATAAAGACCAATATTTTGTTGAAGTGAATGCCAATAATAAAAAACTTCAAGAAACTATAGCCTCATTAAGTGCTGAGAAAGGAATTATTTTTAATGGCGTTGCTTCAAAGCCAATGAATATGAATGATAAAATTTTGCCACAAAGAATTGCTTTATGGGATAAGTATGGTGGCTCAATGTCTTCAGGTTGGGTGAGGTGGATTTTTGAAAAGTATCATTTCCCCTTCCAATTAATTTATGCTAAAGAAATTGATGGTACTAATTTAAAAGATAAATATGATGTTATTGTTTTTGTAGAAGGTGCTATACCTTCTTTAAAACCTGAATTAGGTAATGGTTATGAAGAAAGAGAACCTAAGCCGGAAGATATTCCAGAAATTTATCATTCTACTTTAGGAAAAATAACAGCAGAAAAATCGATACCTGCTTTACAAAAATTTTTACAAGCAGGAGGAACAATTGTTACCATTGGCTCTAGTGCCAATTTAGCGTATCATTTAAACCTACCTGTACGCAATGCTTTAGTAGAAATGGTGGCAGGAAAAGAAAAATCTTTACCTGGAGAAAAATTTTATATTCCCGGTTCGGTGATGCAAATAACTTTGGACAATGAGTATAAGGCCAATTGGGGTATGAATAAAAATGCCGATGTGTACTTTAGTGCCAGCCCTGTTTTTAAATTGTTGCCAGATGCCATTGCAAGAAAAGAAGTAATTCCATTGGCTTGGTATGCTTCTGATAAAACTTTGAGAAGCGGATGGGCTTTCGGTCAATCCTATTTACAAGATGGTATTGCTGCATTTGAAGCTAAAGTAGGTAATGGAAAATTATTTGTGTATGGTCCTGAAATTACATTTAGAGGCCAAACACATAGTAGTTATAAAATGCTTTTTAATCAGTTGTATAAATAAAAATTTATTTTAAATTTAAAATTGTTTAGTGGTGAAAGAGCTGTACTGTTTTGCGCAAAATAAAATTTGTTTAATTGAAAATGCAGGAGTGCCTCTTGGAGATTTATTAGTTCAAAGAGGATATGGAATTTTTGATTATTTAAGAGTGTCTAATAATAAACCACTTTTCATTGATGCACATTTAGATCGATTGTTTCATTCGGCATCTGTAATGCGTTTATCTATTAATTCTACTAAAGAGGAAATAAAAAAATGCGTAGCTACCTTAATTGAAAAAAATAATATTCCTAATTCAGGTATTCGATTAATTATAGCAGGAGGAGATGCACCAGATGGTTATACTATTACACAACCTCATCTCATAATTATTCAACAACCCTTGGATCCACCACCGACCACCCTTTCTTCCAAGGGTATTCAATTAGTGAGTTATTTTTATCAAAGACAATTAGCAGAAGTAAAAACGACCGACTATCTAATGGCTATACATTTACAACCTTGGATGAAAAGCCAGGGGGCAGATGATATTTTATATTATAATAACGAAAGTGTTTGTGAATGTCCTAGGTCGAATATTTTTATGGTGACTTACGATAATATTATTGTTACTCCTGCTCGTAATATGTTAAAAGGCATTACTAGAAAAAATATTATTCAAGTTGCCGCCACCCAAAATTGGAAATTAGAACAAAGAGATATTAGTTTAGAAGAAATGAAAACTGCCAAGGAAGTTTTTATCTCCAGTTCTACTAAAAGAATAATACCCGTGAAAGGCTTAGACGAGCAAAATTTTAGTCTTAATTTGGATAATTCTATAAGTGCCCAAATTTTTAATCATTTATTGGCCTTGGAAAATTAGAAACTCACTTTATTTCCCTAATTTTTTCCAATTTTTTGGAAATCTTCCTAATTTCTATTAACTCATTGGTAATCAATTAATTATTTTCAATTTGACTTATCGATAAAAATTTCTAAAAATTAATTAATTTATTGATTAACAATTAATTATATAATTTATAATATTTATATAAAATATTGGAGAAAAAGGTAATAATTATGAGTTCATTTTTCGTTAATGGAATGTTAATGACAAGTGTTCGTAATTCACAAGTTTTAGTTTAATTTTGCCCCCATAAACAATAATCCCATACAAAATGAAAAGTGTTTTAAAACAAGCGTTATCCTTGATATTAGTGATATTAATATCTATTATTAAAGTAAACGCACAAGAAACAACTGCTGAAATTCAAGGTACAATTACCAATGGTGCTGCTGGACTAGCTGGGGTATCTGTTACAGCTATTCACCAACCTACTGGTACTAAGTATGTAACTACTACTCGTAACGATGGTAGATACAACTTAACCAACTTAAAAATTGGTGGTCCTTATTTAATTGAAGTTTCTTATGTTGGTTTCAAAAAAGATAAGTTAGATGATGTAACCTTATTATTAGGTCAAGCATATAAGGCCAACTTTAAATTAGTGGAAGCTTCTAATAATTTACAAGAAGTAGTTGTAAAATCAACTAGTCAAGATAAAATTTTTAACAACGCTAGAACAGGTTCTCAAGAAACTTTTAATAGAAATCAAATTACAAGTTTGCCTACTATTTCTCGTTCTTACAAAGACATCATTAAATTGACACCTACTTACAACGGTATGTCTTTTGGTGGTCAAAGTTCTCAATTAAATAATATCACTATTGATGGTGCTAACTTTAATAACTCTTTTGGATTAGCAGGTGATATTGGAGGTCAAACTGGTCAAGTAGCAGTTTCATTAGATGCGATTGAGCAAATTCAAGTAAACATTTCTCCATTTGATGTTCGTCAAGGTGGTTTCGTGGGAGGTAATGTTAACTCTGTTTCTCGTTCTGGTACTAATACGGCTATCGGATCTGTTTATCAATATTACAAGAGCAAAGATTTACAAGGTTATGATGTAAACGCTGCTCCTTATACTATTACAGTTCCTAAACAAGATTTCTCTTATGATTTGAAAGGCTTCACAGTAGGAGGTGCTTTAATTAAAAATAAATTATTCTACTTCGTGAATGGCGAGCAAGAAGAAAAAACTTTCCCAGCAACTACTTGGGTAGCTTCAACTGCATCTTCTCCTGCTAATGGATCTACTATTTCTGCTGCTAATGCTGCAGACTTAGACGCTTTAGCTGCCTTCTTAAAATCTAAATACAATTATGATCCAGGACCTTATCAAGGATATTCTTATGCTGCAAAATCTAAGCGTTTAACAGCAAAGATTGACTGGAACATAGATGAAAACAATACTTTCACTTTAAAGTATAGTTATTTAAAATCATCTAGTGATCAACCACCTTCTAATAGTGGATCTGTAGGTACTAGACAAGCAGGTGCTACTGCGCTTCCTTTTTATGGTGCTGGTTATCAAATTAACAACAACGCCAATATATTTATTGCTGAGTTGAATACGAAGTTCTCTAATAGATTAAGTAATAAATTACAAGTGGGATATACTGCTTTAAGAGATTACAGAAATGCTTTAACTCAAAAAGAATTTCCAATGGTGGATATCTTAGATGGTACTGGTACAATTACAAGTAGTAAGCCTTTCACTTCATTTGGATATGAGTTGTATACTTATGGTAATAAATTAAATACCGATGTATTCCAATTCAATGATATCTTATCTCTTTATGCAGGTAATCACGAGATAACAGCGGGTACTCAATCTTCTTATAAAAAATATTTAAATGGCTTCTCTCCAAACTACCCAGGTACCTATCGTTTTAACAGCTTAGCTGATTTCTATGCTGCTGCTGCTGGAACAAAACCTGCTGGTTTGTATAATTTATCATATACATTAGGTGGTGGAAGTTTCCCATTAGTAGGTCCTAAAGATTTTGAAGCTGGATTCTTTATCCAAGATAAATACAGAGCTAACGATAAGTTAACTATTACTTATGGTATCAGAGCTGACTATACTAATTTCTACAACACATTCTTATATAACCCAGTTGTAGATACATTAACTAAGTTCTATCAAGGAATACACGCGAATACAGGTGCTCAACCCACTACAGCTATTCAAGTTTCTCCAAGAATTGGATTTAACTATGATGTATATGGTGATCAAACCTTACAAATTCGTGGTGGTGCTGGTTTATTCCAAGGCGCTCCTCCATTTGTTTGGATTTCTAACCAAGCTTCTAACTCTGGTATGGCATTGTTTGGAAGTCTTTCAAACTCTACTACATACTTCTCACCAGATATCAATGCTAACCGTCCTCAAGCATCTGCTTCTTTAAGTAGCTCTTACTCTATTAATGTAACTGATCCTAACTATAAATTCCCTCACGTATTTAAAGCTACATTAGCAGCTGATAAAAAAGTAGGAAATGGTTGGACAATTACTACAGAAGGAACATTTACCAAACAATTAAATGCTTCTGTTTTCCAAAATATTGCACTTCCTTCCACTGGTTTATATCGTTTATCTGATGGCCGTTGGAGATTCCCTTATACTTCTTCTTATCCTTATGGTGGATCTCAAATGGGTGGTACTGCTAAGGCGGCTCCTAATAACCCAACCATTGGTAATGCAATTTATATGACCAATTCTAATGCTGGTTATGCTGCTACTGGAACTATTCAAATTCAAAAAGTAACTAGAAACTTTATTGCTACAGCTGCTTATACAAGACAAGTAGCTTATGATGCTGCTGTAACTGGTTCTACTGCTGCTACTATGTGGGGTTCAAAAGTTACACACGATAATCCCAATGAATTCGTTGCTGGTTTATCAAACAACTATTTACCACACAGAATTATTGCAAGCTTTGTTTATAAGAAAGAAGTTTCTAAAAATTTATTATCATCTATTGGTTTAGTATATGAAGGTGCTCCTAACTATGCTACTTCTTATTATGTAAGTGGTGACGTTAACGGTGATGGAATTTCCTATAACGACTTAATGTTTATTCCAAAAGATCCTTCTCAAATTAAATTAATTAACTCTAACACAGTTACTATTAATGGTGTTGCCTATCCTGATCAAAGAGACCAAACAACACTTTGGAACCAATTAAATACTTTCATTTCTAATAACCCTTATTTATCTCAACACAGAGGTGAATTTGCTGAAAGAAATGCTTATGTATTACCTTGGACTCATAAATTAGATTTGAACTTTACTCAAGATATTAAATTTACTTCTGGTAAAAACAAACACACTATTCGCTTAACGGCTGATATTTATAACTTAACTAACTTGTTAAACAAAGATTGGGGTGTATTCTATGTTCCTACCACCACTACTCCTTTAACATTTAGTAAAATTGATGTAGATGGTAAAACACCTATTTATCTATTTCCTTTCTTAGATCAAACTAAGCAAACGCCTTATACAAGAGCTTATACTCCTTCTTCAAGTATTGCTTCTCGTTGGCAGTTACAAATTGGTGTTAGATATTTATTTAACTAATGAGTTTAATAAAATAATAAGCTAGTATAGCTAAAAAAAGTCCCCCAAATTTTGGGGGACTTTTTTATGTTAGCTACTTTATTATTTTTTTAATTTTTTCTTAGTCTTTTTATCTTCTTCCAAAATTTTGACACGCATATTTTTAAATCTTAACACATCTCCGTGGCCAAGAAAACCAAGATGACCAGTCGTTCTTAATAAACCAGGGTGCTCTTTATGATCCATAGTACCATTTTTAGAAGCCGCTGCATAATCACCTTCTAAAATGACAGTGCCATTTAAAGTTACTTTTACCTGAGTACCCTTAACTATAATTTCTTCCTGATTCCACTCACCTGTAGGTTTTAAGAAGCCCCTTTTTGCTGGTATAACACCATACACAGATCCGTGGTATTGATAGGGTTGTAAATTTTTGTATTTATCGGCTTCATTATCTAACACTTGAATTTCTATGCCCACATAAGCTGCATCACCTTCTAAAGGAGCGTGTACGCCAATTCCATTATTAGCACCTGGTGTTAATTGAAAATCGAATCTATAAATAAAATCAGAAAACTCTTCTTTCGTATATAAATTTCCACCGCTACCTTTTTCGGGGTTCACTACAACAGCCCCATCTTCTATTAAATAACCAGCTATATTACCCGTCCAACTATCTAAATTAGTACCGTCAAATAATGAAACAAATCCTTGGTTTTTTTCTTCCTCAGATAAACTTACTTTTTCATTACTAGGTATTTCTCTAATATAAATATTTCTATAAGCTACATAAGTACCGTGGGCTTGTAATTCAATTTGCTCTTTAGCAAAAATGGGTAAATTACGATCCCAATAATTTTCTAAAACAACATTATCTGTTACTAAAATTCCATTCAAATACACAGTAACCCTTTCACCTTTCATTATAATATGAAAATTATTCCACTGCCCAATTTTATTGTCGGCCACTACTAAAGGCTTGCTTTGATATCTTTGATTATTATATAAACCACCAGAACCTACTTGTGCGCCCACTTCTGTTCTACTAGTATCCCAAATTTGTACTTGTGGACTACCTCTTAGATAAATACCAGCATCTCCTTTTTCTGTAATTTTCCAATCAACATACATTTCAAAATCTGCATATTTTTTTTCAGTAGCTAAATTATCACCGTGACCTGTAAATATTAATAAACCTTCTTTAGCCATCCAATCATTTTTCATTTTTTCATTCGCTATTTGCTCTGCCGCTTTTAAAGCAGAATCGCTCATCTTTGCTCTAGCAATAGGGTTAGCTACTAGGCCTTTCCATCCAGCTAAATTTTTACCATTAAATAAGTTGACAAAGCCAAAATCATAAGGCATTTTTAATAAATGATCCTGAAGCTTTGATACTAGTATGGCACTATCTGAACCGTGAATAAGACTTATTGCTTTTTCCAAGCTGGATCTTACTTCTGGCCCTTTAATACTTTTATCAGCTAATGCTAAGCGAGCTACAATGAATGCTGCGTCTGTATTGATAGTTTCATCATTTAAGTATTTACTCACTAACATAAAACTTGAAAAACCTGGAATCAATGAAGCTTCGTATAATATATTTCTTCTTTCTAAGCGGGTACTAGCTTTTTCCATTTTATCTTGTAAATCTAATAACTGCTGTGCACTAGTTTTTACTATTTTCTTTTCAGGGCTCTTTATTTTAATATCAGGTAATTTAAAATCAAAATTGTCCAATGCAGCTTGTATATGTTGTGCTCTTTGGCTAGAGGCAGATTTTAGTGCTTTGGTTAAAGCCAACTTAGAGGCATTACTATGAATGCTCGCTAAAGCTCTTGCTGCATTACCTACCAATGTTTCATTTTTTAATAATTTACTTAGTAGGGGAACTGAAGCATCATCACCTAATAAACCCATTTCCTTAATTAAATATTCTTGTGCATAAAATGTTTTTGCCTTCGCATAACAGGCCGATAAATTTTCTGCTGTTTGTTTTTTTAATTCACTATTGGAAATAACATTATTAACATAAGCACTTAAGGCATAAGTGGGTTTTAATTTTAATGAATCATTATTTAATAAATGTATTAATTGACGCCACTGACTTTTACTCCAAGTATGCATAGAAGTAATAGCAGCTTCAGTTTCAGAAGCATTTTGGTAGGGGAAACTTTGAATGGTATTTTTTACAGCATTTACTTGTGCGACCACCGTTGAGGTACTTAATAAGAAGCTAAGTAAAAAAGTAATACTATTTTTCATTGTAAATAATTTGTTGGGGTTTATTAAATATTCCAAGGTGAACGCATAGCTGGGTTAATTAAACTATTGGCCTGCGCATCGTCAATAAATTCTTGTGTACTAGGATTAAACTTTAAATTTCTGCCGAGTTGCAATGCAATTTTACCCATATTAATAATGGTACAAGATCTAAACCCATTAGATTCATTCAATGCAAAGGGTGTTCTATCTTTAACCGATTCTAAAAAATTAGTCACCTGTGGAGCAGGATCTGGCATCATAGCTAGTTGTTCTTTTAAATTTGGAATATCAGATTTAAAGCCTGCAAATAGTTTTCCCTTAGGTCCTTCAATATAAGCAGCACCTGGATCCTTAGCTTCTCCATCTAAAATTATTTTACATCCATCTTCATAAGTGAAGGTTAATTTTCTAAAAGTTCCACAAGCATCAGGATGTTGTTGTTCTGCATCTACTTCTACTGAAATAGGACTGGTTTCATCTTTACCTAAAAAATATTGAATAGGATCTATATAGTGTTGACCCATATCACCTAATCCTCCTCCATCATAATCCCAATAACCTCTAAAAGTTTGATGAACTCTATGTGCATTATAGGGCTTAAAAGGAGCGGGCCCTAACCACCTTTCATAATCTAATTCTTCAGGTACTGGTTGTATTTCTAATTTTGTTTTTCCTACCCAATAAAATTTCCAATCAAAGCCGGTGGTTTTACTTACTGTTACCGTTAATGGCCAACCTAGTAAACCTGAAGCTACTAATTTTTTAATGGGTTTCACTGTGGTGTTCATTCCATAAAAATTATCTTCAAATCGAAACCAAGTATTTAAACGAAACATACGCTTGTACTGCTGAACAGCTTCAACTACTCTTTTACCTTCACCAATAGTTCTAGTCATTGGTTTTTCACACCAAATATCTTTTCCTGCTTTAGCTGCTTCAATAGCCATAATACCGTGCCAATGAGGCGGGGTGGCAATATGTACTATATCTACTTCAGGAAGAGCTATTAATTCTCTATGGTCGTGAAAACTTTTAATATTTCCTCCTACTAATGCTGCTGCCGATTCCAAATGTTTTTTATCTACATCACAAATAGCAACCACGCGCGTGCCTGCATAAGGAATATGACCTCTTCCCATACCTCCAAGACCAATAATTCCCTTCGTGATTTGATCACTGGGCGCCAAATATCCTCTCCCTAATACTTGTCTAGGTACAATTGAAAAACCTGCTAAAACAGTAGCTGTGTTTTTTAAAAATTTACGACGGCTATTTTTTGGAACTGATTTCATATTTTGTTTTTTGCGTAAAAAAAATATTTTATGTTGATGAAAGTTATTTTTAATGTATGCTTTACTTCTCTAAATTTATTCAATTTTACTTACATTTGATACAATCCAATTGTTTAAAATTTTTTTATGAATCAAACACATTTACACTTAGAAGAGCATTTACAAAGTAGCGATATGCTTACCGATGTTGTTATTGGAATGAGTGATGGCCTTACCGTTCCGTTTGCCTTGGCTGCTGGATTGAGCGGGGCTGTACAAGGAAATGTGAATTTAATTTGGATTGCGGGGATAGCAGAAATTGCTGCCGGCTCCATTGCGATGGGCCTAGGTGGTTTTTTAGCAGGTAAAACAGAACAGGATCATTATGCTAGCGAGTTAAAAAATGAATATTGGGAAATAGAAAACAAAAGAGAGGTTGAAATTGAAGAAGTAAGAAAAGTTTTTTTGGACTGGGGCTTGAGCCCTAGTACTGCGCAGGAGGCAACTCAAGAAATTATCAAAGATGATAAAAAATGGGTTGATTTTATGATGAAACACGAATTAGGATTAGAAGCCCCCGATCCTAAAAGGGCTAGGAAAAGCGCTTTTAATATTGGTTTTAGTTATATAGTAGGCGGACTCATTCCTTTAACCCCCTATTTTTTTGTAAATACCGCTATTGAGGGTTTAAAAATTTCAGCAATCATTACTTTGGCCTGTTTATATATTTTTGGATTTTTTAAAAGTAAGATGACAGGTGTTAATCCTTGGTGGGGTGGGGTGAAAGTAATGATGATTGGAGCTATTGCAGCCGCTGCCGCATTTAGCATTGCTAAATTTATAGAAGGTTAAAAATTACTTTATCTATTAATTTGTTTTAACAGATTCTAAACTGTTATAATAATTTAAAAATGCAATAATATCTTCTTCCGATTTTAATTTATTTTTTGAATTTTTTATCCAAGGTTCTAGATTGGCATTACTAGGAATAGCAGATAAAATACTAGATTTATCCAAAGCTTTTAAAGGAATTATTTTTCCTTTATTATATAAGCTGTAATAAGATTTTGTAAAAAAGCTAGTTGTATTTTTCCCTGTCAAAGGATCAAAAGGACTCACTTTCACTAAATTTTTTTGTAATAATACTAGTTGATATGCCCCATTATTAAAAACACGGTAAAATCCAGCAGGCTTACTATCTACAAAATCTGGAAGTACTGCAAAAACGGCTAGAACTTTACTAGTGTCTTTACTATTTAAAAAAACAATCTTATCAATTAAACTAGTTTCTGCTACTAATTCTCCATTTTTATCATTTTCATAATGAACCTCCGTAGTATATAAATTTAATTTTGCTTTGGGTAATTTATAAATAGCTCCCGATTTAAAATATAATAAAGCACTATTCCAATGTTCGTCCCAAAAAGGAGTACCCTCTACATCATCGTAAGTTAAGCCTTTGGCTTTTTTATCTCCAATAGCTGATGTATTGGTAATCATTATCATTCCTGGATTGGGACCTTTACTGGCTTCATTAATGTCAATAGTAAGTGTTTGTGCACTGAGAAGTTTTGTAACTAATAAAGCAGTAATTACCATTCCAATACTACCTATTCTTTTCATTTTATTTTTCATACTTAAAATTTTTAAAACCAATAATTTTTGTCTTTTGATTTGACAAAATTTATACCTATAGGTTTAGTTGTTATTTCGAATAGCCATTCCTTTTCTAGTGCCATTATGTTGTCCTTCATTAATGGTTAAGGCTCCATTCACCCAGATATATTTAAAGCCTTTAGCATATTGATGAGGTTCTGTATAATTTGCCATATCAGCAACTTCATTTTCATCAAAAATTACAATATCTGCGATATAGCCTTCTTTAATTAAACCTCTATTTTTAATATTAAATTTTTCAGCAGGAAGTGAAGTCATTCTTCTAATGGCATCTTCTAAGGTGGTTACGCCCAATTCTCTTACATATTTTCCTAATACTCTTGCATTGGTTCCATAAGCCCTAGGATGAGGTTTACCAGCACCCATAACAGCAATGCCCGCATCACTAGCAATCATATTAAAAGGATACTTCATAATAGCAATAACATCATTATCACCCATTCCGTGATAGACCATTTGTGCGCCTCCTTTTTCTATCATTTGAATGATGGTTTCTGCTTCTGCTTTTTGTGTATGCTTATTTCCTAATAACAAATTTATTTCTTCAATACTTTTACCATTAAAACTTGTATCGGCTTTATAATTAGCTACAACTGCATAACTAAAATGTTTTAATCCTCTTTTTTTAATTATACCAATACTGTGTTCTGCTACTCTTTTTCTAATAGCTGGATTTTTTAAACGAGCCATAATAGAATCTTGACCATCTGCTAAAACCCAGTCGGGCAATAAGACACTTAATTGTGTACTACTAGCGGTGTAGGGATATTGATCAATGGTTACATCAATGCCTTCTTTTCTTGCATTCATTACTAAAGGAATGGTTTCTTTACTTCTTCCCCAATTATTTTGACCGCTCACTTTAAAATGAGAAATTTCTACTGGTATATGGGCATCGCGTCCCACTTGTATAGCTTCATTAATAGCATCTACCACTCTATCTTCTTCATATCTTATATGCGAAGAATACACACCGCCATTTGCAGCAATTACTTTTGCTAGTGAAACAATTTCTTCCGTAGGAGCATAAGCACCAGGAATATAAATTAATCCAGTTGACATTCCTACAGCACCATCCTGCATAGCTTGTGCTGCTAATTGCTCCATAGTTTGCATTTCTGCTGCAGTGGCATTTCTATTTGCAGTACCCATAGCTTGCTTTCTAATAGTATTGTGTCCAATAAGAGAAGCTACATTAATAGAAGTTCCGATAGAGTCAATGGCATTAAAATAATTTTTTAAATTTTCAGCTGAACCTCCGCAGTTGCCAGTAATAACTGTGGTAACGCCATCATAAATAAAATTTGTTGCTAAAGGATTTCTTGTTTCACCACCTTCAATATGTGCGTGTACATCAATAAATCCTGGAGCAATTACTAAACCTTTGGCGTCAATTTCTTTACTAGCTTTCCAATTTTTTAAATTACCTATAGCCACAATTTTATTATTTTGAATAGCTACATCTTTATACTGCCAATGATTACCTGAGCCATCAATGAGTTTACCATTTTTTATAATATAGTCGGCTTGTTGTGCATTTAATATGCTTACAAAGACAATACCAGCAAAGAGTAAAAATATTTTTTTCATAGTGCTAAGCTTGTACTATAAATTTACTAAATCCTCCTTATATTCTAAAGATTAAAATGGCAATAAGCTTAAAATTGAGTATATTTAATCAGATTCAAATAAAATTAAATATCTTATTTTTTTAAATAAAAGACATATGAAAAAACAAGTAGCATTTATAGTAGGCGCCTTACTATTTACGCAAGGCCTACTAGCACAAAAACCAAAAATTTTAAAAACTGCAACCGATACTGCTGCAGCTTTTGATGCCTATGTACAAAAATCAATCAAGGAGTGGGAAATTCCTGGATTAGCTATAGTAGTTGTAAAAAATAATAAGATAGTTTTTAAAAATTCATATGGCACTACTGAATTAGGAACTTCTAATAAAGTAAATAATCAAACTTTATTTGCTTGTGCTTCTACTACTAAGGCTATGACTGCAACAGCAATGGGTATTTTAGTAGATCAAGGAAAAGTAAACTGGGATGATCCTGTGATACAATACTTACCCAGCTTTAGATTATATGATCCTTATGTGACTACACAAATGCGTATTCGTGATTTATTTTTACATAATTCTGGTGTAGGCAATACCGATTATTTGTGGGGAATGAATATGCTTTCTAGTGATGAGATTATGGCAAGAATGCAATGGGTGAAACCCTCTTATTCTTTTAGAGCAGGTTTTATTTATCAAAATATTTTTTATGGTATCGCAGGTAAAGTAATTGAAAAAGTGAGTGGTATGCCTTGGGAAGATTTTATTACTAAAAATATTTTTCAACCTTTAGGAATGACTCATACTAGAGCTAAATTGGCTTTGGTGACCGACCCTAACATTTCTAAACCTCACGAAAGAATAGAAGGTAAAATTCAAGTGATTGAAAGAGACTCAGCGGATAGAATTGGCGCTGCAGGATCTGTGTATTCCAATATAGATGAAATTGCTTTATGGTTACAATGTATGTTAGACAGTAGTAAATATGAGGGGGGCAGATTAGTGACTCCCGCTACTTGGATGACTTTATTAAAGCCACAAACTTTAGTTACTGAATCTGAATTTTATCCTACCAAACAATTAACTAAGCCTAATTTTACCACTTATGCCTTAGGTTGGTTTCAACAAGATTATAAAGGAAGAAAATTAAATTTTCATACAGGAAGTTTATCGGGAGAAATTGCTATTCACGGTCAAATGCCTGAAGAAAAAACAGGCGTATATGTATTTGCTAATTTAGATCACGCAGAAGCAAGACACGCATTAATGTTTAAAGCCTTTGATCAATATGCGCTGGGAGGTTCTACCGATTGGAGTGCCGACTTTCTTACTTTATATGGAAACATAAAAGCAAAAGCCGCTGCCGCAACAGCCGCTGCAGAAGCTACTAGAGTGCTAAACACTCAACCATCCTTGCCTTTACAAGCCTATGCAGGTACTTATAGCGATCCTTTATTTGGAACCATTACTATTAGTATTGAAAATGGAATATTAACGGCTGAAAATATCAAATTAGGTAAAGCAGTAGTTGCTCATTGGAATTATGACACTTTTCAATTAATATGGAATAAAAAATGGTATGGAAAAAGTGCGCTTAATTTTAGATTGAATGAACAAGGAAAAGTAAAAAGTGTTGAAATGGATGGAGTCTCCTTAGCCAAAAAATAAATCACCTACTTTAAAAATTAATTAAAAATAGTAACTATGGATTTTTCTTCCTATAAAAAAAGTACTACTTCCGTTTGGGGCGGAGAAACAGATTTAAAGGTGAGTGGTGCAGTCACTTCACCTATTGTTAATAGTGTTGCTTTTGCATACAATGATGTAGATCATTGGCACGAGGTTTCTTTAGGAAAGGCGGAAGGTTTTATATATAGTAGAAATACAAATCCAACAGTGGGCGTGTTAGAAGAAAAAATTCGTTTATTAGAAGGAGCAGAAGCTGCCATTTCTTTTGCAACAGGTATGGCTGCTATTAGTAATACACTCTATACTTTTTTAACTTCTGGCAAAAGAGTAGTATCACAAAAAGATAATTATGGAGGAACGAGTAAAATATTTTTAGATTTTTTACCCTTGAATAATGTCAAAGTACAATTATGTGATACCACCGATTTTGATTTGTTTGAAAATGAAATTGCCAAAGGATGTGACTTGGTTTACTTAGAAACCCCTACCAATCCCACTTTAAAAGTGGTAGACATTAAAAGGTTGGCTGCTGCTGCTAAAAAAGTAGGCGCTATTGTGGTAGTAGATAATACTTTTGCCACCCCCATTAATCAAAATCCTTTAGCCTTAGGCGCCGACTTAGTTATTCATAGTGCTACTAAATTTTTATGTGGGCATTCAGATGCAATGGGAGGAGTGGTTGCTGGAAAAAAAGAGTGGGTACAAAAAATTTATCAGTATAGAGAAATCAATGGCGCTAGTTTACAAGCCGATCCTGCTTATATGATTGCAAGAGGTATGAAAACTTTAGAACTTAGAATTGAAAGACAAAATGCTTCTGCTTTAAAAATTGCAAATTATTTAAAAGCACATTCAAAAGTAGCTGATGTATTTTATCCTGGCTTAACAACACATCCTGGGCATTCCATTGCCCAACAACAAATGTCGGGCTTTGGAGGTATTATGAGTTTTGCACTTGATGGAGGATATGAGTATGTAAAAAAACTTTTAACCCATCTTAAGTTAGTGCATTTAGCAGCCTCTTTAGGTTCTGTAAGCACTTTGGCAGGCCCACCAAGAACTACTAGCCACGTGGAATTAACAGAGGCTCAAAGAAAGTTATTGGGTATACCTGAAAGTCTTATAAGATATTCCGTCGGCATTGAAAATGTAGACGATTTATTACAAGATTTAGATACAGCTTTAGCCAGTTTATAATTTAAATTTTTGCACCAGCTCCTTTTACAAAACGACCAGGTTTTGCATTGGTATGTTCACCCTCTTTCAACACTTGCACCCCATTCACCCATACATAGGACATACCTGTAGCATATTGTCTTGGCTTTTCAAAAGTAGCGTGGTCCTGAATTTTACTAGGGTCAAAAACCAATACATCAGCATAATTGCCCACTTTTAATTCACCGCGTTTTTGAATATGTAAACTTGTAGCAGCCACTTTAGAAAGTTTATGGATGGCTTTTTCTATGCTCATTACTTTTTCTTGATTTACATAATGCCCAATCACGCGTGCAAAATTTCCATAAGCGCGAGGATGCGTGCTTTGTTTCATAAATAGAGGATCGGTAGAAGCCGATTCTGCATCAGAACCAAAACTTACCCAAGGAAGTACAATTTGTTTTTTTATATTTTCTTCACTCATCAAAAAATAGGCAACTTCAACACGACTACTGTCTTGTATGATTAAATCTATAGCACAATCTTCCGGACTAGTGTGTCTTATTTTAGCTACTTCTTCTAAAGTTTTTCCTGAATATTTAACTAAGGAATCTCTTCTAAATCCAAGTAATAAAACTCTACTAGCACCTCCTGTTCCATAATATAAATTCTCCCAATCTTTGGCATCGGTCTTCATTGCTTTAATCATCTCGGCTCTAATTTTTGGATCTTGTAGTCGTAACCATAATTTCCCAAATCCACCATCTTGTAAAGAGGGAGGCATAGCTGCAGTCATACCCGTGGCACCTGCAGGATAAGTATACATATTAGCCGCTACATCAATGCCAGCTGCTCTTGCAGCTTCTACTAATTTTATTACTGAATCCATTTTAGGCCAGTTACTTACACCTCCTGCTTTTAAATGATAAATTTCTCCGTGCACTTTGGCTTCTTTAGCAATCGTAATTAATTCATTGACTGCTTGAATAAAATTATTCCCTTCACTACGCATATGAGAAATATATCCTCCACCATAAGGTGCTGCTGCTTTACACAATTCTATCAGCTCATCTGTTTTTGCAAAAAATGCAGGTGGATAAATTAAAGAACTACCTACGCCTAAAGCACCTTCTTCCATCGCTTGTTTTACAAGTGCTTTCATACTATCTAACTCTGCAGGTGTGGGAGCTCGATTGTCTTCTCCAATAATATTTTCACGAATGGTGGTAGCGCCAACGAATGAAGCAATATTGCAACTAATGCCACGCTTCTCCATAAAATGCATATACTCACCTAGGGTATTCCAATCAATAGGAATTTTATTAGGGCCTGTTTGATCATCTTGCATTGCTTTTTTCATCTTGGCATTTAAGGGACCCATACTTCCTCCTTCGCCAAATACTTCTAAAGTAACTCCTTGTCTAATATCGCTTTGAGAATTACCATCTAAAATAAGTGAAGTGGGAGCCCAACTTAACATATTAATAAAACCTGGAGTCACCGCCATCCCTTTGGCATCTATTATGTGTGTTGCCGACTCTTTAGATAAATCGCCAATAAAAGCAATGGTATCATTTTTAATAGCTAAGTCGGCTTTATAAGGAGCGCCTCCATTACCATCATAAATGAGCCCATTTTTAATAATGGTATCATATTTATTATTACAAGCAAATAAAAAACTAATCAAACAGATGGATAGGAATTGTTTCATAACTTTAATTTTAAGTGAAAAACAGTTTTTAATCTCTAATAAGTACTATGTAATTTAATGTTTTTTCGATAAAATTTTTTATATTCAAGTTCGCTTTTTGAGACTAAAACCAAAAAAATTCAATTATGTCAAAAAACATTCAAACCAACAAGCTGTTTGTGGCAAGCTGTTTAGCTTTATTAGTCACTTCTCTTTCCTTTGGAATTAGAGCGGGTGTATTAAGTCAACAAGGTATTGATTTTCATTTAACCAATGCTCAACTAGGCACTATTGCTGCTACTGCTTTTTGGGGTTTCCCATTAGCTATGTTAGTAGGCGGTACAATTGTTGATATTATTGGAATGAAGCGCTTATTAGTGCTAGCATTCCTATTTCATCTCACGGGTATTGTACTTACTATTTATGCTACAGGTTATTGGAGTTTATTTTTCTCTACATTACTAATTGGTATTGCCAATGGTACAGTAGAAGCTTCTTGTAACCCTTTGGTAACTGCTTTATTTCCCAACAACAAAACCACCAAATTGAATCACTTTCATTTATGGTTCCCAGGAGGTATTGTAATTGGTACTTTAATTGTTTTCTTATTTAATAAATTAGGATTAGGCACTCAATTACAAGTGGGCGTGATGTTACTACCTACTATTTTATATGGCTATTTCTTTTCTCAATTAGAATTTCCAGAAACAGAAAGAGTATCAAGTGGCGTATCTGCCTCAGAGATGTACAAGAGTTTATTAAATCCTCTATTCATTTTTATGATAATTTGTATGTTTGGTACAGCCATTACTGAATTATTTACAGGTCAATGGATAGATATTCTATTAAAAAATGTGAGTGACAATGCTATATTATTATTAACCATTGAAACAGGAATTATGGTTATTGGGCGTGCCTTTGCAGGTCCGGTTGTTCACAGATTTTCTCCTTCAGGGGTGTTATTAATATCAGCTATTTTAGCAGCAGCAGGTTTATATTTACTAGGTCATAGCACTGGTAATATGTTATTTGTAGGAGCTATTTTATTTGGTATAGGTGTTTGTTATTTCTGGCCCACTATGCTTGGTTTTGTTTCTGAAAATTTACCAAAAACAGGCGCCGTAGGAATTAATTTAATGGGAGGGGCAGGTATGTTTGCCGTTTCTGTTTATATGATTTTTATGAGTGATTTTTATGACAAATTAGTAAATGCCAAAATTCCTGCAGGTACTTCAGAGGCCGATTTAGCTGCGGTAACCAATGAAGCTAAAAAATTAGCAGGACCTGAAGTTATTAATGCAACTCTAATGATACCATTAGCATTAATTGTTGCATTTATTGGATTGAATGTATATATGAAAAATAAAAAAGCAGCTACTGCTTAAAAAGTATAGACAATTTTAAATATAACCCTTGTAGTACTAGTATTACAGGGGTTATTTTTAAATGAGTAATGAATGAGGTAATTAAAATGGAAATGAGATTATTTAATTTATTTTTCTTTATCAGCTTTTTTTATTTAATGCTGGCTTGTTCAACAGCACCAAGTTATTTGAAAAATAGAGAAAAAATTGCTGCGCTCATTGATTCTACCAAAACCACTTATGTTCTTTATGTGTATGATGAACAGTACGCCATAGAATCACATTATTATGATACAAAAGGAGACTTACTTAAAGTAGTAAAATATGATGACTTAGCGCGTTCCGTGATTTATAATGTGACATCAACAAAAGCAAAGCAATTAGAATTATTAGAAAAGTAATGCTATGGCAACTACCACCAAAGCTTTTTTATTTTATAAGCAAACTAATACTTCATCTAAACTAGCAAGCATTGCTTTTGCATTTTCAATAGAAAAAATAATAGGAGGCTTTATTTTAAGAACATTATTATAAGGTCCGTCCACACCCATTAAAAAACCTTTTTCTTTCATTTTTTCAACTACCCATTGAAGAGTAGTGGTAGCAGGTTCTTTTGTAGTTCTATCTTTTACTAATTCTACACCTATGAACAAGCCCACTCCTCTTACATCTCCTATAATAGAATGCTTCTGCATTAGTTTACGCAAACCTTCAAGTAAATAATTACCCACTTTCAAAGCATTTTCTTGTAAAGCTTCTTTTTCAATAATCTCTAATACACCCTTGCCAGTAGCCATTGAAACTGGATTACCTCCGTAGGTATTAAAATATTCAATACCATTATTAAAATTATTGGCAATTTCATCTGTTACAATAACGGCACCTAATGGATGTCCATTACCCATAGGTTTTCCCATTACTACTATGTCCGGTATTACTTCTTGTAATTCAAAGCCCCAAAAATGTGAACCCACTCTTCCAAATCCAACTTGTACCTCATCTGCAATGCAAATACCACCGCAGTCTCTTATATATTGATATACTTCTTTTAAATAATGAGCAGGAAGAGGCATTTGTCCACCCACTCCTAAAAGAGTTTCACAAATAAAAGCTGCGGGTTTTTTATTTTCTTTCGCTAGGGTATCAATAATTTTTTTTACTTCTTTGGCATATTTACTTCCTGCATCTTCAGCGGTGTAAGGCCCTCTATAAATATCTGGATTCATTGCTTTATGTATCCAAGGCATTTGACCCATACCTCCTTTTTTATCAAATTTATAAGGACTCATTTCAATGGTGGCAGTGGAAGTTCCGTGGTAAGCGTGGTCTAATACAATGACATCTTTTTGCTGGGTGTATTGTCTACTTATTCTAATAGCTAAATCATTTGCTTCACTACCGCTATTGGTAAAATAACAAACCTTTAATTTTTGGGGAAGTAGAGTAGTTAATTTTTCTGCATAATCAATTAAATGCTCGTGTAAATACCTGGTATTAGTATTTAATGTTGCAATTTGTTTTTGCATTATCCTTACAAGCCCTGGATGACAATGACCCAGATGACTCACATTATTAACACAATCAATATAAGTATTGCCTTGATCATCGTATAAATATTGTAAAGCGGCTTTATCAATTTTTAAATGCTTTTCATAACTAATACTTAAATTTCTTCCAATGTAAGTATTTCTTTTTGCCTCTAAATTTTTATAATTTTCTTGGGTATCTATGATAGCACTATAATGACAAGCTACTCTAAAAGCATTTTCAGCTTTTATAGGATTTAAGGTAATTAAATAGGATAGTAGCTCCCAAGCCGGGCGCTCTGTAATAAAATGATGTTCATTTTCAGTGGCTATACTAGCTTGGTAGGCAGACTGCGTTACACTAATACATAATCTAGCAGCAATAAGATAATATAAAATACTTAATTCTTTTTCTTCTAAAGCATAAGATGAATGATATCCCTTCACTACTAATGCCGCTGCTGCTAAAGGGTCTGATTGGTGTAACATAGCATAGGTACAAGCCACCGCCACATTATTAATAAGTGCAGTATATACCATATCACCAAAGTCTATAAGACCTGCTATGCTATTTTCTTGCACTAAAATATTATAATCATTGGCATCATTGTGTGTATACGCTTTTCTAAAACTAGATAGTGTTGGTAAGACTTCTGTTTCAAATTGCAGCATAAAATAATCAGCTATTCTTTTTTTATCTACTTTTGGGATATAGCTCATTTTATAATTAGCATCTCTAGCAGTACTTATATCCCAACTATAATGTCGATGCATTGCAGGATGCTTAAAGTTTTCTAAACTTTTATCCATCTTACCTAAGAAAATGCCTAAATTTTCAAATAAAGTATTGTTTTTAATGGGAACTTCTACCCAAAAACTACCTTCTAAAAAACTTAAAATTCTAACATAATAAATGTCTTGATCATAATTAATTTCAGTTAAAGGTTCTCCTTTTTTATTTAAGGTATAGCTTTGAAATTGTGCTGCTAGCGCAGACTTAGAGAGGTGTTGTAAAATTTTTACTTGAGCATCTAAGAAATTGTAATCGTGAATTTGACTAGCAACTTTTAAAATATGTTTTTTACCCGATTTTTCAACTAATAAAAAATTAAGTTCATCATAGCCATTAAGCTCCGATGCTTTTACTTCTAATCCATAATAATTTGCTACCCAATTTTCAATGGTACCAATGGTAAAATTCATACCAACAAGTTAGTTATTTATTCAGAAAACTTTCTAGGGAGGCAGCTACTCTTTGGGGGGCTTCTTCCATAGGGGTATGGCCCACATTTTTATAAATGGTTAAAGCGCTTCCTTGTATATCTTTTTGAAATAGATAGGCATTATCCACTGAAATAAGTTGATCCTGATCGCCCCATAAAATTAAAGTGGGGCGTGTTATTGTCTTGATAGGTTCTGCTGAAATAGAAGTTCTATTTTTAAATAAAGATAAAGTGGCAGCTCGATTGCCTTCTCTTAATAACATTTCATAATACCTTGTCACAATTGCATCACTAATGAGTTGGTTATCGTAAAATACTGTTTCTAAACTTTTTCTAATTAAAAATTTAGGTGTTACAACTAATAATAAATTATTAATAATAGGAATAGTAGCTAATTTAAATCCTAGACTTCCTTTTTCATTTTTTAATGGATAACCCGAAGCGTCAATTAAAATTAGTTTATCAATTTTTTCTGGATGAGCCACTGTATATCGCCAAGCAATACTTCCACCTAGAGAATTTCCTGCAAGCGCACATTTTTGAATATGCATTACATTTAAAAAGGAATCTAAAAAACGAACATAATAGTCACCCGCATAGTAATTTTCTGGATTGGGACCCGTAATGCCAAAAGCAGGAAGGTCGAATCTGATAATTCTTTTTTTATTTTGGGTAAGCATAATTGCTACCAAACTATCCCAAGTATGCAGGGAAGAAGAAGTGCCGTGAATAAGTACTAAAGGGGTGGAATCGGCGGGGTTACCTTCGTCTCTATAATGTACTTGCATCCCCATAAGAGGTAGATATTGAGAGGCAGCATTACCATATTTTGCTTTAATTTTTTCAACGGGAATATCTTTTTGACCATAGACAGTAAACACTACTGCTACTAGTACTACAATGCTGATTAAGCTATAAGTAAATACCCGTTGAATGCTACGCATATATTATTTAATTATTGGGTTCAACAAAATAATCTACTACAAAAACTTTATCCATATGGGGTTTTAATACTGCTTGAAAAGCAAGGTGTGCTGGATGTTTTTGATAGTCTGCTAAATCTTTTTCAGAATTAAAAGTGAGCGTAAAGCAATGAGTAAATCCTTGGTCTAGATGCTCTGGGCTCATATTAATACCCCATTGCATATTTTTAACCTGAGGTACTTTGCCATATAGTTTTGCAAAAGTATGTGCTACATTATCAATTTCTTGTTTAGAAGAACTTGCTTTAAAAGTAAATAGTACAATATGTTTTAACTCACCTGTTCTATTTTGTGCTTGAACAGATAAAAAACTAATGGCTAGAAAAGCAAGTACAATAATTTTTTTCATTTTGGTGGAATTTATAAATTTTAAATTATTCATAAGATTGAGGGTCATCACAAATTCTGAAATTTTCATTAAAGCTATTTAATATTTGCATATCTTCTGCTAAAAGTGAAAAATGGCTAGCTTCAAAATTTTCCATTAGTCTGGCTTTATTAGAAGATTTAGGAATAGTGGATAGGCCTAATTGTAAATGCCAGTTCAACACTATTTGAGCAGGTGTTTTACCATATTTTTTACAGAGTACATCCAAGCGGGCATCAGAAAATTTAAGTCCCCTTGTAATAGGTGAATAAGATTGCACCTGGATACCCGCCTTTTTACAATAGTTCAATAAGTCTTCTTGAAATAACCAGGGTGAAAATTCTATTTGATTTACTGCAGGAACAATATGCGCTATTGATTTTAATTCTTCTAATAAAGCAATATTATAATTGGCCACTCCAATGGCGCGTACTCTTTTTTCTGCATATAATTTTTCTAAAGCAAGCCAAGAGTCGGTTCGCCCTTCTTTTATAGGCCAATGTATTAAATATAAATCTACATAGTCTTGATTTAATTTTTCCAAACTTGCTTCAAAGGCATTGAGGGCTGCTTCATAACCGTGATCGGTATTATTTAATTTAGTGGTTAAAAAAATTTCCTTTCTATCTACTTTTGAATTTCTTATAGCTTTACCAATTTCTTCTTCATTGTCATACATACTAGCAGTATCAATTAATCGGTAACCTATAGACAAAGCATCTTCTACCGCTTGAATGGCAGTTTCTTTATACATATCATACACCCCCAAGCCCAACGCGGGCATAGTTATACCATTATTGAGCTTGATATTATTTACCATTGCTCTAGCCCTAATAATTTTTTACCCAAATCGCTTAGTACTGCAGTTTCATATTTTGTTTGTTCCCAATTTCTTGGATCCCCTGGAAAGGCATAACCTTCAGGAGCAATTCTATGTTTCCAAGAATTCACTCTCCACTCTCTCAAAGCTTCATTATTTTCTTCAGCAGGCATCATAGAAATATATTGTGCAATACGAACCTTATCTTGACTATTATTAGCTCTTATACCGTGTGGTTCTAAGCTATTAAAAATTAATAAGTCGCCCGCTTCTAATTTTACTTTAGTGGGAGTGAAGCCAGTGGTATCGGGTTTAAATCTATCTCTATCTTCAGGTTGCGTTAATTTCCAAGTATCATAAGTTCTGTATAATTCTGGAATACATTGAAAGCCTCCCATATTTTCATCGGTTTGATCGGCCAAAGCTAAAACCCCTTGTACATTCACTGGTTTTGTTTCTGGATCATAATCCCAATGAATAAAAGCTTTGTATTCGTGACCAGGACGGATAGGAAAATTTAAATTAGCTCTATCAATAGTTACCCATAATTTTTCTGTACCCCAAATATCAACAAAGGCATCATATACTTTTTGCATTTGTCTATTGTTCCATAAATGTTGGTTATTGTAACATTCTACCATTCCCGTACCTGCCAACTCTTTCATTTTCATTTCAGCTCTGGGGGCAGTATACCAAGTTTCTTTATTAGTAGGATCTTTTTCTTCAAACTCCCATAAGAAATTAGCCGTGGCCAATGCTTGTTCACGAGGAACTGCATTTTTAATGACTATGTATCCATTGTGTTTCCAAAAAGTCCAATCTTCTTCGCTTAATACTCGAAGTGGTTTGCCATTAGATCGATCATTTAAACTAGTGGCACTACTTTTGGCAGTAGAAGGATTTCCGGGAATGTCTTTATGTGCATTGTTAGGAACCATAGTAGGTACCATACTAGGCGCCATTGTTTTGTTTTCCATATATGATTGTTTTTAATTTGATAGAGTAAAAATACAGTTTCTAAGGGGCTGTATTTTTTCCCTAAATTGCCCATTATTTGCTCTATTTTGATAAAATATTCATAAATTACTAGTATATTTTGCTATTTAAGTAATAATTATGGCTATAAACTCACCTAAGTGAAATTAAGTTTAGAAAATATTAAACCTGATGAAGGCAGTTCCTTTAAAATACTTTTAACGCCTAAGTTGAATGAAATTTATTATTGGCATTTTCATCCAGAAATTGAGCTTGTTTATGTAGAAGCCGATAAAGGCATTAGACATATTGGAGATCATATTAGTACTTATGAAGGAAGTGACTTGGCTTTAATTGGTTCTTATATTCCACATTTAAATTTTGATTATGGTGTTAAAACCACTGTTGAAACTGTAGTGGTGCAGTTCAGACAAAATTTTTATGAAAGCTCTTTTTATAAGCAACCTGAAATGCAAATGGTATATGATTTATTTGAAAGAGCAAAAACAGGTATTGCTTTTTATGGAAACACCAAAAAGAAAGCAGGGGAACTATTAAAAAAATTAACAGGGCTTACTGCATTTGATCAGTTATTACTATTAATACAAGTATTTCAACAATTAGCATTAAGTAAAGAATTTACAGCATTACATACAAGGCCCATTGCTTCGCACGCAGTAATTAAAGAACAAGAAAGAATGCATCAAATATATAAGTTTGTGGAAACCCATTTTCAAGCACCTATTAAAATTAGTGACATAGCTTCTGTGGTGAATTTGTCTGAAGCAGCTTTTTGTAGATACTTTAAAAAATCGACCAAGCTTACTTATACCGATTTTGTGAATCAATACAGAATTAATTATGCCAAAAAGTTATTGATGCAAGACGCTAATGTAACTGAAGCTTGTTATGATACTGGTTTTGAAAGTTTATCTTATTTTAATAAAATATTTAAAAAAATTACTGGAGAAAATCCATCTGCTTTTAGAAAAAGAAAAATTAACTTCTAATTATTTAGTACATTACTTTATATAAATGGGTATATCCAATCACATTTTTGAAAAAATATATAATATGTTACCATTAAAATGGCTACCCTTACTATGCTTTACATTTTTAGTAGGAATGCATCAGCCTTTACCTGCACAAAAAGTAGATTGGCTCATTCAACCCCCAGCTCAAAAGGCAAGTATATATGTAAAAAACAATCAACTGGTTTTAAACAACGGTTTGGTGCAAAGAGTTTTTTTATTATCCCCTAACGCAAGTTGTATAAGCTATATCAATCTCACTAGTGGCCAAGAATTAATAAGAAGTATTGAGCCTGAAGCTAAACTAATTTTAAATGGTCAATCCTATAATGTGGGGGGACTGAAAGGTCAAAAAGAAAAAGCATATTTAAAACTAGATGCCGAAAATTCATTACACCTGCAGGAGACAGACTTTGTTTTTAGTAAGTATACCATTGATACCCTAACCCCTTTTTTACAATGGAAGGCAACTACTTGGTTAACTAACCCCAAATCTGCTAGTGGTAAAACTGTCACCTTAGATTTTATTTCTACTATACCCGCTTTACAAAATATTTTAGTTCAGGTACATTACGAACTCTATGATGGGTTGCCTTTAATTACTAAATGGGTATCTATACAAAATAAATCAACCGCTACTATCAAAATTAATAGAGTAGTGAATGAAGTGTTGGGCTTGGTAGAAGAAGAAAGTGCAGTGGTAGGAAAGCCTGAAGAAATGAAAAAACAACACGGTATTTATTTTGAAACTAACTATGCATTTAATAATGCAATGCGGTATGATATTAGCGACCAAACCACTCATTGGAAAACCGACTTGTCCTATACTTCACAAGTGAATTATAATTTTGAAACTCCTTGTTTATTAGAAATATATCCTGAAAAAGCACCGGGCATTTCTTTACAACCTAATGAAATATTTAAGTCGGTTCGTACCAATGAATTATTAATGGATAGTTATGATAGAATAAGACGCGGTTTGATACTTAAAAAAATGTATAGAACCATTGCACCTTGGACAACACAGAATCCCATTTTTATGCATTTGGTAAGTAAAAATGATCAAGAAGTAAAAAATGCAATTGACCAATGTGTGGCAACAGGCTATGAGGCGGTAATTCTAAGTTTTGGAAGTCATTTAGATATGGAAGATACTTCTACCGCTAATTTAAATAGATGGAAAGCTCTAGCGTCCTATGCACACGCACATAATATTTTATTAGGGGGCTATTCTTTATTTAGTAGTAGACGCATTAGTGATGAAGATGATGTTGTAGATATTAAAACCGGAAAACCAGGAGGTGCCTTTTTTGGTAATGCTCCTTGTTTTGGAAGCAAATGGGGGCTAGCTTATAGAGATAAAATACAAAACTTTTTTTTGTATACGGGTTTTAATATATGGGAAAATGATGGTCCTTATCCGGGAGACCTTTGTGCTTCTACAAATCATCCTGGACATTTAGGGTATGATGATTCACAGTGGAGACAAATGGAAATTCAAAAAGGATTATATCATTGGTTGAATGAACACGGCGTCTATATTAATGCGCCAGACTGGTATTTTTTAGATGGCACAAATAAAATTGCATTGGGCTATAGAGAAGTTAACTTTTCACTACCTCGTGCCCAACAAAAAATTATTAATAGACAAAATATTCACGATGGCACTTTAGAAAAAATTCCATCTATGGCTTGGGGTTTTGTTCCTCTTACTAAATATCAAGGGGGCGGACCCGAAGCAGTGTTGGAACCTTTGAGTGAACATTTGAACGATTATGAACAATTAATGATGCAATATTATGGAGCAGGAGTGCAGGCTTGTTATAGAGGCCCTCGATTATATGATACAGAGACTACTCGACAAATGGTAGCTAGAACTATTCAGTGGTATAAAAAATATCGCACTATTGCAAACTCAGATATACTTCCACTTCGTCGTGCTGATGGAAGAGACTGGGATGGGTGGATGCATATCAATCCTTCTCTTACCACCAAAGGCTTGATGTTATTATTTAATCCTACACAAGAACCTATCACTAGAACTATATCTTTACCCTTGTATTATACAGGGCTTAGTAAAACTGCAACTATTAAAGATGCTACTGGAAAATCAAAAAAGTATAATATACAAAGAGATTATACCATTGACTTTAGTTTTACCATCGCTGCCGATGCTTATACTTGGTTTACCATTGAGTAAAATAGAAGACAATACTACTAAATCTTAGTTTAAAAAGAGTTCATCAACAAAAATCCAAGCTGGAGTTCCTTTTCCGGGATGCCACTTAGGTAATTTTTTTAGGTTGAGTAAAGTAAATCTGTAATATTTATAAGCTTCTTGAGAAGGTAGGGTACAACTAAATGATTTATTCTCTCTCACTACATCTGTTTTTTCTAAAGATGGGAAATGTGCTTCATTTAATTTTTTAAATTGTTTACCATTATTACTTCCTTCAATCATAATAGATAAAATAGGGAAGATATAAGCTCCATTATCCACAAAGGCATTAAAATGCGCTTCGTGTAAAAGTTTTGCTTCTTTAAAACCAATCATAAATTTCATACTTGAATCTCTATAGGCAATCCATTTACCGTTAGAAAAATTTTGTTCTCCTAATTCATAATCTATAAGTGTTTTGGCACCTGAGCCAGGATATTTTTTATCTGGATGTGTGATAAAAAAAATTGTATCGGGATGTATCTCCGATTTATAAAAAGTTTTTTGAACAATATCGCTACTTAACCAACCTGGCTTGAACGCCTTTGTTTTTAAAACCGTATTTTTAGTAAAATGTAATTTCTGTGTATAGATAGGGCTCTTCAGACTATCTGGGTCTGTTCCATCTATGGTATACCTTACTACAGTACCTTTTAAAAAATGTTTCACACCCACATCTAAACTTGTTACTATAATGGGAGAGTCTTGCTCAATCACAGGGCTGGTTAGTTTTATAATCTCAGTAGCTAAATTATCTCCCACAATTATTTTAACTTTTTTGGTAGAGGCTATCAAATTTTGAAACTCTTTTTCATTAGAATGATTGGTCCATATATGTAATTCAGTAAAAGGTGCTTTCTCTAAAAAAGAGGATAAAGTAGCGGGGCTCACTTCTATACCACAAATAGATAAACTTTTTAAGCTACTTACTTTTTTGAGCACTTCTATATCTGCTACATTTAATTTCGTATAATTTAAATTCAATTTTTTCAAATGAGTAAATTGTACAATGATGTCGAGGTCTTCCTTTTGAAGAGGCATACCTTGCATATTAAGGTATACAATTTTATCTTTTAATTTTTCAAGTTGTTGCAATAATGTTCTTTTATAAAATGACCCTTGAAAAAAATTAACTTCTATTTCTTCAGATCCATTAAATAGATAATTAACGGTACAATAACTAGAATTAAATTCTTTTAAATCAGGAGCAGTATTCTTATTATCTCCTTTTGTCTTAGAAGGTGCTTTATAGGCTAAAGCCAGAATGGCTAAACTATCTGTTTTTGCTAATTCACTTATTTTTTTTGTAAAACTTCCGCCTGCGTCAACCCATTTATTAAGTAAGGTTAATTCTTCTATAGTTAATTGAGGTTTGCCATCGGGGGGCATATGCTTTTCATCTGAATTGGGCAAGTGTATTCTTTGCAATAATAAGGCCTCTTCATTATGAAAGCGATTTAAAATATTTCCATCCTTTCCTCCCTTTATAATAAGAGAAGGATTTTGTAATTGTAATTGTCCTTTTATTTTATCAGGACCGTGACAACCAATACACTTTTGTTCTAATAAAGGAGCAATAGCTTTTTCATATATGGTTAGATTCGAATCTACAATAGTGGCAGCTTTTACTTCGGTTATATTGGGCTTTGGCAGAGAAAGTGCATTTTCTCCGTGAGTTAATAAAGCGCCCTGATGCGTAAAAAATAATAGAGCGCATAAGTAAATAAGCCCTATTAATTTTTTATAACCTATAGAAATATTTTTTGTGTAAATAATTAACCAGCTTATTAAAGCAATACTAATGCCCCCCCATTTATGTAAATTTAATGTGTCAGTATTATAGACATCTTGTTTGGATAAAAATAAACCCAATAAAGCTACCAATGAAGCTATGAAAGCGTTAACTATTAAAATACATTTTTCTATATTTTCTTCAAAAGGTTTATGTTGAAAAAAAATAAAATATACAATGATACCTATTCCAATAACTATTGGAAAATGTAAAACCAAGGGATGTAGTTTACCTAACCATATTAAAATATCATTACGCTGGGTAGTGTTACTATAAAAAGCTAAGAGTACTAAGAGTGGATTTAAAAACCAAATACACCATTCACCCCATTGATTCAACTTTTTTATTTCCATACTTAGCTTATAATTTCATTCACTACTTTTCCTGCTACATCTGTAAGTCTGTAGCGTCTTCCTTGATGTTTAAATGTAAATCTTTCGTGATCAATACCCATTAAGTGCATTACTGTTGCGTGAAAATCGTGTACGTGCACTGGTAAAGAATTTATATTATATCCAAATTCATCAGTTTCTCCATAGACACCTGGCTTCACGCCACCACCAGCCATCCAAATGGTAAAAGCTCTTGGATGATGGTCTCTTCCATAATTTTCTTTAGTAAGAGCACCTTGACAGTAGTTGGTTCTACCAAATTCTCCACCCCAAATGACCAAGGTTTCATCTAATAAACCTCTTTGTTTTAAATCTTTGATTAAAGCTGCTGATGGTCTATCTACATCTTTACATTGTCCAATTAATTCAGCAGGTAAATTTCCGTGTGAATCCCAACCTTGATGATACAATTGCACAAAACGAACCCCATTTTCAGAAAGTTTTCTTGCTAATAAACAATTGGCTGCATAAGTACCAGGCGCCAAACATTCTGGGCCATACATTTTTACTATAGATTCTGGTTCATTTTGTAAGGAAGTAATTTCAGGTACTGCCATTTGCATACGATAAGCCAATTCGTATTGCTGAATCTTAGTTACTATTTCAGGATCTCCTATGTTGTCATAAGCTTCTTGATTAAGTGAAGCAATCTCATCTAAAATTTTTCTTTTATCATCTCTCTCAATAAAACTAGGATCACTCAAATATTTAACAGGCTCTTCTCCACTACTAAATTGTACTCCTTGGTGTATGGAATCTAAAAAACCATTGTTCCATAATTTTGAATATACTCCTTGACCATTTCCTTTTCCTTTACTCAACAATACACAAAAAGCTGGCAGGTTTTTATTTTCACTTCCTAATCCATAACTTACCCAAGAACCCATACTAGGTCTGTTGCCTACTTGAGCCCCTGTTTGAAAAAATGTAAGTGCGGGATCGTGATTAATAGCTTCCGTGTACATCGTTCTAATAATACATAAATCATCGCTCATACTAGCTATATGGGGAATGGTTTCTCCAAACCAAGCTCCACTATTACCGTGTTGAGAAAAATTAAATTTAGTTCCTGCTAATGGAAATTTTGCTTGATTCGCTGTCATACCTGTTAATCTTTGTCCATTGCGAATACTAGCGGGTAAATCTTGTCCCTGCATTTTTTGTAACAAGGGTTTGTAATCAAATAAATCTAATTGTGAGGGCGCTCCATTTTGAAATAAATAAATAATGCGTTTTGCCTTTGGAGCAAAATGGGGTAATACATTAGCAAATAATTCTTCTTCATTATTAGTATCAAAAAGCCCAGGTACCATTAAGGAACCAAGAGCAAGTCCACCAATACCTAAACTAAGTTTAGATAAAAATTTTCTTCTATTTTGATTTAAGCCGTGTTCTAAAAATTCATTCATACTATTTATGATTTTGTAATGGTCTCTTCTAAATTATATAATATCAAAATTGTTTTCATCAATGCAGCCGCTTCAGCCTCATTGTATTTTTGGGTAGGATGTTTGTATTCTCCTACCGATAAAGTATTTTTAAGTAAAGCAGTATTTCCTTGGTAATAAGCTACTTGTTTTTCGCAGTAATTGATTAATTTATTTCTTTCAAACCTAGATGGTTTTCTTATGACAATCGTCTCAAAGGCCTGCTCTAATTTATCTTCTAATGATTTATTAGAAAGAGAAATATTTTCTGCTAATACACGAGAGGCTTCTAAAACCGTAGGATCATTTAACATTGTCAAAGCTTGTAAAGGAGTATTAGTGCTTGGTCTTTTAGCTTCACATTGATCTCTATTACTTGCATCAAAAACCATCATACTAGGAGGGGGTGCTGTTAATTTAATAAAAGTATACAAGCCTCTTCTATAAATAGAGGGTCCGTGGTCTTGTTTATAAGAAGCAAGCACTCCTCTTCCGGAAGTAGTACTTTCCCACACTCCTTTAGGTTGATAAGGTTTTACACTAGGTCCCCCTATGACTGGATTTAAAATACCGCTGGTACCTAACACCCAATCTCTAATTATTTCTGCTTTGAATCGTATGCGTGGAGATCTAGTATAGTAAATATTTTCAGGATCTTGTTCTAACTGTTTTTTACTTACTACACTAGATTGTTGATAGGTATTACTAGATAATATTTTTTTCACTAAATATTTAATATCCCATTGGTGTTCCATAAAATCAACAGCCAACCAATCTAATAATGCTGGATGAGAAGGTAGTTCACCTTGTAAACCATAGTCACTGGATGTTTTAACAATACCTTTTCCAAAAATTTCTTGCCAAATAAAATTGACAAATACTCTAGCCGTGAGTGGATTTTTTTTCTCTACCGTCCATTTTGCTAAACCCCATCGGTTTCTCTCATATTTTAAAGTATCAAAAGGCATTATAGATTCTAAAGCTGTAGGTTTTACTTCTGTGGTGGTGGGTGCGTCATACCTGCCTCTACTTAAAATATAAGTGGGCCTTGCTTTTACTGTATCTCCTATTTTCCAATCGCCCATTACAGAGACTTCTAATTTATTCGTATCTGCGTGATTGATAAAAGACAAAAATTTTGTTTGCTCTTCTTTAGTGATAAATAATTTAGGATTTTTGGCAGGCGTAGATACACTCACATCTCCCTCATAACCTTTTTCTTTACTCATATTGAAAAAAGCGTAGAGCTGATAATAATCTTTATTAGAAAAAGGGTCGTATTTATGATCGTGACATTGTGCACACTCAATAGTGACACCTAAAATTGCTTTTCCATATGTTCTTGTTTTATCTATATTATAAGATACCCGGTACTCTTCATCTATGACCCCGCCTTCTTCTGTATATTTATGATTTCTAAAAAATGCAGTGGCTAAAATGGTAGATTTATTTGCATTAGGAAGTAAATCACCTGCTATTTGTTGTGTTAAAAATTGATCATAATGCATATTGCTATTAAATGCGTTGATGACCCAATCTCTCCAAGGCCATTGAGATCTAATATTATCATCTTGAAAACCATAGGAATCAGCATAACGAGCAAGATCCATCCATAGTAAAGCCATCTTTTCTCCATACGCAGGCTTTTGTAATAAATTATCTAATAATTGTGAATACCAATTATCGTTGTTGTTGTTTCTCCATTGTTCTAATTGCGCATAACTTGGGGCAAGTCCTGTAATATCTACAAAAGCTCTTTTAATAAGTACTTCTTTACTAGCGGACTCATTAGGAGAAAAACCTTTGGCCTCCATTTTTTCTAAAATAAAAGGGTCAATTTCATTTTTTACCCATTTACTATTACTTACTTCTGGAAGCGGTGCTTTAACAGGTGCCACAAAAGCCCAATGCTTTTCATATTTAGCTCCTTGCTCAATCCATTTTTTAAATAATTTAATTTCATCGGTGGTCAATCTGGCTAAGTGACTTTCAGGAATAGGCATCATAATAGCAGGATCGTTGGAGGAAACTCTTTTTATTAATTCACTTTTATCTGGATTGCCAGGCACAATAGCAAAATGTCCTTTGTTTTTTTCTAATTCAGCAAAAGCACTAGAAGGGAGATCTAATCTTAGTCCTGCTTTTACTTTTGAGACATCGGGTCCGTGGCAAGCAAAACATTTATCAGATAAAACAGGACGAATATCTCTATTATAGGAAATAAGAGTTTCTTTTTTTTGATGCGTAAAAAAAGTCACTGTATATATTAATCCAGCAACGAGTACAATTATTCCAATAAGGGTATACTTTTTCATTTTTATACTCTTGTAAATTTATAGGGATACACTTTACCTGATGCCCATTGTGCCACATAAATACTTCCCTCGTCATCTACACAAACATCGTGTGGATGAATAAATATTTTTTCTGTTTGAGACATAGGCTGCAATACACCCTCTTTGTATTGAGGAGCACTTCCCCCTAAATTAGAAACCACTTTATTATTTTTATCTAAAATGGTTACAAATCCTGAATTCACAGTATCTAAATTAGGAGAGCGTAATACTGCGGCGTATAAGTAGTCGCCTTTGATGACGGGTCTGCAAACACAAGCGCCAGGCAAATGAATTACTTCTAATAATTTTCCCTCCATAGAAAAACGCTTGAATGCATTACGCGTACGATCTGTAATAAGTAAAGTAGGAGTAGCATTTCTAGTATCAACACATATTCCGTGAGCGTTGTCTAAAAATTCATCTCCATTACCTCTACCACCAAATGCATTTTTTAATCTTCCTTTTTCATCATAATGCAAAATATGTTGTGCTCCATATCCATCAGCAATATAAAATTCACCATTATTCAGCACCGTAGTTTCTGTGGGAACAAAAGCTTCCTTTTTTTGATAAGCAGGTAAGTCGGAAGGAGGGTCTATGGTAAGTAATATTTTTCCATCCATAGTAGTTTTATATACCTTATGTAAATTGGTATCTGTGATAAATAAAAAATCTTCTTTGCCGTTATGTTGAACCGTTAATCCGTGCGCTCCTGGAAACTCTGTACCCCAGCTATTTATCAACTGACCACTTTTATTATAAATTATAATATTGTTTTTAGTTTCATTTGTTAACAAGAGTATACGACCCTTGCTATCTTGTATCATTTCGTGACAATCATTCACTGGAGTTTTTTCTGGATTCAGCTCTCCCCATTTAGTATTTAATTGATAAGTCATTCCATTGTGCCCATAAATAGGACCAGAGGTTGCAGACATTAAATTTTTTGTTAACAGTATTCCAGTACTTGACATAAGAGTCGTTTTTACAAATGCCCTTCTTTTCATACATATTGGTTTAAGTAATCGTTCTCTAAGATAACTTTTTTAGCATAAAAAAAGAGCAGGTTTCATTAAGGAAATCTGCTCTTTTTAATAAAATATATGTAGTATTAATCGTCGGTGTCTTTTTTAACATTCATTTTTAAAAAAGCGGCTCTTTTGGGGGCGGGAACCCTAGCATTTTCGCCTCTTAAACCCTTCCATAATACTTCATTAAAATCATTGTCGTTGATGCTATCTTCTTTTTTGAAATTAAAGGTTTCGCTTTTTCTTTGCATAGCAGAATGCACAGTGTTTATCTCATTGATGTCGGCTTGTAATGGTTTCATTGTGAAACCTTTAGCGTTGGCAGTTTTATCAAAACATCTCCATAATGAAGTAGCGCCAGCATCATATTGACTCATAGGAGGCATACCTAAAATAAGCTCAATAGTTTTTAAAACAGAACTAGTGGAATAAGGGGTATGATCGACAAATCCTCTTTTAACAAATCCCCCAGCAATATAAATAGTACTGCGATGGGCATCTACGTGGTCTGGTCCATTTTGTGCATCATCTTCTACCACAAAAACCACCGATTCTTTCCAAATTGAACTCTTGCTCAAATAATCTACGAACATTCCTACTGCTAAATCATTGTCTGCAACGTGAGCATAAGGAGAAGGTCTCCCTAATTTTAGTCCTTCTGTATGATCATTGATAATTCTTAATGTATTTAATTGAGGTACTTTTTGAATGGCTAATAAAGAATCAAAATCTCTTTTCCATTGTCCCACTCTTGTGGTATCTCTTACAGTTTGATCCCAACTGGTATAATAAGTACAAAAATGATCTTTTAATACAGGCAAATTAGGTTTATAGTTGTCGGCAAATTCACCATAGGTTCTGTAAGAGACGCCTGCTCTTTTTGCAAAATCCCAAATAAATCCATTTTTATTATTCGCAATAGCCCTGGTTCCTTCTGCATCATATTCACCACCTCTTCCACCATAACTAGTTACCCAATTTTTTTCTAAATAATCATTGGCATATCCTCCAAAGGTCCAGTTATGTCCATCAGCACTTACTTCTCCGTTCACATAAAAATTATCTAACAAAACAAATTCTTTAGTTAAGGCGTGTAAATTAGGCGTGTATTTTTCTCCAAATAAACAAAGGCTAGGATCTCCATTGCCTTCTTTGACATCTCCTAAGACCTGATCATAAGTTCTATTTTCTTTTACAATATAAAATACGTGTTTAATAGCAGAGGGGTCTCCTAGTTTTTGAGGAATCACCGATCCTATTTCTGCATTAGATTTGTCTTCATTTAATTTTGTATAAGGTGTATTTTCATACACGGCTTTTGAATAAAGTCCTAATTGTTTTTCAGAAGGTGTATGAATAATACTTAAGGTACCTTTCATTAATCCTCCAATATATTGTACCTCTTTTTCAGATTTTAATAATCCTTTTTGTACGGCCATTTGCGCATTTTTTTTATAAGGATCGGGGCCTAAGGGATTGGGAAAAGAAGAAAATCCTTTTCCATTAGTTACATATATATTATTACCCACTACTTTCACACCTGTGGGATACCATCCTACAGGAATAAATCCTTTGGATTGACTATTACCTGGTACAGATACATCAAACACAGCCAAGCAATTATTATCAGCATTGGCAATGTATAAGGTTTTTTCATCTTCACTTAAAGCTACTGCATTACTACTAGAACCCGCAGGAGCATTAGGATACAGCGCACAGTTTAATGTTTCAATAAGTTTTCTATTTTTAATATCAATCACAGAAACGCTATTATCTTCTGCATTAGCAATGAAAACAAATTTTCCATTTTTGGAAACTACCAAATCATTAGGATGTGTTCCAGTGGTAATACTATTTGTAATTTTTTGACTTTGTGTATGATACACTACTAATTGTGCTGCGCCCCACACACTTATATATAATTCTGATTGATCTTTGGAAAGTACGCAAGTATATCCTTCTGCAGGAAGCGCTGTTTTTTTAATTATTTTATTTGTTTTTAAATTTATTTCATACAAGCAACTATCATCTTTTGTTACCACATATAAAATACTTTTTGCATCATTTATACATAATCCTGCTGGAGAAATTTTATGAGGCCACTTATCACCCAGCTTGATAGAATCTATTAATTTTAATTTTTGATGCTCGGTGCTGTATTTTAAAATCCAATTATCATTACCTCCAGAAGCGTATAAATATTTTTCATCAGCACTAAACGCAATCCCTAACCAAGATTTTTCAATTTTGATATTATCTACAATACTATTATTTGCAAGATTTATAAGTTGAATACTTTGTGTGCTTTGACCATTATTGGTAACAGCCATTAATTTTTTTGATTTTGAAACAGCCATATTAAGGGGCAAATCTCCCAATGATAAACTACTGCCAGCAGGACTTAAAGACCAACCTGTGGGCAGCATAATTTTTTTACTAGTTTGTGCTTGGAGGCATTGTACAAGAGTACCTATTACAATGACTAAAAATATTTTTTTCATATTTATGGCGTATTTAATAATTCAGTTTATTTTATCTAGACAAGTTATTGAAACTTCTTTGATTTGAAATATTTTAATTTCTTTTTTAACAGAAGCTAACAAAAAAATAATCTTCCCTTAGTGGGCCTCTGTCAATGGAGTAAAATTTATTTTTTGAGATGCGTCAATTTTTAACCAAATGAAAGCGCCTATAAAAACAATAATTCCAATATAAAGCACAGGTAAATAATAACCATAAGCGTTAGCCATATATCCAAAATAAACGGTGCTGATGTAGGCGCCAGTTAAGCCTGCGCTATTCATAGAACCAGAGATAGTTCCACTTTTATTTCCACCTATATCCATTGCAACCGCCCAAGCCACAGGAGCCGTGAGGTCCATAAATGCCATACCTATAGCAAGTATAATAATAGCAGTTACATTATTACTAACTAAGGCAGCACCCATAATACAAATCCCAGCGATAGATAAACCTATCATAGGTATAATGCGCCTTCCCCATTTCTTACCCCATTTCAAACAAGCTTTATCGCTTAGCCAACCTCCTGTAAAACAACCTGCTGCCGCTAATATATAAGGAATGGAGGAAGACCAAATAAGTTGGTCTCCTGAAATATGCCGCCCTTTTTCTAAATAGGTATGAAACCAACTTTGAAAAAAATAAGCACCTACAGCATAACACACATACATTATTAACAAAAACCAAAGATTCTTAGTGGCGAATACACTACGCAAAGAAATTTTGATATTCTTCTCTTTGTTTTCGGGCAAATCCCTTGTTGATAGTATATGTGCTAACTCTTCTTTGGAAATATCCTTACAATCAGTGGGTTCTTCTTTATGCCAATAAATCCAAAACAAAGTCCAAACCACTCCTATAGCACCTAATACATAAAATGAAGTTTGCCAATTGTATTTTTCTTGAATGGGTAAAACTATCAATGGAGTAAGGGCTGCTCCTATTCTTGAAGCACCCCAAATAGTAGCCTGAGCACGACCTCTTTCCCATACTGGAAAATATTTTGCAAGTACTATAGAAGTATTGGGATAGGCTCCGGCTTCTCCCATACCAAATAAAAATCTTACTACTAATAGCATTATAAAGCTGGTAGAAAAACCGGTGAGTAGGGTAAATAAGGACCACCATAACACCACTCTTATTAATACTTTCTTACCGCCCCACTTATCACCTAACCAGCCTGTAGGAATTTCAAAAGCTGCATAAGCAATAGTAAACATACCTAAAATCCAACCCCATTGGACGGTACTAAGGTGTAAGTCTGCCATCATTGAAGTACTTGCAGAAGATAGAGATATCCTATCTAAAAAAGTAATCATAGATAAAATGGATAAAACGCTAAGTACTTGATACCTTTTTTTCATAAAAAGCTATATAGGTATTGCAATATAACCAATAATACCCTTGAATGGGTAAGTCCAATATTGATTTTATGCTATAATATTTTAGTTATATTATAAATATGTATTAATTTAAAGTCCTCAATACTCATCTATTTAAATCATATAAAAATAATGTATGTATACACCCCAAAAACAGGATTATATTTTCGTGATTCAGCACGATGATTTTATTATTAAGAAAAATAAAGTCAATCAACAGCAAGCTTTATTTGCTAACAAAAGTTTTACAGCAGGCGAGTTTATGATTTCCTTCGACGCTACAAAAATTGTAGATACCCCTAATTATTTAACTGTACAAGTAAGTGAGTTTAAGCACATTCATTTATTTCCAGAATATTTGCAATATATTAATCATTCTTGCCAACCTAATGTATTATTCAATACTACTACAATGCAATTAGAATGCGTAAGTGATATTCAAATAGGGGATGAACTTTGTTTTTTTTATCCTGCTACTGAATGGAAAATGGCACAACCCTTTGTTTGTAATTGTGGTCAACCTAATTGCGTGGGATTAATTCAAGGGGCAGCAGATACGCCCGATGAAGTATTAAATAAATATAAGCTTACCGATTTTATAAAATCTTTAGCAGCTCAATACAAAAATTTATTAATGCTCTTTTAATAAATAAGCCCTATGATATAATATCTTAGGGCTTATTAGCATTTTAATTTAGATACAGCTTTCTTAAAAAAGAAAGTGTTTGTTATCCATTAGAAATATTTAGTCACTCCGGGAATAGCTATTGGGTAATAGCCATCAGCATTAGGCATTACTGGAGGTTCCGCATTCCAATCGTATTTTTTTGGATGAATATCAATACCTGAGTTAATAGCTTTATCCCATTCAATGATTTGTCCACTATAAGTAGCCATTCGTCCCATAATAGAAGTCATTGTACTACTAGCACCATTTTCAGCATCTGCAAACTTATATTCACCTTTAGCAATAGCAGCAAATAACTCATCGTGTTCTGATTGATAAGGATTGTTTTCTAATTTAGTATCATACTGATAAATAATTTTCCCGCTATGATCTTTTATATGTGCTGCACCACAAAATATTTTTCCTTTAGTACCTATGAGTAATTCATCCACTTTACTCATAGTACCAGGGATATGTCTACATTGACTATTTAAAATAGAACCATCTGCGTATTCAAATTCTACAAAGTGGTGATCAAAAATTTCTCCGTGGTCTTTACCTTTTCTCACTTGACGACCTCCAAAACCTTGTGCTTTTATGGGATGTCCTCCTTTGAACCAGTTAATGACATCTAAATTATGTATATGTTGTTCTGTTATATGATCTCCGCATAACCAATTAAAATAATACCAATTGCGCATTTGATATTCCATTTCAGTTTGATTGTATTTTCTAGGCCTTACCCATACACCATCATTATCCCACCAAGCTTGCGCAGATGTAATATCTCCAATCATATCTTTTCTTTTATACAATTCACGATAGGAGTTTTGATAATGTCTTTGTAAGCCTACCACCACATTTAATTTTTTTTCTTTTGCAATGGCGGCAGTGGCCAGTACACTTTGTATGCCTGCAGGATCAGTGGCAACAGGCTTTTCCATAAATACGTGTTTCCCTTGTTTAATGGCTTCTGCAAAATGAATGGGTCTAAAACCTGGAGGCGTAGCAAGTATCACTACATCTGCTAGGGCTATAGCTTTTTGATATCCATCAAAACCCGTGAATCTTCTTTCTTCTGGGACATCTAATCTTTTTGCTAACTCACCTATACTATTATTAATTTCATCTGTTAAAGATTTATGACAATTATCCAAATTGTCTTTGAAAGCATCAGCCATTGCTACAATTTTTACATTTTGTTTGCTAGACAAAGCTTGCATTGCAGCACCCGTACCTCGACCGCCGCAACCCACTACGGCAATTTTAATTGTATCATCTGCACCAGAGAAAAAATTTGCTCTTGATAATAATGGAGCTGCTAATATACCTCCTGCCATTAGGCTGGTTCCTTTTACGAAATCTCTTCTTGAAGTATTTCTTGAAAATGTTTTTTTCATAATGGTAATTTTTATTTTATTAGTTTAAATAGGATTTAAAAAATGCTTGAACTTCTTGTTCGTTGGGTTCTTTCAAAGGGCGTACAAGTCTTATGCCCACTTGCTTTGCTTCTGTTAACCACCATTTACTTTTAGGTATTTGTGGATCTCGTCTATTCCAAATAGGATCTGAATGTATTCTTTTGGAGGATCTAAGAGAAGCTGCCGCATCTAGAAAACTACCTCCTTTTAAAGTTTTTGGATATTTAGCAGCTTGAGGTGCTACTTTGAATTCATTATTTATAATTTTTTCATAAGCATTCGAATCATAATGATCCAAGGTCCATTCTGTCATATTCCCTAACATATCATATAAACCCCAAGGGTTGGGTAATTTTTCACCTACTTTATGAAATGTATTATTACTATTTTTTTCATACCAAGCATATTTATCTAAATCAGCTGCATTGTTACCAAAAAAATAGGCACTTTGGGTGCCTGCTTTACAAGCATATTCCCATTCTGCTTCAGTAGGTAATCGGTAAAATATTTTAGTTTTTTGATACAACCATTTGCAATACATAATGGCAGCATATTGAGACATACTGTTAGCAGGATAGCCACCCTCTTTACCCATCCCCCAACTTAAATCAACATATTGAGGACTGGGTCTTGTTATAGCATCTACGCTTACATTTTGGCTTATAGTTTCATCTTTTAAAAAAATATCAAGTTCATCTCTGGTGACTTCATAAGCACTCATCCAAAATGGAGCGATTATTAATTTTTTTTGTGGCCCCTCGTCTGTATTTCTTCCTTTTTCATTTGCTGCACTTCCTATTAAAAATTCACCACCTTGAATAGGAACCATTTTAAAACGAATACTAGCGCCGGGCATTGGCTGCTCATAAGAAGTAAAATTAGTTTCTTGTGCTCTAGCCATAGGAGCTATTAGACATAAACAAATACTGGTAATAATTTTATAGGTTTTCAATACACTAGGTTTAAAGTATTAAGATAAAACAATTTTTAGGGTATTATCTATTTTTATTATTATTTATATGGTTGGTTTGCCAGTTATATTTAAAATTTTCTGTTGATTCAAAATGAATTTTTCCATTTCGAATGGTACTTATAAATAAAGCGGCTTTATTATCAATCGCTAATTGTTTGGCTTCTTTTATAGGTAGTATACTGCAAGCAGTAGCTAGCCAGTCTGCGGTCGCACCTGTAGTTGCAATGACAGTTACATTTCTTGAATGAGTCACTCCATAACCCGTCATAGGGTTGATAATATGAGAATAAGTTAGATCCTTCACTTTTATATTTTGAAATACATCACCTGAAGTGGCTACTGAACAATTAGAGAGTACCAACTTTTTATCTAATAATACATCTGTAGTTTCAGGAACATTCACACCAATGAGCCAGCCCTTTGTGTTCATAGGGGCTTGACTCATAACTATATCTCCACCAGCATCTACTAATGCTTGCTTTATTCCATTTTTTGCTAAATAATCAATGACCCACTGAGCAATATATCCTTTTGCAATGCCTCCAAAATCTATTTGCATACCCGCAGGTAAATAAATAGTACCAAGGCGTTTATTTATTTGTATCTTATTAAACCCTATTAATTTTTTAGCGGCAAGTATAGATAAGGAGTCGGGAAATTGATGAGATTTTCTAGCATTTCTCCAAAGCGTTGATAAAGCGCCCACACTGATATCAAAAGCACCCTTACTTTTAATATAGGCTTGCTCCGACTTTTCTATCAAATCTTTCATAGCTTCAGACATTTTATAGGGCAGTACACCAGCACTAGCATTAATTTTTGAAAGCTCACTACTACTATCGTAATTACTAAAAATATGATTTAAAGAATCTACTAATTCAAAAGATGAATGCGCTAGCTGATTTGCTTTTAGAGCATTGTCACCTATCATAATTATATTAAAAGGGGATCCCATTTTCATCTCAGTATAAGTATATTTTTTTTGCTGTGCACCTAAGCAGTAGGGGAAAAACAAAAGAAAAGTAATTATATAAATGAAGGGTTTCAAACTTGCTGTTGTTAATACTTATACCTAAATTTAAACTATAAAAAAACACCATACTATGGAACGCAGAAATTTTTTAAAACAGAATGTTTTAGCGGGGGGGTCAATTTTAACAGCAAGTAGTATCCTGGCACAAAAAGTAAAAGAAAAGCCTTTGGAAGATAGCACTCCTTATAAATTACATTATGCTATTCACGATGGTATGTTTGAAAATTTAGCTGGCCCCAATTTTATAGATCAAATAAAATATGCACATAGTATAGGCTTTACAGCTATTGAGGATAATGGTATGATGAGTAGATCGGTTGAAATGCAAAAAAAAATTGGAGATACTTTGGCTTCCTTAGGGATGCATATGGGTGTTTTTGTAGTGAACTTTTCTATCAATGATAAAATTAATTTAACCACAGGTTCACAAGAATGGAAAGATAAATTTCTAGCTTCTTGTAAAGAAGCGGTAGAAGTAGCCAAAAGAACCAATGCAAAATGGATGACCACTGTGCCAGGTAATTTTGAAAGAAGATTACCCATAGATATACAAACTGGTAATGTGATTGAGGGATTAAGACCTGGTATTGAAATTTTAGAAAAAAATAATTTAGTTACTGTGCTAGAGCCTTTAAGTGATACCCCTGAATTATTTTTAAGACACTCCGATCAAACCTATGCTATTTGTAAAGCCATCAATAGTCCCGCTTGTAAAATATTATTTGATATGTATCATATGCAAAAAAATGAGGGGAATATTATTAATAATATCAATAGATGCTGGTCTGAAATTGGTTATTTTCAAATAGGGGATAATCCTGGTCGCAATGAACCTGGTACCGGAGAAATGAATTACCATAATATTTTTAAACATATACATAGCAAAGGGTATAAAGGAATATTAGGAATGGAACACGGAAAACTAGGTGCAGGCAAAGAAGGCGAACTTGCTTTAATTAAAGCCTATAGGGAAGCAGATAATTTTTAATTATTGAATAGCTAAACAAAGTAATATGAAAAAATATGTAGCCTTCTTTTTTTTATTCGTAGGAATAATATCATTAACTGCACAAAATTATCAGGCGAACTGGGAATCTTTAAATACTAGAAAAATTCCATCTTGGTTTCATCAAGATAAATTTGGCATTTTTATTCATTGGGGTGTGTATTCGGTACCTGCTTACGCACCAATTATGCCTAATAGTGGTTATAGTTATGCGGAGTGGTATGGACATAGATTATTTGAAAAACAAAAAGATTTTATAGCTTTTCATCATAAAAATTATGGAAGCAGTTTTGCCTATGATCAATTTGAGCCTATGTTCAAAGCGGAGTTGTTTGATCCTAATCAATGGGCAGAAGTTTTTAAAAAATCGGGAGCGCGTTATGTAGTGCTTACTTCTAAACACCACGATGGATATACTTTATGGAATAGTGCTCAGGCCGATAGGGATTGGAATAGACCTTGGAATGCAGTAACAGGAACTCCACAAAGAGATTTATTGGGCGACTTATCTGCCTCGGTGAGAAATGCAGGACTAAAAATGGGTTATTATTATTCTTTGTACGAATGGTTTAATCCCTTATGGTTATATGATCGTAAAAAATATGTTACTGATCATATGATACCACAGTTCAAAGATTTAGTAACAAAATATAAACCCTCAATAATTTTTTCTGATGGTGAATGGGAATTATCTGATACTGCTTGGCAAAGTCCTGCTCTACTTGCTTGGTTATTCAATGAGTCTCCTGTAAAAAATGAAGTAGTTATCAATGATCGTTGGGGTAATAATACAAGAGAAAAAAATCACGGCGTTATGTATACTACTTCTGAATACGGAAGTGGTATGGATGCAAGTATTATTTGGGAAGAAAGTCAGGGAGTAGGCTATTCTTATGGTTACAATAGAAATGAACAATTAAAAGATTATAAATCTAGTCACGATTTAATTTTAATGTTAAGTGATATAGTATCTAGAGGAGGCAACTTATTATTAGATATTGGACCTGCTGCAGATGGCTCCATTCCGGTAATAATGCAACAAAGACTTTCAGATATAGGTGATTGGTTAGCAATTAATGGAGAAGCTATTTATGAAACGGAAGCCTGGAGGCCAGCACAATGGACGAAGGGATATGTACCCCCTAAAAATACTGCAAGTTTTATGGCTAATTATAATGTAGCTAAACTTGTGCAACCTCAAAAAGATAGTGCTTATATAGAAACCTTTTTTACAAAAAAGGGAGACGCTATTTATTGTATTGTACCTTCTTATAGAAATACACTCACTATAAGAGATTTGAAATTACCTTCCCATTCCACAGCAAGTATTTTAGGGTCAGAAGTAAAAATTAATTGGAAACAAAAAGCAAAAGATATTGAGTTAGATTTAACCACACTCAAACCTAATAGCATTTCTTCCTCTGGTATATTTGTAGTAAAATTAAAACAGTAATTAAGCTTCTAATAAATTATACTTTTTCATTTGTTGGTTCATTACCTTGAACCATAAAGGCGGGACCAATGAAAGTAATATCATTCCTGGATAGCCGGTGGGCATTTGAGGAGCATTATCATAACTTCTTAATATTTGATATTTTCTAGATGCCAAATAATGATGATCACTGTGGCGACTTAATTCAAATAACATAAGTCGACCAATAATATGATTACTATTCCAACTATGATGGGGTTGTACTCTTTCAAATTGATGTTCGCCAGTTTTATTTCTTGTGAGTCCATAATGTTCAATATAATTGACTGACTCTAATAATAAACCACCTATTAAAGCAGCTACCATAAATAATAAAGTGGTATTTAGTCCAAATAACATATATATAATAACTAGAAATACAATTTGTATTATTTGAAACAATAACATTTCATTTTGTAAAGACCATAAAGATTGTCCTTTTTTGATTTGCTCTTCATTTGCAATTTTCCAAGCACTTTTATAAGTGCCTATCAAAGTTTGTGGCCAGAAAGCATATAGAGATTGATTGTATTTGGCAGTGCTAGGGTCTGCTGCAGTGGCTACGTGTTTATGATGTCCTTTATTATGTTCAATGAAAAAATGCATATATAAACTTGTAAGTAAAAGCATTTTGGCAAAAGTTTGCTCCCATTTATTTACTCGATGACCTAATTCGTGTGCTACATTAATTCCAAAAGCACCACAAAGCAACCCCATACTAATAACCCTACCCACGATAGTGGCTATAGATAAAGAAGGTGTTTGTAAAGATTGTAAGAAAATCCATAAAGAATAATATTGCATCAACACCGCTGCATATAATATGAAATCGTATAGTTTATTTTGTTTGGCTAAATTTTCTTCCACTTCATCTAAATTAGCAGCATTTGCTTTTATAAAAAGTTCTACTAAAGGAATGGCAAAAAAGGTATATAATAAGGGGGCATAACATAGGAGACCTTCATTGTGAAACGCCAATAGTGAAAGTACATACAATATAAAGGGCGTTACATATTTAAAAGCTTTAATAGAAGTATACATACACCTTATTTTAAATAAAAAATTAATTTATAAAAGTAGTCGAGTTTTATTAATTTAAATAAAGGTCCGCTATTTTTTTAGCTTCTATAATGGGGTCGCCTTCATTTCTATTTGTAAATATAATAACCATTAATTTTTGTTCAGGAAATAATAAAATATTATTTCTAAATCCTATAGAACTTCCGTCGTGGTAGGGATGTGTTATATTATTATACTCTTCTATATGCCAACCATAACCATAATCTATTATTTTTTCATTGTCTAGCTTTTTCCTACTCCAAGCATTTTTTTGCATTTCGGGGCTTATTAATTTATAACTCCACAAGGCCTTTATCCATTTGGTCATATCAATGGTATTACTATAAATACCACCATCTCCTAATACAGCACTAGTAAGACTTTGATCGGTTTCGGACCACATTCCATTATTGAAAGAATTTCCATAAGCTCTGTTTTGTACAGTAGATTTACCCTCTTCGAAAGCGAGGGTTGATTTCATTGCTAATGGCTTAAAAATATTTTCTTTTAAAAAAGTTGCAAAGTCTTGACCACTTACTTTTTCTACGATGAGTGCTAAAATAGCATAACCGGTATTGCTATATTTATATTGAGTGCCCGCTGGGAAATAGAGAGAATCAGCCAAATACATTAATTGTAAACAATTGGTATCGTGTAATTGTTTTTGTTGCGTAGAGGGCATTAGGTCTTCATAATCTATCAGGCCTGAACTATGCGTGAGTAAATGTTTAATTTTAATTTTTTTCCCATAAGCTGGAAAGCTTGAAAAATATTTAGTCAATGGATCTTCCAAAGAAATTTTATTATTCTTTGCCAATAATAAAATAGACATTGCCGTAAACTGTTTAGTAACAGAGGCCAATCTAAAATTAGTGGAGGGTTCTATCTTTTCAAAATTGCGAATATCTTTTACACCATATCCTTTTTGAAAAACAATTTTATCATTTTGATACACTAATACACTTGCTCCAGGTTTTGTATCATCATTGTACTGGGCTACAATAGCATCAATTTTTTTCTCCTTAATTAATAAAGCACTTGACTTACAGGCGCCCAATAATAAAACACCTAAAGTGACAACTACTATTTTATGGAAGGAGGGTACATTCATTTTTTCAATAAATTTTCTAATTCAGTTTGAGTTTCTTTCACCGCCTGCTCCGTTTGAGAGGTAGGTGCCATTTCTGTATTTTCTAAAATATTAAATAATTGTGTAAATTTTTGCTGGATCAAAGGAAATTTATTCATAGATTTTTTACGGCCTTCATAACAAATCATAGATAAGTCGTGTTGGCGTTTCCACTCTACGCTACTGGTTTTTACTCTAGGGTCCATAGCAATTGTTAAAGGTTGTTCCTGTGTTTTTCCATCGGCTGTTAAACGAATTGTATAAGTGCCTGGCATTACCCAAGGTGCAGTAGCATCGGGGGGAGTGTTGTGCACAATAGCAGTCATAGGATAGGCTGCGGGAACATTTAAGGGCGCATATTTCATATCCCATAAAAAACGGTGTGCACCAGCGGTAGCTGCCAGTGTTTGTTGAGGTCTTATCCAATAAAGTGGAATATTCACTTCTGGTATTGTATATAAAGTATCATTACTACTAAATGTTCTAATGATTTCTTTTTTAGCATTTAGTATTTCTAAAGTAACCTCGCCTTTACTATGGGCGCTTAAATAATAATCAATCATAGCTCCATCTGGTGGATTTTCTCCAGCGGGTTCTTCAGGAGGAAGTGGAGTATCGGTATTCATATTCCACCTAATTCTTAAAGCTTTTTGTGGTTTAAATAAAACAGTTTCTTGGTTTTGATTCAAATTAATTTGTCGAAGAGGTGTAATATTATCTAAAATCCAAAAGCTACGACCGTGGGTGCCTATGACTAAATCATCCTCTTTAATTACTAAATCACGAATGGAAGTGGCAGGCATATTTAATCTTAAAGATTGCCAATGTTCACCAGCATCTATAGAAAAGTAAACTGCGTTTTCTGAACCTGCAAATAACAAACCTTTTCTTACAGCATCTTCTCTTACAGAATTGATAGGTTCGTTGGGTAATCCATTAATAATTTTTTTCCAAGTAGTACCTCCATCAGTGGTTTTATAAATATGAGGTGTCATATCATCACAACGAATTCTATTGACCGCAACATAGGCAGTGTTTACATCAAATCTACTTGCATCAATCATTGAAATTTTACTCCAAGAAGTGATAGCGTTGGGTGTAATGTTTTTCCAATGTTTACCTCCATCTTTAGTGATATGAATAAGTCCATCATCGGTACCAGCCCAAATAACATTAATATCTTGATAAGAAGGTGCTAGCGTATACACTACTCCTCTTTGGCGCATTTTTTTAACTTCCTCATTATTATAAATACCCACACTTGCTGGGATATCCCAAGTGGAGCGTGTTAAATCGGGGCTAATAGTTTCCCAACTAGATCCGCCATTAGTGGTTTTGAAAATAATATTACCTGCAAAAAATAAAGTTTTGTTATCAACAGGTGAAAACAAAACAGGGGCTGTTCTAATAAATCTAACTTTACCATTTCTAACGGGAGTGGGTGAAATATTTTGAACTTGACCAGTTCGTTTATCATACTTAGTTATTTTGCCACCATAAATAATATTAGGATCTAAGGGGTCTGCTGCCACATATCCATATTCTTCTACGCCCACAGGATGCCATTCTCTAAAAGTAATACCACCATCATTAGATCTTGAGGCAATACCCACCGAACCACTTTCTTGTTGTCCACCATATACATTATAAGGAAATGCATTGTCTGTACTTACGTGATAAAATTGAGCAGTGGCTTGATTGTACCAACTAGAATATGTTTCACCGCCATTTACAGTAATAGTGCCACCTTGGTCTAAACCCACCGCAATAATGTTGGTATTATTTGGATTGATCCAAAAACGATGATAATCATCTCCTCCCGGAGCTCCTTTAATTCCTTCCCAAGTTTTTCCTCCGTCTTTTGATCTCCACATTACTACATTCGCAGAATAAACTATGTCTTCATTTTTAGGATCGGCTTTTACTTCTGCAAAATCACTGCCTCTTCCCCATAATCTTCCATCGGAAGTTAACAAATACCAAGATTCACCTCCATCATCACTTCTATAGATACCTCCTTTTTTATGAGCATCAACAGTGGCATACATTCTATTTGAATTACTGGGGGCAATAGTAAAACCTATTCTACCTAAACCATCTTCTGAAGTAGTAGGAAAGCCTTTGGTAATTTTTTTCCAAGTAGTACCTCCATCTACAGATTTATACAAACCACTGGCTTCTCCATCCCAAGCTCCGTTTTCCCAAGGACCTTGTCTTGCAGCCCAAATAGTAGCAAATACAATATTAGTATGGTTAGGATCAATCAATACTTGCACGGCGCCTGTGTTTTCATCTATATATAAAACCTGCTCTAAAGTTTTACCTCCATCCAAACTTCTGTACACACCTCTTTCTTTGTTAGGACCATAGGGATGTCCAAGTGCTGCTACAAAAATTCTATTTTCATTTTTGGGATCAATACTAATGCCGCCAATTTGTTGTGCATCGTGTAATCCCATATTCGTCCAAGTTTTTCCAGCATCACTCGATTTATATAAACCATTTCCAATAGATAAATCGGGGCGTTGAATACCTTCTCCACTACCTACATAAATTACATTTGCATTGGAAGGTGCAACTGCTACATCTCCCACAGAGCCTGTGTTTTCAGCATCAAAGATGGGCTTCCAAGTATGACCATAGTCGGTAGTTTTCCAAACACCTCCGTTATTTACACCAATATAAAACACATTGGGCTGATCGGCTACTCCTGAAATACCGACAGTTCTTCCAGCCCTATGTGGGCCAATCATTCTATATTTTAATCCGGCTAATTGTGCATTACTTATTTGAGCATCACTAGAAGTTCCTATAAAAAAACTAGCAACAACTATAAAAACTAAATGAGTTTTTATTTTGAAAAAATTTACATCTATAGACATATTATTATTTTTAGAACACTTAAATATACTAAATATTACTTTCTGTTTTTGGTTCTTGGGAGCAAGCATAAAATTCATTACATTCAAGTATTGTTTTTAATCTTTTTATTCTTCCATTTATGAAAAAGCAATTCATTTCACTCTTTTTACTTCTAATTTTTATTTGTAGTGTAAAGAGTCTTTTTGCGCAAACGGTTGGTACTAACCCCTTTGCAGCTATGCCGTTTCGATTTATTGGTCCTGATGGAAATAGAGCGATAGCAGTGGTGGGTGAACCAGGCAATCCAATGGTATCTTATGTGGGAGCTGCTTCAGGTGGTATTTGGAAAACTACAGATGGGGGCGTGCATTGGAAACCCATTTTTGATCAAATGGATAATTCCTCTATTGGGGCATTAGCAATTTCAAAATCAAATCCACAACAAATTTGGGCAGGTACTGGAGAAACTTTTGTGATTCGCCCTGCGCACGCAAATGGCAATGGTGTTTATAAATCGAGTGATGGTGGTAAGACTTGGGTTAATAAAGGATTAAAAGAAACAGTTTTAATAAGTAAAGTGATTGTGGATCCTACCGATACAAATACTATATATGTAGCAGCTATGGGGCATATGCACGGGCCACAAGAAGAAAGAGGTGTTTATAAAACTACAGATGGAGGACAACACTGGGAGCGCATTTTATTTGTTGATGCCAATACCGGTTGCAGCGATTTATCTTTAAATGAAAAAGATCCTAAAAATTTAGTGGCCGCTATGTGGCAAGTCAATATTACTACTTGGAATTTAAATAGTGGTGGCCCTGGGAGTGGTTTTTATAAAACTCAAGATGGCGGTAAAACTTGGCAAGTGATGAATGATGGTTTGCCGGGTGGCACTGCACATCCCATTGGTAAAACTTCAATAGACTTTGCGCAAAGTAATCCGAAAACTATTTATGCATTAGTAGAAGATACCTCTCCAGGTTTATATAAATCGGTGGATGGAGGAGCTCACTGGAAATTAATGTATCAAAATCATTCTATGGCTCAACGCGCTCCTTATTATACAAGAGTTCGTGTATCTACACAAGATGAAAATAAATTATATACTATTTGTGTGACGATAATGGAATCCAAAGATGGAGGTTTGAGTTTTAATGGCAATGGTACTTATGCACCCGGAGGTGACAACCACGATATTTGGTTTGATCCCACCAATGCACAACGCATAATGGTAGCGCACGATGGTTGTATGAATATGAGTTTCAACGGTGGTAAAACTTGGAATAATATTAATTTACCCATTGCACAAATGTACCACGTAGCTGTTGATAATATGATTCCTTATCACGTGATGGGTAATAGACAAGATGGGTATAGTTATAGAACCGCTGCTATTAGTATGCAAGGCTCTATTCCTTTAGGATTATGGGAAGGCGTGGGAGGCTGCGAAAGTGGTTTTGCGCAACCCGATCCCTTTGATAATAATATTATTTGGTCTGGATGTTATGATGGAGGTTTGGATGTAACAGATGTAAGAACTGGATATGCGCACGATGTGCGCGCTTGGCCAGAAGCAGGTTACGGTTGGGCTCCTGCGGATATGAAATATCGTTGGCATTGGAATTTTCCAATGACTTTATCTAAACATCAAAAAGGTGTGGTGTATGTGGGAAGTCAGTATGTACATAAAACTTCTAATAGAGGTATGTCTTGGCAAGTGATCAGCCCCGATTTAACTACCAATGATAAAACTCATCAACAAAATTCTGGTGGAATGAATTCAGATAACTTGATGACTTTTGATGGATGCACTTTATATGTTATTGCAGAATCTCCGCTCACCAAAGGAGTATTATGGACAGGTAGTAATGATGGACAAGTACAAGTCACCACCAATGATGGAAAAACTTGGACCAATGTTACCTCAAATATAAAAGGAATAGCACCTTGGGGCACTATTAGAAGTATTGACCCCTCCAATTTTGAAACTGGTACTGCTTATATAAGTATTACCTATCAACAATTGGGCGACTTTAAACCTTATATTTTTAAAACAACTAATTATGGAAAGTCTTGGAAAGCAATAGGAGCGGGTATTCCAGTGAGTAATAGTTCCTTTGTACATAGTATCAAAGAAGATCCTGTTCAAAAGGGTTTATTGTACGCAGGTACTGATAATGGTTTATATATTAGTCCCGATGATGGCAATACTTGGCATCCTTTGAAAAATAATTTACCTCCTTCTCCCGTATATTATATTGCTATTCAAAAAAACTTTAGGGATTTAGTATTAGCCACTTATGGTCGAGGGTTTTATATTCTTGATGATATCACACCTATAAGAGAATGGAGTAAGCAACTTGTAAAAAATAAAAATGAATTATTGGCTCCTAGACAGGCTTACAGATTTAATTATAAAACAGGCATTCATAGCGAATCTTCAATGACTACGGGAAGTAATCCCCCTTATGGTGCAAGTATAAATTATTATTTAGTAGACAACCTTGCCGCCGACCCCTCTCTTTATATTTTAAATGCTAAAGGAGACACCATTCAAAAAATGAAAGGCACTCGAAACAAGGGTTTTAATAGAGTGTGGTGGAACTTGGCACATAATAATATAGAACTTCCTCCTTTAAAAACAATTCCTGATAATAAAAATTATATAACATTAGATTCATTAGGCAATAGACGCATTTTTATTTATGATTTAGATATTGGTCCAGGATTAGAACCTATTAGGATTCCTCCAGGCAGCTATACTGTGGTATTAAAAATTGACAAAGAAATAATGAAACAGTCTTTGCAAGTGTTGGCAGACCCTAATTTACATTCTAGTAAAAAGGATATTGATGCACAATATAATTTTGGTTTGCAATTAACTAGTGCAATGAAAAAGTGTTTAAGCTTAATTGAGAAAATGGAAATAGAAAGAGCTCAATTATTAAAGCAAAATACGAGTGCTGCTTTAGCAAGAGAAAAACAAGTGTATGCTTTAGAAAAAGAATTATTTGACATTCATTTGACGGGCTCTAGAATGGATATTTTTAGAAACCCAGCTAAAATTTTGGAAAGACTGTTAACACTTACTAAAGAAAGTCAAACTATGGGTGCCGATTTTCCACCCACGAGCCAACAAAAACTAGTGTACCAGTCGCTGAATAGTCAACTTGAAAAAATAGCTACTGCTTATTTATTCCACCAATAAGTAAATTTTAATACTATAGCTCTATTTTTTACAAATACAGGTCCTATATAATAGTTGTCGGTATATACAATAAATAAATCTGATACTGGTTTATAGCGCCACTGAAATCTGGTATTAAAATTTATATTTTTTGTTTGTTCATTGTATTGGTAGAAGGCAGTAAAAAATATTTTATTAGTCATAGTAATATCTAGTTTGGGGCCTACTAATAAAAAATTATTATTTCCCCAAGGTGCTGGAAGTTCAATATGATTATAGGTAGCAGCAAGATCAAAGTTGACATAAGGCTGAATACGATAACCAATATCACCTGTCAAACTTAGTAATGTTCCGTCGGCATAGTAGCCTCCCTTTCGAGCAGTAAGATAATAAGTAAATTTATGTTGAGGGGCTGAAATCCAATCAAAGCCAAAGGTGTTCCATTGATGTTTAGTATGTGCTGCTAAAGTTTGTTTGCCAATTCTAGTAGGATCAAAATCTGCTAATAATTCAACATAATCATTTTGAATTACAGTAGCGAAAGTACTTTTATCTCTAAAAGTGATGAGGTAATTGAATAATTTAGTATTATCTGTTACATCAAAATGGGAATTATAATAGTAAGTCATAGTGAATTGAGGACCATAACTAAGTATATTACCACTTTTAGGAAAATATAAGCGAGTAATACTGGGCATTAATTTTATGTAATTATTCCTTGGAATATAACCTACTTCTGCATTATAATTATTACCTACAATTTCGTGTTGCCAGGAAATAATCCATTCTCTACTGCTGTATTGTAAATTAGCAGCATTTAAAAAATCATTGCCCGTTTTATTAGGGGTAAATGATTTAATTAAAATGGTTTTCCCTGACAAGGGATTATTTTTAGGTGCTAAATTAAATTCAAAACCAAGGTTTCTATTATAAGCATTTCCTAACAGAGAGGAACTAGTAGTTGAGGATGTATTAGTAGTTGAAGGATAATCAATAGCCGTTTTATCAATATAAAATAATTCGATACTAGATTTTTTAAATAATTTTCTTTGTAAAGCAAATACAGAAAAATTTTGTGCTAAAAGCCCTATACTTTTATCATCACTAGTTTTCATATCCATAATACCTAATCTCCAATTTTTATCAAGCCTTCCACTCATTCTTGCACCAAAATCAATATTGGTATTTAATCCAATTCTTCTAGAGAAAAAGGGGCGCACATTATCAAATCCTAAATTGGAAAATAAATCGGCATTCTCTAAAAAGAATTGTCTTTTTTCAGGAAAGAATAATTCAAAACGACTTAAGTTAGTTACCTGCCTATCTACTTCTACTTGAGAAAAATCGGGGTTCATTGTTAAATCTAAATTCAAAGAAGAAGACAAACTTATTTTTGCATCTAACCCATAAGTATTTGCATTCACTGAAGCTGCATTAATTTTAGTGCCATCATTGGTAGCAAATTCTTTTGAAATACTTGATTTAAAATAAGGGATTAAAGAAAAATTATTTTGATGCGCTGGAAGAGGTCCCTCCCAAATGAGAGATCCAGTATATGCAAGTGAGGCAGTAGGAAACTGCCTAGGCATAGGAGCCCAGCTTGATTTCTCTGTAGTTTTTAAATCATTTCTACTAAAATTAACTCCCCATTCTTGTACTCCCTTTTTATATCGAATAGATTTGAAAGGAATAGCAGCTTCCCAAACATATTTGGAAGAGTCATTATAAATAGCAGAGTTCCATTTATTGTCCCAGTTTAAATCTACACTACCTCCATCAAACATAGTACCATCCCATTGAGCACCGACGGCATTGGCACCAAAAGCGAATCCATTGGTTAAATCACCATAGGTATCCATAAATAAAATAAAATTATCGTTCTTTCCAAAATTCCAATCTCTTTTCAAAGACTCCACCATATCAACTCCATCTCCTATTTTAGTACAAATAGCAATAATGTATAAATTATTATCATCGTAAGTCATTCTTACTTCTGTAGGTACTTTAGATATACTTGTATCCATAGGTAGTACCATTTGAAAATTATTTACTGCTTGTGCGGCTTGCCAAGATAATTCATTCATTTGGCCATCAACTTTAATAGCGTCTGTGGCTTTATGGATAAAATATTTTATGTGGGCATTCTTTTTTTGCCCTTGACTAGTTTGAAAAACCAGTAATAATAGTAGTATCAAGAAAAAGCGAAAAAATGGCAACGACTTTTGTTGTATTGTATGAAGGGTATTTATGATGTTGGTGTTTTTTTAAATATGGTATGCTAAATTTAAAGATTTTAACTAAACAAAATGTAATATCTTTAGTAACACTTACATAAAACATTTAAATTTTTTATTATGACAGTGAATAGAAGAAAATTTATAGGTATATCAGCCCTAACAGCAGGCAGTTTAGGTTGGAGTAGTTCTTTATTAGCGAGTCCATCGAATACACAAGAAATAAGTAATGATTTGCCCGAAGCCATTCGCCTATTACAACCATCCTTGGGAGATATTGTACCTATTTCTGTTACTGAAAGAAAAAATAGAATTGGGAAAGCACAGCAATTAATGTCTCAATATAAAATGGACGCTATTTTTTTAGAAGGAACTACTACTTGCTTTTATTATACAGGTATGAGATGGGGACAAAGCGAGCGGACTTTTGGAGTGGTCATTCCTGCTAAAGGAGCTATAGCATATGTATGTCCTAAATTTGAAGAGGATCGTGCTAGAGAATTAATAGTTCCTGCTTTTGGAGAAGAAGTGCGTTGTTGGGAAGAGCACGAAAGTCCTTATGCAGTAATTGTATCTATTGTAAAAGATAGAGGTGTTCAACATCATACTATTGGTATGGAAGAACGAGTTCGTTTTTTTATAGCGAATGGTGTTAAAAAAGAAGCAGCAGGATTTGAAGTAGTAGACGCTACACCAGTAACTGCTGGATGTAGAATGATAAAATCGGCTGCAGAAATTGCACTTATGCAAAAAGCAAGTGATGTTACTATTGAAGCTTACAAAGCGGCATTTGCTACTATAGTACCTGGAATGTCTCAAACTTTATTGAGTAATAATATTTCAGCAGCCTTTAAAAAATTAGGTTTCAGCGGAGGCGCTTCTGTGCAAGTGGGAAAATATGCTGCATTACCTCACGGTAGTATCACACCCCAAACCATTCAAGAAGGTGATGTTGTAATGATTGATGGAGGCACTAGTTGTGAAGGTTATGCATCGGATATTACAAGAACTATAGTTGTAGGTAAGCCTACACAAAGACAAATAGATGTTTGGAATTTAGAAAAGAAAGCACAGGATGCAGCTTTTGCAGCTATAAAAATTGGGGTACCTTGTGAACAAGTAGATGCTGCTGCAAGAGCTGTTATTGAAAAAGGCGGCTTTAATACTAATTATAAATTACCGGGACTACCTCATAGAACAGGCCACGGTATTGGTTTAGACGGACACGAGTGGACTAATTTTGTAAAAGGAAATAAAACACCTATTGCAGTGGGTATGTGCTTTAGTGATGAACCCACTATTTCTATTCCTGGTGAATTTGGTATTAGACTAGAAGACTGCGTTTATATTGCCGAAGAGGGTGCAAAGTTTTTTTCAAAACAAAGTATTTCTATTGATCAACCCTTTGGATAAATTTTAGTTTAGTTTGTGTAAATTAATTTGTGCACTAGGTGTAGCAGGTCTAGAAGGTATTGTTTGCACATTGGTACCGCAGAGTATACTGCTGGTGTTTTTGACACTAAAATAAAGTTCAATGTAATCGTTGGCACTAAGGTCTACTAAATAATTACCCATAAGTAAATTTTTAATATTACTTCCTGAAATTGTAAAATTTGAATGGGTATTTACATAGGCAGCACCATTTCTTCTAATCCAAACACTCATCTCATCAACACCAACATCGGGTTTAATAATTTGTAATGTATATTGAACCATATAAACGCCTGCGTGTTGCACTGTAATTTTTGTTGGCTGACCACTTGTATTAGATTGAATGTTTATATTATTTAATAAACCTTCGTAAGAAAATTTTATGGCTGTGGCGCTGGAACTTGCACTTGCTGCTTGTTTTGCAGTGTCATAAAAACTACCATAATCATACACTACTGCCATAGTGGAGAGATTATTAATTCTATTTGATAAACTGAGCGTGTCTTTACTATTTAATTTTAAATTAATTCGATTACTTAATGAAAGGGTATCTGCTTTTTTTAATTTTTCATTAATGGCGGCAAGCGCTACATTGCTTATAGGTTTAGTGCTATCCGGGGTATTGTTTATTTTATCAATATTTAATAAAATTTTTACATCTTTTAAATTGTCTAACCCGGTGCCACCTTGGGAAATACCTATTACACCGTTAATATTTTGTGCCCCTACATTATCGGCATAGAATGAGTAGGGGACATAATTAATTTTCTGATAGCCTAAAGATGTAAAAGATAAATCCCCTACTGTATCAATTTCAATTTGTAAATATTTTTCACCCTTTGACCAGTTAATATTTTCAAAAGGCCCTACAGTAATAATTTTATTTGTTTCTAAGGCGCCCACCACCACGCTAAATAAACCTAAAATATTAGTAGTGATAGGTGCAATTTCTTGATATTCATTTTTTGATGTATTGGTATCGGCTTTTATGGATATACGAATATTCAAAAGTTTATTAGAAAGTACATATCCATTATTATCTCTGGCGATACCTTGAAAATTAATGCCTTTATTGTTTTGAGCGAAAGTTTTCATTGGCAACAAAGCAATAATAATAGCCATTATAAAATAATAAAAAATGAAACGGTAGCTTAGTTGAATTTTCATTTTAAATTTTTTGCACTTTAATAACTTTTATATGATGAATAGTTGCTGCAATATATCTAATGACAATAAAGTATATACCCGTATTTACCGAAGCCATTGAGATTTTTTTAAAAAAATAAATAGACGAAAAGGGGCCTTCTATTTTTTGAAGGGTATGACCAAAACTATCTTTCATTTCTATATTGAGTATGTCAATGCCTAATTGCTGAGAAGATATTAGTAAATCATTTTTCACAGGATTGGGCCCCCATACTAAATTCAAATTGATAGTAGGGCCCATTGCCAATTGGGGCTTCAATAATAAATTAGGTTGTAAATATCCAGAAGATACTATTAGTTTATTTTTTAAATAAAAAGTTTGTATGGCTATAGATTCACCCATACTCCAATCCCATAGCCAGCTTTTATGTACATTATTACCTGCACAATTAATGCATAGTGGATCTCTTATTTGGGCTTGTATACTTAGTACCAAACTTAGAAATACTATAAGTAAATATTTTTTTAGCATTATTATTTAAGAAATAAAATTATTTGAATTCAAGGGCTAAAATTTTTTTTTAGATTTGAAATTCTGCTCAATTTTCATTGTAAATATGCTTACCAAATATTTGCTTTACTCGAAGTTTTAGTAGAATAGAACTAATGAAAATCAATTATTTATAGCCAGCTTCCCAGTATCTTATTAAGCGTTATAAAAAATGTTAAAATGCAAAGACCTTTTTTTGTATCTTAAATTCAAATTAATACTATGAACAAACATTTATTTTCAGTTAAAACATTTTTAGTCCTTATTTTTTCTTTTCTCAGTACTGTGCAAATAATGGCACAAAAAAAGTATTCTGAAAAAGAATTGGCTGCTATGAAGCAAAAACTTTTTACCAGTGTAGCGGGCCACGCTAAAGATGTACAAGTAATGGTAGATAAAATTTTTAGTTTTGGAGAATTAGGTTTTCAAGAAATTGAAACTTCTGCCTACTTAACAAGTGTTTTAGAAAAAAATGGCTTTACTATTGAAAAAAATATTTCAAATATTCCTACGGCTTGGATGGCAAAATTTGGTTCTGGTTCACCAGTGATTGCACTAGGCAGTGATATTGATTGTATTCCTAAAGCTTCTCAAAAACCAGGTGTGGCTTATAAAGATCCTATTGTAGAAGGGGCGCCCGGGCACGGTGAAGGACATAATTCTGGACAAGCAGTTATTATTTATGCAGCTATTGCTATGAAAGAAATGATGGAGAAAGAACATATGCCTGGTACCATAGTTATTTGGCCAGGCGTAGCTGAAGAGTTAGTAGCTACTAAAGCTTGGTATGTAAGAGATGGTTATTTTAAAAATATTGATGCTTGTATTTTTACACACGTGAGTGGAAGTTTTGGATCTAACTATGGAGACAATGGGGGAAATGGACTTGTAAGTGTGCGTTTTGATTTTAATGGAGAAGCAGCGCACGCAGCGGGTGCGCCTTGGCGTGGAAGAAGTGCATTAGATGGTGTTGAATTAATGAATATTGGTTGGAATTATAAAAGAGAACATTTAAAACCCACCAATCGTTCCCATTATGTAGTAGTTGATGGTGGAGACCAACCCAATGTAGTTCCTAGTAAAGCTAGTGTTTGGTATTATTTTAGAGAAAGAACTTATGATGATATTAAAGCCAACTATGAATCGGGTATAAAAATTGCAGACGGTGCCGCTTTAATGACAGGTACTACAGTGACTCATCAAATATTAGGTACTGCTTGGCCAGGACATTTTAATAAACCTTTAGCGGAAGCAATGTATGCCAATATTAAAAAAGTGGGAATGCCTGTTTGGGATGAGAAGGATATGGAAATGGCCAGAGCTGTTCAAGCTTTAGTAGAAGCTCCTAAAAAAGATATGGAAGGTAATCCCATCAATGGATTAAAAACTACTATTGATACTATTAAAGGTTCTGTTCCTTTTTCTTGGGGAGGAGGTTCAGATGATATTGCAGATATTTCTTGGAATGTACCTACTATTGTTTTAGGTTATCCTGCGAATATTCCAGGCACCAAAGGTCATCATTGGGCTGATGCTATTGCTATGGCTACACCTATTGCACACAAAGGTTCTTTGGCAGGAGCAGAAGCAGCAGCAATGACTTTATTAGATTGCTTTACTAATCCTAAATTAATTCAAGATGCTAAAACATATTTTACAGAAGTGCAAAACAAAGATGTAAAATATATTCCCTTTATTAGCGCCACCGATCCACCTGCCATACATTTAAATAAAGAAATTATGCAGAAGTATAGAGAGCAAATGAAACCTTTCTATTATAATGATGCTAAGTATGGTACTTATTTAGAGCAATTAGGAATTACTTATCCCACGGTGAAAAAACCTTAAAAAATTTATTTGTAAAATTTTTTAAAATGGGTGTTATAAAAAAAGCTCGTTCCAAATAAAGGCAACGAGCTTTTTTATTTATGTATAAAGCTTATGCTTTTTTAGCAATTTTTTCTATAGCATACACTAATTTATCTAAATCTTGTAGTCGAGTATACACGTGAGGAGTAATGCGCACACAACTAATATTTTCCCATACAATACCTACCGTATGAATTTTATAATCATTAAATAATGCACTATCTAAAGCACCTGGAGTCATACCGTCAATACTTACACCACAAATGGCACAAGAGTAGGCATCTTTTAAAGAGGTATTAATTTTTACTTTTGGAATATCTTTAACGCGAGTAGCCCAATAATTTTTTAAATAACGAATACGCTCTTCTTTACGCTTACTGCCAATAGCAGTATGAAAATTAATGGCTTCCCCAATACCTTGTTCTATAGGAAAGCTTCTTGTGCCCAGGGTTTCAAACTTTCTAATATCGGTTCCTTTAGGATTATCATTACAAACCAATGGCCAAATTTTTTCAATTTTTTCTTTTTTAATCCATAGCATACCACTTCCAATGGGTGCCGATAAAAACTTATGTAAAGAAGTACCAAAATAATCACAACCAAAATCTGGTATTGCAAAATCCATTAATCCAAAACTATGTGCTCCATCTACAATAGTTTCAATGCCGTGTTTTTTTGCTACATCACATAATTTTTTTACAGGCATAATTTGTCCCACCCAATTCACCATATGTGTGATATGAAATATTTTTGTTTTGGGGGTAATAGCTTTTTCAAAAGCACTTACAATTTCTTCGTCATTTTCAATAGGGTATTTAAAATTCAGTTGCGTGTAAACAATACCTTCTCTAGAAGCTCTTTGTTTCCAAGCATTAATCATATTAGGATAGTCTTGCTTGGTGCCAATGACTTCATCTCCTGCTTTTAAGTTCAATCCAAAAATGACAGTATTTAATGCCTCGGTGGAATTTCTATTAATAGCAATTTCTTCCGGATCAGCACCCGCTAGTTGTGCCAATTTATATCTTAGGGGTTCTCTACCTTGATCTAGTATACGCCACATAAAATAAGAGGGACCTTCATTGGTCATTTTATTAAAACTTTCCACGGCCTCTTGTACCACTTTGGGACTGGGACTTACACCTCCATTGTTTAAATTAATGATAGAAGGACTCACCGTATAAGCTCTTTGAATGACCGACCAATAGTCTTCATCCATAGCCATCTCTTTGGGGCTGAGCATTTTCTTTTGCAAATTCATATGCTCAAATTCAGCAGCGTGTGCTTGTTGAAATAAGCTATTGGCTGAAAAGGCACCTGCCATCAGGCCTAGGTGTTGGATAAAATTGCGTCTGTTTGCCATTGGTGTATTTTGAATAACTAAGTTAACTAAATAATAATATATTTGAAAGATAAATTTTAAGTGTATGCAAAAGCAAATTTTTATTTACTGCTTCTCGGTATTAGTACTCATTTCAAATTTTTCTTCAAGGGCGCAAACCAAAGTAGACAAACGCTTTGTAGGCATTGAAGCTGAAATCAATAAGATACTAAAAGATAATCACGCAGCAGGCGTAGCAGTGGCAGTAGTAGAAAAAAATAAAGTCATTTTTGCCAAAGGATTTGGTTATCGTGATGTTGAAAATAAATTACCTGTCACCGAGCAAACACAATTTGCCATAGGCTCTTGTACTAAAGCATTTACCGCTTCTATTTTAGGTATTTTACAAAAAGATAAATCTATCAACTTTGATAAACCCGTAGTGACTTATTTACCTGATGTAAAATTTTATACCAGTGATTTAACCAATCATATCACCATTCGTGATATGATGAGTCATCGTACCGGACTTCCAAGACACGATTTATCTTGGTATATAGCGCCAGATACAAGAGACAATTTAGTTAAGCGTATTCAATATATGGAGCCTTCTGCAGAATTAAGACAAACCTGGCAGTATAATAATTTTATGTATTTATTACAAGGAGTTATTGGAGAAAAATTAACTGGAAAGTCTTGGGAGAATAATGTGGAGTCAAATATCTTTTCAAAAATTGGTATGACCCATTCTAATTTTTCTATAAAAGATTTAGCTAATTATAAAGAACCAGCCATTGGTTATAATCTTATTAAAGATTCTGTCATTCATAAAATGCCCTATTATGATATTGCTGGTATGGGTCCTGCTGGAAGTATTAATAGTACTGTGATGGATATGTCTCAATGGTTGAAAGTATGGATCAATGGAGGAAAATTAGATACAGTAGAAATTATACCAGCTTCCTATATCGCTGAAGCCATTAGTTCTCAAATGATCATTGCACCTGGAACTCCTACTGCTGAAAAACCAGACATTCAATTTAGTACTTATGGTTTTGCTTGGATGTTGAGTTCATATAAAGGACATTATAGAGTTGAACACGGAGGTAATATTGATGGCTTTAGTGCTAGTACTAGTTTCTTTCCTACCGATAGTATTGGTATTGTTGTATTAGTTAATCAAAATGGATCTAGTGTCCCCTCTGCTGTTAGAAATACAATTTCAGATAGAGTTTTGGGACTTAAATATTTTGATTGGAATGCAGATATTCTAAAAGCTAAGGCAAAAGCAAAAGAAAAAGCAAAAGAAGCAGAGCAATCTAGTTCAAGTAATCAAGTAAAAAACACCAAAGCTTCTCATCCTTATAATGAATATGTGGGCATATATAGTAATGATGCTTATGGTAAATTTGAAATTTTCGTAAAAGGGGATTCACTTTTTGCTAAATTAAAAAATCAAAATTGGTGGATGGAACAATTTCATTATGATATATTTAGACCCTATGATACCCACGAAGGCATTGATACTGCAGATAAAAGCCCTATTCGTTTTCAATTTAATACAGGTTTAAAAGGAGATATTGAATCGGTGTCCTTATATAATTTTGAACCGGCATTACCTACGCCCATTAAATTCAAAAGAACCAATGCTCCCAAAGAAATTTCCACAGAGGATTTGAAAAAGTATGTGGGTATTTTTAGCCTAGCAGGCGCTGAAATAAAAACTTATGTAAAAGACAATACATTATTCGTTTCAGTACCAGGTCAACCCGACTATGAATTAACTTCTGTAGGAAATCATAAATTTGATTTCAAAAAAGTACCAGGCTATGCAGTTAGTTTTGAATGGAGTGAAAAGGGAGATCTTTTATCTTTAAGCTTTATTCAGCCAAATGGAAATTTTAAAGCCTTAAAAAAATAGTCAATTTAATTTGAAGCGTCTAAGTAGTTATATATTATTATTGCTTGCCTTAAGTAGTCAATTAGGGACTTATCTTGTTTTTGTTGTACAAGAAGAATTGACAAAAGAATCAATTACTAGGCAAATAGCACAAAAATTACCTACAAGTGCTTTAGTTAAAATAAAAAATTCTTCATCAATACAGTGGGAGGAAGCGGGTAAAGAATTTTATCTCAATGGTAGCTTTTATGATATTGTTACTACTGAAAAAAATAAAGAAGAGACTTGGTTTTATTGTATCAATGATACCATCCAAACACAGTTATATAATAATTATACCGCTGCTTTATCTTCCTCTACAGAAACCTTACCCATAGGTAAACCCACTAAACCTATTTTAAAATTTTCTCTATCTTATTTTTTAGTAAGCGACATTACTTCTCTAGCTCCTACTACCTTATGGAATACTACTTATTATAATTTAATGAGTCCTTCCATACATTCTATTTCCCAAGAGGTACAAGCGCCTCCTCCTAAATTTGTATAAAATTATACTAGGTACATTTTTCCTTATGCCCCAGGCGTAGGGCTAATTTATTTTTATTCATCATATTTTATACAATGAAATTTCAAATTGGTATACTACTAATACTTTTATTAGTGAGTCAAAATATATTCGCACAAAATACTTTTAGCGCAAAAGTAGTAGATGCACAAACGCAAAAGCCCTTAGCTAGTGCTAGCATTAGTTATGGTACTCAAAAAACTAATAGTAATACCACTGGTGATTTTACTATTAGTTTGTCGGGATCCACTAAGCTCATTATTTCTTATATCGGCTATGAAACACTTACTAAAACGGTTCACGCCAATGAAAAAAATAATATTTTTTATTTAACACCTGTTTCAATGTCTTTGACAGATGTGGAAGTGACTAATACTTCCAATCCTAATAAATCAATTTTGTATCAACCCAGCTCTATTGCTAATATTGGTTCAGTGGAGTTAAAAAGAAATACAGGACTTTATTTAGATGATGCTATTCAAACTAATATTACTTCAGTACAAATGAATAAGCGTTCTGCAGCAGGGGGACAGCAATTCAATATAAGGGGTTATGGTAACGGAACTAGAGGAACTAGAGGTATCAGTAGCAATTTTGATGGACAAGGATATAAAGTTTATTTAAATGGTATTCCTTTAACTGATGCAGAAGGTATTACTACAATGGATGATATTGATTTTAATTCTATTGCTGCGGTAGAAGTGAATAAAGGTCCAGCAGGTACTTTATATGGATTAGCTATTGCAGGGGCCATTCATTTAACTACTGAAAAAGCACAAAAAGGTATAACTAGTTTACATCAAGAATTGCTAGTAGGATCTTATGGAACTAGAAGAACTACTACAAGTATAAAAACGGGCTCAGAGAAAACTTCTTTATTAGTAAATTATGGACATCAACAAACAGATGGTTATACCCTACATAATGCTTCCAAAAAAGATTTTGTGAATGTAATTGCTGATATAGAACCCAATCAAAAAAATAATTTTAGTATTTATGCGGGTTATAGTAATAGTTACGACCAACGATCTGGGGAATTAACTATTACTCAATATAATAATAACGATTTTTCAGGTAATCCCGATTATATTAAAAGAGATGGCCACAGCAATGTAATAAGTTATAGAACAGGGGTGAGTCACGAGTATAAGCATAATCAAAATGTATCTATTCGTTCTTCTGTCTATGGAATTGGATTTAATAGTAATGCAAGTTCTGCTGCAGGATGGACCGATAAAAATGCAATGAATTATGGATTAAGATCGGCTATCTATACTAAAATACCAATAAGCAATGAAATAAATATAGGAGGAGTTAGTGGTATTGAAGTTCAACAACAAGTAGCACAAGTACTAGGGTATAGTATGAAGCAGAGTCCTTTTGATAGTGCTAGCACTTGGGTGTATGGCGTAAATCCTTACTGGGTAATTAATGCAGCTACTTCTAATATCTATGCAACAAGCACGAACAATCATTTATTTACTGAGTGGACTTTAAATTTACCTCACGACTTTTCTCTACTTGCTGGCTTAGGCGCAAGCAATATGCACCTCAATTTAAATGATAGATTTAATACTGCATTAATTACTAGACCCTCCACATTTGATACTAGTTATAGTAATATGATTTCTCCTCATTTTGCTATCAATAAAGTAATTAATAAACAAGTCTCTTTTTATGCTTCTTATAGTACTGGTTTTAAAGCACCCACCAGTTCTTATTTTTATATTACTACTCCAGCTATCACCAAGCCCCCTACACCTGCCACTGGAAGTTTGAATTCTTCATTATCTCCAGAAAAGGGAGTCCAATTTGAAATAGGATCGAAGGGTCAATTAGCAGGAGGCACATTCACTTATGAGCTAGCTTTTTTCAATACTGTTTTCTCTCAAAAAATGACGGCTATTGCAGTGGTATCTCCTGCTGCACCTAATACTACATTGTATAGTTATGTTGTCAATGGCGGCAAGCAAATACATAATGGAATAGAAGCTTTACTTAAATATAATGTATATGCCTCTAATAGTAATTTTATAAGTTCAGTAAAGCCTTTTGTCAATATAAGCTATGCTAATTTTACTTATGGTGAAAATTTCAAAATACAAAAATCGGTAACCTTAACAGAAGATTATTCTAATAAAATGGTAGCAGGTGTTCCTAAGTATATGATTAATCTTGGATTCGATCTACTAACACGCATAGGCCTTTATGGTAATATGACCTATAATTATAAAGACAAAACTCCTATTACTTCTTTGAATGATTATTATGCTTCGAGTTATAATTTAGTAAACGGAAAAATTGGCTATCAAAATAAAATAAGTTCTAAAATTAATTTTGATATTTATTTTGGGGTAACTAACTTAATGGGTATAAAATATCCTATGATGATATTTGTGAACCAAATGCCTGATGTGTATACTGCTGCTCCAGAAAATCCATTGTATTTTGGAGCGGTGAATTTGAAATATAATTTTTAAATAAAATAAAAATGAAAAAACTTTTACTTGTATTCATAATACTAGGGGGACTTAACTCTTGTGGTAAATTTAAAAACAGAGAAGTAGATGGCACAAAAGATAATAGAATTGTAAGTTTATCTAAACAATTAACTGAATTTATTTTTGCTTTAGGCAAGGGGTATACTATTATAGGAGTAGATTGGAGTAGTACCTATCCAGATAGTGCTAAGCTTATTACAACGGTGGGATATCATAGAGCTTTGAATCCTGAGGGTATCATTTCTTTACAACCAGATTTGGTGATACATAGTAACGATATAGGTCCTGCTACAGTACTACCACAAATTACTCAAGCTGGATTAATGACCAAAGCCTTTGGAAGCGCAAACACTATAGATAGCGCTCAATTATTATTAAAAGAGCTTGGGGCTTTTTTAGGGGTGCCTGCTAAAGCAGATTCATTATGTAAGCTAATGGATGATGGAATTGTAAAAGCTAATCTTATTTTAAAAGAGACAAAAATAAAAGATACCCCATCGGTAATGATTATACATTTTGGAAGAGCTAGTAATGTATTTTTTGTAATGAGTGGAAGAAAAGGAGTAGGAGATAAACTTATTCAAATGGCGGGCGCTAAAGTAGCTAGTTATGATGCCAAAGGTGCCAGACAAATAAGTGCAGAAGCTATTGCTCAAGCCAATCCTGATATTATTATTGCCACTGATTTTGGATATGACCAAATGGGTAGTATGGATAAATTTATTACGGGTGTACCAGGAGTGTCTTTAACAAAGGCTGGAAAAAATAAAAAAATATTTAGGTTTGAAGAACACGACCTCAGTTATTTTGGACCTAGAACAGGAGATAATATTATTAGTTTGATTCACTTATTTTATCCAAGCTCTAATGCGCCTAAATTATAAAATAATTTTTATCCTATTATCTCTACTTCTAGCGGTAGTAATTATTGCAGCTATTTGTTTTGGAGCTGTACAAATTTTGCCTTCTGAAATGATGACCGCTTTGCTTCATTGGAGTAAAGGTGAAACTAATACTACTATCTATGAAAATGTTTTTTTACAATTAAGATTACCTAGGGTTTTATTATGCGCCATCACGGGTTCGATACTTGCTGTTTCAGGTGTATTAATGCAGGGTTTATTTAGAAATCCGGTGGTTGAACCAGGGCTGATTGGAACTAGTGCTGGTGCAGCATTTGGCGCTTCCATTGTTTTTAGTTTAAGTCCTTTTATGTCTCCTTTATTTAAAGCAATGCTAGGACCCTTCTTAGTTCCTGTATTTGCTATCGTGGGTGGGTGGGCAGCTACTTATATAGTGTATAGTCTTGCTAAAAAAAATAAAAAAGTAGCCATTCTCCCTTTATTATTAGTGGGTATGGCTATTAATGCCATTGGTTTAAGTGGCGTTGGATTTATGACTTATATTGCTAGAGATCCTCAAGCAAGAAGTATTACTTTTTGGAATTTAGGAACTTTTTCAGGGGCTTCTTGGTTTCAGGTACTCATTACTGGAATGTTTGGTTTACTTGGAATTTTCATTGCTTATACACAAGCCAAAAAATTGAATGTTTTATTATTAGGAGAAAAAGAAGCTAGTTATTTAGGAGTAGAAGTGAATACATTAAAAACTAATATTTTAATAATCAATACTGCTATGGTATCTGTAGCTACTGCGTTTGTGGGCGTCATTGCATTTATGGGATTAATTGTTCCTCATATTTTAAGACTATTAATAGGTAGCGATCATCGTAGATTAATTCCTGCCTCTATTATGATGGGTGCTTTATTATTAACTATTGCAGATATGGGTGCAAGACTTTTATTAGCTCCTTCTGAAATTCCTATTGGAATAATAACATCACTGGTAGGTGCCCCTTTGTATATTTTTCTTCTAAAACAAAATCATATGAATCAAAATGATTTTTAATTATGATTAAAACAGAACATTTACAATATAGTATTGGCACTAAAAATATTTTGAATCAAATTTCAATTCAATTTTTACCGGGGCATTGTAATCTAATAGTGGGACCCAATGGATCAGGTAAATCTACTTTCATTCAATTATTGAGTGGGGTATTAGAAAATTATGAAGGTAAAATAATGCTCAATGATATTGATATCAAGAGTTTTAATAAAACAAATTTGGCCACAAGAAGAGCAGTCTTAAGTCAACAAACAGAACTTAATTTTCCAATAACAGTGGAAGAGGTTGTTTTATTGGGTAGAAATCCTCATTTTGAATTTACTCCTTCTCCTAAAGACTTAGCGATAGTTCAAGAAGTAATGAGTTTATTAGAGGTACAACATTTACATCAAAGAAATTATCAAACTTTAAGTGGGGGTGAAAAGCAGCGCGTTCATTATGCAAGAGTACTAGCTCAAATTTGGGAACCTGCTAGTAATGAGCATAGGTATTTATTTTTAGATGAACCCCTCAATAATTTAGATATCTATTTTCAAGAATTATTTTTATCTATAGCTAAGTCTTTATTAAATGAAACTACTACTTTAATTGGTGTGGTACACGATATAAATATTGCGATAAGATATGCAGATGAATTAATTTTTTTTAAAGAAGGGACCATTGTTAAAAATGGCGCTCCTTTAAAAATGGTAGATGCATCATTAATAAAAGAAGTATTCAATATTCAAACACAAGTGATTGCTCATCCATCCACAGCAAAACCCATTATAGTTTTCTAAAATTTAATTTATATTTTAGGCAAAGCGTATCCGTTATGATATGTTTTTGTAAAATAGGCTTTATTGATGGCGTCGTCTGTAAATACATTCTTGGTAGCATCCCAGTTTACTTTTTTACCAGAACGATAAGCTATGTTGCCCATTTGTGCAATGGTGGCAATATGAGCCCCTTCTTCAATAGGACAGTGTAATATTTCAGGAGTATTATTTCTAATGGCCTCTGTAAAATTAAGCCAATGTAAATTCACTCCATTGTCTTCTGATTTATGAAGTGGTATGGCTACTTTATTTTTAGCTTGTCTTTCTTCAATCACTTCCCAACCACCTCTATCTAATATTAGTGTTCCGTTATTACCAATAAAAGCTATTCCGTGGTCACGACCATAAGAACCATTGTCAATGCCCATAGCTGAATCCCACACAAGATTGAATTTATCAAATTCATATAATGTAGTTAAGGTATCGGGAGTTTCTTCTGCCAATTCAGGGTATGCAAATTTTCCACCCAATGCACTTACACTTTTAGGATTACCAGCTTTCATTCCTTGAATTGCATAGTCTAATAAATGTACACCCCAGTCAGTCATTAAGCCACCTGCATAATCCCAAAACCATCTAAAATGAAAGTGGAATCGACTAGCATTGAATTCACGCAAAGGAGCTGGTCCTAACCAAGTTTTATAATCAACTCCAGCAGGAGGGGTACTATTAGGTACAATAGGTTGAGGGCGCATCCAACCCTGATAACACCAAACTTTGGTAGTACGAATATTACCTAATTGTCCCGAGTGAACAATATCTAAAGCATCTTTAAAATGTTTTTGACTTCTTTGCCATTGACCCACTTGTACTATTCTATGATATCTATTTTTAGCAGCAATCATTGCATTGCATTCTCCAATTGAATTTCCTGCAGGTTTTTCTACATATACGTGTTTACCTGCTGAACAAGCATCTATCATTTGTAGTGCGTGCCAATGGTCGGGCGTACCTACTATTATAATATCAATATCTTTTCTATCTAAAATTTTTCTGTAATCACTATAAGTATCTACTTTTTGAATTTGAGGCTGTTTAATTAATAATTCTGCTTTTCTTTTATGTAAGACCGACTCATCAATATCACACAGTGCCACCACTTCCATATTCTTTACAGAAAGTGCACCAAGTGTATTAGCCCATCCCATTCCATTAACGCCAATGGTGGCTACTCTTAAGGTATCTGAGTTGAATATTTTACTATTTGCAAATAAGGGACCGCTTATTAATGCTCCAGAAGTTAAGGCAGCATTTTTTAAAAAAACTCTTCGGCTATTCATAGAAATACATTTTTAGGTTTTCAAAAGACAATTAAATATAATATTTTTTCTGCTTACATTATACTTAATCAACCTAATTGAATCTATTTTAAAATAGATGAACTACGCCACTACCATTTTAGATGCATTGATAAGTTAATAACCCTGCCATCTATGGGTGCCCATATTTCAGGGAAACTAGGATTTGTCAATGGCGGTATTACTAAAGAGCCATTTTTATTCTGGCGCTTATCTAATAAATTTTCACAATTAAGTACAAATATGGCTTTACCTACTGTATATCTGAGCATTACTGCCATAAATAAATAAGGCTCAGTCTTAGTTCCATTCTCTAAATACTGAGTGCCCGTATAAGAAGATTCAATACCCATTTTAAAATCTTCACTCCACTCATATGCGAAAACCGATGCAAATTTATGTTTAGCAATGAGAGGTAGATAGGGGTTATAAGTATTATAATTTCTTTTAGCATCTGTATAAACATACCCAAGGTAAATTTCATAAGGTGCTTTCATTGCTTGCACATAAGACTCTGCTCCTTTAGAGCTAATGGAATTATTTTGATTCGTATATTGAATTAGATTACCATTTTTGATGGAACTATATACAATGGGATGGTTTATCTCATTGTAAAAAATGGTTTGATTTAAAGTAAGCTCCCACTCATTCACTCTAGTTTTGTAATTAATATCATAATTATAACCTATTGACTTTTCTGATTGAATGCCCGGTAAGAATCCTTGTAAATAGTGGTAATCTCTTTCATCCATTTCTGCATTAAATAAACTAGGTGTTTTATAGCCTGCTCCACCCCCTAAGCGCATTGTCACTTTATTATTTAGTTTATACATGAAGGACATTCTTGGTAGTAAAAAATTTCCATATTTATTATTATCTAATCTCAAACCTGATTGTAAAGTGAATACATCATTTAATTTCCAATCATCTTGCATAAAACCTCCTACCGTAGTAAATGCATCGTTGGGAAGTAAACTACTATCTGGTAATTGTTTAGTAAAATTTTCTCCATTAAAATTGATACCCATTACTATATTATGTACACTATACTTTTTTGTATAAGCCAATTCAGAATACCAACTACCTTGTTTACCTTTCATTCCAAATACATTAGTATTGATATCTCTATTCATTAAACTGTAATTCGCTTTTGCAGTGAGCATTCCGCCATCACTATATTTTTTTTCCCAAATACCATCTACTGTATTTCTGAATGTTTTATTTTGAATGAAAAATTGATGTAAAGGCGAAGAATTACCTTTTACAACTGCCATATCGCCTCCATTTCTATCTTCATAATTTAACGTATAGCCCAAAGTAAGGGTTGAATTATTTTTGCCGTATAAAAAAAATCGAGGATGAACAAAAACACTTTTCACACTAGGCACATCTGAAAATCCATCTTTATCTACATCTACTTCATTTTGTTGTGTGGTACCAGCATATAAAGTATAGCCCGTATTTTCATTTCTGCCAGAGAAAAAACTATTGAAATTAGTTTCTTTTAAACTAGAGAAATTTAAAGTGATGCTTTTTTCGGGTTTTCCTAATTTAGGTTTTTTAGAAATTAAATTTAACATACCTGCAATAGCACCTCCTCCATATAAAGTAGAGCTGGCGCCTTTTACAAGTTCTATTTGTTGTAAATCTAATGGGGGTATTTGTAAAATGCTAAAGCTTCCTGCATACCCTCCAAAAAGCGGCATACCATCTCTTAGTATTTGAGTATATTTTCCTTGTAACCCTTGAATACGCATATCGGCATTGCCAGTGGCTGCGTTGGTTTGTTGAATTTGAATACCTGCAATATCACCTAGTAAACTAGCAATATTACCAGGCTTAATTCCATTTTCTTCTTTTACCTCTTCGGCACCCAACACTTCAACCTTGGTAGGTAAGTCCTCAATTCTAGAATTGGTTCTAGAAGATGAAACAATAATCACTTCTTCTAATTCTTCTTTCGCTGCAATCAAACTTATTACTAAGGGCCCATTATTTTTTCCAGTAAATTGAATGGTAGTATCTACCATTTCATATCCAGTATGACTCACAATTAAATGTATATTACCTATAGCTAGGTTAGTAAAAATAAATTCACCTTTCTCATTACTAATACTTCCTTTATTCATCCCCGCAATTTTTATGGAAACGCCATTTAAAGGAGTGCCTTCCGCTTTATCAATTACAGTTCCGTGAAGATCTTGTGCCAATAACTGTTGTGCAAATAATATAGTGATGAGAACTAGTAATAAATTTTTTAGTTTTTTATACATTTATTTATATTAAAAATTATGATAGAAGATATTTAATGACACTTATAAAATCAATGCATAAATGTACAAATGATGAAGGCATTTTTAGAATAATTTATATAAATGGTATTATAATTTTTACCCTTCTAGTTGTATATACTTTTTAAAGCTTACTTCAAGAAAGAGAAAAATTATTTATATAAGCGTGAATAAACCCCAAATGCCTATGATATATACAATTAAAACAATAAAGGAGTCAATTCCCATTCTATAAAATTGTTTTTTAGAATGTAGCACCATACCCACCATATAAATGCCTGTTAATAGAATACCAAGGGTGGTTAAATAAATATCGGTAGATTTTAAATTAGGTAAAATAGCATCGCCTCCAATAAGGGAAGCCATCATAAATAAGACTGGTAAAAAAGCATTACCTCCAAAAATATCACTTACCGCCATATTGTAATCACGAATTTTTGCTGAAGCAATTCCAGTGGATATTTCAGGAAGGGCGGTACAAAGTGCTAAAAGAGTGCCTCCAAATATAACGCCACTGATATGATAGCGATTAGCTAATATTTCTCCACTCAATTCTAAAGACCAGCCAGCAAATAAAGTAATAAGGGCGCCTATTGTTAAAACTATATAAGCACTATTTATACTGCCTTTAAAAATAGATTTTGGCATTCTTAAATGATGTACGCGTTCCTCTGGTTTCTGTTTTTGATTTTTATCAATCATTTTTGTAATTAAAAATAAAGTGAATAACCAAGTAAGTACAATTAACCATTCAAAAGGAGTGGTTCTAAAATAAATTAAAGTGTTTGGAAATTGTGCACCCATAATGACGATACTCAAAATAAAAATTAAGGCTACTCCTTCAATAATTAAAACTTTAGAATGTCCTTTTTGTGTTAAAGGGGCCGATCTTCCTACACCAAAAATATCTATCAGCACTAGTACCAGCGTTTGTATGGCAATACCTCCTAACAGATTACTTATAGCAATATCATAGTCTCTATGAGAAGCCGCCACTATAGTAATAGCAATTTCTGGAAGATTTGTTATGATGGCTAAAAATACCATACCACCCACTGCCTCTCCTAATCCAAAATGAGAAGTAATGGCATCCACTGCTTTTGTAAGTTTGATACCACTTACCCAAATAGCGATAGTAGATACTAAAAATAAAATTACTAAAGTGAAGCTCGAGAAATTTGTAAATACCATTTTTTCATTTTTAATCTCACTTGAAATTAATCATAATTAAGCAGTTGTCTTAAAAATTATAGGATAAGGTTTGATAATAATTAAAATGAAAATGATCAATGGGCACTATAGGATTTGTGTCGTATAAAAAATCTAAATTAAAAGAAGTGCTTAACTTTTTCGTGATAGGTAGTTGAAATTGATTGAATACAGAAGTTCTATTACTCATTTTATCTTGATAAGTTCCTGTTTGATTAAATATTCTTAAAATAAATTCAAAATGACTTGAAGGATTCACCACAGAATATTTGGCAGTTAGATTTAATTTAGGATGTGTAATAATAACCGCTTTGTTATTTATAAGTGATTCATCATTGACGGCCGACCAATTCCACTTTTCATTTTCTATAAAAATACCCCCACCCCAGAAAAAGTCTTCCCATTCTGTATTTTTAAAATAGTGAATGAGATTTAAGCCTGCTAAATTCCTATACTCCATACCCAATGAGCCATCCCATTGATATTGTAAAAATGTTTCCAAATGTAGGGAAGAAGAAATTTCCTTATTATTTTTTAATTGAAAAGTGCCTAAATTTTGAATGGATTGTCCCCCATTGGTGACCTTATCTATTTTAGAATAAAAAGTAGTAGAATTTTTTTTATTTAAAAAAGTAAAATCTCCTGAATAATAAAAATCTAGTAAAAACTTTTTTTGCTGATCTGTAGCAATTGAAACCGCCACTTTCGATAATACATTTTCTGAACTGTCTAAACTTTTAGTTCTGTCTGTATTTAATATTTGTGCTTCTGTAGTAGTACTTATTACCAAAAAAGAAAATAAAAGAAAGGAGGCAAATGTATTTTTATTCATAACAGTAATACATTTATGACTTTGCTTTTTTATATTGATATCTTTTTATAAAAGCGACTATGAGTATTAAAGCACAAGCTTCTACTAATAATTTTTCTGGGTCTATAAAATCAATGGGCCTATCTTTTAACAGTGGGTCCATCACCAGTCCGTGTACTATAAATAAGAGTCCGGTAGCATAAGAAATAATATGAATGTTTCTCCAGGTTTTATTGCCCAGTTTATTTTTTATCACTTTTTGAGTGGTTATCATTACTAACACAATAGCTCCAAAAGATATAACTCCTAATAATACAAAAAGAGGTTGATGTGGTGCCAATAAAGGATACAATAAATGTTGAAAATTAAATTTTGAACTGGGATCTAAAGGAATAATCATAAAATGTATCAATACAATCACAAGCGCTATATAGGCCGTATAGTTGTGAAGATCAACTATTTTAAATGATTTAATATAAGAAGGAAATTTTTTCCAATAACTAGATTGCTTATAAGCAGTACTAAGCATAATGCCCATAAGAATATTGAGCGTTAATAATACCAAGGCAATGAGTCCTAAAACGCCTGAAATTTCAATAGTTTCCATATTTTACTTTAGCTAGCATTAGTGAGAAAGCGCAGAGCTAAATTAAACTAAAATAAGCTTATTTCTCTTTGATGGGTTCATCTATTTTTATTAAATTTAATGCTCACAATTCAAATTCATTAGCCATCAAAATTTTTTCTATGAAACAACGCATTATTCGTATTTCATTTTTATTATGCTTACCCTTATTTCTACTTGCACAAAAAAAATCAGAACCTATAAAAACGGAATCTGTGAAGCCTGTCAATGAAGCTAATTATTATAAACCTTTACTATGGAGAAATGTAGGTCCTATGCGTGGAGGTCGTTCTGTAACTTCTACGGGAGTGACCAGTAATCCTTTAGTGTATTATATGGGAACTACGGGAGGTGGCGTTTGGAAAACAGAAGATGCGGGTATCCATTGGAAAAATATTTCAGATGGATATTTTAAAACAGGATCTGTGGGAGCAGTGGCAGTAGCAGAATCAGATGTTAATGTGGTGTATGTAGGTATGGGAGAACACGCTCCAAGAGGTGTGATGAGTTCTTATGGAGATGGTATTTATAAGTCAACCGATGCAGGGAAGACTTGGAAAAATATGGGTCTTGAATTAACAAGACAAATTTCTTCTATTCGTATTCATCCTAAAAATGCAGACCTTGTATATATTGGTGCACAAGGTGCTATTCACGGAGCTTCTGCTGATAGAGGAGTGTATAAATCTTCGGATGGAGGCAAAACTTGGAATAAAACTTTATATGTAGATGAGAATACAGGATGTGTAGATCTTAGTATGGATATGAATAATCCAAGAATTTTATATGCCGCTATGTGGGATTATAGAAGATTACCTTGGGAAATAAGAAGTGGTGGCAAAGGAAGTGGTTTATATAAATCAGTGGATGGTGGAGATACTTGGGAAAAAATTCAAACAGGTCTTCCTAAAGAATTAGGTAAAATGAGTGTCTCTGTTTCTAAAGCTAATTCTAATAAAGTATATTTAGTAGTGGAGAGTGATTCAGAAAAAGAACAAGGGGGTTTATTTGTTTCTAATGATGCAGGTAAATCTTGGACTAGAGTTAGTAAGGACCATCGCTTAGTGCAACGCGCTTGGTATTATGTTGAAGCATTTGCAGATCCTGTGGATGAAAATACTGTCTATGTTTTAAATTCTCCTGCTGTAAAATCTACCGACGGTGGAAAAACCTGGCAATATTTTAGAGCGCCACACGGAGACTATCATCAATTATGGATAAATCCTACCAATAATAAAAATTTAATTATTTCAAATGATGGAGGTGCTGCTATTTCTTTTAATGGTGGTGCTTCTTGGTCTTCACAAGACAATCAACCTACCGCACAATTTTATAGAGTTAATGCAGATAATTTATTTCCCTACAATATTTATGGAGGGCAACAAGATAATACTTCTGTAAAGATTGCCAGTCAAACCACTTCTTGGGGCGGCATTACTGAAAGAGATTGGTCTTATAGTGCAGGAGGTGAATCTGCATTTTTAGCTTTTGATCCTAATAATCCAAGATATGTTATGGGGGGAAGTTATCAAGGTACCATTGGTTTACTAGATACTAAAACAAATGAACAAGTAGCTGTGATGGAATATCCAGTGCAATATCAATCCTTACAACCTAAGGATATGAATTATCGTTTCAATTGGAATGCACCTATTATTCATTCTATACACGAGCCAGGTGTTTTTTATCACGCTGGAAATGTTTTATTTAAAACTACCGATTTAGGAAAATCTTGGACGGCTATTTCTCCCGATTTAACTACACACGATACTTCCAAAATGGGAATGAGTGGTACTCCTTATACGAATGAAGGGGCAGGTGGAGAAAATTATTGTACCATTAGTTATGTCATTGAATCGCCACTAGAAAAAGGAGTATTTTATACTGGTAGTGATGATGGATTAGTTCATATCACTAAAGATGGAGGCAATACTTGGAATAATATTACACCAGAGTCAGTGAAAGGAACTTTAGTGAATGCCATTGAAGTCTCTCCCTTCGACAAAGCCACTGCTTACATTGCAGTAAATAAATATAAGTTCAATGATTTTACGCCACTTATTTATAAAACCACCGATTATGGTAAAACTTGGACTAAAATTTCAGAGGGAATACCTTATGGTGCTTATGTGCGCGTAGTAAGAGAAGATAATGAAATTAAAGATTTACTTTATGCAGGAACAGAAACAGGTTTTTATATTTCTTATAATGGAGGAAAAAATTGGAGACAATTACAACTTAATCTACCAGTAACTCCCATCACCGATTTAAAATTACATCAAAACCATTTATTGGCTTCTACTCAAGGCCGTGCTTTCTGGGTGTTGGATGATTTAACCCCCTTACGCAAAAATGCAGTTGGCTTGAATGTTAGTTCAGCCTTACTTCCTGTATCAAATGTGGTTCGTGTGAGTGGTGCTAGTCCCTTAGACAGACAATTTGCAGATAATGAAGATCCCTTAGAGATAAATACTACAGCGGTAAATCCTTCTACTGGCGCGGTCATTTATTTTCATATTCAAAATAAAGATTCTGTAAAGTCTGCCACTATTGAAATTTTGGATGCGCGTCAAAAAGTAGTGCGCACTTATTATATGGAAAAACCAAAACTAGTCACTTCTAATAATCAATTAGAGGCCGATCCAAAAATTGAAATTCGTTCTGGGCTTAACCGCTTTGTTTGGGATCTTAAAGAAAATAATTTACCTACCATTGAAAATGTAATCATTGAAGGAAGTATGGCAGGTAGAACTGTAACACCAGGTAAATATGAACTACGATTAACTATTAATGGTAAAGCGGCTTCTACTTCTTTTGAAGTTTTACCCGATCCAAGACTGACTGCTAGTGCAGATGATTATAAGCAGCAAGATCAATTGTCTAAGCTTGCCTCCGATGATATTGAAGCTATTCACGTATCGGTAGTACAAATGAGAAAAATTCAAGATCAATTAAATCAGTTTATAACACGCGCTGAAGGAATAAATACTCTTGATTCACTTTCGGCAAAGGCAAAAAATATAATAGCTACCATTAAACAATGGGAAGAGCAATTGATTCAACCTAAATCTCAATCGAATGATGATGTTATCAATTTTGTTAATAAACTAAGTGCCAATATTGTATTTGTAAAAGGAGAAATTGAATCGGGCAATATTCCTTATGTGACCAAAGGTCAACAAAAAAGATATGAGGAATTACACGCACAATGGAAAAAATATGAAGCACAAAAACAAGCTTTACTAACTAATGAAATTGCTGCTTTTAATGAAGCTTGTAGAAAAGCCAATTGGAATTTTGTAGGTTTTGAAAATTAAATTGAATCATATGAAAAAAAGAAAACGCCCCATTGTATTAAGTTTATTATTAAATTTTTTCTTGACTTTGTCACTGCTTGGACAAAATGCGGGGCAACGACCCATAGGGCCTAATGATATTTATAGAATGTCTACTGTATCGAATCCAAAAATATCTCCAGAAGGCCAATGGGTTTTGTATTCTATTTCAAAAATAGATTCAGCGAAAGATAAATTTTATAGTAAATTATATATGGTAAGCGCTGATGGTAATCAAACGGTTTCGCTTACAGAACAAACCAAGGGTGTTTCTAATTATAATTGGAGTCCGGATGGAAAATACATTTCTTTTTTAGCAGCAGGTAAAGAAGAGGAAGGAAGCCAATTCTATTTAATGGATAGACGCGGCGGAGAGCCCATTCAAATAACACATATCAAAGGAGAATTACAATCTTATCAATGGCTTAAAGATGGTAAGCATTTAATTTTTACTATTAAAGATTATAATTATGCAGATACTGCAAAATCTAAAATGAGAGAACCCTATGAAATAGATAGATATCGTTTTAAAGCAGATTATGAGGGCTATTTAGATAATAGAAAAACACATTTATATAGTTTTGAATTAGCCACTAAGAAATTAGATACACTCACTCGTGGAAATTATAATGAATCAGAGGTGAGTGTTAGTAGTAATGGTGCAATGATAACTTATGTAAGTAATGTGAGTGCGCAACCCGATCAAAATGATAATACTAGTATTTTTGTATTAAGCTTAGGCGCTGCACAAAACCCTATTAAGCTTACTACCTATAAAGGGTCGAACCGCTCTCCAAAATTTAGCCCTGATAATTTATCGATAGCCTATTTACAATCTAGTTCTGAAGATGCTTATAATATGTATGACTTACAACAGCTAGCGGTGGTGGATATAAAAACGAAAGCCATAAAAGTCTTAACTAAAAATTTTGATCGTTCCATTGAAAATATTATTTGGTCCAATGACAACGCCTCCATTTTTGCATTAGTGGAAGATGATAGAACACAAAATATAATGCAAATAAATGCAAGTACTGGCGAAGTGAAAGCAGTAACTTCTGAACTAGCGGTATATAATGCTTTAGATATGAATGACCAAGGAACTATGGTAGCTTTGTATAGTAATAGTGCTACTCCTAATGAAATTTATATTGCACAAAATGCTTCTCGCTTTCAAAAAATTACACACTTACAAGATGCTTTTTTAGCACCTTTAAAAAAAGTAGTGGTAAAAGGAATCTCAGCGACTTCCTCTGATAAAAATAAAGTAAATGGTATTTTATATTTACCCGATAGTAATGCAAAAAAATTACCACTTGTTTTATTTATTCACGGTGGGCCAGTAGCACAAGATGAATTTTCATTTGATTTGACAAGACAAATTTATGCAGCAGCTGGATATGCAGTGGCCGCTGTAAATTATAGAGGAAGTAGTGGCCGCGGTGCTAATTATACAAAAACAATTTATGCAGATTGGGGAAATAAAGAAGTGAAAGATATTTTAGCTATCACGAATGAATTAATTAAAGAAGGCATTGCAGATTCTACTCAATTGGCTATTGCAGGTTGGAGCTATGGCGGTATATTAACTAATTATACCATTGCTACCGATAAACGCTTTAAAGCTGCCGTAAGTGGGGCGGGAAGTTCTCTGATGCTTTCTTTTTATGGTACCGATCAATATATTACACAGTATGAACCAGAATTAGGTAAGCCTTGGAATAATTTAAAAAAATGGTTAGATGTTTCTTATCCTTTCTTTAAAGTAAAAGAAATTAAAACGCCCACTTTATTTATGGCAAGCCAAAATGATTTTAATGTACCCGTAGTGGGAGCAGAACAAATGTATCAAGCATTTAAATCGGAGGGTATACCAACAAGATTAATTATTTACCCCAATCAAAATCACGGTATTCGTGTGCCTTCTTATTTAGTTCATAGATATAATAGTCATTTGAATTGGTTTAAAACTTATTTACATAACTAAGATTTAAGTAAGTTATTAAAAATAAATTTTGTCTAAATATTTGCTATGAAAACAATTCGATGGGGAATGATAGGATGCGGCTCGGTGACAGAAATGAAAAGCGGCCCTGCTTTTAATAAAGCTCCTCATTCGAAATTAATGGCCGTGATGCGCAGAGACGAACAAAAACTTAAAGCCTATGCTCAAAAGCATCAGGTACCTCATTTTTTTTTAGATGCCAATGAATTAATACAATTTGCTGAAGTAGATGCTATTTATATTGCTACACCTCCTAAATTTCACGAAGCTTATGCGATAGCTGCAATGCAGGCGGGAAAACCAGTGTATGTAGAAAAACCTATGGGATTAGATGTGGCTGCTTGCGAAAGAATGGACACTTTTTCTAAAAAACAAAATATTCCTTTAGTTATTGCACATTATAGAAGAGCACTACCTCTTTTTTTAGAAGTAAAGCGTTTGTTGGATACACAAACTATTGGAGATATTCAAACCGTTCGAATTGAAATGTTAAAAGAAGATAGTGGATTATTAGATCCAGTACAAAATTGGAGAATTGATGCTAGTTGGGCTGGAGGGGGTTATTTTTATGATTTAGCGCCCCATCAATTAGATTTATTATTTTATTTTTTTGGAAAAGCAAAATCTTATAAAGGAAAAGCTTTTAATAAAGCAAATTTATATAAAGTAGAAGATACCGTTATAGGTGAGATTGAATTAGAGAATGGTATTCACTGTGAGGGGTATTGGTGTTTTTGCGCAGACAAAGAACAGCAAAAAGATATTTTTGAAATAGTAGGGACAAAAGGAAAAATTTCCTTTCCTGTTTTTGGGAATACTATAACCTTAATAGAAAAAAATATTGAAAAGCAAATACATTTTGAACCACCCTTGCACAATCAACAAAATTTTATTGAAAAAATAGTGAGATATCTTAATGGCGTAGAGGAAAATCCTTGCTCTGCAGAACAAGCCTTAGCATCGATGCGTGTGATGGAAGCTTTTGTGTACGGATCAAAAAATGAGATTCATTCTTAATACTAATTATTAATAACCTATGCTATGAGAAGATATTGTTTAGCCTTAGATTTAAAAGACGATCCACAATTAATTGCTACTTATGAACAGTACCATACATCGGTATGGCCAGAAATAATTAATTCTATAAAAGAAGCTGGCATTAAAAATTTAGAAATTTATAGAGTAGCTAATAGATTATGTATGATTATGGAAGTGACAGATGAGTTTAGTTTTGAAAAGAAAGCAGCTTTGGATGCCAACAATGAAATAGTGATGCAATGGGAAACTTTAATGTGGCAGTATCAACAAGCAATACCCACTGCTAAGCCTGGTGAAAAATGGGTGCTTATGAATAAAATATTTAGTGTATCAAATTAGAAAAGAAAAACTGTTCTATCATAATTACTAAAGACATTATAAGTACAAAAAAGCCAAATCCCTTTTTTAATTTAGCTCCCTCCATTTTTTTATTAATATAATTTCCTATAATTATACCTAAGGTAGCAAGTATAATTATTTTAAGTAAAAAGCTCCCATCTAAGGTTACGTGCCATAAGTCTCCTGTAAAACCTACTAAAGATTTTATACTAATTATTACTAATGAAGTAGCAATGGCTCTTTTCATTGGAAGCTTGGCTAATAAAACTAGGGCTGGTATAATTAGAAAACCACCTCCTGCACCAACAATACCTGTCAAGGATCCCTCTATAAAACCTACCAATAGTAAACCCCCTCCATATACAGGTATCGCTGCAGCTTGTTCCTTATTATTTTTCCCGCTTATCATTGAGATGGCTGCTACTAACATAAGAGTTGCAAAAAACAACATAATAAAATGGCTTTTAGTGAGCATCAAATGTGTTCCTCGATAAATTTCTTCTGGCAGGGCCGGCAGCAAAAATTTTCTAGAACTAAAAACACCTATAATAGAAGGGATACCAAAAAAGAAAATTGTTTTAAAGTCAACTAATTTTTGTTTTATTCTTGAAATAACACCCGCAATACTGCTAAGTCCCACAATAGCTAGAGAATAAGTAGTTGCAAGAACGGGAGATATATGAAATAGATAAACTAACAGAGGAACTGTTAAAATAGAGCCCCCACTTCCAATCAGGCCTAAGGATACTCCAATAAAAACTGCTAATATATAGCCCACTAGTTCCATTATGATTAATTTATACGAATACTACTTAATTCTTGTTCAATTTAAGTACAATTTATGAATTAAGCGTGATTAATATTTTTTAAGATAAATGTGATTTATATCACTCTTATTTCTAATTTTAAATAAGAATTTTATCTTTGAATCAAAGATGGATTGTATGAAACTAGAACAAATTTATACAGGTTGTTTAGCGCAAGGAGCTTATTATATAATGAGTGAAGGGGAAGTGGCCATAATTGACCCACTCAGAGAAGTGGAACCCTATATTCAAAAAGCCCAATTAGACAAAGCGAAAATTAAATATGTTTTAGAAACTCATTTTCACGCCGACTTTGTTTCTGGACATTTAGATCTTGCTAAAAAAACAGGAGCCACTATTGTCTATGGTCCTCAAGCGAAACCCTCTTTTGATTTTTATAGTGCTAAAGATGGCGAAGAAATTAAGTTAGGGAAACTAATTATTAAAGTATTGCATACGCCTGGCCATACGATGGAAAGTACTTGCTATTTATTAATAAATGAACAGGGCAAGAAAGTAGCTTTGTTTAGTGGCGATACTTTATTTATTGGAGATGTTGGCCGTCCCGATTTAGCTCAAAAATTGAATGCAGCATTAAACCAAGAAATTTTAGCGGGGCATTTATATGATTCATTAAGAAATAAAATAATGACTTTACCCGATGACATAATTATTTATCCGGCACACGGAGCGGGAAGTGCTTGTGGTAAAAAAATGAGTAAAGAAACACAGGATACTTTAGGTCATCAAAAGAAAACTAATTATGCGCTAGAAGCTAGTTTGTCTAAACAAGAATTTATTAAAGTAGTGTTAGAGGGTTTAACGGCACCTCCTGGTTATTTTCCTTTGAATGTAATGTTGAATATTGAAGGTTATGATAGTATTGATAAAGTTTTGGAAAGAGGACAGCATGCGATGAGTGCAGATGCTTTTGAAGCTGCTGCAAATGAAACCGGTGCTATTATTTTAGATACCAGAGATCCACAAGTTTTTGCAAAAGGTTTTATTCCTAATGCTATCAACATTGGTATTGATGGCAATTTTGCTCCTTGGGTAGGCGCTATGCTTCCCGATATAAAACAAGAAATTTTATTAGTGACTGAAAAAGGAAGAGAGACAGAAGTAATTACAAGATTGGCCCGCGTTGGTTATGATTATACCATTGGTTATTTAGAAAATGGTTTTGAAGCTTGGCAAAAAGCAGGCAAAGAAATAGACCAAATTACTTCTTTGGATGCCTTTACATTGGCTAATATACAAGCTTCCCAAAATGAAATAAAAATTTTAGATGTGCGCAATGCCTCTGAATATACCTCTGAACATATCAATCAAGTGCAAAATCTACCTTTAGATTTTATTAATAATAGTATGTCTGCAATAGACAAAAATCAAACTTATTATGTGCATTGCCAAGGGGGGTATAGGTCGATGATTTTTATTTCTATTTTAAAAGCTCGTGGATTCGAGCATCTTATTGATATTAAAGGTGGATTTAAAGAATTAAAAGCTTCGGGAAAATTTAATATTATAGAAAACGAAGTGGCTCCCTCCTTGGGTCAATAGGTTGTAAGACTATAGTTAGTACTTATTGTAAACTTTCATTTGCGAAGGATTTTTCTTAATTTAAAGGATTGTTGATTCTATTAAATAAGTTTACTATGCAAAAATTCACGCTGCTTTGTCTTCTTTTTTTTATGTGTACTCATTTGCAAGCACAAGATAAAAAAACATTAACATTAAAAGGGTTACAAGCAAAAGTAGAAGTACTAAGAGATCAATGGGGAGTAAATCATATTTATGCTAGTAATGAACACGATTTATTTTTTACCCAAGGTTATTGTGCAGCCAAAGATAGATTATTTCAATTTGAAGTTTGGCGTAGACAAGCTACGGGAACAGTTGCTGAAATTTTAGGTGCAAGGGAATTGAAAAGAGATATAGGTACTCGCTTATTTAAATTTAGAGGAGACTTACAAAAAGAATTACAACATTATCATCCCCGCGGTAAATCCATTATTGAAGCTTATGTAGAGGGAGTTAATACTTATATCACAGAGGTAAATGCTAAGCCAGATCTACTTCCTGTGGAATTTAAAATTTTAAAAATTCGTCCAGAAAAATGGACACCTGAAATAGTTATTTCAAGACATCAAGGATTATTAGGCAACATTACTCAGGAATTAAATATAGGAAGAGCTGTGGCAACTGTGGGCGAAAAAAAAGTTAAAGATCTAATTTGGTTTCATCCTAAAGATCCCAATTTACAATTGGACACTGCCATTAGGGGGGATTTATTAAAAGCAGATATTTTAGCATTATACAATGCTTATAGAACAGAAGTAGAATTTACTAAATCCGATATAATGGAACACGATGAAGATGATGTATCGGCATTAGATGTTTTAAATAAAAGAAAACAGCTTGCTGATTTTTTACCAGAGCAAGAAATGGAAGGAAGTAATAATTGGGTTATTAGTGGTCGTAAAACTGCAAGTGGTTTTCCGATGCTTGCCAATGATCCTCATAGAAAAATTGCAGTACCTTCTTTACGATATATCGTGCACTTAGTAGCCCCTGGTTGGAATGTGATAGGTGGCGGAGAGCCAGAAATACCGGGCGTTTCCATAGGACATAATGAATTTGGTGCTTGGGGATTGACCATTTATGAAACCGATGGTGAAGACCTTTATGTCTATAGTATTAACCCTTTAAATAAAAATGAATATTGGTATAAGGGTCGATGGGTAAAAATGAAAACTATTTATGAAACTATAAAAATAAAAAATCAAAAAGCGCAAACGGTTCAATTAAATTATACCCTACACGGCCCCGTCACTTTTATAGATTCAGTGAATAACAAAGCTTATGCAGTTAAATGTGCGTGGATGGAAGCAGGAGGTGCACCTTATTTAGCTTCATTAAGAATTGATCAAGCAAATAGTTGGGAAAGTTTTAGAGAAGCTTGTTCTTATAGTCATATTCCAGGAGAGAATATGATTTGGGCAGATAAAAAAGGAAATATTGGTTGGCAAGTAGTAGGTATTGTACCTATTAGAAAAAATTTCAGTGGTTATGTTCCTATTCCTGGAGATGGAAGGTATGAATGGTCGGGCTATTTACCTATAAAAGAGCGAGCTCACTTACTTAATCCAAGTAAAAACTTTTTTGCCACTGCTAACCAGCACGTCACGCCAGATACCTATGAACATTGGGATGCAGTAGGTTATACTTGGGCAGACCCTTATAGAGGAGATAGAATTAATGCAGTATTAAATGAAAAAAATAATATTAGTTTAGAAGATATGGGGCAATTACAAACTGATTATTTTTCTATACCTGCAAGTACGCTAACACCACATTTATCCAAAATAAAATTTGAAGATTCTTTTACTAATGCAGCGAAACAATTTTTAATGAATTGGAATTTTAAGTTGGATAAAAATAGTATAGCAGCAGGTATTTATGTTGCTTGGGAAAAACAAATTACTTTCAATGCACAAAAATATTTTGTACCTGAGGCTATTCAACCTTGGATTAATTTACAATTAACAACCATCATCAATCGATTAGAAAATCCTATCAATTATTTTGGAGTGAGTGCAGTGGAGGCGGAGCAAAAAAGAAATACTTTTTTAAAAAATGCATTTGAACAAGCCACAAAAAATTTAAAAAATAAATTAGGAGGTGAAATAAGTGCTTGGACCTATGGGCAAGAAAAATACAAGCATATATATTTTGAACATCCTTTAGCCAATTTGGTTAGCCCTGCTTTAAAATCCAAACTTAATATAGGACCCCTGCCCAGAGGGGGTAATGGTCAAACGCCCGGTTCCACTGGAAGTGCAGATAACCAGGTTAGTGGGGCTAGCTTTAGGATTTTAATGGATACCCGAAATTGGGATAAAACATTGATAATCAATACGCCAGGACAATCTGGAGATAGTAATAGTCCCTTTTATCAAAACCTCTTTACCACTTGGGCTAATGATTCCTATTTCCCTTCTTATTATTCTAAGCAATTAATTGAGCAAAATTTGGCTGAAAAATGGATCTTGAAACCCTAGCGTTTTAACATAAAATAATAAAGATTGTTAGTTTTAAAATTTTGATATATATTATTGATAATAATATATATATACTTATTAAAATAATTTAATATTTTCTTAATATTAATTTATTAAAGAATAAACTTTAACACTTTGTTAATATATCCCAATATTCTTTAGATTTGCATTCTAAATTTGAAATATGAAAAAACTTATGTTGATGTTGACTCTAGGTTTATTGACAGTGACTTGTGTCTTTGCACAAACTCGTCAGTTAACTGGTAGAGTAACAGACCAAAAGGGCGTCGCAATTGCGAATGCATCAGTGGTTGTAAAAGGCACAAAAATTGGTGCTAATACAAGTGAAGACGGTTCATTTAAAATTACTGTTCCTTCAACTGCTAAAACTCTTGTGGTAAAATCAATAAACTTTAGCGATGCTGAAGTTGCTATTGGTACAAAAACAAATTTTACAATTCAATTGGAGGCTTCCTCTTCACAATTAGATGAAGTAGTAGTAGTAGGTTATGGTACACAAAAAAGATCTAATGTAACTGCTTCTATTGCTAAAGTGGACATGTCAAAAATTGAAAACAAACCATTTGCATCTTTAGATCAAATGTTGCAAGGAGCTGCTCCTGGTTTACAGGCAACTTCTTCCACTGGTCAACCAGGTGCTGTGACACCCATTCGTATTAGAGGTATTGGTTCATTCTCTTACGGTGGTGCTCGTCCTTTATACATTGTGGATGGTGCTCAAATCAATGATGGTGACCTTTCCAATGGTAATAGCGGTGGATTCAGTATCAACCCAAGTACCAACGTACTTGCAACAATTAATGCTGATGATATTGAAAGTGTCAACATTTTAAAAGATGCTGCTGCAACTTCTATCTATGGTTCAAGAGGTGCTAACGGAGTTATCGTAATCACTACAAAAAGTGGTAGAGCAGGTAAAACACAATTCAGATTTGATTCTGAAGTAGGTCAAAACACACCTATATTACCTCCTACTCAAGGTTATCCCACAGATGTAAATGATTATTTCCAATTATTTAAAGAAGGTTTAGCCAATGCAGGTGTATCTGCTGCTTCAGCTGCAGCTACATTAGCAAGCTATGGTTATGGTAATGGTGTGGGTATTGATTGGTTCCACTTAATTACTAAACCTGGTTCACAAAAACAATATAATATTTCAGCAAGTGGTGGTGATGCAAAAACTAAGTTCTTTGCTTCTGCTGGTTACTTCTACCAAGATGGTACCACCATTAAAGCCGATTTCTCAAGAGTAACTGGAAACTTAAAAGTTACTCATAATGTAAACGATAAATTATCATTTACTACTAAGGTTTCAGCAGGTACTACTTTACAAAATTCAGTATTAGCTTCTGATGGTCCTGGTGGTTCTGGTTTATATTTTGGTAACCCTGCTTATGTGTCTTATGTGTTAAGACCTACGCAAAATCCATTTAACCCAGATGGTACTTTAAATATTAGCCCAGATAACTTAGGTTTCCCTGGTCACTATAACCCTTTATATATTGCTGCTAATGATAAAAGATGGTTAAAAGGTTTGAACGCCATTGCTAACCAAAATGTGGAATATAAAATTTTACCTGGTTTGAAATTTTCTACCACTATTAATATGCAGTATACCAATAACGAAGAGTATCAATTTAATAACCCCTTCCACGGCGATAACTCAGGTGCTTCTGGAGAGGGTGTTTCAATTGTTACAAGAGCTTTCTTAACAGACTTGATTAATCAATTTGATTATCACTACGATATTAACAAATCAAAGCGTTTTTATGCTGATTTCAAATTAGGTCAAGAAGCTATTAAGAGTGCTACTTACAGACAAATTGGTGATGTAACTGGTTTCCCTCCTAGAACAGATTTATACTATTCTACCAACGCTGCTACTTCTACCAATGGTAAGTCAGTAGGTTCTGATTATACTTTCACTGGTTATTTCTCTAATGCTACTTTTAGTTTATTAGATAAGTATACTTTATACGGAAGTTTCCGTCGTGACGGATCTTCAAGATTTGGTGTTAATAATCCTTGGGGTAATTTCTGGTCAATAGGAACTTCTTGGAATGTATTAGCTGAACCATTTATGCAAGGTAACAACGTTTTTTCTGCATTTAAAATTCACGCTAGTTATGGTACCAATGGTAATGCGGAAATTGGAAACTATACTTGGAGACCTTCATACGCCTTTGGTTATAACTACAATGGTGTAGCGGGTGGTACTTTCAACAATATTGGTAACGAGAGTTTAACTTGGGAGAAAAACAACCAAGCTGATATCGGAACTAATATCAGTTTCTTAGATAATAGAATTAACTTAAATGTGGATTTATATAAGCGTAACACCGATGGTGCGTTGTTAAACCAAAACTTATCTCGTACCACTGGTTTCACTGGCTTTATTAATAACGTAGGTAGTATGCAAAACTCAGGTTATGAGATTAGCATCAATTTAGTTCCAATTAAATTAAAAGATTTCTCTTGGGAAGTCAATGCAAGCTATACTGCTAACAAAAATAAAGTTACCAGCTTACCTTCAGGTGATCAGTTAAACGGTGCTTATTTATTAAGAGTAGGTCAACCTTTCTATAGCTTCTACACTAGAGGTTATGCAGGTGTTAATATTAATACAGGAGATCCAATGTGGTATTTAGATAGTACACAAATTGGTTCTACCAGTATTAAAACAAAAGCCAATTTATATTTAGTGGGCAAGCAAGCCGATCCTAAATACTATGGAAGTTTTGGAAATAACTTCAATTATAAGTCTTTCACATTCTCATTTGATTTCTACTATAACTTTGGTAACTACTTCAATGAGTCTGCTCAAGCTTATGCAATGGATGGTGCTTATTCAACAAGAAATAAATATGCTATCAACTTAACTCGTTGGCAAAATCCTGGAGACAGAACTACAGTTCCTAAATATATATACAACGACGCAAGAGGTGGTTCAACAGGATCTGACCGTACCTTATATAGCGGTGATTATGTTCGTTTAAGAAATATTCAGTTGACTTATAAATATGATAATAAAGCGGTGCTTGATAAATTTCATATCAATGGTATAAATATTTATGCCCGTGGAACTAATATATTTACTAAAACATATGCTGATATCATCTTAAGTGACCCAGAACAAGGTATTACAGGTAATAACGGACAACAAGTATTACCTTCTAAGTCTGTCACTTTTGGATTAAGTGTAAACTTTTAATTAACAACAACTATTTAATATTTTTTATATGAAAAATAATTTCAACAAAATCACTAAAATGTTCCTAGCAATTGGAACCATAGCAATGCTATTCGGTTGCTCTAAAACATTTTTAGATCAAAAGCCTTACAACTCTGTTGTATTATCAGACGCTATTAAAACAGAAGATGATATGAGTACAGCATTAACTGGCTTATATGCTTCTTTAAGAGCTACCGATTTTTATGGTAGAACTTATGCAGTGAAAGGCGATTTAATGGCTGATAAATGTTTCTTGTCTTCAGCTAACTCTGGAAGATACATTTCTTTCAATTTATATAATTTTACCAAAACAGATGGTTATGCTTCTGCAGTTTGGCAAAATGGTTATAATGCGATTAAAAATGCTAATTTTATTATTAATGCTGGTTTAGATCCTGCTACTAATCCTAATGTGAGTCAATTATTATCTGAGGCTTATGCTATCAGAGGTTTAATTTACTTTGATTTAGTAAGAAATTTTGGTTTGCCTTATACCACTGATCCTACAAGTCCGGGAGTACCCATTGTGACTAAATTTGATGTGAATGCAAAGCCTGCAAGAAATACAGTGGCTGAAGTATACACTCAGGTAATTGCCGATTTAACCAAAGCAATTTCTTTAGCTAAGTTCAACCAAGGTCAAACAATGAACTTTACATTAACTGCAAAAACTAGAGCATTGAACTCTTCTTTTATGACAAAGTATGCTGCTGAAACTCTTTTAGCAAGAGTATACCAACATAAAGGAGATTGGGTAAATGCTAAAGCTGCCGCTTTAGATGTTATTAATAATAGTGGTTTTAGTTTAGTGACTAGTGCCAATGTTATTTCTTACTGGAAGGGAGCTTCTCCTTTAACTAGTAAAACTGAAACTATGTTTGAAGTTACTAGTGATGCCAATAACCAAGTGAGTGATGGTACACTTGCAGTGTTCTTAGTACCTAAGCCAGGTGGGGGTGCTTATGGGGATATGTTAACTATCAAACCTTTCTATGATTCCTATACTGCAACAGATACTAGAAAAGGCTTAATAAGCCCTGATGTAAGATCTGGTCAATTAGGTACAGCTTATTATATAGTTAAGTATCCTATTGATAATGTGAACTTAGATGATGTTAAAATAGTTCGTTTTTCTGAAGCTTATTTAATTTTAGCAGAAGCTTATTATAATTTAGGTGATGTTGCCAACGCTAATGCTACTTTAAATAAATTTGCAGTTAACAGAGATCCAAAAGCAGCTTATGCTAATTCAGGAGCTCAAGTGTTAACAGATATTTTAGATGAGCGTGCAAAGGAGTTTGCTTTTGAAGGTTACAGATTCTGGGATTTAACAAGATTAGGTTACACTTTCGTGAAGCCTCAAGGTCAAGATGCTACTAATGCAGTATCTGTTAAAATCACTGTAGCTCCAGGAAATCCAAACTTACTTTTCCCTATTCCTAATGATGAAATTTTAGTAAATCCAAACGTTAGTCAAAACGCTGGTTATTAATATTATTTAGGTAATCCTATACTAAAAAAAACTCCCTCAATTTTGAGGGAGTTTTTTATTTCTTGAATTGTATAGAGTAATTAGAAATATACACTGCTGTATCTTTTGTTTGGTCTTTGTAAAAAAGTCTTGCTTTTTCACCTAATTGCAAAGAAGTATATTTTAGTTTTTGTGTATTAGCCTCTCCAATGGGTTGTAATGAAGGATACCAAATAATGTGACCAGGAATACTTAGAATTAATTTTGGAACCGTCCAGTCTTGCGAATTATTATCTAAAATAAAATTTTTATTAAATGAAACATAGATACTACTTCCTTTCCAAGAAGGTCCTTCCGATTTAGCCATTAACATTACCCAGGCTTGTAAGTAATGATTCCAACTTACAGAAGGTCCCCAATAATATTTACTATTACTATCTGAACTAGGCCCTCCACCTTCCTTCATAGCTATTTGAATATTTTTAATAGGACTACCAATGGCATCATAGTTGGCCTGAAAACCTTTACCATCGTATCTTTTAGCTTTTCCTGTGGGTTGATCTAAATCAGTTAATTTAATTCTAGCTATACTAATACATTGTCCTGCGTATTCTTTTTCTTTACTGTAACTAGCAGCTTCATAATTACCCGCATAACCATATTCTCCATAAAATATATATAAATAATCTCCACTTGCTACTGCAGAGGGATCACCTACGCCACCTGCAAAAGTTACTGAGTTATTATGTGGTTTTAAAATCATTCTGTTTTGTAAATCTTCTAAAACAATACCTTTATCTTCCCAACTATAACCACCATTCATTGATTTCATAATTCCAATTCTACATACTGCTGCAGGAGTTTGAGCCCCTGTTAAACCCTGTGGCCAATTTTTATTTATATAACCCTTGCCTGTTTTATTATTGTAGGGAAGGGTGTTGGGATAATTTTCATTATGGTAAAGTGCATATAAAGTTTTTCCACTTTTGTCTTTATGATCTTGGTAGACAGTTTCAAACCAAACAGCACCGTGTAATCCTTCTGCGGTGGGTGCCACATTCAAGGGCATCTTGGGTTCTTTAAAATCTTCATACTTTTTATTAAATACTTCTTGCGCATTGTTACCTGAAGCGTATTTTAATTCTTTGGAATATCCCCATAGCGGATCTTCTCCATATTTGCCTGGGAAAATGCGAAAAGTATCTCCTACCCATACCTCAGCCATATTACAATCTACAAAGGACTTAAAATAAAGGGTGGGTTCTTTTTTAAGTTCAAAACCAATATCTTTTTTATTTTCTTTCTGTGAGCACATAGTACAAAAAGGCAATAATAACCCTATGAATTTGAAGTATTTACTCATTGAATTTTTTTTACTTAAGTAATTTAACCATTATGTTTTAATTCAAGTAATTGGGTATAGTTTTTTTAAAAAAAAGGGTATATTAGTATAAACTTAAAATAATTCTTATTAAAAATATCCTCTATGAAAAAAATTATTTTCTTTTTTCTCATTGTTTCAATGACTGTAGTAAAGATAAGTTCTGCGCAGCAGATGGCCGATTATCTCTCACCTGCTTTTCCCACCGATTTAGTGTCTAATCATAAAGGTGATGCCATTGCTTGGGTATTTAATGATAAAGGAAGTAGAAATATTTATTATGGTCAGCCAGCTACTAGTAATTATAAATCTCTTACTAGTTATAAAGGTGATATTGGAGTAGAAATAGGAAATATTGTTTTTTCTCCTACCGATGATAAAATATATTTTGTAAGAGGTAATACTAATAATTCCAAGGGAGAGCCCGCTAATCCCGCACAATTGCAATATACTACCGAGCAAAATATTTATAGTATTGATCTAGCCACTGGCACCATAAAAAAATTAGCAAAAGGTAGCGCCCCTGTAATTAGCCCTGATGGAAAATTATTAGCGTATCTCCAAGGCGGTAAAGCTTGGAAATTAAATTTAGCAGAAGAAAATGCTACTGCTCAACCATTATTTTATAGCAGAGGCAGTATTAGTAGTTTGGCTTTTAATTCAAGTGGTAAACAAATTTTATTTGTTTCTAATAGAGAAGAACATTCCTTTATTGGCGTTTATGATTTTGTAAACAATCAAATAAATTTTATCGATGCTTCCACCTATAATGATTCAGACCCTGTTTGGAACAAAGAAGGTACGCATATTGCTTTTGTGAGAACTGTTAATATTAAATATCAAATTGGTTTTACACCCAGACCTACTGCAGCTCAACCCTGGGAAATTAGAATTGCTGAAGTGGCTACTAATAAGGCATCTACCTTATTTAAAGCAGAGGAGGGAATGGGTTCTTTATTTGTAGGAGACTTACCTGCAGTGGCTACACAATTAATTTGGACCCAAGATAATTATATTGTGTTTCCTTGGGAAAAAACAGGATGGATGCATTTGTATAGTATTCAACCCAATACCAAAAAGATAAATCATTTAACACCTGGTATAGGAGAAGTAGAAACTATGCATTTGGGTAAGGATGGAAAAACTATTTATTATGTCACTAATATCAGCGATAGTAATAGAAGGCATATTTGGACGGTAGATCCCGCTAAAGCCAATCCAACTATTTTAACTAAAGGCAATAAAATTGAATATAATCCATCAGAAGTGAATAATGGATTTGTGTATTTACAAGCGAGTGCTACTAAGCCTTCTTGGCCTATGTACAGAACAGAGGGTAAAGAACAAGCCATAGCAGCAGATTTATTTCCCTCACATTTTCCAACTAATTTAGTTACACCTAGCACTATATTAGTAAAAGCTATGGATGGATTTAAAGCACCTGCCCAAATATTTTTGCCTGTAAATTATGATGCTACTAAAAAATATCCGGCTATGATTTTTTTACACGGAGGTAGTAGAAGACAAATGTTAGAAGGTTTTAATTATAGTTCTTATTATTCAAATGCTTATGCAGTGAATCAATATTTTGCAAGTCAAGGATATATTGTAATGGCGTTGAATTATAGAAGTGGTATTGGTTATGGCTTAGCTTTTAGAGAAGCCGATCATTATGGAATGGCAGGTGGCTCAGAAGTAAATGATTTAATAGCAGCAGGTGAATATTTAAAAGCTAGAGCCGATGTAAATGCAAAAAAAATTGGTTTATGGGGAGGAAGTTATGGGGGCTATTTAACAGCCCACGGATTGTCTAAAAGAAGTGATTTGTTTTCAGCAGGGGTAGATATTCACGGGGTTCATAATTGGAATGATGAAGAACCGAATTTTGCACCTTGGTATGATAGTTTACGCTTTCCTGCAGCAGGTCAAATAGCGTATAAAGCCTCTCCTGTATATACTGCTAAGGGTTGGAAAAGTCCAGTACTTTTCATTCACGGAGATGATGATAGAAATGTGCCTTTTGCAGAAACTATTCATATGATACAACAATTAAGAAGACAAAAAGTGAATGTGGAGGAAATTATTTTCCCCGATGAAATTCACGGCTTTTTATTGTATAAAAGTTGGCTAAAAGTGGATGAAGCCTGCTTTGATTTTATTCAAAGAAACTTTAATAAATAATTGCAACTACTTTTTTTAATAAATTAATTAGCAATATAAAAAAATTAAAATGAAAAATATTTTTAAGTGTATGGGTTTTGCATTGAGTATGCTGATAACCTTTTTTAATGTTCAAGCACAGACGCCAGCTAATTTTACTCCAGCCCGCTATCAGGATACAGGTAGAGATAAACGAATAGAATCTACTTTTCCTGTGGTGGAACAAATGATTAAAAATTATGCAGAAGCTCATCATTTCCCCGGTTATGCATTTGGATTAGTAGTAGATGGCAAATTAGTATTTAAGAGTAGTGGAGGTTATGCGAATTTGGAACAAAAAATTCCAGCAAGCTCTTCTTCTATGTTTAGAATTGCCTCAATGTCTAAAAGTTTTACGGCACTTGCCATTTTACAATTAAGAGATCAGGGCAAATTACATTTAGATGATCCTGTTCAAATGTATATACCTGCTATGAAAAACCAGGGGTTGACCAAAGACGCGCCTGTAATTACTATACGACACTTAATGAGCCACAGCGCAGGATTTCCGGAAGATAATCCTTGGGGAGATAGACAATTAGCCGATACGGAGGAAGAGCTATTAAAATTAATTAAAGAAGGTATCTCTTTTTCAAATACTGCGGGAATTCAATATGAGTATTCCAATTTAGGTTTTACAATGTTAGGCTATATTATTCATAAAGTGTCTGGACTTACTTATGATGCCTATATTAAGAAAAATATTTTAGCTCCACTGGGGATGAATGAAACTACTTATGAATTTTCAAATGTGCCAGAAAAAAATTTAGCTAACGGATATAGGTATATAAATAATCAATTCAGAAAAGAAACTTTACTACACGATGGTATTTATGGTTCAATGGGGGGTATGATTACTTCTATTGATATGTTCAGTAAATATGTAGCCTTACATCAAATGGCTTGGCCCGAAAGAAATGATCCTGAAACTTTTCCCATAAAAAGAAGTAGTCTTAGAGAAATGCATCAGTCATCTAAATTTATTTCATTGATGCCTAATTATACTTATCCTAGTGGTCGTGTAATAGCTGCTACTAGTAGTTATACTTATGGTTTAAATTGGATGCACGATGCATTGGGTAGAAATAGTGTAGGCCATAGTGGAGGCCTGCCTGGCTTTGGAAGTAATTGGCGTTTTTTGCCCGACTATGGAATTGGTGTTATTTTATTTGCCAATGTTACTTATGCACCTACTTCAGTTATTAATTTAGCTGTTCTTGATACTATTGTGCAATTAGCAAAATTAAAACCAAGAGTGACAAGCATTTCTCCTATTTTACAAAAAAGGAAAATTCAATTAATTTCAATGTTACCTAGTTTTACTACCAGCGCAGCCATCTTTGCTGAAAACTTTTTTGAAGATTATCCTATTGAAACTTTGAAAAAAGAAGCGGCTGCCATTTTAAAGGAAGCGGGTGAAATTGTGTCGGTGGGAGAAATGATAGCCGAAAATCAAATGCGTGGGTATTGTATTATTCAATGTGAAAAAAAGAAAATAAAATTAGCTTTTACTTTAACACCTGAAAATCCTGGTTTAATTCAGGAGTATCATTTAAATATTGTAGAGAATAGTAATTAATTTCCAATTTTTACAGAAGTCATACTTAAAGAGCCAGCTAATAATTTATCATTGAATAAATGCAGCTGCTCTTTTTTTTGTTGCAAACCCAAAGTATAAATAAGTGGTAAATAATGATCAGCAGAGGGAATGGCTAATTTGAATGCCATTCCTTGTTCTTGATATTTTAATAACGGTGCATACTCTCCTTCCATTAATAATTTATTGATACGAGCTCTAGCTTCTATTGCCCAATCATAGCCATAGTCATCTTTATCAAAATTTGCCCAATCTACCATTCTTAGATTATGTACAATATTGCCACTACCTATAATAAGCACTCCTTTATTTCTTAATGTTTGTAGTTGCTGAGCCAACTCAAAATGATAAATAGGAGGTTTGGAATAGTCAATACTTATTTGAATAATGGGTATATCAGCATTGGGATATAAATGCTTTATTACACTCCAAGCCCCGTGATCTAAGCCCCATTTTTCATCCAATTCAGCCTGCTGCGGTGCCAAATAAGGGTCTAATATTTGCTTGGCATAAGCAGCCAAATTGGGCTCCCCCTTAGCAGGGTAATCTACTTCATATAAAGCAGGCGGAAAACCACTAAAATCGTGTATGGTGGGCGGTTTTTCCATAGCTGTAATTTGTGTTCCTTGGGTAAACCAATGTGCTGAAATACAAATGATGGCGCTGGGTTTTGGCAGGGTATTAGCAATATTTCTAAAGCCTTGTACAAATTCATTTTCTTCAATAGCATTCATAGGGCTACCGTGGCCTAAAAACAATACTGGCATTAGCGGACTTACTTTTAAATCACTAGACCAACTATGTAAATCACTTAAATTATTCATATATGTTTACTTTAATGAACCTGCCTATTAGTAGCAATTAAACATTACTAGTAATATATACAGAGCGGCACAAAGATATTACTTATAGACTTTTATTATTTGTTAATATTAGGCACCTATAATTTTTCAATTCATCTACTATAATTATAGTAATTTGCAGCCTCAATTAGTTCATTAATTATTATACAATTATGGAGGAACAAAAAAAGAATAATAAAGCCGGTATTCGTAAAGCGGTTATTGGTGTATTACTAGTTACAGCCCTATATTTTGGTGCTAAAAAAGTAATTTTCACCCTTACACACGAGACCACCGATAATGCTCAAATAGAAACTTCTATTGTGCCTGTTTTAACAAGAATTGCAGGGTATGTGAAAACTATATCCATTAAAGATTATGATTCTGTGGGTCAAAATCAGTTAGTCGCAGCCATTGATGATGCAGAACTTCAAGCCCAATTAGAAGAGCAAAAAGCCGATTTACAACAATCTTTAGCAGATGTTTCTAATGCACAAGCGCAATTAGAAAATGGTATTTTGGCTTTGAAAAATAATAAAGGGCAGGTAGATTTAAAAACAATTAAACAGAAAAAAGCAACCAATGATTTCAATAGAGATCAAAATTTATTTAAAGAACAAGCTATTACTAGAAAACAATTAGAGGAAACAGAATATCAATTGTCTTCTTCTGTTCAAGAATTGAGTAATGCGCAAACCGAATTGGCTACTGCCAATAATAGGATTGCAGTATTAAGACAAAATGTAAATAGGTCTATGGCTTTAATTGATATGAAAAAATCAAAAATTAAAGAAACAGAATTAAAATTATCTTATACACAAATTATGACCCCAAGTGCAGGAAAAATTGGAAAGAAGAACATCAATGTTGGTCAATTTGTACAAGCAGGTACTCCTTTATTCTCCATTGTGAATGATAGTTCTTATTGGGTAGTAGCAAATTTTAAAGAGAGTCAATTAGAAAGTTTGCAAGAAGGTAAAAAAGTAAATATTCGCTTAGATGCTTTTCCAGAACTTCCCATAGAAGGAACTATTTTAAGTGTAAGTGATGCCACAGGCGCTAAATTTTCATTATTGCCTCCTGATAATTCAAGTGGCAACTTTATTAAAGTAACGCAGCGTATTCCTGTAAAAATTGCTATTAACAATCAAGCTGCTTTTAAAAATAAATTAAGAGCAGGAATGAGTGTATTTATCACCGTTGACAAATAGGACTTATGCCAGCGCTTAAGGGATTTGCAAGAGCCATCATTGTTATTACTACAGTATCAGCAGCTATAATGGAGTTGATTGATACTTCTATTGTAAATGTTGCTTTAAACGATATTTCGGGTAGTTTGGGTGTTAGCATTGAAGATGTGAGCTGGGTAATTACCGCTTATGCTATTGCTAATGTTATTATTATTCCATTAACCGGATTTTTAGCTGAATATTTTGGCCGTAAAAATTATTATATCGCGTCTATGATAATTTTTACTGCCGCTTCCTATTTATGTGGTCAGTCGGATAGTTTACTGGAACTCATATTATGGAGGTTTGTACAAGGAATTGGTGGAGGTGCCCTTCTTTCTACTTCTCAAGCTATTTTATTTGATGCTTTTGAACCAAAGGATAGGCCTATGGCAGCAGGTTTATTTGGGATGGGTATTGTTTTAGGTCCCACTTTAGGTCCCACTTTGGGAGGTTGGATTATTGAACATAATAGTTGGCCTTTAATCTTTATGATTAATATTCCTATTGGTATTATAGCTACTTTTTTATCCTTCACTTTTATTGAAAAGAAAGAAGGGGAGGGTAAAGGTAAAGATGAAATTAAGATTGATTATACGGGTATAATGCTTTTAATGGCAGGCATAGGTTGTTTACAATATGTTTTAGAAAGAGGAGAATCAGAAGATTGGTTCAATAGTGAAACTATTCGTTATTGTTCAGTAATTGCAGTGGTAGGACTTATTTCATTTATCATTTATGAATTAAATATCAATCAACCTGCAGTGAATTTAAGAGTTTTAAAAAATAGAAATTTAGCTTTCACCACCATTTTTACTTTTGTAGCAGGGTTTGGTTTATTCACTTCTGTATTTGTTTATCCGGTTCTTGCGCAAAGAATTATGGGGTACACTGCATTTGAAACGGGTATTTCTTTATTGCCTCCTACTTTAGCTGGAGTTATTATGATGCCCATTATTGGAAAGTTAATGAGTAAAGGAGTTACGCCCATTCCATTTGTCATTGTTGGATTTACTTTATTTTCTGTATATGCCTTTTATAGTGCTACTATGCCTTTAGACGCTAGCAAATGGGATTTTTTCTGGCCCTTATTAATTAGGGCTTTTGGTATTTCAATGAGTCAGTTGCCTTTAATTAATCAGGCAGTGGTGGGTTTATCGCCCAAAGACTATGCTGCTGGTATTTCTTTAAATAATATGATTCGTCAATTGGGGGGTGCTTTTGGAATTGCAGTGGCTAATAATTATGTAGCCAAGCAGTATTTTCATCACCGCACCAACCTCATTGCAAATATTCCATCGGATGGAGCACAGTGGCAAGAGCGCGTAAGCGCCATTAGCCAAGGTATTGCTTCTAAGACGGGGGACTTAACCAGTGCTACACAGAGGGCCTATAAAATGATTGATATGTCGGTAGATAGACAAGCTTATTATTTATCTTATTTAGACACTTTCAGATTAGTAGGTATTTTCTTTATTCTAGTAATTCCTTTAGTATTGTTTTTAAGAACCAATAAAAAAATGGATAAAGCTGCTGCAAAAGCTGCGGCAGAAGCTCATTAAAATTATAGTATTTATAAAGTAATTAGATATGAAAAAAATAGTAGTAGGTATAGTGTTATTAGTAAGTATTTACAATAGTACTAAGGCACAAAGTATTATTAATGGGGAGCTTAAAAATTTATTGAATCAATCCTTGCAATACTTTCCCAAAGTAAAGGAAGTGCAACAGTCGGTTCAATTGGCGGAAGATAAGCTTACTTTAACTGAATTAAATAAATATCCAGATATTACTTTAGATGCTAGTTATGCTTATGTACAACCTAAAATTGAAGTGGCTTTTGGAGAAAAGACATTTCAATTTGCACCCGTACATAATGTTTCAGGCGCTTTAAATGGTACATATACATTAATTGATTTTGGAAGATTGGCTTCTGCCATACAAAAAGCTAAATTAGAATTACAAACTTCAAAGCACATAGCTGAACAATTAAAACATAGTTTGTTTTTTCAAATTAGTCAACTTTATTATCAAATTATTTATGCAAAAAAAGCAATTGAAATTCAAAATCAGGTCATTCAATTATTAACTGAAAATAAAACAATTATTGAGTCTCAGTTAAAAAATGGGAATGCCATTCAATTGGACTTACTTACTATTCAATCTAAACTAGATAATGAATTAAATAAAAAAATAGAGGTAGAAACCAATTTACAGAAATTATTGAATTTATTAAATTATGCTACTGGCATTAATACTATCAAGGAAAGTCAATTAAGCCTTAGTTTGAAAAATTATAATGCAGAGGAAGCTATGCAAATGGCTTTATTACATAACCCCACTATTGCTATTGCTAAAGACAAAGTAAATGTTTCCAAAGCAGAGGTGGCTATTACTAAATTAAATGAACTTCCTTTTATTGGAATGAAAGCAAGTGTGGGATCTCGCAACGGCTATTTGCCTCAAATTAATGATCCTCGATTTAATTATAATGCTGGTGTTGGATTTTCAGTGCCTTTATTCAATGGAGGTAAAACCAAGCAACAAATTAAAATACAGGAAAGAAGTGTAGCCTTATATGAAACAACAGTGCAATCACAATTGCACGATTTTGAAAAAGATATTCAAGCGGCTTTAATTGATATTCAAAGTAATCAGATGAGAATTAAAAATGCGAATACTCAAATAGAACAAGCGGCATTAGCTCAAAAATTAAGTTTGAGTAAATTGAAAAATGGAACTGCTACTCCCTTAGAAATAACTTCTACCAATGCAGATTATCAGAGAGCACTTTTGAATCAATTACAATATCAATACCAACTGTGTAACGCACAACTAGAATTAATTAAATTAATGGGCTTAGAGTTAGTAGATTAAAAGTCGGCATAGTCTCTGGCACTCATTAGTATTGTTTCATTTCTATTCACTGAATTTTTATATTCAGGTGCTGCAGAAATTTTCTTCCAATGCGGCGCCTCTACAAAAGATTTCCAATGTGCATTTCTATCTTCCATATTGTTAAAGCTAGTCATATAAATTAAATTAGGCATTCTGCTTCCTGCAATAACTTTTGAATAAAAAATGGCATTAAAATTAAGACTAGCAAATAATGGGATTTCACCTCCTTCATTAAACATATGTACTTTTCTTAAATGTGCATTTTCAGTGGGGCTTTCATAGCTTCTGTATTCATACACACGACTACTCGATTTAGTCAGAGTTGAGCTTTTAATATAGTGGGGTTGGAATTTAAATGCCCTACTAATTATTTTTTCTATTCTTGTATAAGGTAAGCTGCTATCTGCATTTTCTAAATGAATAATAGGCTCATTTCCCATAGGATCCAAGGTTTCCATTTTTTGATCTAACTCATCCAATTTTTGAATATTTTTAAAAGGAAGCCATACAAATATTCTTTTATCAGAAGCGGTATCATTATCTAAGGGGGCAAATACACCCACTTTTTCAATACCATTTTTATGCATATAGGGTAAAAAAGTATGATTCAAAAAGGTATCAATATGAGTAATTTGTTGAGCAGATTTACAATGATATATTTGAATTAAATAATAATCTCTTTCTTTATCATTTTTTGAATTAATTGTATTTATAGTAGCTGCATACATCATACTATATACGCACAAAAAAGTACTACTTAGTATTATTTTAATTATAGTTTTCATTTTGAAAGTTTTTAATTTTTAGCTTTTAATAAATAAAAATCTTTAGAATTTATAGGTGTTTTATATCCAAAATTAGGTCTTTAGTTGTTTTAATTACAAATGTACTAGTCAATTTTTTGCCTAAAAAGCTTGAAAAGAGTATATTTAAATATAATTTAGGTGTATGCAAAAAGAAAAAACAAACAGGCTGCCTTTTATATTAATTACTTGTTTATTTTTTTTATGGGGGTTCGCACATAATTTAGATCCCATTTTAATTCCTCATTTAAAAAAGTCTTTTACCCTTAGTACCACACAATCAACCTTAGTAGATTCCTCCGTTTTTGTAGCTTATTTTTTTATGGCTTTACCTGCTGGCTATATGATGAAAAAATGGGGATATAAAACAGGTATCATTGTAGGTTTGCTATTATTTGCTTTAGGTTCATTTTTGTTTGTGCCAGCAGCTAATCATCAATCTTATAATTACTTCTTATTTGCTTTATTTGTGATTGCTTGTGGTTTGACAATATTAGAAACTGCTGCTAACCCCTATGCTTCTTCTTTGGGAGATGCTAGTAATGCTACACAAAGACTTAATTTAGCACAATCTTTTAATGGCTTAGCTGCAGCACTAGCACCTGCTATAGGTGCAAGAATAATATTAACCAAAGGCTATACCTCTGAACAATTAAGTGCAATGACTACCGAAGCGCAGAAAGCTGCTTTAGCAGCAGAAGCTTATACGGTGAAAACGCCTTATACTATTTTAGGCCTTATACTTTTATGTTTTGCATTATTATTTTTTAAAATAAACCTTCCAGATATTAGAGAAAAAAATGAAACTCAGAAGAACCCTACTATTGCAAATACACTTAAGTACAACCATTTAAAATGGGCAGTTATAGCACAGTTTTTTTATGTAGGGGCACAAGTTTGTGTTTTAAGTTTATTTATTTTATATGCAACTCAATCGGCCCAAATTACAGAAATTCAGGCTGCCGACTATTTAAGTATAGGAGGATTGGCTTTTTTAGTAGGTAGGTTTTTAGGAACGGCTTTAATGAAATATTTCACCCCTCGTCATTTATTAACTTCATTTGCTTTACTCTGTGTAGGCTTGTGTGCATTGGCTATATTGGGAAAAGGAATTATTACCATTTATGCTTTAATAGGAATATGTTTTTTTATGTCTATTATGTTTCCCACTATATTTTCGCTCGGCATTCAACAATTGGGATCGGCTACTGAAATTGCTAGTAGTTTAATAGTAATGTCTATTGTAGGAGGCGCTATATTACCTCGTATTTTTGGCATTATTAGTGACACTACAGGTAATATACAAATGGGGTATATAGTGCCGCTAATAGCTTTTGCTGTAGTGGCTTATTTTGGCTGGAAGGGAAGTATTGTCAAAAATGTATCTTCTTAGCTACTAAAATTCTAATGCTTATAAACTTTTCCGTCTTTCATTACCCAGTCAACATTTTGTAAAGCAGTAATATCTTTAGTGGGATCTTTTTTAAGCGCAATAATATCTGCAAAAGCACCTTCTTTAATTTCACCAATTTTTCCTTGCATACCTAATAATTCAGCAGCAGTGGTAGTAGCAGTTTGAATAGCTTGTACTGGGCTTAATCCCCATTGTACAAAATAAGTAAAATCTTTAGCTTGAGCTAGGTTCCAATCATATCCACCAATATCTGTACCATAAGCTAATTTAACGCCCATCTTGATTGCTTTTTTAAAGGTAGCTTCTATAGATTGTTGGAAATATAAATTAATAGGACTGCCTAATTTAGCTCTACCTTCTGCAACAAATTCATTGACAAATAAAGTGGGGCACCAATAAATACCCTTGTCTGCCATTACACGCATACATTCTTCATCCATTCCACTTCCGTGTTCAATACTAGAGGCACCAGCATTTATTGCAGCAAGTATACCATCTCTTGTCATAGCGTGTGCTGCTAATTTTTTTCTACTATTTAAAGTTTCTTCTCCAATGGCTTTAATTTCTTCAGTTGTAAAATTTGCAATAGATCTAAAAGAGCCATCAGGTAAACGATAATAACCACGATCCGCATAAATTTTAATCCAATCTGCTCCTTGTTCAATTTGTTGTCTTACTGCTCTTCTGGCTTCATCAGCACCAGTAATTTCTATCACTCCCTTTGGAAAATGCAATTCCCAAGCATAATCAGCTGCTTTTAATGGATAATGACCTGTGGTATTCATTGCTAAAGTTGAAACTATCATTCTAGGTCCGTTAGTGACACCTCTATTAATGGCTTTTTTAATATCAACATCTGCAAAACCAGCACCCTCTGTGCCTAAATCACGAATAGTAGTAAAACCATTCATTAAAGATTTTTCAGCACTTTTGGTAGCCCTGATAGTTCTATAAGGAATAGACTCCTTTAATACTTGTACATCATAATCCTCAGAAGTTATATCACCTTGTAAAAGCACGTGCGTGTGACAATCAATCATACCAGGCATTACAAAATAATTAGATAAATCTATAATAGAATCTGCGGGAACTATATTACTACTAATTGAAATAACTTGATTGCCCTTAATGAGTATATTTTGTTTTTCAGCTGTGCTACCTGTTTTAGTATCTAGTAGTTTACCACATTTTATTAAAATAGTTTTCTGAGCACTCATAGTACTAGAAAAAAATAAGCCTAAGCCCAAAAGTAGATTACGCATTTTGTATTTTTTTATTATTAAAATTACAATTTTAGTTTATTATTTTATTTTTCTGCATCCAAGATTTCATAATGTTTACCCATTGTATACTACTAGTGGGGTTTTTCATTCCATAACCGTGGCCCCCTTTTTCATATAAATATAATTCTGCAGCTACACCTTTTGCCTCTAAACTATCCCGATAAAAAATGGCATTGGCAACAGGTACAACATCATCGTCTTTGGAATGTACTAAAAAAGCGGGGGGTGTATTTTTATTTACTTGTGTTTCATTACTAAAATAATGTATTGCTTTTTTTGTTTTTTCATCTTGGGCATTTCCAATGAGATTGATTCTAGAGCCTTCGTGTCCAAGGGGGCCAAAACTAATTACAGGATAAATAAGAATTTGAAAATCGGGTCTTAAAGAAATTTTATTTGGATTGTCAATTTTAATATCATTATAATGAGTAGCTAAGCTAGCCGCCAAATGCCCTCCAGCAGAAAATCCCATTATACCAATTTTATTTTTTGCAATACCCCATAGAGCAGCATTGGTTCTTGCTAATAGTATGGCCTGTTGTACATCTTGTAAGGGAGCTATAGATTTATCAATTTGATTGGCAGAATTAGGTATTCTATATTTTAAAACTAGGGCATTCACTCCTATGCTATTAAAATATTTAGCTACCTCCACTCCTTCGTGCCCTGCTGCTAGTATACTATATCCTCCTCCTGGACAAATAATAACACAGGGTCTTTTTATATTATCATTCGCTACTCTAAAATATTGGTAACTAGGTATGGATACTTTTTCAACAATTAAAATACCTACAGTATCTGACTCAGATTCTACATTGGGAGTTTTAATAGCATTAGGTATAATAGTATATAGAGGTTGGTACTGAGCAAAATTTTTAGACATTATTAAAAATGTTAGAATAAGTAGTAAAAATTTTTTCATAATTATTTTATTTAGAGCCTTGTATTAATAAAGTATAAAAATTAATACACTTTTGAAAATCGGAGATTAATAATCTTTCGTCAATACCGTGATAACCTTTTGCATTGGTAATAGGCGTAAAATTAATAACTCCGTCACTTATGTCTCTGTAATTTCTTGAGTCTGTAGCGCCCACCATTAACATAGGGGCTACTACTACATTTTCTACTATCGATTGAATAACAGTTTCTACTCTTTTGAATGCCTTACTATTTACATCGGTGGTAGAGGAGGGTAAAGAACTATAATTATGATAGTAGGTAATTTTAATATTTGTATCATTGATAGTTTTTTCAACAAAATTGTAAACATCTTTTTGTGTTTCACCTGGTAAAATTCTACTATTGACATAAGCAGTGGCAAAAGTGGGAATCACATTATCTCTCACGCCACTATTGACCACGGTAGGCACTAGCGTAGTTCTTATTAATGCATTGGTATTAGGGGCTTCTGATAAATCGTTTAGTACCTGCTTTTCAAATAACCACATATTTGAAAGTTTCATTTTATTCCAAAAATTATCGGTATAACTACTTACTCTTTCTAAGTAGGCTTTAATGGGAGGTATTAATTTTGCAGGCATTTCCTCTTTTCTTAATTTGTATAATCCCTTACTTAAAATATCTATAGCGGTTGATTTATCAGGAACAGAAGAATGTCCGCCTGCTTTTTGTGCAGTTAAAATTAAAGTCACATATCCTTTTTCACCTACACCAATAGAGGCAATAGGTTTTTTTACCTCTTTCATATCTTCGGTAGATATTTCTCCACCTTCGTCTACGACAATATCAAATCTTTTATTTTTTGATTTAAAATATTTAACTACCGCAGTAGCACCATTTCCACTTGACTCTTCATCGGCACCAAAACATAATAAAATGGTTTGTTTTGGCTGAAAGCCTTTTGCTAATTGAGCTTCTGTGGCTTCTAAAATACTTATCATACTTGATTTATCATCCAACACTCCTCTTCCCCATATATATCCTTCTTTAACTTCTCCACCGTAAGGTTGAGCGTGCCATAGTTTAACGGCAGAAGCTTCAACAGGAACTACATCGTAATGAGCCATCAATACCATTGGTAATAAGCTTGTGTCTGTGCCCTTCCATTCATAGATATAATTAAAGCTATCTATAATAGTTCTGGGTAAATTTTTGTGAATAAGCGGGTAAGCGCTTTCCATAAATTTTCTATAGGCTAAAAAAGTGGCCGTATCAAACTCATAGGCATCATTAGGTGTTTCAGTACTGAGCTGAATAGCCTTAGACATATGAGCTATAGCATTGGAGGGTAGTGGTTCTTGTATACTATTTATTGGCTGAGCTTTAGGTTGGTTAGTGAATGTTTTGATACTAATAATACCCATTAGTACAAGTATACCCACGCCTAAGATGCTTAAAATTTTTTTCATATAAATACCTTTAATTATAAATTGTAATATACGAAAACTAAGCTATAAAAGAAAAGCACCCTATGAAATAGTGGTGCTTTTATATTTTTTCATTGTTTTATTAAACATAGAGTTATTCCTGGGGCCAGCCTCTTCGTCTACTTACCTCGTGGCGCATTTTATATAAAAATTCTCTTTCAATGCGTAAGGCTTGATTCACTCTTTCTTCAGATTTTAAAACTGGAAGTAAATCGGCTTTATATTTTTTTCTTGAGCTTAACATAGCTTCTTGCATTGAAATTTCATCATTCATTTTTGTTTTGATAATTTCTTGCATTGCTTTTTTATGAGCATCATAAACAGGCCAAAAACTTTCTGCTTCAGTTTTGGTAAGCTCTAATTTCTTTGTAATAAATTGAATTTTGAACATTTCAATTTTTTCTCTTTGTTCAGGTCTCAATTTGGCACCCCTTCTAAAACCCATACCACCATCATCTTCTTTGGGTGGCGGCGGAGGTGGCAATCTTTTATCGTTGTTAGTTTGAGCAAGTAGAGTGGTATGTACTACTATACCTAAAAAAAGAAAGAGGATTGTCTTTTTCATTCTATTATTGTTTTTTTAATTTCTTCAATTTGTTCTTTATCTAAGAAGTTAAGATTATTATTTTCTTTTTGTAATTGTGTTTGTGTATCTATTTCTGTCATCCACTCATTGGCATCTACATATGTTTCAATTTCTTCGTTACTTAAATCTTCTAAAGCAACAGTACTGTAGGTTATAGAATCATTTGTTTTTGAAGAAATAGATTTATTTAAAAATAAATAAGAAATCCCTACCACCATTATAAGCATAGCTGCTACTGCCCATTTTTGTAGAGGTAAGCTCCAAGTAGGTAATACAAATGATTTTTTTTCATTTTTAATTCTACTGAGTAATTTTTCAGGGAAAGATTCAAAATAATGAATCGGTGCAGTGGACTTAGACTTATTGAACTGTCTTAAACCCTCTTCGTTCAAAAGGCTTTCCGTCCAAGCTTTGTCTTCCTCGAGACTACCTTTGTTAGTATTATTTTTAAAAAGTTCCATTATTTAGTTTTGACTATTTTTTATATTCTAGGTTTAAAGTTCCTTCATAAAACGCTCCACTTTTTTTACCGCTTGATGATAATTGGCTTTCGCACCCCCAATCGATGTTCCAACAATAGAAGCTATTTTTTCATAATCCAAGCCCTCAAAATACCTCAACATAAACACAACTTTTTGTTTCTCAGGTAGTTGGCTAATAGCCCTGTCCAGCACTATTTGAATTTCAGTAGCTTTAGGGTTATCGGTACTAGCCGTTGCATATTCATAATCTGCAATGTCATTTTGAGATAGCTTATTTTGATGCTTTTTTTGTTTTTGAAGGTAATTCAGGGTCTCATTGTATGTGATTCGAAATAGCCAGGTGGTAAACTCACTTTCCATTTTAAAGGAATCTAGTTTGTTCCAAATTTTTATCCAAACGAGTTGCGCAATTTCATCTGCTTCAAAGTGGTCTGAGACCATTCTTTTAATTTGATAATATACTTTTTGTTGATGTCTTTTGAGTAGTGCAGTGAAATTGGCTTCTCTATCAATAGATTTTTGAAATTCAATAATAAGTTCTTGATCACTTGACATAATATGCTAATGTAATAAAAAGTTTTTAGGAATTAACCTATTTTGATTATTTTGTTAGTCTCTAAAAATAGGTAGGCTACTATAAAATTAATTATGAAAAATTAACCATATGAAATATTTAAAATTAGGTTTGTTATTATTGACATTGTCGGTGGTATCAACCTCTTGGAGTCAAGATATATTAAATACAATTTCAAAAACTGAAACAGAGCGTATTGAAAAATATTTATCCTCAGATGAATTAGAAGGGCGTAAAACTTTTAGTAAAGGTATTGATAAAGCCGCTGCATTTATTGCTAACGAGTTTGCGCAAGCGGGACTAGCTACTTTTAAAAATAGTGGAACCTATTTGCAATCTTTTTCAAGGATGTCTGCTAAGTTTATCAATGCCTCAGGAAATTTTGATGGTAATAGTATTGATCAAAAAAATTTAATAGTCATTACTCCTAAAGCTAATTTTTCAATAACAGAAGCTAGTGGTTATGAAGTAGTAAAAATAAATAAGGATGATAATTTTGGAACCTCTATTAGAAAATATATAAGTGCAGGTAAAAATTATGTAATACTGGTAGATGAATCTTTTGCCTCTAATTTTGGTCGTTTGACAAATTTAAAATCAAATCTTACTGAAAATCAACCATCACTGGTTTTTGTATTAACTAATTTAACTCCTACTAAATTTACAATTGAAGCAACGCATAAAATTGAAAATCTCAGTTTAGCCAATGTAGTAGCAGTAATTCCAGGAAAGTCGCTGAGTGGAGAATATGTTATATTTTCTGGACATTATGATCATTTAGGTATTAATAGTGCTAGAGCTGTGAATGGGGATAGTATATATAATGGAGCTAATGATGACGCCGCAGGCACTACTGCAATGATTATGCTTTCGAAGTATTTTAAAAAGTTAAATAATAATGAACGAACATTAATCTTTGCAGCTTTTACTGCAGAAGAAGTGGGTGGGTTTGGAGCTCAATATTTTTCAAAACAATTTGATCCTACTACAGTGAAAGCTATGTTTAATTTAGAAATGATTGGAACAGAAAGTAAGTGGGGAAAGAATAGTGCCTATATCACAGGCTATGAAAAAACAGATATGGGGGCTATTTTACAAAAAAATCTTGCGGGAACTGCATTTACATTTTATCCCGATCCCTATACCGATCAAAATTTATTTTATAGGTCGGACAATGCCACGCTAGCAAGATTAGGGGTGCCTGCCCATACTATTTCAACTTCTAAAATGGACAGTGAACCTAATTATCACAAACCTAGTGATCAATTTGAAACTTTGGACATAGATAATATGAATGAAATTATAAAAGCTATTGCCAAGAGTGCGCAATCTATTATTGCTGGCAAGGATACGCCCACCAGAGTAGATACCACTCAATTAAAATAATATCTTTGATATTAAAAATTCTGTATGAGAAAAAAAATAATTTTTTCTGTAGTAGCAAGTTTTATTTTTCTACATAGCTATGCTCAAGATACGACGGGAATAAAAAAAGTGATTGATCAAATGTTCATTGCTATGAAAAATAGTGATACCTTATTACTTAAATCTTGTTTCACTTCCAATACAGTGATTCAAACCATACAATCAAGTTCTCTAGGGGCAGTGGTAAAGGAGGCAAGTGTTCAATCCTTTATTAATAGCATTGGGAAACAACCCGTAGGCGCCTTAGATGAAAAAATTATTTATGATAAAATACTAGTCAATAAAGAATTGGCCAGTGTATGGGCGCCATATAAATTATATATTAAAGGCCAATATGTACATCAGGGGGTTGATTCTTTTCAAGTAGTTCTTACTAAAGAAGGTTGGAAAATTCAATATTTAATAGATACTCGTTATCCCTAATACAAGTTGGGCTATTAAGTGGTTTCAAATTCTCCTTTGTCTGTATTCTTTTGCACTTTATTGGCTTCAAAGATTTTTCCATTCATAGCAATATAAACACCGGGATTGAGAATTTGTACAAAAGCAAGGGCACTACCCAAATTAAATAATCCATCAGAGCTACCAAATTTATAAGGAACCATTGCCCCTGTTAGAACAATGGTTTTACCAGGGCAATGTTTAGCTAAATAAGAAGCAGTAAGAGTCATAGTATCGGTACCGTGGGTAATTAAAATTTTATCTTCCTTAGATTTTTGACAAGCTGTTGCAATTATTTGTCTATCTGCTTCTATAAAATCTAAGCTATCTTTCATCATTAGTGTAGTAATAGATAAATCCAATCTACTTCTACCTAAATCTAACATTTCGTGTAAATGCGTTTCTTTAAAAAATAAATTTCCATTGAGCTCATTGTACTCTTTATCAAAAGTGCCTCCTGTTACAAAAACTTTAATAGTATTTGACATAAAATTTATTTTTGATGAAAGCTATCCCCAATAAAAGATAAAGCATCTATAATACCTGTTCTCCAATATGTCCAATTGTGTGCACCATCTCTCATTCTAAATTCGTGAGGAACATTTTTTGAAGTTAAAGCTATATGTAATTGAGCATTGCCAATAGTTAAAAAATCATCATCACCACAATCAATCCAATATTTAACAGCAGATAATTCTTCTTTTGTCTTTTTTTCAATGATAGCTAAAGGGCTATTATTGATCCAAGCATTTGTTAAACGGTCCTTGCCTTTTAAATTAGAACCCATTGAAGTACTAAATAATCTGTTGAACATACTTTCATTCATATTAATAACATCATTATCACTCCACACTGCTGCGCTTAACGGTGCACTAGCTGCAAACAAGTTGGGATATTTTAATGCATATAATAAAGAACCATATCCGCCCATAGAAAGACCCGCAATACCTCTGAATCTTTTTTCTGCTTTTACCTTATAAGTTTTTTCAATATGCGGGATTAATTCTTTTATAAAAAAATCTTCATAATTTAAATTTCCATCGGCTGCGTTAATATAAAAACTGGTAAAGCCATCGGGGGTTACAATAAGCATAGGAGGTATTTTACCAGTCTTAATAGCATCGTCTGCTAATCGATTAATTTCTCCAAACTGAATCCATCCATCATCTGCATCTCCATAACCGTGTAATAAATAAGTGACAGGATAAGCCCGATCACTACTATAATAATCGCTAGGCAAGTATATAGAATAATGTACCTCTTTATTTAGTATGGTACTTTTAATAATTTGTTTTTCTTTTACAAAGCCTTGTGCGTATGTGCTAGTTCCTAGACTAATAATTAGGAATGCTATGAATAGTATTTTTTTCATATTTATATTAAATTTTAAGATGTTATTTTATTAATAAGTATCGTCATTAATTTCTAACCAATACCCATCGGGGTCTTGGAGCCAAATTTGATGTACACCATCTACGCGCGTAGTTATAGAATTTTTATTTCCATTCACATCTTCAAAAAGTAGGTGCGCTGCTTTCAATTTTTCAATAAATCCTTTAAAATCGGGTACTGTAAAACAAGTATGTTGGTTTTTATAATAATTCTTTTTTTCCGCAGCTCCTTGTATCACGTGTAACATCATATGATCACCTGTGGAATACCATATATGTCTACCATCGTGAAAGGGTTCCGCAATGGAATCTAGTCCTATAATTTTACTATAAAAATCACCTGCTTTTGCAATATCTATCACAAATATGGCGGTATGATTTAAATGTACTTTAGCATTTTTTTCTTGAGCATTTATTTGTAAGGCAAGTGCTACAGCCCCTATTAAAAATATTTTTTTCATAAAGATTGATTTTATTTATAATCGCGACTAAGCTATTTTTTTTGTTTTAGAGGTTTATCAAACATATCAAATTTATCTTGAATAGAATTATCAGAAAGGCTACTATTGGCTATTTTATTAGCTCTTGACAAAGAAGCTGCACCACTGGTGGTATTGGGTTTAAAAGCGGTAGGGCCAATTATGGTAAGCGCTTTATTTAAATAGGTTTCTGTGGGGTCGCCTAATAATTTATAGGGTAGTATATCATCGGTGAGTGCATAATCGGGTAAAAATCCGTTGACCGTACCATAATCAGATTGATCCAATGAATTTAATATTTTGAAAGTGATAGGCTGTAAACCATAATTCCACCTTTTAAGATCATCGGTAATGGTAAAAGAACCTACATTTTTACCATAAGTATGTTCGCCAATTAATATAACATTCATAAAAGGCTTTAAGTTATTAATAATAAGTTCACTTGCTGAAGCAGTTCCAGTAGAAGTTAAAATAAATACCCTGTCTAGCGATCCAATATTATTAGGCTCTGATTTAAAATTGGTTACCAGTGCTGAAGTTCCATATTGTTTTACTATTTCTTGGGTATAAGCATTGTTATACATTTTTTTATTGATGACTTTATCTACTTTACTAGCTAAGTCTTTCACTATTAATGTGGTTAATAAATCTGAGTTACTTACATAACCACCACCATTATATCTTAAATCTATTATTAATTCGTTGACGCCTTTTGCTTTATATCTTCCAAATACAGCTCTTAAGCTATCATCAAAGCTTGTCAGAAATTGTAAATAAGCTAAATAACCTACTTTTTTACCCGACCAATTTATAACAGTATCTTGTAAAATGGGATTGGTTTGTAATTCAGTTTTAGTAACTGTTATACTTTTTCCGGTACTACTAAAAACTTTATTGCTATAGCTTCCTAAGCCTAATTTTAAAGTTTGATTTTGTAATACTGTAGTATAATTTGAAGAGGTAATAGTTTGATCATCTACAGACATTATAATATCCCCTCTTTTTAGTCCATTTTTTTCTGCAGGGCTACCTTTTAATACATAGGCTATCACCAATGCGATATTTACTTTAGCGTCATCAGTGTAAAAAGCATTCACTCTAATTCCTAAAACTGTATTAATACCATTTAATTGATTTATTAAATTGGTAGAACTGCTGTCAATCCAAGAAAAACGATCTGTGATATGATAATTATATAAAATGCTATAAAAATAATCCATAGGATTACTAGCGGTATTGGTACTGGTGATGGCAGGCAAGTTATCAGACCACAAATAATAAGCTTTCATATTATCATAGATCCAAGTATTAATATCGGTATTGGTATATTTTTTTACCCCAGTATTTTGTAATTCGGGTAGGTTAGTTACAGATTTATTACAAGCTAATAAGCTAATAATGATACTACTCAAAATTATTTTTTTCAATGGCATACTTGAAAATTTAACTTTCTAAAATTAATAAATTTATATGGTTCTAGGTTTTAATTAACTTAAATTTGTGAGTAGTTGTTGTCCCTATATCCTATGAATTCAAATTAGAAAAAAGATGAAAAAAATTCTATATACCTTATTGTTTATACATCTCTTATTTTTAGGAAAGGCTCAAAAAATCAATCCATATATAAAGTCCATCAATGATTGGCATAAGGCAAGAATTGCAGATTTAAAAACACCCAATGGATGGTTAAATTTAGAAGGTCTTTTTTGGCTTCATAAAGGAGTAAATAGTTTTGGAAATAAAGAAGGTAGTGATTGTAAATACAATAATTTAGAATTTCCCGATATATTGGGTTCATTTATTTATGAGGGGGATTCTGTCTTATGGATGAATGCTGCCAATACTTCTATAAAAGTGAATGGTGCAATTATTAATGGCGTAACCCCTATAAAAGTATTTTCTAAAATAGAGCAGGGTATAAATATGTCTTGGTCTCATTTTAGTTGGACCATTATTAAAAGAGAAGATAAAATAGGGGTTAGATGTAGAAATTTAAATGCAAAGACATTGACTAATTTTAAAGGTATTGATAGATTTGCAGTTGATTCAAACTGGCGTTTAAAAGCTGTAATGGTAGCTCCTGAGCAAAATACATTAATGATTACCAATGTGCTTGGACAAACCACTGCCACTAAAACAGCTGGTAAATTATTATTCAATTATAATAATAAAGAGTATAGTTTAGATGTAATAGATGAAGGAGGTTCCACTTTATTTATTGTTTTTGCTGATGCAAGTTCTGGGAAAACTACCTATGGTGCTGGAAGATTTATTGATATTCCAAAACCAGATGCTTTGGGTAATACCGAAATTGATTTTAATAAAGCGTATAATCCGCCTTGTGCCTTTACGGCTTTTGCTACCTGTCCTTTACCTCCTGCTCAAAATAGATTAACCTTAAATATTACAGCAGGTGAAAAAAATTATGGTAATCATTAATGCGTCCTTTACCTTTGAAATAGATGAACCAAAAACAAAATTTATCACCTAGTATAGCCATTGTAGGTCTTGGATATGTAGGCTTGCCACTCGCTGTTGCTTTTGCAAAAAAATATAGCGTAATAGGTTTTGATATTAATGAACAAAGAGTTACTGAATTACAAAATGGGGTAGACAACACTTTAGAATGTAGTTCCCAAGAAATTAAAAATGCTGGTAATTTACAATTTACCCACAGCGAAAATGATATTCACAGTGCTACTATTTTTATTGTAACCGTTCCTACACCGGTAGATGCACAGAAGCGCCCCTATCTTACTGCTTTATTAGAAGCTACTGCGATGATTGGGTCAATTTTAAAAAAAGATGATGTAGTAATTTATGAAAGTACGGTGTATCCAGGTTGTACAGAAGAAGACTGCGTTCCTATTTTAGAAAAACAAAGTGGTCTCATTTTTAATAAAGATTTTTTTGTGGGGTATTCACCCGAAAGAATTAATCCAGGAGATAAAGTACACAAACTTACCACTATCAAAAAACTTACTGCAGGTTCTACGCCTGCCATAGCAGATAAAGTGGACGCGCTTTATGCGAGTATTATAACAGCAGGGACCTATAAAACATCTAGTATCAAAGTTGCTGAAGCCGCTAAATCTATTGAAAATGCACAACGAGATATTAATATTTCTTTTGTAAATGAACTTGCTTTAATATTTGATAAAATGAATATTGATACCCACGAGGTGCTAGAAGCTGCTGCTACAAAATGGAATTTTTTACCTTTTCAACCAGGTTTAGTGGGCGGTCATTGTATAGGTGTTGACCCATATTATCTTGCGCACAAGGCAAGTAGTTTAGGCTATCATCCTCAAGTTATTTTATCGGGAAGAAATGTAAACGATCAAATGAGCAGTTTTGTTACAGGTAAATTAATTGAACTATTAAAGGCTAAAGACATTTCTATTAAAGGGGCAAAGGCACTTTTACTAGGCGTTAGCTTTAAAGAAAATTGTCCAGATATAAGAAATTCAAAAGCTTTTGAAATTTATCATCAACTCACTGATCTAGGAATGAATGTAGACGCTTTTGATCCCTATGCAAGTGCTATAGAAGTTAAGAAAAATCATAGTATTGAATTAGTAAATGCTTTGGGTAAATATGATATCATAGTGCTTGTGGTAGCGCACGATTTTTTTAAATCATTAGATTATCAGAGCTTGAAGGCCTCTGCTCAAACTATCATTTATGATACCAAGGCTTTCTTAGATAGAGCTATTGTAACCGCCAGGCTTTAAGTATTCCTATTGTGGATGATAAGTGCGTTCTGCATTTTTCAGCACTTCATTTTTATCTAAGGTCATTTTTTTTACTTGCTGGGCTTGATACATAGCGCGCTGGTCAGCATAATGGGCATCTCCTTTATTAGAACTTGCACCAAAAGTATTCACAGTTTCAATAAGTGGTAAGCTACCATCTTTTGGGAATCGAACAAATCCAATATAAGCATCACCACTATTCATTCTTCTTTGTGCTTTACCAAAAGGTTCAGACATCACTGCTGCAAGAACATCGGGAATACCACCTTGAGGCCAATTTTCATCGCCCCTTACTAATCTTTGTACTTCTCCTAAGCTTACATCTAATCTGTTATAATTTTTCATTAAAAAATCATATACATATTCATAGGTTGCAATGGCTTCTTTCATTGTTAACTTATCATTTTTCCTGCCTCCCATAATAGTAGGTATACGATAATAAGCTAAATTGTAAATAAGGGCACCTTTACTTTGCGGATTGGTGTTATGGTCCCAAGTTTTCAAAGTTTGTATGAGTGGAGCTAAAGTTGGATATTTATTTTCATCTACTAAAAACATAGTATCTGCATTAAATCCATAAGGAAATAAAATAGTAGAGGGTAATTGTCTATCAAATTTAATACGCTTTAAATCCTCGTAAGATATTTTATCTAATTTGTCTATTAAATCCTTGGCGCGTCTGCTTCTATTGTCGTGGTATAATTCGTAACCATCATTGGGATCAAATTTTTTAGGATCTAAATTTTCATTCTCTGCAGTAGCTAAAAATGGGGAATGGTTCATATTTATTAAATAGCCCGCTTTAGGATTGATATATTGAGGGAACTCATTTAGTGGTTTAAATTTTGTCCATAGTGTTGCCATTGTATTTCCAGGAACAGTGCTATTCCAATGATATATGGTATCAGGATTTCTATAAGGCATTTTACCGCTAGAGATATAATATATAGTATCATACTTATCTGCGTACATAATATTAAACATTGCTAGATGGTTTTGAGCCACTGCAGCTTTAAATTCAGTAAAATTTCTAGCTCTATTCATAGCATACCATTGTTGTAAAGCACCTGCATCCATTAAAGAAGGTAAGCGCATAGAAAAATATTCACCCGTGGGCGTCACTGCTGTAGGACCGTAGATAGAAGTATAGGCAGTTTTATAAATAGGAAAGGGGATACCTTTAATGCTTAATTTTATTTTTCTTTTCTCAAGTGATAGCCAATTTCCATCCACTTTGTATTTCCCAGGATATGCTTTATTTGTTTCTAATTGATAAATATCTATTTTATCTTGGAAGTTGACTGTATGTGCCCAAGCTAGATTAGGTGTAGCGCCGTGAAAAATTAAGGGTGCACCAGGAAATAAGCCTCCGAGCATATTCCAACCTTCTTCACTTTGTACCTGTGCTTCATAAAATGCGGTAGCTCCTTCTATTGGTTGATGCGCATTTATAACTAACATATTTTCACCGGAAGCCGATTTACTAGAGTGAACAGCAATTGTGTTGGAGCCTTCTCCAGTCATACCTGCTAAATGTGCTACCGAACCATTTAAAATTTTAGGTAAAGATCTATCTACACCACAAAATACAGCCACTGAAAAAACAGTAGTGGCTAAATAGTCTTCTAAGTTAACAGGAAATACATATTTATTTAAAATCTTATCAGGGTGTGCTTTAGCAAATGCATTTAAGCCAGCTAAATAACCTTTTACTAGTAAAATAAATTTAGGATCAAGACTACTAAATTGTGCTTGAACAGTAGCTTTTGTATTTAATAATCCAAAGACATAATCAACGGCTGCTCCTTTTTTTCCTAAATAAGTAGCTAATTTTCCTTTACCTGTTAAAAGAAGTGTTTGAATTGTTGTAAAATCATCTTCAGCGTGAGCCCAGGCTAAACCATAAGCTACTTCTGGATCGGTGGGTGCAAATATATGTGGCACTCCATAAGTGTCTCTCGCTATGGTAATTTTATCTACACGAATAAGGGGTTCATTATTAGATTGAGCAAATAAAATGGTTGGTACTAAAATGCAAGCAAATAAAAAAAGTAGGCGCATTGATAATGAAATTTAAGCTTTAATTTTTTTAGTGAAAGGTAAATAGAAAACTAAGAAATGTACTAAGGCAACTACTTCTAGTATTAAAATATAATAGGGCCATTCACCTATTAAAAAAGGGTTACTTACTTCAGGCTTGGCTAATAGATACATATAATTAGCCCCTACTATATAATTGATAATACCAACACCTAAAACTAATAATTGCGTGTAACCAAATACCCTTAACCAGGACTTTGGTCGGGGAACAAAATTTAAATGAACTATCATAAAAGCAATAACTAATAACATTCCACCGTGGTCAATAAAATAGGCATAGAAATTATAGCCCTCACTACCTACAGTCAATTCGGGCGTGAGTAAAGAGTGTATACCTCCTGCTAATCCCCAGTAATAAAGGCATTCAGCCAACCCTTGTTTATAATGAAAAAGCAAGGCAATGCATATAAAATAATTAATACTGCATAAATGAAAAGGTAAATTTTGTTGTAAGTTCCAATAGCCTGTATAATAAATGTATAAATTTTCTATAATAAAATTTATAATAAAAAATATAGCTATGTAGCGAGCGTAGGTTTTGGTATCAATTTTTTTTAAATGTAAAGGAGCTCTTACCACTAGGGCTATAACAAATATCACCACTATCATACATTTCCACCATAATAGTGAGAAGGGGTCAATGATAGCCGCTGGATGAATTTTACCCATTGATATTATAAATTTCGAATCCAAATATTTCTATAACTAATAGGATTACCATCATCTCCGTGGTCTTGGAGTAATAGCGGTAATTTTGAAGCGTGCTTTGCATATTTAGGTTTCATCACCCAATCGGTAGGCCCTAAAATAGTTACATTATTTTGTATGAGTACTCCATTATGAATGACTGTTACTCGAGCAGGGCTCTCCAAATCTCCATTCTCTTTAAACTGAGGTGCTGTAAAAATAATATCATAAGATTGCCATTCACCAGGTGGGCGACTTGCATTTACTAATGGCACATACTGTTTATACACTGCACCGGCTTGACCATTTGAATAGGTGGGGTTATTATAAGAATCTAAAACTTGAATTTCATATTTGCCCATTAAATAAACACCACTATTTCCTCTGGCTTGACCACTTCCTTTTATTTCAGCAGGTTCTCTAAATTCAATATGGAGTTGACAACTACCAAAAGCTTCTTTTGTAATTAAATCACCAGCGCCTTTGATATCGGTAAGAGCTCCCTCTGCATCTATTCTCCAACCCGCAGGGCTACCATCTTTTTTATGAAAAGCATCTAAGCCGTGACCATTATATAAAACTATGGCATCAGAGGGTGCTTCTTGATTAGTTTTTCCAGGGGTAACCACTGGTACCTCTACCCAAACTTCTAATAGTTGAGCCAAACTATCTATATTTAATTTCTTTTGTGCTTGGGTTACTGAAACATTCATTACAAAGCAAGCAAGTATAAGTAATTGTTTTTTCATAAAGATTTTTTTAAAGTAAATAATCTCCCCTATGAAAATAGTTAAAAAAACATTCTTTTTCTAGTAAAATAAAAGAATTCCCAAGTTTACTTGTTTTAATGCTTAATCTTATTACCCGCATTACCTTGAATAAGGCCTCGACAATTTACGGAACCGCAATTACATTGGAAGGGTTCCATAGTTTCATCTAAAAAACTTCCATAATCCAAAGTAAGTTCTTCCCCTTTTTTAACATCTCTATTCAAAATTACATTGAGTCCAATATAACTGCAATTAGCATCGCAATGGTGATTTTGTGGAGCCCATTCTTCGGGTTGTAAATCCCATAATATGTATACTTCTTTACTAATAGGATAGGCGTATCTTCTAAAATTTAATTTCTCTCTTTCATTCCAATTTTCATCAACAAATTTTTTGGTGACAATGCGTTGTGATTTTTCTTCCCCTTTAAATAAAATAGTATTTTTAGGCAAGTCCCATTTTGCATAAATACCATAACCAGCAATGGCATTGCCTTTGATCGTAAATACTTTTTCTTTTCTTCGATGCCTTGCCATTCCTTCAATAATAATTCTTTCTAAAAAACCCCTTTGCCCTACAGGATCGTGAAGTAAAATATAATCTGCGGAGCCTTCATAACCCTGGGCATAAAAAACAGAACAAGTAAAATTTATTTCAAGAAAAAATATTTCCTCATTTTTATTCATTCTAAAATCCATTCTAGCATATCCCACACCACTAAATGAAAGAAAAATTTGTTCAGCCATAGTTTGTAATCTTTTGGCTAAATGAATATCGCTCACTGCAATATTAGCATTAGGATGTAATTCAGAAGTTTTTAAGGCATAGGTTTTAAAACTAAAACCTTTTGGGAAAATATATTCAACAGGAACAAAACTAGTACAAGTTTTCCCATCTGCATTGGCACAAACTAAAACTGTAAATTCACGACCATCAATATATTCTTCAACTAAAGCAGTTCCAAAACCTGCCAAAATACTTTTCACTTTAGTTTTTAACTCATCCAAATTATTTACTTTCGAGGCATTGTCTACACCCAAACTATCTCCTGCTTTAGCAGGTTTTACAAATAAAGGAAATGAAAGATTTCCGGGAAGTTCCGCCATAGCTGCTTCAGACTCTATCAACATATGGGCGGGCGTTTTTACATCCTCACAAAATGCCAAATACTTCATAGTAGTTTTAGGAGGATCATATAAGTTCGCACTGGGTCCGGTATAAGGAAGTTCTAATAAATCTAAACTCATAATCACATCAATGGAAGGGACTTCCCATTCTAGATATCCTTCACATAAGTTAATATAAATATCGTACTGCTTTTCTTTGAGTTCTTTTAATTGTTGGTAGGTAGTCAGTTTATTTAAAAAAATATGATCAATGATTGCTTCCGGCATTATCACACTGAGGTCTCTTTTAGGATCATAGTTTTGATAATCTACTTTAGAAGTGGAATAATCGGGTTGTAGTACACAAATTTTTAAATCTTGAAAGCTTTTATTATTATTTAAAGTAGGCAGGGGGCGCATAGATTTATTTTTTTCTTCTAGCGAAGGCATCATTAATGATATGAATGACTAATTCAGTAAAACTTTGATTGGCATAACGCAAAATAGCACCAATAGAAGTATAATTTTCATCTTCACTTAAGCCACATTGAGCATTCACTTCTAACACATAAGCTTCTTTTGTTTTTTTATCAATGCGAACATCTACTCTTGTATATCCAGTACCATTACAAGCTACATAAGCCTCCCAAGAAACTTTTTGAACTGCTAATTGAATAGCTTCATCCCCTAATTTGTATTGATAAAAATTTTCATCTTCGGGCATAGGAGTTTCTTCATCATAAATTTCCCATAGTCTGTCAAAGGATAAAAATTTTTCTTTTTCTGGAAGTGATGCGTGAAATACTCTTTCTACGGGAGGATATATTTTGGCATATTCTGGATGCGTATGGCTGCCCACTATCATAACAGTATATTCTGGTCCTTCAATAAAAGATTCAGCTACTATACCATCTGTAGATAAGTTCCATCCTCTATATCCTTCAAACATTCTTGATAATTGTGTTTGTAAAGCTAGTTCTGTTTCTACCACATTTTTTACTCCAACTCCTAAACTACCACCCGATACTGCTGGTTTCACAATTAAGGGGCTGCCTAATTTTTCAATAATATCTTTTGCATTGATATTATTGTCTCTAATAGCTTCCCATTTGGGAGTGGCCACTCCTGCCATATCAAAGGCTTCCTTCATCGGAATTTTAGAAGTGGTGATTTCATAGAAATAATCATTAGCACCGGTATACACCAATTGTTTTGCTTCTAATGCTTTAATAACAGAAATACCCGGAGCTCCATTAATTTCATCTCCATCACATAAATTAAATATGACTGGAAAATAAATTCCTTTTTCTCTTTCGTGTGCAATTTCTTGCACGATCATTTTATAATTTTCTAAAGTAACTGGCTGCCATTTCCAAGGAAGTTCAAGTTCTGAAAATACGCGGGTATATTCTTCGATACTTTGACTAAAATCATAATAGTAGGCTAAGTTAGGATCTGGATTATCCAAGGCAGGGGCCAATACCCAAACTTTCAAATGTCCAACTGGAACAAAAGGAAAAAATAAATTACGAATAGTAGTCAACGCTTTACAAGAGGGTTAGTATAATATTCAATGAAGTTATAAAATATATACAACTGACAAATTATTATAGCTATTAATTTGTCAATTACTATTTTCTGTTATTATCCTCTACTTCATACTCATTTAGAAAATTATTCAATCAGATAAATTACAATAATTTTCAAAGCCCTTTATATAATATATACTCCTGTCTATCAATAAGTTATAAAATATTTATTTTATTGCAATTAAATAATAAAGCTATCAAAGATGCAAAGTCAAGTAATTATTTGTGATACTCAAATTTTGTATGCAAAGGGTTTGAGTCTACTTATTCAAGACAATCCACATTTACAAGGCTATCATATTATACAAAGTATAGAAGCTTTCAATGAATTTTTAGTTCATCAGAATGAAAAGTCAACTTTACCTATTGTTTTAGTAATTGATAGTGCTCTATTAAATGTAGGTAGGGCTTCCACCCTACATCAAATTAAAGAACTGAAGCCATCCATAAGTATGATGGTGGTTTATAATGATATAGATGATACGCACTTATTCCAGTTAGTCGAAAGTGGAATTTCAGTAATTGTTTCAAGAACGGCAGCTCCTCAAGAATGTGCTAAAGCCCTTGAAATGGCGAGGCAACAGAAAATTTATTTTTGTAATCGTGTGGCAGATAAAGTATTCACCCTTATGAATCATATGGATAAAATAAAATTAATAGAGAAGGTACATCAGTTACATACTTATGATAAATATATTTTAGTAAGAATATGCGAAGAAGCTTCTAGTAAACAAATTGCTTATGAAGTGGGACATAGCAAAAGAACCATTGAGGGCCATCGTACTAAAATGATGCAACAATTAGAAGTTAAAAATTTGGCAGGCTTAGTAAAAGCTGCCTTTATGTCAAAGTTATATGATCATTATTTAGAGAACCCTGGCTTATATGATGTGACAGCGTGTGCTAAAACATCTTCTTTATAAAAATGAATGGTTTTAAAATTACCGTCAATATAGTTTTGTGCTTGGTCGGTGAAATGTGTGGAATTTGAAAAGCGGCTCTGACCTCCGGTAATAATAGTTTTGGCTTCTAATTTTTTACCAAAACTTACCGCCGCAATAAAACTACTTCCTGAATAACCATATCGTTTCAAAGTATTTTCATATCGCTTACTTTCAAAAGCTGGTAAAGAACCCCATTTTGAAGAAGTTTGACCCACTGCCCAACTTGGAGCATTGTCATTCATTGATTCACCAGGATTCACTCTTTGGTATCTATTAATATCTCCCCAAGGAATTTCCCAATTACCATAAGTGGTTTCTAATTGTGTTAAAGCTGTGTTTAATAAACTTAATTTCTTTTCATCACTTACTTCGGTCACCATTTGCTCATATTTTTTTATGATTTGAGTAGTGGCTTCTTCTGTTTTTGCTGCAGGAATTTCTTTGGACCAAAGATTTGCCCACTCTATAGCAATTGTGGTAGCTATGGAACTAACACTTGCATCACGATTCCAAAGTGTTAAATAGTTAATAGCTTTTTTTTCTTTATCCTTTAAAGCAATAGTTTGAGTATAGGTAAGAAAAGAAGGAAGTAAAATATCAAAAGCGACCAAGTGTTTATTATATCCTAATTGAATTAATTCATCTATTGATATTTTATCAATTTTACTTAATAAACGAACAGCATTTATACCACGCCCATTCTCTCCATCAGGTGCCATATAGTGAGGATAGGCCTTTTCCTTAGGACTATTTTCTCCAGCTACTGTAAAAGGAGTTGCATTACAATTTTGTAACCAACCATTTTTAGGATTAATGCTTTGCACAATTTCATTCAATGCGTGTACACCCAACCAACGCGTGTCTTTAATAGATCCATCTACGGGCATACTGTAATCATAATTCTTATTTCTTTTAGGCATAAAATTTCCGTGCCAATAAGCAATGTTACCATCGGCATCGGCATAAACGGTATTATTGCTATTGTTGCCTAATAAGGATAATGCATTTTGATATTCTTTTAAATTTTTAGCCTTGGTTCTGGACCAACATTCCATTAAGGCATTTAAAGAACGATTGTTTTCTTGTAAACTTAACCATTTCCCATTTTTACTTCCCATTACAGGACCGTGTAGGGTACGATAAGTGGTAAATACTTTTGATTTAATATTCCCTTCTTCTAAATATTGAATAGGAATATTTCTTTCTTTAATAGGTTGCCAACTTTGTTCATAATGAGATACCCACCCGGTTTTATTTTTGATTACTTTTTCTTCATAAACATCAGCTACATCGGCATAGCTACTAGTGTGCATAAAACCCAAATGTTCATTAAATCCCTGATATATAAACATCTGTCCCCAAGTAACTGCACCATACACATTTAATCCCTGCTCGCTTACCATATGAATTTCACTTCTAAAATAAAAAGGCACGTGGGGATTAATATATAATAATGCATTGCCATTTTTACTATGCTTGGGTGCAATGGCAAATCCATTAGAACCTTTTTGTATTTTTTCTTCTAAAGCATAGGGGGCTTCTGTTGATTGTACTACTAATTTTTCATCGCCCACATTTTGTCCATAAAAAGAAGCTACCTGATCCACTTTAATACCACCCGTTCTAGTAGGGGAGACACTGCCATCAGTCCACATTAAATGATACCAAGGTTTGTAATATTGAATTACTTTAGGATGTACTTCAGGATGTTTATATAAATAATAATTTAATCCATCAGCGTGGGCTTGTAGTAATTCTTTAAACCAAGTGGGACTTTTATTATAATCTTGAATAGCAGCCACACTATCTTGAATAAGACGCATCATTAAATCTTCGTAAATAGCTTTGTTTCCTTTAACTTCTGCTGTTCGACCCAGCATTTCTAAGTAGTTTAATTCAATTTGATCTATGTTTTCTTCACTTTGTGCATACATCAAACCAAATACAGCATCTGCATCGGTTTTACCATAAATATGTGCAATGCCCCATTCATCTCTATAAATAGTTACTTGTTGGGCGTGTTTTTTCCATCTTGAAATTTCACTCGCAGTCCATTTTTGTGCATTACTGTTTAGAGAACTACAAATGAGTATTACAATAAAACCAAAGATGAAATTATATTTAGTTGGCATACTATAAAAATTAGATACCCCAAGTTTTCATTCTTTCTAAATCTATTTTTACGCATTCTAAAGGAGTTTTACCTTGATAAGATTCTTGTTCAATAATATAATGGTGCGCGCCTCCTATTTTTTTAGCAAGTAATGCGATGGCTTTGGGGTCTACTACGCCGTCTCCTAATATTGTACTTTCATAACCATCATTCATTTCTCCTTTTTCCACTTTTATTTCATCTTTTACGTGTAATGATTGGAATCGTCCTGGATATTTTTTAATCCATTCAGCACCTCTTCCACCCGCACCATACATATTGCCAAAATCCAATTGGTGTATGACTAAATTAGGATCGGTATTTTGTAAAATAAGATCATACATTAATGTGCCATTTAATTTTTCTTTGAATTCAAAATCGTGATTATGGTATCCAAATTTCATACCACTAGATTTACATAATTCACCCGATTTATTAAACACTTCTATTTGTAACATTAAGCCATCATAAGTGCTTCTTAATTTATTATCTATGGAGGGACTAATCACATATTCTTGTCCCACAATGGCAGCGTCTTCCACTGTGCGTTTCCAAGCATCAGTGAATTCTTTTTTGGTATTATCCCAATGGTTGGCATTCATCACCGTATGTCCGCTTGGCATTTTTAAGCCAAGATCACTTAATACTTTTTTAAATTCTGTAGCAGACCATCCGTAGAATTTTCTATTGACATAGTTGGCGTGTTCTACATATTCAAATCCCATAGAAGATAATGCCGTTAAAGTTTCCAATGGTTTTTTGTACATATCTTCACGCACTGAATATAATTGTACGCCGATTAAATTTTTTTTAGAGGCTTTAGTCGTGTTTGACCATAAAGCACTTGGACGCATACTAGCACCTAGTAGGGCTACCGATGCATTTTGTATAAATTTTCTTCTTGAGTTTTTCATAAGAATGATTTTTAGAATTTAAACTTACTTTATTTTAATGATTAATCTTCCACCTTTGTATTTTTTGTAGGTTTTTTATCTACATATTCTGAGCGGTCTAATTTGTGTTTACCTGTGGTAACCTCGTCCAATGTATTTCCATTGTATAAACGACCATTTTTCATTACAAATTCTATAGTATTGGTATTACGAATATTATCCAATGGGTTTTTATCCAAAATAATTAAGTCTGCGAGTTTACCTACTTCTAAACTACCTAAATCTTTGTCTAAACCTAATCCAGTAGCTCCAGAGATAGTAGCTGTTTTTAAAGCATCTATAGTGCGCATACCACCACTTTGCATAGACCAAAGTTCCCAATGGTATCCAAGTCCTTGTAATTGTCCGTGACTTCCAATACCTGAAAGTCCCCCTTCTTCCACAATTTTTTTCATACTCTTAGCGTGTTTTTGAAATACGTGTTCTTCTGGTAAGAACCAAGTAGCACGACGACGCGATTTGCCAGCCAATTCTTCGTAAGGAGTGAAGTATTGCATTTTTTCGTTGCTATAGGGATTTTCATTTTCATAATAATAATTCTCTGCCCAAGGGCCACCATAAGAAACAAGTAGAGTAGGTGTTACAATCATTTTAGACGCAGCAATAGTTTTTACTACATCATTGTATAATGGATAAATAGGAATAGAGTGTTCGTGTCCAGGATAACCATCTAATAAATTAGTCATATTTAATTTAAAATCCAGACCTCCTTCGGTGGTAGGCATTAATTGTTGATTTTTTGCAGCTTGAATTACCCATTGTCTGTGTTTACGATTACCTACTAAATACATTTTAATATATTTTGTATTATAGTATTTACTGTATTGACTTAAAACCGATTCTGCTTGCGCTGAATCCTTTAAGTTGTATGCCCAATAACCTACTCCAGGTCCTGTGGAATATACCCTGGGTCCCACCATCATTCCAGCTTCTACCATATCACTATAGGTTAATACATCGGTAGTAGCGGTTTGTGGGTCTCTTGTAGTAGTAACACCATAAGCTAAATTGGCAGCATACACCCAAGCCTGTGTTTTATGAATACCCCAACTAGGCCACATATGTGAATGGGTATCTACAAATCCAGGAATAATTGTTTTGCCCGCAACATTTACTTTTTGAGTACCACTAGCCACTTTTACACTACCCGATTTGCCAATAGCTTTAATACGATTATTAACAATATAAATATCACCCCTACTTATAACTTCATCACCTTTCATCGTGATAATTCTTGCTCCCGTTAATAGTAGTTGGGTAGTAGGCATATCTTTTTCATAAAATACTTTTACCCAATTTTCTGTGGCTTTGTATTTAGGTTCTTCTTTCTTTTCAATTTTTTTTGCAATGTTTTCTTTTTTAGTACTGTCTTTAGTAGCAGTATCTTTTTTAATGGCTGCTTCTGCTTTTTTTGCAATGGCAATACTATCATCAAAAGCATAAGAGGCATCTATATCATATGTGAAGTGGGCAGCTCCTAAGCTATAATGTATAATTTTACCATTGGCTTCCCAACAAGGAAATTCACCACCCATTTCAGTTAAAAGCTTGCTAGGGAAAGCTGCATTTTTTGCATCCGCCACAGAGATATCTACTAATTTGCCTGCTTGTGGTATAGTGATATAGTAAATATTATTATTCACTTGTGCAATAGCCGCTTTACCTAAAGGCGACATTAAAATTGTATTGGCACTAGAAGCTGGATTATTTTCTTTAGCAGCATCCTCTTCATCTTCTACCATATCTAATACATCAGCTACAGGTTTTCCTTTGTGTTGTGCAATACTACCAAAAGTGGTAATACCTGTTATTTTCACAATTTCTTTTTCATCACCACCATCCCATTGAATTGAAATTAATTTTCCGTTATTATTTAAATATATTCTGTTGTCTCCATTTACAAAATGTGCATTGTTACGACCATTAGCTTTGTCAATAATATGAATACTGCCTTCTTTGATATCTAACCAACACAATTCATCTTCGTCATCATTATAAGTGGGATCTTTGGAATCTTTAAATTTTTGAGCACTGGTTCTGTTAAATACAATTCTATCTCCCTTTTCATTCACTGCTAAACCTTGGTATAAAGCACTTTCTTTTGTAAGTATAGTTTCTTTGCCATCCGCTAGGTTTATGCTTCTAATGCTACCGCCATTTTCACTCCAAGTAGCAAAATAAATAGTTTTGCCATTAGGACTCCAAATGGGTTGCGCTTCAGTAAAATTATTTTTAGTTAACTTTTGCGCAGTGCCATTAGGGTAATCCATTACATATAATTTATTTAAGGCAGTGAAAGCTAATTTTTTTCCATCTGGAGAAGGCACAGCATCTCTAATTTGAGTTACTCTTGCAGCACTTGTATCTTTAATGGGGTATTTAAAAAATACTTCAGGCCCCATTTCAATTTTTGCATCTACTGTATAACTAATTTCTTTTTGTGCAGCTGTTTCAATATCGATACTATGAATTTTTCCCCCATAAGAGGCTAGTAAATATTTACTGTCTGGAGTGAATGTCATAGCAGGAAGTACACCTAATACTGCAATGGATTCCTGATCATCTCTTTGAACTGGATAAGCCAACCAAGTTTCTTCACCGGTAGCTAAGTTGCGTTTCACGAGTCCTGTTTTATCTTCAAATCTTGTACCATAGACTAACCATTTCCCATCTTTTGAAAGTACGGGCGTAAATGCTGATCCATACCTAGATGCAATAGTTCTTGTAGTTCCTTTTTCTCTATCATATACACCAATACTATATTGGGGTAACATAGCATTGTAATTCCAAGCGCTCATTCTTGAGGAATAATAAATATATCTTCCATCTGGGCTTACTGCGGGATCAATTGTTTTTAATGCAGCAGGTAAAGAAATTAATGAAGTACCTGCCCCACCATTTTTATGCATCAAATATAATTTTGTATTTCTTCTACCTTTGGTATACACTATATAATTACCATCAGGCGTATACACGGCTCCTGGAAAATTTTGATTTTGATCTTCTGTTAAAGCAATGGTATCTTTTTTTTCAATATCGATATACCATAAATTTTCTGCGCCGCCTCTATCAGAAATAAATAAAATTCTTTTTCCATCGGGGCTAAAACTAGGATGATTGTCATAAGCCAATCCTTTTGTAACAGCGGTTGCTTTACCCCCTTCAATGGGCATTTTATAAATATCTCCCATTAAATCAAATAATATTGTTTTTCCATCAGGGCTAATACTTAATGAAGTCCAAGTGCCTTCACTAGTTTGAATAGGTATAGCGCGCGTTGCTTTTAAAGGCATTCCTTTAAATTGAGTAAAAATAGTGCTGTCTTTTGCAGCTCCTGTTTTTTGTTGTGCATAGCTATTGCTTAAACCTAATGTGAGTAAAAGCATCCAAGTAAAAACGCAGTCAATAGTATATTTTCTCATTAGAATTTTTTTTGAAAGTTAGCTAAATAGGTGAAAAAAAAGAGTCAAAATTGGTATTTGAATTGCCGTTTATCCATAAATACTGTTTTTCATATAAAAACTAACGAAAATGGGCTTAAAATTGCTTCAAAATTTAACTCTTTACGAATGGAGTCGTAAATTTACAGCTATGCAAAAAAAGAATTCATTGAAGCTCTTCATTATAAGTATTTTACTACTAGTAAGTTATGTGACTAAGGCCCAAAATTTTCAAATAGAGGGTACCATTATGGATAGCCTTGCTAAAAGAACCTTGCCCTATGCCACAGTTTCTTTAGTACGCTCTAAAGATTCTTCTTTAGTAAGCTTTGCTAGAAGTAATGATCAGGGTTTTTTTACTATTAAAAATGTAGCAGCAGGTAAATATTTATTATCCATTTCTTATGTGGGCTATCAGCAACAATGGTTGGCTTTTAAAACAGGAACTAATGCTGTATTGAATGTAGGTAAAATATATTTACAAGATGCCAGCAATATGTCATCAGTGACTGTTACTGCAAGAAGGCCTCCAGTAGTAATTAATGGAGACTCTATTGAATTCAATGCAGAAAATTTTAAAACTGCACCGAATGCTGTAGTAGAGGACTTATTAAAAAAAATGCCTGGTATAGAAGTGGATAAGTCGGGAGCTATTACTGTCAATGGAAAGACTGTTACTAAAGTTTTTGTGAATGGAAAAGAATTTTTTACTGGGGATCCTAAAATGGCAACTAAAAATTTACCAGCAGATGCCATTGATAAAATTCAAGTATATGATCGTAAATCAGATCAGGCGATGTTCACAGGTATTGATGATGGTACTGAAGAGACGGCAATTAATTTAAAAGTTAAAAAAGATAGAAACCAATCCAATTTTGGAAAACTCACTGGAGGTGCTGGAACTCCAAGTAGATTTGATGCACAAGGCAATTGGAATAGACTCAATAATGATGAGCAATATTCTTTGATTGGAACTGCTAATAATACTAACAGGCAAGGTTTTACATCTAGAGATATTTCAAATTTTTCTGGGGGTGGTGGAGGAAGACCTGGAGCTGGAGGAGGAATGGTGCTTAATTTTGGCGGCGGCGGTGGAACCGATAATAATGCACAAGGGGTAGCTACCACTTATTCAGGAGGGGGTAATTATTCAAATTTATTCAATGATAAGAAAACAAATTTTAATGCAAATTTTTCTTTGAATGATGTAGAGCGACATAATAACAGTAACTCATTAACTCAAAATTTAACTCCTGGAAATATATTTAACCGAAGTTCAAATTCAAGTTCGGTTACTAGAAATCAACAACAAAGTTATGGTAGCACCATTGACCAAACTGTATCAGAAAGTTTTTCTTTTAAATTCACACCTAGTATAGGCAAACAACATAGTACTTCAGAGTCTTATGATACTACAGAAACATTTTTACCTGACGCCTTTAAAACTAAAACCAATGCCACTAGGTCTGCTGCTACTAGTGTAACAGATGCTAATAATGCTGCTAGTAATTTATTATTAAGAAAAAAGTTTGCTAAAAAAGGAAGAACCATTTCTTCAACCATTACTAATAGTTACAATGAGTCCAATGCATCAGGTACTCAATACACCGATCAATTTATTTATGGTACTAATGGTATTTTATTAAAAGACTCCATTTTAGATCAACATAATATTCGAAAAGGCAATACCCTTACTTATTCAGCCAATGTCGTCTATACCGAGCCTTTAGGTAAAAAATCATTGTTAGAATTTAATGCTTATTTGAGCCAAAGTATAGGAAAAACAAGTAAGAAAGTATATGATAAAAATACTTCTTCAGCATTGTATGATCAACTCAACACTCGACTTACCAACGAATTTAATAGTGATTATATTTATTCAGGAGGTGGTATGAATTTTAGAACCAATCAAAGAAAATATAATTTTTCAACTGGATTTTCTTTACAAAATGCAAGGCTCACGGGAGAGAATGTAACTACCAACACCAAGTTGAATCAAGTTTTTCAAGACATTTTACCTTCTGCGATGTATCAATATAATTTTTCTCAAACAAAAAATTTAAATATTAATTATCGTACCTCTACCAATCAACCTTCTTTAACACAATTACAACCTGTATTAGATCAAAGTAATATAAATAGACAAACTATTGGTAACCCAGATTTGAAAAGAAGTTATGTGCATAATTTAAATATTCGTTTCTTCTCTTCTAAAATTATTTCTGGTCGAAACTTCTTTGCGCTTTTAAATGCATCCACTACCAATAATTCCATAGTGAACTATGATAGTATTTTGCCTAGTAGAGTAACTTTGTCAAGACCTGTGAATGTCAATGGAGCTTATAGAGTTAATGGAACTGTCAATTACGGTTTTAGTTTAAAGAAAATTTATTCTAGAATTAATTTTGGAATGAATGGCGGTGTGAGCAATAACCTGTCTTATTCAAATGCAATTTTAAATACCATTGTTACTAAAACTTTTGGTCCCTCTGTAACTTATAATTTTCAATTAGACGATGTTATTGATATTGATTTATCTACAAGGTACGCCTATAGTAAAACCAACAATGCTATTAACCCTAGCTTAAATACGAATTATTTAACAAAAATATTTAGTGCGGAGATGAATAATTATTTACCATTAAATTTTTTATTAAATCAGAGCTTTACTTATACCATTAATTCGGGAAGAGCACAAGGCTATAATACCGCCATTCCCATTTGGAATGCAAGCTTTTCTAAATTTTTTATGAAAAATAAAAAGGCTGAATTAAGATTTAGTGCTTTTGATTTATTAAATAAAAACGCTGGTATCACTAGAAATGTATCACAAAACCAAATTGTGGATCAGCAATACAATGTAATAAATCAATATTTTTTAGTGAGCTTTATCTATAGTTTACAAAAATCTGGCTTAGGGGGCGGTGGTCCAAGAAATGTTATGATTCGAATGAATTAATTAACTTTATTGAATTAAATTTTAAAACAACGATTATGTATAAAAAATTTCTATTATTTACCATTGTTCTATTGTCTTTAACAAGTTCTTTTGCACAAGTAAAGGAAGGTAAATTAATTTTTGAGCGAAAAGTGAATATGTATAGAATGATCACCGATCCTGAAATGAGGGCGCGTATCCCAGAATTTAGAGTAGATAAATTTGAACTTTTATTTAATGAACAAGCTAGTATGTTTAAAACCATACCCGATGAAGATGCGCCAGATCCTTTTGCTAATTCAGGTGGTGGTGGAGAAAGAGGCGGTATGCGTTTTAATTTTAGAATGCCTGAAACTGCTACATACACAGATATTTCTAATCAAATGCAATATGAGTCTCGTTCCTTTTTTGAAAAAGACTTTTTAATTGTAGATTCTTTAAAGCCCATTCAATGGAAATTATCTGATGAAACTAAAACTATTGCAAAATTTGTTTGTAAAAAAGCAACTGCAATGATTATCCCTCAACAAATGAATATGCGTTTTGGTGGCGGAAGAAATAGAAATAATGCTGATACTGCAGCTCCTGCAAAACCAAAAGAAGAGGAAATAGTAGTTTGGTATACGGAATCTATTCCTTTATCCATTGGGCCTGATGCTTATACTGGTTTGCCTGGCGCTATTTTAGAGGTAAATAGTGGTAATGGAAGTAATGTGATTACTGCTATGGAATATACAGCTAAGTATGCTTCTAAAGATTTAAAGCAACCTAACAAAGGAGAAAAAATGAATCGAGCACAGTTTCAGGAGAATATGAGAAAAATTATGGAAGATATGCAAAGAGGAGGTGGTATGGGAGGTATGAGAATTAGAATTAATCAATAGTCCATTTCCATCCTATAGTAATAGCTCTTGGTTCTCCTAAATAATAAGAATAGGCACTACTTCCTTTGACACTAAAGTTTTTGGTGGCCATAGTGGAATAATAAGTATTGGTTAGATTTAATATATGTAACCATAACTCCGATTTTTTTATAGCAATAGCCATTCTTGCATTCAAGATATTAAATCCTGGATATTTCATTGTATTGGTTTCATCCATAAAATAATTAGACTGGTGTTGCCATTCTATTGCTGTTCGGAAAATTTTATAAGGCTTCCAAGAAATACTTAGATTATTAAAAAATTGAGGTGCTGCATTCATTTCATTCCCACTCACATCTACCCCTTTAATAATTGTATTTACATAAGTATGTTTTGTCTTAGTGCCATTCAGCTGTATTTCTAAAGAAGGAGTTACTATATAGCGAATTTGGTATTCAATTCCTTTATGACTAGTAGTACCTGAATTTTGATTTAAATTAACGCCATCTGTTTGTCTAACAGAAATAATTTCGTTATTCCCTTGTAATGAGTACAAGGAGAATTCTGCTGCTATATTTTTATTTTGATACCAAGCGCCTATTTCAGTGTTCGAAAAATCTTGAGGTAGTAAATAAGGCACTCTAACAGCATTATATATTTCTGTAATTTGAGGTGGCACAAAACCTTTACTATAATTCAAATAGCCTCCTATATGTTTGAAATTATAACTTAGACCTAATTTAGGAGTCCACTGTGTAAAATTATTATTTGAAGAAGGAGTTCCTGTGGGTAATAAATTATGAAATAAATATTCAAAATTATCATAGCGCATAGTTACATTAAAATGAAGTGCTTTTGTAAAATGGGCTATATAATTTAAGTAAAGAGCCCTATTACTAATTTCTGTTTTATAATTTGTAATTAAAGAATCTAAGGAGGGATAAGTATACTTTGTAAATTTTCCAATAGAAGTGTCTTTAAAAATATCAATATAATGAGCTATTAAATTTTGATTTGTTATATCCCAATAGCCCCCTACTATTATTTTACTATTCCATACATTAATATTCCAGGTTTGTTGTAAATCAAGTACATAAGCATTAAAGTGGTTGCTGTTTACTTGTCCTTTAAATTTTGTTGGGTTTAATGTAGAGGCAATGGCATAGGCAGGATTTTGGTCCATTGTATTATTTCTGAACATTAGATTCAAACTCAAATTGGAATTTTTACTCCAATCATATTCTAAGTTTTGTCTAAACCTTAGAGCATCAATTTTTCTATAAGTAAATGTTTGTTGTGTACTAAAATTTTTTTGAAAAAATTTAATACTATCTAAAGAGCCCGTCATTTGAGTAAAGTAATTGATATATTGAATATTTTGGTATCCTTTTAATTTTTTATCTGCACCAAAACTTCTTTTTAGACTCAATGTTTTTTTATAAAAATCGCTGTACTCTGTAATTCCATTTTTTTGATCGGTCCAACCCACATTTATAAGCCAGCCTCCGGTTTTGGAGGGACCTGTCCAAGCACCTTCTATTTTTTTATAACCAGTAGTATTGAATTGTGTGCTGATAAAGGCCGTGGGTTTTTCGGCAATGGAACTACTAATGACATTCACTACGCCTCCTATGGCTTCTGCTCCATATAAAGCCGATGCGGGACCCTTGATTATCTCTATACTTTGAATATTACTTGTATTAATTTCAATGAGTGCATTGCTACTAAACAAACCACTTGTTCTAATAGGCATACCATCTTCTAAATATAAATAAAGACCTTTTAAAGAAATAGGTTGTCTAATTGACATCATATGCTGTTCATTGCCAATAGTAGGCATATATACGCCACTTGCTTTATTTAATAAATAATCTATTCTTTGAGCTTTTGTTTCTTCAATAGTTTTTGGAGATAGTACCGTAATAGCTATGGGTGTGACAATTCTTTTTTCTTTAAATTTATTGGCAGATACCACAATGGTAGTTAATTCATTGTAACTTGTATCTTGGGCATAGGTTTGTTCGATAACCACCACCAAAAAGAAAAGAATAAATTTTCTTAAAAAAAGCATATTTGCAAATTTAGTAGTTAATTTAGTTAATCTTTTTTTTCGTTGAACCTTATTTGTTATACTATAAATTTTAATGTATGCGTAAAATTCTTTTTATTGTCAGCTGGTTTGTAATTACCAGTGTTCAAGCACAAGTAAAAACTTTGCGTGAGCAAGCCACCATTATTAATGAAGTATTAAAAGATCGTCTTAATAATGTATTGCCAGTGTTAATGGATAAAGCTCAAATAGATTGCTGGGTTCTTATTACAAGAGAATACAATGAAGATCCAATTGTAAAAACAATGTTGCCAGCAGAGTGGTTATCTGCTCGTAGAAGAACCATTTTAGTTTTTTTTAGAAATCATCAAAATAATACTATTGAAAAATATGCCGTTGCCAGATATGCGGTAGGTACAGAAATTACGGCTGCTTGGGATGTAGCAGCTTATCCTAATCAATGGGAGGCGTTAACTGCCTTACTAAGAAAGTTGAATCCTACTAAAATTGCTATTAATACTTCCACCGACTATGGGCACGCCGATGGATTAGATCATACAGAGTATCTAGAATTTATGCAAAGTTTAACTACTACTGAGCAAGCAAAAGTTATATCGGCAGAACCTTTAGCCGTAAGTTGGTTAGAAACTAGAACTGAAAAAGAAATGCAACTTTATCCCCTTTTATTACAAATAACCCACGCTATAATAAAAGAGGGTTTTAGTAATAAAGTTACTCATCCTAATGTTACCACTACACAAGATTTGGTTTGGTGGTTTAGACAACAATTAAGTAACAAAGGCCTTTCCACTTGGTTTCATCCTTCAATAGAGATACAAAGAAGAGTTAGTAATGAAAAAGATGAAGTGATAAGACCTGGTGATTTTTTACACGTTGATTTTGGGATTTCTTATTTAAGACTAAATTCAGATGTACAAGAGCAGGCTTATGTTTTATTACCAAATGAAAAAGAAGTACCCCAGGACTTACAGGCAGCTTTTACCAAGACCAATCAATTACAAGATTTTTTAACCAATGAATTTGAAGTAGGTAAATCTGGAAATCAAATTTTAAAGCAGGCTTTAACCAAGGCCAAGGCAGCAGGGATTCTACCTAGTATCTACACACACCCGATTGGATTTCACGGTCACGCAGCAGGTACCACTATTGGTATGTGGGATATGCAAAATGGAGTGCCTGGTTCTGGAGATTATACTATGAAAGCTAAAACCTGCTATTCCATTGAATTAAATGCAACTCACACATTAACAGGATGGGACAAACCAGTAAGAGTGGCTTTAGAGCAAAATGGTTATTTTAATGGAAATAGTTTTGAATACATAGATGGAAGGCAAACCAAAATACATTTGATACAATCCAAGTAGCCAACACATAAAAAAGGGAGCTGTTGATACGGCTCCCTTTGTAAAATCCATAGCTTTCCCCCAAAAGCTATCCTAAATTCATACTTTGTAAGAAAATTTAGTACCATTTGAGTTACCTATTAAGTTTCATTATAGGTTATTTCCTATATTTAGTGTTCAAAAAAGCTTTAACGATTAAGTAATTTACCTAATTTATTATTGATTATCAATGAAATATATAAAAACTCTGGTATTTTCTATTTTTATTTTATTAGTCTTTTTTCTTAGGGCTAGTGCTTCAATTATTGACCTTCCAGAGGAGTTTAAAATAACAAATAATCCATTTTTGGATAAGATAACTAGCTTCAAAGACCTAGAATACAAGGTTTTACTATCTAAACAAAATAGAATTATACCTGTAGAGCAAACACTGTTTAAAATAAATGGCCAAGAGGTAATTAAGACAAAAGACGAACTCTACTTATTGATATCTCAAACGGGTGTTATTTATAAAATGGTGGAAAAGCAGGACTCTGTATATACTTTTAAAAGAATAGATGCCACTATTAATATCAATTATAATATTGACTGTAACAATTTTATTTGGAATAAAAATATTTATAGTTACGGGGGTTATGGATTTTGGAAATTAAATGGACATTTAAGAGCCTTTAATTTTCTAGACAAAGAATGGGATATCACTCCCACTAATATTGAAATAATTTCAAATGGAACTAATTGGTTTGATAAGAAGGAGGGTAAATTATATGTGCCTTATCAAGTGATTGTCAATGCAGGGATTAAAAGTGCAGAAGGTATTAAAGCAACAAAAATTAATGATAGTTATTATTTAGATCTTGCTACTAAAAATTGGATAAAATTAGGCTCCTTAAATTTAAATACTAAAAAATTAGTAGTTGACAATATTACTAGTTCAGTTTTTTCCCTGGATAGTGGGTATATATATATGATTCAGGATGAAGCTTACTATTTTAATTTTATAAATAATAAAATATATAAATCTAAGAATCCAGACTTAAATCAATTTTTTGTAAGAAGATCATTTATTCAAGATATATTTTTATACAAAGATTCTATTTATAGTTATAGTCCTGAACAGCGCTCATATACTACAAGAAAATTATCCTTTGATAATTTCGAAGCATTAGATTTCCCAATTTGGGGGTTAGATGATAATTATTTCTATTTACTTGCATTTATTGTATTGGTATTAGCTGTTTTAGGTTTTACAATTTGGCTCTTTAATAGAAAACTCAATAGAAAATTAGAGCAATCAAAACTTAAAATTTTTAAATCTAAATTAATTAATCAGGCTTTTGTAGGTACTGAAGTAGCGCTTATCTCCTTACTACTAAAAAGTTCAAAAAAGGGCCTTCACGTTGAAATAGCAGAAATCAATCACGTGTTAGGTATTAAGGATAAAAATGTGGGCTTACAGAAAAAAGTAAGAAGTGATATTATGAATGCAATTAATGAGAAATATAAATTTATAACTCAATCGGACAACGCCCTCATAAATAGTATTCGCAAGGAAGATGATAAAAGATTTTATGAATATTTTATTCCTGCTAGCGAACACAAGACTATTGAAAATATCTTAGAAAAAAATTAGATTGTCATAGTATTGTAAAATTTTGACATTCAGTTTGTAAATAAATGGCTAAATACATTTATTTCATTTTTTCTTAATGGAGCTTTGCGGCTCAATGTTAAACAAGTTTTTAATATTAATATTATTTACTATACCTCAATGTCTAAGAGGTCAGCTATTATCCACAAAAGACAGTCTAATATTAAATGGAGATAGTGTTGTAGTAACTGCTACCCGCTCAGAACGAATGATGGGAAACATAACTGTACCTGTGACCCTTATCAATGCAAAAGCAATTCAACAAAGCGGATCTACTCGACTTACTGATATACTCAAAGAACAAACAGGACTTACCATTACTAGTGGCTTTGGGGCTGGTATTCAATTACAAGGACTCAATCCCGATTATACCATTATTTTAATTAATGGAGAGCCTCTTGTGGGAAGAACTGCTGGTGTTTTAGATTTGAATAGAATTGCACTTGGTAATATAAAAAAAATTGAAATTGTTAAAGGACCCTCTTCTAGTTTATATGGCAGTGAGGCTATGGCTGGCGTAATTAATATTATCACTGACAACACAGTTTCAACGCCCTTACAAGCTTCTTTAAGATATGGTTCTTATAATACCAAAGATGTAAACATTAACAATACTAGCTATTCAAAATCTTTAATGTATCAGGGCTTCTATAATTATTATTCAACGGATGGTTATAGTATTAGACCTAATAGTAACAATAGAGTTACCACACCTATTAACAGACTTACTACAAATCAACAATTAAAAGTTACACTTAATTCTAAAACTACTTTACTAATAGGTACTAGACTCACTGATGAAACTATTAAAAGTAATATTGCAGTCTCCAATGGAGGAACTACTATTAATTCTAATGGTAATGAACATAATACCGATATCAATATAAATGGGACTTTATATTATCGCTTTACCTCTCATTTCAAAACAAGCTTTAGAACTTATGTAACAAACTATATTTCAAAACAAGATTTATTAACTATTTCAGGAGCTCCTTATAATGATTTATTAAATCATTTATTTAAAAGAATTGAAAATCAAACAGATTGGGCTATTAGTAAAAAATTAAATGGAATTTTTGGAATAGGCGCTGTATGGGAAGGAGTAAAAAGTAGCAGGTATGATAATGAAAATCAGAGAAAAGAAAATACTATTCAATATGGTTTCACCCAATGGGAGTGGACCCCTTATGACAAACTTATCATTGTTGGTGGTATAAGATTTGATAAAAATGCTACTTATGCTTCAGCTTCTAGTCCTAAAATCTCTCTATTATATAAAATAAATCAACATCAAAAGATTAGAGTAAGTATAGGACAGGGATTTAAAGCTCCCGATTTTAGGCAACTTTATTTAGACTTTACCAATGCGGCTGCAGGTAACTATAGTGTATTTGGATCGGCACAAGCACAAAAAGTAATTAGTCAATTAAATAATTTAGGTCAAATAGGCACTTTATATAATAATTATTATTTATTAAAGGATTTACAACCAGAAGCATCAACGGGTATTCATTTTTCTTGGGAATGGACACCCCATCCCAAAACATTTTTTAGTGCTCAATTTTTTAGAAATGATATTAGAAATTTAATTGAAGTACAACAAGTAGGCACTTATATAAGTGGAGCACAAATTTTTAGTTATTTAAATATTGGCAGCGCCTTTACTCAAGGTGCAGAATTTGAACTGAATCAAAAAATAAATAATGAATGGTCATTGAGTGGAGGTTATCAGTATTTAATTACTGGCGATAAAGATCAGATTGCAGAAATTAAAGCAGGTAAGGTCTATACAAGAAATGCAAACAATGTGAGTGCTAGACTAACAATGTCTGATTATGTGGGACTTCCTAATGTGAGTAAGCATAAAGCTCAATTAAAATTGAATTATGCAAACCCGATTGGTTTTTTCGCTAATGCAAGAATTATTTACAGAAGTAAGTGGGCAGTGAATAATACCAATGGTAATGATGTTTATGATAACGGTGATGATTTTGCTGCTGGTTATTATTCTTTACATATTGCCCTAGGGAAAGAATATCAAAATGGAATTGCCGTTCAGTTAGGGTGTGATAATGTTAATAATTATGTTGACGCCATTCATTTACCCAATTTAGCAGGAAGAACTTTTTTTATAAATTTTAAATATCAAATTCAACATCAACATTAAAATAAATTACTTATGAAAAAGACATTATTAAAAATTACAATGGTATTTATTATGATAATCCAAATTGTAGCTTGTTCCAAGTCTGAAACTACTACTATACCTGTATCTACTGTCAGTACTAAAATTGTATCTGATCTTATGGCTGATACCGTATTAGGATTAAATTCAAGTGGAATGCCTTATAGTGCAGGTAAATACACTTTTTACAGTTTAGAAAATAATGCTATTGTTTCAAATACAGATAGTGCAAGTGCTAAATGGGATCTGGCTTTTATGTCTACTAGAATTTTAACCAATGGTGGTACTAGTGGGCCAGCTTTAGGTGGCGCTTTTATTTATTATGGGTTATTTGATGAATTAAAAACCATTCCAGTAGATTCAGTTTTTAAAACAGATAATGCACCTAATTATGCAATTACTACTGGAAGTGGAAAAGGTTGGTATACTTATGACCAGTTAACTAGTTTAATTACACCACTTGCTGGAAGGGTTCTTGTTATTAGAACTGCTTCAGGTAAATATGCAAAAATGGAAATTACCTCTTATTACAAAGGAGGAGTTACTTTACCTGTTTCAGCTTCTGATGCAGAAAAATTAACTAAGCAACGATATTACACATTTAGATATTCTTATCAATCCAATGGCTCAAAAACATTTTAATGGATAGTCAATTATCGCTCTAATTTAAAATTAGCATCCGTGCTTGGGCGCTTAGCTATATTAGCTACTTTCCAACCACTGCGGTACATCCAATCTGCCATTTTTTTAAGCTTAGGATAATTTATGTTTTCTGCATTATCAAGAGGTGTGTGATAATCCTCGTGTAATAATGAAGTATACATCACTGCTGGTATACCTAATCTAGCATAAGGTAAATGGTCACTTCTAAAATACCAACCTTCTACGTGGGTTACTTTGTCGTAGGTAGTATCTAATTTAAATTGGGGGCCTTCGTTGTTGGCTGCTAGAATTATGTTTACTAATTCAGAAGAATTTTTATGGGGAGATTGCATACCCATAAAGGCAGCACTGTCTATGTGATTTCTACCAATCATATCTCCATTTAAAACTGTTACAATATTTTTTATGGGTACAGTAGGGTGTTGTACATAATATCTAGAACCTAATAAACCTCTTTCTTCTGCACCGTGTATTACAAATAATATAGAACGCTTTGCAGGATTTTTCATAAAGGCCCTTGCATTTGCAAGCATAGCAACATCTACACTTGCATTATCGTCGGCACCATAATAGGTGGAATCATTATTATGTGCATTTCTTATTCCGTGGGCATCTTGATGACCACTATAAAGAACATATTCATCTTTTAATGTAGGATCGGTACCATTAATTTTCCCAATAATATTAACCGATGGGTAAGTAAATCTGCTCACTTCCATATGGGCATTGATAAAAGCAGTATTATTTTGTAGCAATGATTTTGTATTGCTGTGTAACCATAATACAGGTACGGTAGTAGTTACTGTGGTATTGGCTCCACCGTCAATATCATAAGTGCCTCTTTTAAAATTTTCTGCAGCATCATCCCAAGCTTTTTCTGCAATATCATCTGCAATAATTATAATAGCAGCAGCACCTTTTCTAATAAGTGGCATACCATATTTAGTAAGTACACTTCTGCTGTAGCGCCAAGTGGGTAATGAAACATTGGTGTTAATACCTTTAGAGGAGGCTTCTATAGCCACTACTTTATTTTTGATATCTATTTGTAAAGTGTCAATATTTGCAGCATTGCCTAAATAAACAATAGGGGCCACTAGTGTAGCATTGGCCATTTGAGCAACAGCTACTTCTTTCCATAATGGAAAAACTGTATTATTTATTTTAATGATGGAATTATCTGAAATATGATTGCGCCATAAATTAAAAAATTGTAAATAAGTACCATCGTCCCCAGCGGGAATTAGTCCAATGCTTCTATATTTTTCTACTAACCACATTGAGGCTTTTAATTCATCTAAAGTACCAGCCGATCTTCCATTATAATGAGCGTCTGCTAAAGCATATAAATCTTTCTTTAAATCACTTTCTTTGATATACTTCAAACCTGGTGGGTTAGCACTTTGAGCATATAGAGTACCACTCATTATAAGTACAAGTAGGGTGGTGATAAAATTTTTCATAGGTTCTATTTTATATAATTTATTAATTCTTTGCTTTAAAACTCCAAGTGAAATTAAACTCAGCTACTACTTCTCCATTTTTATTTCTGCCCACCGACTTACAAATTAATGTTTTTCCTTCGCCAGTGGAAATACTTTCTTGAATGATTTGCTGAATAGCCAAGCCATCTTCGCAGCTAAATAAAATGGTACCAGTTGCTTTTTTTATAAAATTTGCTTGAGTACTAACTACCAACATACTTATTCTGGGTGTTCTCTTATATACTTGAGAATAAGCTAACATACCACAAGTCATTTCTGCAGCCATCGCTTCTACAGCAAAATAAATGGATTGAAATGGATTTTGACTAAACCAAGAGTAACGAATGCGTACGATACATTTTTTGTCATCAAAATAATGAATTCTTAATCCCGCAAAAAAAGCGGCAGGTAATTTTTGAAATAAAAAAAAGCCAAAACTAATAGGATTTTTTATTAAGCGACTGAATGCATTAAATGCTGGATTCATAGTTGGTAAGCTTGTGCTATAAAATTAGTGAAAATAGATGAAATATGATTTCAATCATTAAAAGCATTGATCGTGGTCATACAATAGCAGCTGTAACATTGTAAATTTTGCACTTGGAATTTAAACTCTCACTAAAATGATTATTGTATGAAAATTTTTAAAATCTTATCACTATTTAGTTTTGTAGTATTAGCCTTTATGTATTGTACCAAAACTGATCAAGTCATTGTTTCATCTTCTTCAACCAATACTACCGATCTATTATCTCTCAAAACAACATCAGCGCCTACTATTGATGGAGTAATTGATGCAAGTTGGGCTAATGCAACTAAATTAGAAATTACACCCACTGTACCAGATCCAGGTAATGGTTTATTCGCTGGTTATATAGGAGATAAATATCTTGTTTCTTTAAGATCTATGTACGACGATCAGTATATTTATTTTTTAGCTGAGTATGCAGATAAAGATCAAAATCAAAAAGTAGCACCTTGGTATTTTAATCCAACTACACAATTGTGGGCTAAAGAGAGTAGCAGCAATGTGTATGATGCAAATGGTGTTTTAACCAGACAAGGCTTTGGAGAAGATAAAATGGCTATGTTATGGAATATTGATTTTTCTACTCCCAAATTTATTTCACAAACTTGTTATGCAAGTTGCCATGTATTTACTCCTTATTATGATTATAGTGCAGTGGGTACCTTGGTGGCTAAAGTTGGTAAAACAGCTCTTGATAGTTTAGTGACCAACCCAACATTCAAATCTAATTCCGGTAGCGGTAATCATTATACCAATGGTCCTAATGAAAAAATTGATATGTGGTGGATGCAACCTAGTAAAGGTTTAAGTTATGGTAAAATGGACGATAATTATCAGGATTATGCGGGTGGTCAGGCTATCACAAATCTCACAGGAGGTAATGCCAATGGACGACATGCTGATGATTTAGTAGTGGCTAGTACATCAACAGTATGGCCTTATAGACCTGTCTATACCACAGATGCCACACAAGGTTCATTTGCTAATACACAAAATTTAAAAATTGGAGGAACAGGTGCTACCGTTGCAGTGCCATTGTATATTATACCAGGTTCTTCAAGTAATTATATCAATATCGCAGATACCGCAGCGGGCGGTGCTGCTAAAAAAGTAACAGCGGTAAGTGCAACTGGTGTTTTGACTTATGATGGTGGCACACTAGATCCTAATGTTGGTACAGATTATAAACGATTAGGTGATGATGCTTATAGTGGTATAGGTACAAAATGTATTCCTTCTGTTATTGTATCTCCTTTAAAAAATGGTAGAGCAGATATTGATTGTGTAGCTGTGTATACAGGAACAGGTTATATCGTTGAGTATCGAAGAAAATTAAAAACAAGTGATGTGTTGAAGCAAGATATAGATTTCTCTAGCTTACAAGATCAACAATTTGGATTTGCAATTTGGAATAGAAATAATAATCAACATGCAATTCAGCCAAATTTGTTACTTAAGTTTCAAAAATAGAATGGGCATAAACAATTAAATGAAAATGTATGTTTATCAAAAAAATAGCAATGGTATGGGGTTGTATGGCCATTACAATTATTACTATTACAGGCTGTTATAAAACCTCTACTGTTGTTATCAATCCAGGAAGCAGCATTACTGAAACAATGAGTTTCAAAACAGACATAGTTCCTTTATTTAATACTAGCTGCGCCAAAGCGGGATGTCATATTACTGGAGCAAAAAATCCCGATTTAACAGAAAGTAATGCTTATAAGGCATTAATAGATGGAAGTTATATTAAAGCTAATGATCCTGACAATAGTGTATTGATGTTGTGGTTAACAGGCAAAAAAAGTCCAGTGATGCCTATGGGCGCAGGGCCAGATGAAAAAATCAATGCAAAAATTTATGCGTGGATTAAACAAGGAGCAAAAAACAATTAAATTAAATTCAAATGAAAAACATAATACATAATAGTTCATTCATTCGTATCATTAGATTGCCTTTATTGATGGGGATGTTATTTTTTGTGAATGAATTGATGGCACAAGATTCTACACAGGTGGTGACTCCTGTAGTTAAAAAGAATTCTTTTGTAAAAAATACATTTGATGGGAATTTTATTATAGACAATCAAACGGTAATGGTACCTATCAAAGGTACATTTGAATTTGATATACAACATCGTTTTGGAACTATTGAAAAAGGATGGAAAGACCTTGCTGGATTATTTGCAAGTGCGAATATGCTTTTAGGTTTTAGTTATGTTCCTCTAAAAGATTTACAATTAGGTTTTGGGGCCACTAACGATAGAATGCAAGTGGATGGTAATTTAAAATATGCATTGTTGAAACAAACTAAAAACAATAAAATACCAGTAAGTATAACTTTGTTTGCTAATACAGTAATGGATACTAGGGCTAAAAATAGTTCTTTACCTATTGTCAATTTTCAAGACAGATGTAGCTTCTTTAGTCAATTAATTATTGCAAGAAAAATTAATGAAAATATTTCCTTACAAATAGGTCCAAGTCTTTCCTATTTTAATAATGTTGAGGGCTATTTTGATGCTAATAATGTAATTCAGCCAAAAACAAATCACGCCCATCTGGCAATAAGTGTTTCTGGGAAGTTTAAATTATCAGAAGGAATATCCTTGATAAGCAATTATGATCAACCTATTACACAACATCCTATGAATAATCCAAATCCAAATATTAGTTTGGGATTAGATATGAAAACAAGTGGACACGATTTTCAAATTTTTGTAGGTAATTATGGAACTATTTTACCACAGAATAATAATGTTTATAACCATAATGATTTTACAAAAAGTCAATTTTTAATAGGTTTTAATATTTCAAGACTTTGGAATTTTTGATAAAATTATTGTGCAAGAGTTCAATTAAAGTGCTTCTTCATATTTAGTGTGATTCCCATTTAATGATAAAAGTCATATTTTCTGCTGATGGGTATCATTTACTTACATCTATTAAAGTAGAAAATTTGTATTCAATTCAAAACCAAAATTGTATTACAATGAAAAAATTATCAAACTTGTTTTTAATGATTATTTTTATTATTACTGGAAGTTTTACTCTCCTTCAAAATAAACCTTGGTCCGTTCCTGAAAAAGCTGCCAAAACACCTAATGCAGTTAAGGCAGATGCTAGTTCTTTAGCCGCTGGAAAAGCTTTATGGGGTCAACATTGCGCATCCTGTCACGGTAAAACTGGTTTGGGAGATGGAAGTAAAGCCGCACAATTAGAAACTACTCCTCCTGATTTTAGCAAAGCAGTTGTGCAAGGCCAAACGGATGGCAGCTTATTCTATAAAACCTCTGAAGGCCGTGGCGATATGCCTAGTTTTAAAAAGAAAATTCCTGATCAAGAAGACATTTGGAATATAGTGAATTATATGCGCAGTTTTAAAAAATAGAAATACTATCATTGTATGTCAGTAATACTTCCTCCCACTAAAGACCCCATTACAAGAAGAAATATTTTATCAGTTATTGGGTTATTGAGTTTACTTCCGATTTTAAAATTGGGTGGATTAGATAAAAAGAAAAATGTGATTAGTTGTGCGCCTACCTCTAATAAAAATACCTCAACTTATTTGACACAAGATGGTAAACTTGTAGAAGTAGATATTTCAAAAATTAATTCGAATAAAGAAAAAATTTCTAATCAACAATTACAATCTTGGATAAAAAAAGAATTGTAATTAAAAAATAGTTGAATGAAAATAAATCAAAATTCTAGAAGAGAGTTTTTAACCACATCATTATTTGCTGGAGCTGCTTTAGCTAGTTGTCATACCAACAATCCCTTTACTGTTGAACAGTTACCTGATATTAAACCTTCGGGAGAAATGGTAAAGCTATTGTCTGTCGATGGTGAAATAATAGAAGTAGATAAAGCATTTTTAAAACCAGTCCCTGAATTACCTACTATCACTAACACAGAAGCAAGAGAAGGTATACAGGGGAAGAAATTTGTTATGGTGATTGATTTATCAAGATGCAAGAGTGTTAAAAAATGTCAAACTGCTTGTAATCATATGCATCATATTCATCCGGGCCAAAACTGGATTAAAGTATATCCTATGCAGGAGGCAGAACATACTGCTCCTTATTGGCAACCTACTACTTGTATGCATTGCGATGAACCACCTTGTGTTAAAGTTTGTCCCGTAGATGCTACTTTTAAAAGAAAAGATGGTATTGTATTAATAGATAGTGATAGGTGTGTAGGATGTCGTTTCTGTATGGCTGCTTGCCCTTATTCTACGAGAGTCTTTAACTGGGAAGAACCCACTTTAGAAAAAGAAATTGCAGATAAGCCTTATTCTTGTGAATCAAGTGTTCCTCAGAAAAAGGGTACAGTAGGGAAATGTGATTTTTGTCCAGATATGGTTCGTCAAGGTAATTTACCTCATTGTGTTTCAGCTTGTCCTAACGGGGTATTCTTATTTGGAGATTTATTAGAAGATACAGTAACCAATGGAGCAGAAACATTCAGATTTAGTGAACTAATTAAAGATAAAGCAGGCTATAGATTGATGGAAGATTTGGGTACCAAGCCAAGTGTTTATTATTTACCACCTGTCAATAGAAATTTTCCTTTTGAAAACAAAGAAGCAGCCACTTAGGCATAAGCATACTTTGTTGTAATATAAATAGTAGACCCTTATTCATTAGATAATATTAAAATTTTCAAAGTGGAAAATTTAAAAGAAGAAAAAATTATAAAAGATCTTTTACCACAAGAGTTTGGCAAACAAGGAAAGATTTGGGTGATCAGTTTAATTTTTTTTGTAGCGCTAGGTCTATTTGCGTATGGAAGACAATTATATTATGGGTTAGAAGTAACTGCTATGCGAGATTATGCATCTTGGGGTATCTATATTTCTAATTTCGTATTTTTTGTAGCTATTAGTTTAGTAGGTTCTTTAATTACAGCAGTATTAAGGTTAACCGATGTCAAATGGAGTACCCCCCTTACTAGAATTGCTGAAATTATTGCTGTGTCTGCAATTACATTTGCTTCTATCATTATTATAGTGGATATGGGTCGTCCTGAAAGATTTTATAATCTTTTTTTACACGGGCGTTTACAATCGCCTATTATTTGGGATGTAATTGTTATTACAACTTACTTTTTTATTAGTGTATTGTTATTATATTTTCCTTTACTACCCGATTTGAAAATTATGATAAGTAATAAAGCACGCTTTAGTAAATGGCAACAAAAATTATATAATTTCTTAGGTTCTTTTTGGAAAAATAAACCAGCACAATTTAATATTACAGATAAAGCTATTAATATATTAGCCATAGCTATTATTCCGGTCGCTTTTTCAATTCATACTGTTACTTCTTGGTTGTTCGCTACTACTTATAGACCTGGTTGGGATAGTACTAATTTTGGTGCCTATTTTATTTCTGGTGCTTTTTTGGTAGGAGCAGGCGGAGTGGTTATTGCGATGTATATTTTCAGAACTCATTATAAGTTAGAAAAATATATAACAGATGATCATTTTGATAAAATGAGTAAAGTCCTGGTACTTTTAGCTTTATTGTATTTGTATTTCAATTTTAATGAGTTTCTAGTACCCGCTTTTAAAATGAAAAAATCAGAAGAAGACCATTTGTTGGGTTTATTTACAGGAGAATTCGCACCCATATTTTGGTTTGCGATTTTTACCTCAATGTTTATACCCATATTTATTTTGTTATTTAAAAAGGGTAGAAAACCCATACCAGCATTTATTGCAGGAATATTGGTAGTTGTAGGTTCGTGGTTTAAAAGATTTTTAATTGTAACGCCTACTTTATTACATCCTTTTTTACCTATGCACGATGTCCCTATGAATTATCATTATTATATTCCTACTTGGGAAGAATGGGCTATTGCAGGAGGTTCTTTAGCGGGTGCTTTACTAGTAATTACTTTTTTTGCAAGAATATTTCCAATTATTCCAATACATGAAATTATTATTGAAACTGAAAGACACGAGAATGAAAAACATTTTTAAATTAGTCTTATTAGTGGCAGTGGTGATGCCCATTTTTTTAGTAGCTCAAACTAATGAAAAAAATAAATTAGTGGTAGCTATTAAATATTACAATGATAATAATAAGATTCCTTATTTAGTAATTCAAACAAAGTCTAAAATTGATGGAAAGTTTCAAAAAATTGGCAATATTCCATTAACAATATATATCACAAGTGAATTAGATAAAAATAATGTAATAGCTAATGGAGTAAGTTCTGAACGAGGTGAATGTATTGTATTAATACCTCCCAAAGCTAAATTAATATGGAGACAATCTGCTTCACAAACTTTTATTGCAATGAGTGGCGCTACAAAATTATATGATGAGGCAAAAGGAGAAACCACTATTAATAAAGCAAAAATTTTAATAGATACAGTTGACGGAAAAATAGTGAATGCAAAACTATTAGTTTTGAATGATACAATTTGGAAACCTACTGCAGGTGTTGAAATGGTTTTAACAGTAAAAAGATTGGGGGGGAATTTAAATATTAATGAGACTGCCACTTATAACACGGATTCTTCAGGAGCTATAACTGGAGAATTTAAAAGAGATAGTTTACCTGGTGATAGTAAAGGAAGATTAGTGCTAATGGCGAATGTGATAGACAATGATATGTATGGCAATGTAAGTGCTGAAATGATTGTTCCTTGGGGGAAACCTTTGGTCTATACAACTAATTTTAATCATCGTAGTTTGTTTGCAAGAAGAGGTCATTCCCCTTTTTGGTTGGAATTTCTTGCTTATGGAATAATTCTTACTGTATGGATTGTGATTATTTATTTAATTATTCAAATTAAAAAAATTATTCAACTAGGTTTAGAGTAGTTTTTGCTATTAGTTTGGAAAAAAAGGCAGTCTAAAAGGCGCCCTTTTTAAGTTTATAAACTAAATTTAAGTCCAAAACTAATAGCTATGACAAAAGGACTTCAAACCTATGATTATATAGTCTTTATACTTTACTTTTTAATTATTGCTAGTTATGGTTACTGGATTTATAGACGCAAGCAATCTGCCGGCGCTCTTTCCACCGATTTCTTTTTAGCAGAAGGTCAACTAACTTGGTGGGCTATTGGAGCTTCTTTAATAGCTTCCAATATTTCAGCAGAACAATTTATTGGTATGAGTGGTAATGGTTTTAGAATTGGACTCGCCATCTCTGCCTATGAGTGGATAGCAGCAGTTTCTTTAGTAGTAGTGGCCATATTTTTTATGCCAGTGTATTTGAAAAATAAAATTTACACAATGCCACAATTTTTAAAGACTAGATATAATGAAACCGTGGCAATGATTATGGCCATTTTTTGGTTGTTCTTATACATATTTGTAAATCTCACTTCTATTTTATATTTAGGAGCTATTGCTATTAACAATTTAACAGGAGGTTCCCACTTTCATTTAATTATGATAGGACTTGCTCTATTTGCATTATTTATCACATTAGGCGGTATGAAAGTAATAGGTTATACCGATGTAATTCAGGTATTAGTGTTAACAGTAGGCGGTTTAATTACTTCCTATATAGCATTAACAGTAGTGGCAGAAAAATTTGGATTGGGAAGTAATGCAATGGCAGGATTGAATCATCTCATTAAAGTGGCACCCGATCATTTTAAAATGATTTTTGATAAACCCACGGCAAGTGCCACACAAAAAGAAATTGATAATTATTCCAGTTTGCCAGGTTTAGCTATGATGGCTGCAGGTATGTGGGTAGCTAATTTAAATTATTGGGGCTGTAACCAATATATTACACAAAGAGCCTTAGGTGCCGATTTGAAAACAGCAAGAAATGGAATTTTATTTGCTGCCTTTTTAAAATTATTAATGCCTGTATTGGTAGTATTGCCTGGTATTGCAGCTTATGTTTTACATCAAAATGGAGAGTTACAATCTGAAATGTTAAGTAATGGTGCATTGAATCAGGATAATGCTTATTCATCTGTAGTAGGATTTTTACCCATTGGCTTGAAAGGCTTATCTATGGCGGCTTTAACTGCAGCCATTGTGGCTTCTTTAGCTGGAAAGGCCAATAGTATTTCAACTATTTATTCTTTAGATATTTATAAAAAATATATCAATAAAGAAGCCTCAGATAAAAAAATAGTTAGTAGAGGCCGTGCTATGATTATTGTTTCCTTAATTATTGCCATTATCATTAATTGGCAAGACGCATTAGGTATAGGGGGTAAAGGTGGTTTTGAATTTATTCAAAAATATACAGGCTATATTTCACCCGCCATTTTCCCTGTTTTCTTGCTGGGCTTTTTTTGGAAAAGAACAAGTTCAAATGCAGCTATTACAGGAATTATAGTGGGTGTGATTTTATCTATTGTCTTTGATAAGTTTATGGTGGGTTGGGCAGGAAATGAAACTATTTTATATACGGCCTATGCTAATGGTCGTGGAGGTTTTGAGATTCCTTACTTAATACAAATGGGATGGGTATTTGTTTTTACCTTCATTACAATTGTGTTAGTGAGTATCTTAGATAAAAAAGGGCACACTCAAGAGCATAAATTGCAAGAAGATAAAAATCAATATGCATTATCCAATGCCAATATAGCTATGGTTATTATAGTATTAGGTTTAGTGGCAGCTATGTATATTCGCTTTTGGTAAAATTAATAGTCATTAAAAACTAAGCTATGAAAAATAAGTTGTGTTTAATTTTTTCAATTTTGTTTTTATTATTCATCACAGATCAGTTAACAGCACAAAAAAAACTATCTACTTCTCCCACACTATTTATTACAAATATTCAATTAATAGATGGAACTGGTAAGCCAGCCTATAGTGCATCGGTAAGAATACAGGGAAATAAAATTCTACAAGTAGGATCATTGAAAGCTAAGAAAAATGAACAAATTATGGATGGGAAAGGGTTGGTGTTAGCTCCTGGTTTTATCGATTCACATAGTCATCATTTTGCAGATCTAGAGCAGCATCCACAGGCCATACCTACCAATAGCCAAGGCATTACTACTATTATTATAGGTCAGGATGGGGGAAGTTATAAAATGGATACATTACTCAAAAAATTTAAAGAGCATTCAGTGGCAGTGAATGTAGCTACTTATACTGGGCAAGCAAGTTTAAGAGAAGAAGTAATGGGAGAAAAAGATGTATATAGAGAAGCTACTCAAGCAGAGATAGACAAAATGAAAATGCTCTTACAAAAAGAATTAGATAAAGGTTCCTTAGGATTATCTACGGGCTTAGAATATGAACAAGCTTTTTTTTCAAGCAAAGATGAAGTTTTACAATTAGCAAAAGTGGCGGCATCTGCTAAAGCTAGATATATGAGTCATATAAGAAGTGAAGATATTAGATTACAAAGTGCTATTGATGAAATTATAGAAATTGGCAGACAAACAAAAATGCCGGTTCAAATTTCTCATATTAAAATTGCCCAAAAAGATGATTGGGAAACTTCAGCTGCCTTAATTGCTAAGTTAGAAAAAGCAAGAGCTACAGGTATTAATATAACTGCCGATGTATATCCTTATACTTATTGGAATTCAACATTAAGAGTTTTATTTCCCACCAGAGATTATACCAATCCAGTAAGTGCTGAATATGCAGTGAATCATACATTTGATGCAAATGAATCTTATTTAGTAAAGTATGCACCAGTAGAAGCCTATGTGGGTAAAACTATTGCACAAATTGCTGCAATCAGAAATGAAAAACCATCGGTTACCTTAATGGCATTAATAGCTATTGCTGCCGATTTTAAAGAAAAGAATCCTCATTTTAATGAAAGTATTGAAGCCATTGCCGCAAAATCGATGGTTGAAAAAGATGTAGCTAATTTTATTGCCTGGCCCTATGCAAATATATGTTCTGATGGTAATGCAGGCGGGCATCCCAGAGGTCACGGTGCTTTTACCAGAGTGTTAGCAAAGTATGTAAGAGAAGATAAAATTATTTCTCTCGAAAATGCCATTTACAAAATGACAGCTTTAACTGCCCAACATTTAGGAATTCAAGATCGTGGTATTATTAAAGCAGGTAATTATGCAGATTTAGTTTTATTCAATCCTGCCACAGTAAAAGACAATGCTACTATTCAAGACAGTAAAGCTTTGTCTTCGGGTATTGAAATGGTATGGATTAATGGACAACTTACTTATCAAAATAAAAAAGCCACTGGTAATTTTCCAGGTGTTTTAATAAAAAGGAAATAAATTTTATACAACAAAAGAAAGAATACACAGATGAATAATGCAATTGTATTAACGAATGGATTATTAAAAGCATTAGATGCTAAAACCGCACACGGACTTATTAGAGGTACTGAACGATTTACTATTAAAGGTGTGGTTGACTGTTTAGATACTAAGGGACAAGATGCAGGTATTTTATTAGATGGGCAAAATAGAAATATTCCCGTATTTGAAGATTTACAAAATGCACTTAGTAGTTTAAAGGATATACAATTTTTAGTAATTGGAGTTGCCACTGTAGGTGGTCGATTACCTTCTAATATGTTAGCCACCATAACAGAAGCTATCCACGCGGGTTTATCGATTGTCAACGGATTACACGAATATTTAAATGAAAAACCATCTATTGTAGCATTGGCTAAAGAAAAAGGAGTTCAATTAATAGATGTTCGAAAACCTAAAACAAGAGAGCAGCTTAGCTTTTGGACGGGTGAAATATTTAAGGTAACAGCCCCTATAATTGCTGTAATAGGAATGGATTGTGCGATGGGTAAAAGAACTACTGCTAGATTGTTAAGACAAGCTTGTGAAGCTCAGGGACATAAAGCTCAAATGATCTATACAGGTCAAACAGGTTGGTTACAAGGCGGAAAATATGGTTTTATTTTTGATTCTACCTTAAATGATTTTGTTTCTGGAGAATTAGAAAATGCTATTGTGACTTGTTGGAAGGAAACCCAACCTGATTTTATTTTTTTAGAAGGACAGTCTTCTTTGAGAAATCCAAGTGGTCCTTGTGGTATAGAGTTATTAATATCTGGTAATGCAAAAAATGTAATTTTATTATTTGCACCCAAACGAAAATATTTTGATCACGATGAAAAATGGGGGGCTATACCTAGTGTTGAATCGGAAATAGAAATCATTGAAAAATTAGGTTCAAAAGTAATAGCCGTTGGTATTCATACGGAAGACTGTACCATAGAAGAAGCATTTGCTTTTCAAAAAAAATATGAACAGCAATTAAAAATACCTGTATTATTACCTATACAAGAAGGGGTAGATAAAGTACTACCTATTTTAGAGGCGTTAAAAAAATAATTACTATTAAATGAAAATTGTAGCAGTAAGATCTTATCTAAAAAAAATGGCTTTAACAAAGCCTTACACTATTGCCTATAGTACTTTTTCTACTGTAAGTTTAGCATTTTTTGAAATAGAATTGGCGAATGGTATGGTGGGTTATGGATGTGGAAGTCCAGCTGGTGAAGTGGTGGGTGAAACTTCTGAACAAACAGCCGACCATTTAGAAACTGATTTTGTTAAAAATTTTGTGGGTAGAGATATTCGACATTTTCAAACTATTATTAATGAAAGTAGAAATCATTTTGACCACTTACCTGGCACTCAAGCTGCTATAGACATTGCTTTACACGATGCTTTTGGAAAATTTTTGAATATTTCAGTGGCCGATTTTTATGGTCAAAAAATGAAAGCATTACCCACTTCTATTACTATTGGTATTAAAAATATAGAAGATACTTTAGAAGAAGCCGCTGGTTTTTTAAGCCTAGGTTTTAAAATTTTAAAAGTTAAATTAGGGCTGAATCTAGAAGAAGATATTGAGAAAATTAATAAGCTGTATGAAAAATTTTCCAATAATTACATCATTAGAGTAGACCCCAATCAAGGATATAGTTTGTCCGATTTAAATAAATTTTTAATGGCTACTCAAAAAGCAAAAATTGAATTAATTGAACAACCTTTACCTGTGGGGCAAGAATTAGAATTATTAAAAGTAGATCCAACTTATCGAAAGCTGTTAATGGGAGATGAGTCTTTAAAGGACTCTCAAGCAGCTTTAGCATATGCTATTAGCAAACCCTTTGGTGTGTATAATATTAAACTTATGAAATGTGGTGGTATTAGCGGGGCAATGGAAATTGCTACTATTGCTAGAAATGCTAATATTAATTTGTTTTGGGGTTGCAATGATGAAAGTATTATTAGTATCACTGCCGCTTTGCACGCGGCTTATTGCTCAGTTAATACAAAATACATCGATTTAGATGGCAGTTTTGATTTAGCCGAAGACTTGGTCACAGGTGGCTTTACATTAATTGATGGCTATATGCACATAAATAACCAACCTGGTTTTGGTGTTACAAAACTATAGTGTACTTTCTGTAGAATTCCTTAAATTGTAGAATGGAAGTTTTAAAACCTAAAATAGGAGTAAGCGCTGCTACTTTTTTAGTAGTGAGTGTTATTATTGGTTCTGGCGTTTTTAAAAAATTGGCGCCTATGTCTCAAACCTTGGGATCTCCTTTATTAGTTATTTTATGTTGGGTGCTGGCGGGTTTTATAAGTTTGGCTGGGGCTTTATCCACGGCAGAAATGGTGAGTATGTTTCCTAATTCTGGGGGAGAATATTTTTATTTTCAAAAAATTTATGGTCGATTTTTTTCTTTTATGTATGGATGGGCAAGTTTTACAGTTATTAAAACTGCTTCCATTTCTGCATTGGCTTATATTTTTTCACAATCATTACTAAGTTTATTTCCAAGTCTGAATAGTGCTGCTTTAATAATAAAATTAGTAGCTTCTTTATTAATTATAATTTTGACTTTATTAAATTACAGGGGAGCTACTTTTGCAAGTAAGTTAAGTACCGTATTGACTTATTTAATGTTAATTAGTATTGCTTCGTTTATTGTGATAGGTTTTAGTTCTTCTCAAGGAAGTATTTCTAATATAACTACTGCTAGTCACTCATTAAATACTCCAATAGTAGAAGGCTTTAGTTTATTGAAAGCCTTATTTGTAGCTAGTTTAGGTGCATTTTGGGGCTATGAAGGATGGAACGGAATTGCCTATATAGGTGAAGAAATTAAAAACCCCAAAAAGAATATTCCCTTGGCATTGGGGATAGGTACTTTCATAGTAATGACTTGTTATGTTTTATTAAATATTGTATTTGTATATATTTTACCTATTGATTTTTTCATACAATTAACGCCTAACAAAATTGCTGCAGTAGAAGTAGCAGGTAAATTAAGTGGACATATAGGAATGATACTAGTAGCAAGTTTAATAGTACTTACTACTTTGAATTCAACCAATAGTACCATTTTAACATCTGCAAGAATGATGTATGCGATGGCTAGAGATAAATTATTTTTTTATAAAGCTGCTTCCGTACATCCCCAATACAATACCCCAGACATTGCTTTATTTATTCAAGCATTTTGGGCTATTGTTTTAATTTTTTCTGGAAGTTTTGATCAATTAACTGATATGTTGGTATTTGCTTCTTTTATATTTTATGGAAGTACTGCCTTGGGTGTTATTTTATTAAGAGTGAAGCATCCTGAATACGAAAGAAAATATAAAGTCATTGGCTATCCTTGGGTGCCGGGCTTATTTCTACTATTTTGTTCTAGCTTATTTGTAATCACTATTATTAATAAACCCTATGAAGCTTTTTGGGGCTTAAGCCTTATTGCTAGTGGTTTTCCTGTGTATTTGTGGTTGAATCGTAAATAACTACTTTCTCCCACAAATGGCTATAATTATTTCTAAATTCATCGTGGATAGGATGTTTTTGATACACTACTTCTTCCTCTGCGTTATTAAAAATACAAAGCCAAGAATAAGTATAATCTCTTTCAATGACCGATCTATGGGTAGCCGCAGGAGTGCCAATATCTGAAAAGCGAATACATTCAATGGTTGCTAACTTTTTTAAACCCTCTAATAATTTATTTTTATCAGAAGTAGAATTCGGATTTTTTAAATAAAAAAGTACGTGGTGTACAAAAATGTTTTGAGCAAAATTTTGGTTCATATAAATCCTATTAACCTTCTAAAATGGCTTTGGCAAATTCAAAACATTTTTTTGTTTCTTGAACTGCGTCAGAACCTGCTGGGATATCATATTCTAATTCTATGGTAGCAGGAATTTTATATTTTTTAGTTTTTAATAAAGTAAGTATTTCTTTAAGGGGTGTATCACCCTGGCCCCAGGGCATATTCGTGGTACCATTTGTTTTACTTTTACGATCTTTTATATGCATACTTGAAATACGATCGTGCTTTGTTTCTATAAAAGCTAATAAAGTTTCTTTAGTGTTAGCGCCGCCAGCAGCAATATAATGGCCACAGTCTAAATTGATTGCATTGTAAGGAGATTGGCTCAAAGCTGTATCCCAAGCTGTATCTGTAGCTTGTGTATGTGCGTGATATCCTACATATACTTTATGTTTTAAACCAAATTCACCTAATCTTTTTGAATGTGCCATATTGGTTGGAAGTTCCACATTCACTGAACTTGCTCCTAATGCTTTTGCTGCTCTCATAGCATAATCAATTTCAGCATCGGTACTTTTTTCACCCAAGGCAGCATCTGGTTTGAAAGCATAAATAGTAATTCCTGCTTCATTGAACATTTTTCTGAGTTCTACAAATTTATCCATAGAAGCTGTTTCTCTCCAAGCTCTTGCTTTTGCATTTCTTTCTTCCATTGCTTTCATAAATTCTTCTCCAGACATTCTAGGTTTCGCGGGTTCATTGGCTGCAGGAGGTCTAAAATTCATAGGAGGCATAAGGCCTACAGGGCTTCCAGCAAATGCTTCTGCAGGGTCGCCCATTAATTCAATGGCACTAATACCAGCGTCTTTACAATATTGTAATAATTGTTCAGCACTTCCTGGCATAGATCTAAAAGAATAGGTAATGCATCCAATTTGTACACCTTTGATTTTAGAGTTTGGGCCACTAAATAATAAGGAATTAGCGACTAATTTATTTTTTCCCATAAATACAAGGCCCAATGAGGCCATTGAACTTTGATATAAAAACTTACGACGAGAATTATTTTCTATTTTGTTTTTTCTATTTGACATCTTTTTTATTTTTTATAAATATATATTAATTTAACTCAATAGCCATACCTTGTTCTGCATATTTTATGAGTAGTCCTTCATTATTAGATTGTTCCATATCTTTTTTGATAGAAATTTCACAAGACGCACAAGGCTTCATATGAGTAATATAAATGGGCACAGAAGAAAGATGGCCTTTAGAAAGCTTATTGAGTTTACTCATTTCTTGCATTAATAAATGGGGGGTTAGATGTCCATATAAAGCTTGTGTAGGCATTGTATTATTAAAAGATACTTCAATAAAAATGGCTTTTAGGGTATGTGATATTACTTTATCTGCTATGGCTTTCCATAACATTTCTAATTGATTTGTTTTTTCAACACTATCGGCACCTGTATCACCTAAATAAAGTAAATAAGAGTTTTGATTTCTTACTAAAAAAGCACTGCTTTCATAAGGATTAATATGACTTAATTTATATGGGGTTACAGATAATTCAGTAGTAGGAATATCTATTTCTTGACCTGCTATTAAGTAGTTATACTTGTATTTATTTAAAATGGGTTTATCTCCTTCACTGCCAAAATTGGACCAACTTTTAGAAGTGAAATAATTATTTTTCATAATCTCAATGACAGCATTAAAACCATAAATATTTTTTGGACTATCATTAGGAGAATTTAATATTAGGCCTGCTACGTGGTCTAAATGGGCGTGTGAAATAAAATAGGCTTTGATTTTGTTTTTTTGTATCTCTGCTGCACTCTCTCCTATAAATAAATTATTAGCAACTACTTTTTGTAAACCCGCATTTATAGTGCCCGCATCTAAACATATAAAATTATTGGAACCTTTGGCTGCCACCATATAGCAAGACAAATTAGATTCATCAAGCCCCCCTTTTACTCCTAATGGTATGATAGTAAACCCTTTTGTGACCGATTGTCCAATACTATTTAAATTACTAAGAAGTAAACTAAATAAAATTATATGAAAGCGCATTGTAAATAATTTACTTATAAATTTTATTATAATTATGATTTTCGATAATTATGAATATCATTAAATTCCGAATAATTTTCCATTAAATTTAATAAAAAATCTAACAATCTGAAATCTATTTTTGATAATTAAATTTTATTATAGCATATTAAACAAATTTGTTTTTTCATGATAAGCTTTACTAATATTAAATCGGACCAATATTCATATAATATTTCTTTTGTTTTTTTAGTTCTAATGTAGTTTCTTATTTTTATGATCATAATAATAATTTTTACAATGTATCTTAGTAATAATTTAAAATCTTTTTTCTATTTTTTAGTTATTTGCTTTTTTTTAAATGCATGTAAAAAAACACAAATTTTATCTGATATATCTATTTCTAAAATATCAGTTGATACATCAAGTAATATTATTTCGAATATTAATTCACAGCATATTTCAATAACAACACAGCATAATGATAATGGCAGAACAGGCCAAAATAATAATGAATTGGTACTTAATATCAATAATGTTAATCAAACCAATTTTAGAAAGTTGTTTTCTTTAATTGTTGATGATGAAGTCTATGCGCAGCCTTTAGTAATGGGTAATCTTGATATTAATGGGACCAAGCACAATGTAGTAGTTTTGGCAACTGTTAATAACACTTTATATGCTTATGATGGTGATAATGGGAATTTATACTGGAAAAAAAATTATACAATAAATGGTATGAGAACGCCTAATGCGAACGATGTAAAGTCGACATGGTGTACTCCTTATACTAATATTACTGCTTCAATTGGCATTATTGGCACTCCTGTTATTGATTCTTTAACTAATACAATTTATTTTGTTGCAAGAAGTACAGATGGTGTTCAATTTAAGCAACATTTACATGCGGTAGATATAACAAATGGTAATGAAAAAATAAATAGTCCTATTGAAATAACTGCAAAAATTTCTGGAAAAGGAGATGCAAATATTAATAATAATGTTTTTTTCGATCCATTACGAAACAATCAAAGACAAGGACTTGCTTTAGTTAATGGAGTTGTTTTTATTTCTTATGCATCCCATTGTGATTTAAATCCATTTCATGGTTGGGTACTAGGTTACGATACAAAAAATTTACAACAACTTTATGTTTATAATACTACACCAGATGGAGAAGAGGGTGGTATTTGGCAAAGTGGAATGGGAATTGCAGCTGATGAAACAGGTAGCTTATACATAGTAACTGGAAATGGAACTGTAGGAACACCTAGTCCATATAGTATTATACCAGGTAATGGTACTGCAGAAAATATTGCAAGTATTTTTCCTGAAAATTTATCAGGTAGATCTGAAAGTGCTATTAAACTTACTCCTACAAACGGGAATAATTTAAAAATAACAAGTTATTTTACTCCATTTAATTATGTTCAAATGAACATAAATGATAATGATTATGGAGTAATGGGTTCTTTTTTAGTTCCCAATACAAACCTTTATTTCACTGGAGCTAAAGATGGTAATCTCTATATTTTAGATAAAGATAATATGGGAGGATATTCTTCCAATGTTAATAATGTTAGACAAACTATAAGTATTAGTGGCAACTTACATTGTCAGCCAGCTTTTTTTAAAGGAGTAAATAAAGAATATGCGTATATATGGTCTGAAAATGATAAATTAAGAGCAATTGAATTTAATAGATCTTCAAATATTTTTAATTCTAACCAAATATACGCTAATGTTCCAGGTCCATCTGGTCAAACTGGAGCAATGATATCTGTTTCATCTGATAATGGCAAAGCCGGTACTGGTATTGTATGGACTTCTTATGCTAGTTCTGGTGATGCAGAAAATGGAACACAAAAAGGGATACTTAGAGCCTTTGATGCAAATGATATTTCTAAAGAATTGTGGAATAGCAATAATAATCCAGGAGATTATGTTCCTTCTTTTGCTAAATTTTGTTCCCCTACAATAGCCAATGGGCATGTATATTTAGCTACATTCTCGGGTCAAGTGTTAGTTTATGGGTTACTTAAATAAAACAATATTTGTTATTTAATAAATTCTATTATTTCTGTAATTGGTCTACTTTATCTAAAAAAGATTTTAAAGTGGCTAAGTAATCTTCTTTATTATCAATCATAGTGGCGTGCCCTGCATTTTTAATCATTTTAAATTCAGCGCCAGGAATCATCGATTGGAAACGCTGAATAGTACTAGGTCTTGCTTCATCAAATTCACCCGCTAATAATAAGGTGGGCACTTTAATATTAGGCAGAAATGCTAAACGGTCATAGTTTAATAAATTACCTGTAGCTGTAAATTCACTGGGCCCCCACATAAATTCATACACATTAGTACCTGAAAATAAGCGGGCTGTATCGGCCTGTCCTTTTGTTCTTTCAGTTCTTCTCAAAAAGTTTTTGTAATAAAGCGTTACTGCATTTTGATAAGCAGGATTATCATAAGTTTTATTTTTTTCATTGATTCTAATATTGCTTTGAATAGAGTCGGGGAGAGTAGCAATTAAGGTATCTGCATCTTCAGTCCACATTTTTGTACTAAATAAAGGACTGCTGAAAATAATTGATTTAATATGCTGAGGATATTTCAAATAATAGTCTATCCCTAACATAGTTCCCCAAGAATGGCCGTATAAATAAAAGTTTTCAAGGTGTAATGCCTTTCTAATTTCTTCTATTTGTTCTACATAATTTTCAATAGTCATTAAACTTGTATCAGTGATTCTTGATGATCTACCACAACCCAATTGATCAATAAATATAATGGGTCGGTCATTACTTAATTCTTTTAAATTTTCTAAGCCAAAACTTGAAGATCCAGGGCCTCCGTGCAATAATAGAAGTGCTGGTTTATTGCCAGTGCCATTAATTCGATACCAAACTTTACCTCCTTTTACATTTACATATCCTTCTTTGATTTTTGAGGTGTTTGAAATACAGCCTGATAATAGGGTATAAAAAATTGTTAAGATTAAAAAAGAAGTAAAAATTTTTATTTTCATAGCAAACAATTTTTTTATTTTTGTGTAGCGAAATATGATACTTTATTTTAATAAAGCCTTATGAGTAAATTTAAATTAATTCTAACATTTTTGTCTATTTCTATCTTACTTTTTTCTTGTATTAAAATGGAGGATTTAACTATACAAGGAAAAAAATCAACACCCACTACTCCTGTAAGAACTACTTAGTAGAAAAAATTAATAAGTGCTACCCTAGTTGTTATAATAAATCAACATTTATAAAATACCCCCTTATGCTTAAAACAAAATTTCGCTCAATTTGTGCCATTGCCACAGGCCTAGATGTTTTAGGTGATAAATGGTCTTTAATTATAATAAGAAATATGCTTTTTTTAAAAAAGTGTACTTATAAAGAATTCATGGATAATCGAGAAAAAATTGCCACTAGGGTTTTAGCCGATCGTTTAAAAAAATTAGCCCAAGACGGAATTATAGAAAAAAAGAAACACCCTACTAATAAAAAAGTATTTATTTATACTTTAACTGAAAAAGGTATGAGCACTATTCCATTAATTGTGGAATTAATGAAATTTTCTATTAAACACTACCCTAATCAAGTCAAAGGAAAATCAATAGATAAAAATAGAATCTCTTATAAGCTAATGCATTCAAGCACAGAAGAATCATTTATTAATGCTACTAAAAAAGAATATATTAAATATAAGAACAACCTGCCTAATTAAAATAAATTATGCAAATTTGAATTTATATTACTTATAGTATTCGTATATTTGACCTCTATATGAAAAAACTCTTTTTCTTTATTTGCTTTCTATTAATTTTGGTAGGTCCAGGTATCAATTTTACTAAATACTTATCACAAGTAAAACATTTTAGTTTTATTCAAAAACAAACTATTTCAATACATAATAACTTTAAAAAAGATTTATCTAACAATGAAACTTATTTAGTATCTGATGCAGATGATGATATTAATGATGCTGAAAGAAAATTCATACCTTCTTCACAAAAAAACAGTACTAATATAATTTCATATTTAAAAGAGTTTCATAACCCTAAGCTCCCTAAAAAATTTATTTCTAATAAGAATTATTTTTACTTAAAAAACACGCTTTTTATTTTTATTAGCGTATTTAGAATCTAATTACATTTATCTTTAACCAATAGATTTTAACTGCATTAGTTATTTCTAATTTATTACTGATGTAGTAAAATTTAGGGTAACTATTAAATATTATATCAACCTATGATTACATTTTTGAAAACAAAAAATAATATGAATAAAACTTTCCTTTTTGCTAGCTTATTTACTACCATTGTAATTAGTGCTTGTAATTCTCACAAAGAAGAAAAATTGGAAGTGGGAAAGTATATGATTACAAGCCCTTTACAAATGGATACATCTTATACCAAAGAGTATATTGCTGAAATCCAATCTCTTCAAAATATTGAAATTCGTGCTAAAGTCAAAGGCTACATTGAGACAATTAATGTGGATGAAGGACAACATGTAAAAGCAGGTCAATTATTATTTACTATTAGGCCTAGGGAATATGAAGCAGAGCTTATTAAAGCAAAAGCTAATGTTAAAAAGGCTGAATTGGAATTACAGAATGTAAAAAAATTGGCTGAAAAAAATATAGTTTCTCCTAATGAACTATCATTAGCAAGTGCAAATTTAGAAGAAGCTAAAGCAGATGAAAATTTAGCTGAATTGTATGTCACTTATACTAAAATTAGAGCACCATTTGATGGTACCATTGACAGATTAAAATTTAAAATAGGAAGTTTAATAGATGAGGGTACATTACTCACTACCTTATCTAATAATAATTCGATATATGCCTATTTTAATGTTTCTGAAGCAGAATACCTCGATTATAAATTAAGATCAAAAAATGAACAAAAAAATACAGCCACTTTATTTTTAGCAAATAATATCCAACACAAGTATAAAGGACAAATTGAAACTATTGAAGGCGAGTTTGATAAAAATACCGGTAGTATTGCTTTTAGAGCTAAATTTCCTAATCCAGAATTATTATTGAAACACGGAGAAACTGGTAAAGTGCAGTTAAAACTGGATTTAAAAAATGTACTTGTAATTCCTCAAAAAGCTACTTTTGAAATCCAAGATAAATTTTATGTTTTTGTAGTGGATGAAAATAATATTGTTAAATCGAGAGGTATTACCATTAAACAGAAACTTCCCAATATATATATCATAGAGTCTGGTATCTCCTTAAATGATAAAATATTGTTGGAGGGTATTCAAACTGTTAAAGAGGATGATAAAATAAAAACAGAATTTATAGCAGCCGAAAAAGTAATGGCACAAATAAAAAAATAGTATGTTGAATAAATTTATAAAGAGGCCTGTATTATCTATTGTTATTTCTTTAATTATAATGTTATTGGGGGCAATCGCTATTAAGC
>CAXBQH010000002.1:0-132419 GCA_963977985.1 uncultured bacterium
CTTCTACTATTAAATTTGTATTGGATACAATCTTCTCCAAGATAGCATTTCTGCATTCCTGTGATAAACTATAATTGTAATAACCACTCTCCATCAACAAAGCAATGTAAGCGTTAGTCTTATAATTGTATTCTAAAATATGCTTTATGGTGGGATTGTTCATAGTAGTCTTTAGTATTTAATCAGTTATCAATATCCTCTGGCGTATTAAGGCTTCAACATTTTTAATTTTTCTTCATCTGGTTCTTCTGTCTCAAGTCCTGTTGCCATTTCTCTACCAATTGCTTTGACATCACCCTTTAAGGTTGGTTTTTTATTTGCAGCAGCAGCCTCTGGATCATAAGGCATCCCTCTTGCTGATGGATCTACTGTATATTCAAATCCATCTGGCATTTTAACGCGATAACGTTTTCCACCCTCAAAAGAAGGATCAGTTCTATTTGGATCATTTTCATACATATAATCACTAATTGCTTCACCCGCTTTATATGCCCCATAAATAATCGGGGGGACGGCTAAACCAGCAGCAGCACCAGCAGCAATTTCTGGTAAAATGGCTCCAGCTGCAAATGGAGCAGCTCTACCTACAGCGGGATAAAGCCATCTACTAAGAATACCGGCAACACCACTCATTGTACCCCAATCAGCAGCACTCGAAACTTCTTTAGTAAGATTTGGTTTTACTGTAGTCCAAGTACTTACATCTGGTTCATTTAATGGTCTTTTATAAGTAAACGTGGGTGTTTTAGGATCGGCACCAAGAGCCTCCATACCCATTTCTGTTGCTTTTTCTAAAAGCCATTCTAAGCGGGTAACATTTTTTAATAAGCTAATTCCTACACTTATTTTTTGTGCAGGCGCTTTTATAAATTTTTCTGATTGTAGGTGTACAAGGGTATTTTTTTTATGTGCATTTACAATGATTGCCTCAAATAAAAACCCTTTTCCATTAGTGATATCGACTCTATCATTTTCTTTCATTCTAAGCACCTGAACGCAATGTTTACTGCTTGTTTCATTTAAGGTAAATGAAGTATGGCCAGCTACTATAGTAGGTTCGTAGAAATAAGGAATCGACATAGTTAGCGCTTATTTAGAAAGGTTGGTCATCATTAATGCCTTCGTCAAATTCTCCTTCATTCATTTTACTGCCTTGAATAAAAAACCTTCCGCCGTCGGGTGTATCACCACTATTGGAACCAGCTTGTAAGGGTTTGTAATTACTTGCAAGTCCAGGTATAGGACTGTCGCCTTCCCATTCTTCGAATTTTTGAATATCTAAATTGGCTCTTAGTTTAATGAGATCTAATCTACCATTTCTATGTTTGGCAATTCTAATAAGTGTTTCACCTTGTGTACTTTCTCCCATTTCATTACTCATTACTTCATAATATTCTGGACGATAAATAAACATTACCATATCTGCATCTTGTTCAATAGCACCCGATTCGCGTAAGTCACTCAATTGAGGCATCTTGCTTTCTTTTCTTGTTTCCACAGCACGACTTAATTGAGAAAGTGCCAAAATGGGAATATTTAATTCTTTCGCTAAAGCTTTTAAACTTCTAGAAATATTACTAATTTCTTGTTCACGATTTGAATTTCTATCTCCTGTACCACTCATTAATTGTAAGTAGTCAATGATAATAATTTTAACGTGATGTTTGTTGACTAATCTTCTTGCTTTCGCTCTGAATTCAAAAATATTTAAAGCAGCAGTGTCGTCTATATAAATAGGGGCTTGTTCTAATTTTTTAATACCCTTGCTATGTAATTGTTGGTATTCGTATTCTTCTAATTTACCTCTAGAAATTTTTTCCATTTTAATTTCACTCTCTGCACTCAAAATTCTTTGTACCAATTGAGAGGCGCTCATCTCTAAACTAAAAAAGCCCACTGCTTGAGGTTTTGTAGGATGCAATGCTGCATTACGAGCCAAGTTCAATGCAAAAGCAGTTTTACCCACTGAAGGACGAGCCGCTAAAATAATTAAATCGGTAGGTTGCCATCCATAAGTAATTCTATCTAAGGAATTAAATCCGCTAGGTACTCCTGAAATTTCTTCTTTCTTATTTCTTAATTGATCTATTCTTGTAACAGCGTGTGCTAAAGCATCTCCTATATCCACAAAATTTTTCTTCAAATAGTTATTGGTGATATTAAACATTTTTGTTTCACTATCGTCCAATAAATCAAAAACATCGGTGCTGTCTTCATAGGCATTCGCAATCACTTCTGAGCTAATTCTTATTAATTCTCTTTGAATAAATTTTTGCAAAACAATTCTTCCGTGTGCTTCAATGTTTGCAGTAGAAACAACGACATTGGTTAATTTAGAAATGTAATAAGCACCTCCAATAATATCGAGTTGCTCACGCATTTTTAATTCTTCCACCATCGTCAACATATCAATGGGCATATTTTTTTGTTGCAAGCCCTGCATTGCACTAAAAATGAGTTGATGTGCTTCCACATAAAAACATTCAGGCTTTAAAATTTCTGTGATGGTGTCAAAAGCACTTTTGTCTAATAGAATGGCACCTAATACTGCTTCTTCTAGTTCTCTTACCTGAGGTGGAATTTTTCCATACATCATAGAACTCACATCGATGGTAGTATTTTTTTTCTTTGCTCTGTTGGTATTTATATTAGGTATTGGCATAAGGAAGATTCCATTTTCTTACTGCGAAAATCAAACCAAATTAGGACTTCAAGAAATTTAGTTTTGCAATAGGGTTTTACACAGGTATTTGCTATAGGTAATCCACAAAAAAAGGGGGTTATTAACGGGTTTTGCACCTAGTTTTTAACTAAAAGCACTTAAAAATTAGTATTTTTGAAGCCATACCTTAAAATTGATCTATGACGATTAGTTATCGCTGGTTGAGTGAGTATTTGCCCCAAAATATAAGCCCTGAAAAGTTATCTCATATTTTAACTTCAATAGGACTTGAAGTGGAGTCATTAGAGAAATTTGAAAATTTTAAAGGGGGGCTTGCTGGACTAGTGGTGGGAGAAGTGATGGAAGTAATTAAGCATCCAGGTGCCGATAAATTAAAACTCACCAAAGTAAATATTGGAGCTGCATCACCTTTACAAATTGTCTGTGGAGCTAGCAATGTAGCCCAGGGTCAAAAAGTGGTAGTGGCCACGGTGGGTACTACTATTTATCCTAAATCGGGTGAACCCCTCACGATGAAATTGGCCAAGATTAGGGGAGAACAAAGTGAAGGAATGATTTGTGCAGAAGACGAAATAGGTATTAGTGATGATCACCAAGGAATTATTGTATTGGATGCAACAACGCCTGTAGGTACTCCAGTGGCAAGTTTATATGAATCTTATGAAGATTGGATTTATGAAATTGGACTTACGCCCAATAGGATGGATGCTATGAGTCATTTTGGAGTAGCTAGAGATGTATGTGCTTATTTATCCTACCACGAGTCCCTAGTGCAAGTAATAAGTCCTTTTAAAAAGAAAATAAATGTAGAGGCATCCATAGCCCCTTTTAAAATTCAAATTGAAGATAGTTCAGGATGTAAAAGGTATAGCGGCATTGTGATTGATGGAGTAAAAGTGAAGGAGTCTCCCAGCTGGTTAAAAAATAAATTACAAGCCATTGGCGTTCGCAGTATTAATAATATTGTAGATATTACAAATTATGTTTTGCACGAAACGGGCCAACCACTGCACGCTTTTGATGCAGCTGCTATAAAAGATAAAACCATAGTAGTAAAAAAATATCCAGCAGGTACTAAGTTTACCACTTTAGATGGCGTAGAGAGAACATTAACATCCCAGGATCTAATGATTAGTGATACTCAAAAACCATTATGTATAGCGGGCGTATTTGGAGGTCTGAATAGCGGAGTGAGTGCTACTACTACTCAAATATTTTTAGAAAGTGCTTTGTTTGATAATGTACATATTAGAAAAACATCTTTACATCACGGACTCAGAACTGATGCTGCCACTCGATTTGAAAAAGGCGTTGCCATTGATGGTACCGTTTCTGTTCTAGAACACGCTGCACAATTAATTCAAACATATGCTGGAGGAAAATGTAGTGCTATTGTAGATAGCTATCCTTTACCTGCTGCTAAAACTATCATCCACTTTGACTTTGCTTATTTAAAAAAATTAAGTGGTAAAGTATATGAACCCGCCAAAGTAAAAACAATACTCATTAGCTTAGGTTTTGAAATAGTAAAAGAAACCACAGTAGCATTGGAAATAGCAGTGCCCTATCATAAACCAGATATTAGTATTGCGGCAGATATTGTGGAAGAAATTGTTAGAATTGATGGATTGGATAATATAGCTATTCCTAGTGCCATTACTATGAGTCCTGCTAATGATCCCTTGGAAAAAAAGGAAAAATTTAAAGATAAAATAGCACAATATTTAGTAGGAAGAGGTTTCACTGAAATATTAACAAACTCTATAACCAATAGCGCTTATTATACTGAAGAAGTAGTAAGTAGTTCTGTAAAAATGTTAAATAATCTAACAGCAGAATTAGATTTGATGCGTCCTTCTATGTTGGAAACAGGTTTAGAAGCTATTGCCTATAACAGTAATAGAAAAAATAATTCCATTTCTTTTTTTGAAATAGGAAAAATATATGGTAAGTCCGAAACTGGTAAATATTATGAGTCGGAACAACTGGCTTTATATTTAGCAGGAAAACAAAATGCAGATGGATGGAGATTAAAAGCATTGCCGGCTGATTTTTTTGTAGCCAAAGGAATTGCCACAGCCTTATGCCAACTTTTAGGACTTCCTCAAGGGCATTGGCAATCATCCAGTGCTGGTCAAGTTAATTATGTAATTCAAAAATCAACCATTTGCACTTTGGAATCGGTAAGTGCTAAAAAATTACAATCATTTGGCATCAAACAAGCTGTATTCTATATTCATTTTGACCTTACTACTTTATTTTCTTTGTATCAAAATCAGCAAGTAGTGTATAAAGAAGTGTCAAAATACCCTTCCGTAGAAAGAGATATTGCTTTGGTAATTCCTGCTGCTACGCCTTATGCTGCTATTGAACAAAGTATAGAAGCAGTAAAATTGAAAGCACTTCAGCAAAGCAGTGTTTTTGATATTTTTGAAAGTGAGAAATTGGGTGCACAAAAAAAATCGGTGGCTATTAATTTTGTATTCAATGCTGTTGATAAAACATTAACCGATATGGAGATTGATGCTATGATGAAAAAATTAGTCAAAGAATTTGAAAATAATTTGCAAGCAGAAATTAGAAAATAACTACATTCAGTAATTAAATAATGACTATGGGGGATATTGCCAGTGCTTTAACTCATCTTCAAGAAAAAACACAACTCTTATTAAAGCGTTTAGCTTTATTAGAAAAAGAAAATATTCAATTAAAAGCAACTCTTACCAAGGAGCAAAATCTGGTGAGGGAATTAACCGACCAAGTACAGGAAGGTAAATCTAAATTAGCTGCTGCTTTAATGCCCACCGCCGAAATGCAACCTGCCGACAAAGAGGCGCTTATAAAAAAAGTAGATCATTATATTAAAGAAATAGATATGGCAATAAAAAATCTAAATCCTTAATCTATGTCTAACCAACCACAAGAAAATTTGATTCCCATAAATATTACTATTGCTGATAGGTCTTATCGCGTAAAAATTGCCGCCAAAGATGAAGAGGCAGTTCGTAAAACTGCAGCTTTAATTAACCAGAAAATGGTAGAATTTAAAAATGCCTATGCTGGTAAGGATATGCAAGATTATATTTCAATGGTTTTGCTTTGGTTTACCACTGAACAACAGCAGACAGGTCATAATCTCTATGAACTAGAAGACCTTCAAAATCAAATTGATGCGCTCACAAATTCTATTGAAAAAGCGCTTTAAGCCACATAATTTGCAGGCTTAGACTACATTCTTTCCATTAATTGATTATCTTCGTATTGGAACCTTTGACGCATTATGAATAATCTAAATATGTCAACCTTAAGTTCTAGTTTAAACAAAGCTTGCTAAGGGTGACTATCAATGATTTATAAATAATATAGGATTAATGTTTTAACCTCATTAACAACGAAAAAGGGGAGTATGAATTATTTACAAACAACAAGATTTAAACAATGGACCAAACCATATTATTCGTCATCATCGGCAGCGCTTCCTTATTGGGAGGTCTGCTCGTAGGCAAAATTGTATTTGCCCGTAACACCAAAAAACAAGTTGAAGAAGCCGAAGCCAAAGCAGCTACTATTTTAAAAGAAGCCGAGTTAAGAGCGGAGACTATTAAAAAAGAAAAGCAAGTAGAAGCTAAGGAGCATTTCGTGCAATTAAAGTCCGAGTATGATCGTGATCTTTTAGAAAGAAATAAAAAAATGGGTGAGGCTGAAAATAGAATTAAGCAAAAAGAAATTTCTATCAATCAAAAAGAAGCTTCCCTTGACAAACAAGTAAAAGAAAACGATACTATTAAAGACAAGTTGAATCGTGAAATTGATTTAATCAATGTGAAGCGTTCTGAATTAGAAAAGCACCAAGAAGAGCATATTCGTCGTTTGGAAAAAATAGCGCATTTAAGTGCGGAAGAAGCAAAGCTTCAATTAATTGAAAGCTTGAAGCACGAGGCACAAACACAGGCGCTTGTTTTACAGCAAGACATTATTGAAGATGCTAAGCAAAAAGCAAATAAAGAAGCAAGAAAAATTATTATTCAATCTATTCAAAGAACCGCAGCTGAAGTAGCTATTGAAAATACAGTGACTGTATTTAATTTGGATTCTGATGAAATGAAAGGTCAAATTATTGGTAGAGAAGGTCGCAATATTCGTGCTATTGAAGCGGCTACGGGAGTAGATTTAATTGTGGATGATACGCCAGAAGCTATTTTACTTTCTTCTTTTGATCCACTTCGTCGAGAAATTGCAAGACTAAGTTTACAACGCTTAGTAGCAGATGGTCGTATTCACCCAGCGCGTATTGAAGAAGTAGTGGAGAAAACGCGTCGTCAATTAGAAGATCAAATTGCAGAAATTGGAGAGCGAACTGTCATTGAATTAGGTATTCACGGATTACATAAAGAGTTGATTAGAATTATTGGTAAAATGAGATTTCGTTCCTCTTATGGCCAAAACTTATTAATGCACTCTCGTGAAACCGCTAATTTATGTGCCATTATGGCTTCTGAATTAGGCCTCAATCCAAAACTCGCTAAAAGAGCAGGTTTGTTACACGATATAGGTAAAGTGCCCGATGAAGAAACAGAGTTAAGCCACGCATTATTAGGGGCTAAATTAGCTGAGAAATATGGTGAAAATCCAGCAGTGGTGAATGCCATTGGGGCCCACCACGATGAAATGGAAATGCAATATGTAATTTCTCCTATCATTCAAGCTTGTGATGCCATTAGCGGTGCTAGACCAGGTGCTAGAAGAGAGATAATGCAACAGTACATACAGAGAATCAAAGACTTAGAAAATTTGGCTATGAATTATCAAGGTGTTGAAAAAGCTTATGCCATTCAAGCGGGTCGTGAATTAAGGGTTATTGTGGAGGCTGAAAAAGTAACTGATGCTAATTCCGATCAATTGAGCTTTGAAATAGCCCAAAAAATACAAACCGAGATGACTTATCCTGGGCAAATTAAAGTAACCGTAATTAGAGAGAAAAGGGCGGTAAACATAGCTAGATAAGGCCTCTTCAATTTTGAATCAAATAATTTGGATTATAAGGTGGGTTCGCCTACCTTTGCCCTCCGCAAAAACTAAGTATTATGAGCCAAGCAGTTAAATTTGTACACGAGCAATTGACTCCTAAAAAAGACTATCCTGCCTTTAGAGCCGGTGATAATATTACTGTTAACTATAAAATTGTTGAGGGTGGTAAAGAGCGTATCCAAAGCTTTCGTGGGGATGTAGTTAAAACCCAAGGCACTGGTGCTACTGCCTCTTTTACAGTTCGTAAAATTTCTGATGGGGTAGGTGTAGAGAGATTATTCCCTTTCTTATCTCCTAATATTGAGGGTATTTTATTGAATAAGTCTGGTAAAGTTAGACGCTCTAAATTATACTACTTGCGTGATAGAAGTGGTAAAAGCGCTCGTATTAAAGAAAAAAGATTCTAATCAAAGAAATCGTACAATAGTAAATCCCGTCCCTTTTAAGGAGACGGGATTTTTTATAACAAAAAATTCTGTTATTCTATTTTAGAATTACCTTACCTTTAAACTTCTAAATTTAAGATTATGGGCAACTTAGGATTTCAAGAATTATTAATTATTGGCGTAGTTATTTTAGTGATGTTTGGAGGTCGTAAAATACCTGAATTTATGCGTGGATTAGGAAAAGGTATTCGTGAATTCAACGATGCTAAGAACAATGTAAAAAAAGAGATTGAAGAAGGTATTAAAGAAAAAGACTAATTAGGCACTATTTTATAGTTACTAGTTTTTAATAATACTCATTTTGCTTTCTATTTGAAACGCAGAAATCAACTTTTGTTTATTCATTAATTTAATTAGCCTTTGTTTCGGTTTACTTCCATCAAAGACTACCACGCTGCTTTAGTAGCAGAAAGTACTTCTTGTATTCAAGTAGTGAAACATTACTTGGAACAAATTGCTTTACATAAAAATTTAAATGCTTACATTGAAATTTTTGAAGAAGAAGCTTTGCATCTTGCTGCAGAATTAGATGCCAAAAGAAAGCAGGGTGAAAGCTTGGGAAAATTGCACGGAGTAGTTATTGGTATTAAAGATGTACTATGTTATAAGGGACATAAAGTAAGTGCAGCTTCAAAAATTCTAGAAAATTATACTGCCGTATATTCAGCAACCGCCGTTCAAAAATTAGTAGACGAGGGTGCTATTATTATAGGTCGTCAGAATTGTGATGAATTTGCTATGGGGAGTAGTAATGAAAATTCTGCTTACGGGCCTACCAAAAATGCAATAGATCCTACAAGGGTAGCGGGTGGTTCTTCGGGTGGTTCCGCTGTAAGTGTGCAAGCGGGTTTATCAATGATAAGTATTGGTTCAGATACGGGCGGCTCTGTTCGACAACCCGCAGATTTTTGTGGAATTGTAGGTTTGAAACCAAGTTATGGTAGAATATCTCGTTATGGATTAATTGCCTATGCTTCTTCCTTTGATCAAATTGGTATATTTTCAAAAACGATTGAAGATGCAGCCTTAGTGTTGGAAGTCATCTCTGGAAAGGACAATTTTGATAGTACCGTTGCCGCTACACCCGTTCCCAATTATAGTATAGAAATTAATAAGCCTAAGAGCATAAAAAAAATTGCTTATTTCAAGCAAACCCTTTTTCATCCGGGATTAGATGCAGAAATAAAATCTCAAATGGAAAATTATTTAAAGGCATTGGAAACAAAGGGCTATATAGTAGAAGCGATTGATTTTTCATTACTATCTTATGTAGTGCCTACTTATTATGTTTTAACTACAGCAGAAGCTTCAAGTAATTTATCAAGATTTGATGGAATTAAATTTGGACATCGATCTGAGGAGAAGATAAATGATTTAATTGATTTGTATAAGAAAACTAGGACAGAGGGTTTTGGGCAAGAAGTGCAAAGAAGAATTTTGTTGGGAAGTTTTGTATTAAGCGCCGGTTATTTTGATGCTTATTTTACCAAGGCCCAACAAGTAAGACAAAAATTAGTAGAGGTCTCCAACGATGTTTTTTCAAAATATGATTTACTACTATCGCCCACTGTTCCCACTACTGCATTTAAATTGGGGGAGAAAAATCATAGTGCTACTGAGATGTTTTTAGCAGATATTTATACGGTGTATGCCAATTTGGTGGGTATTCCTGCTATTTCTCTTCCGCTGTTCAAACATAGTAATGGTATGCCTTTTGGCTTACAAGTAATGAGTGCTCCATTTAATGAAGTGTCCTTATTAAGTTTTTCTAAAGAATTATTGAGTTAATTCAATAAAAGACTAGAAATCGTCTTCTAATTCATCTTTGTCATTGAATAAATCATCGTCGTCGATGTCTTTGAAATCATCATTCAAATTAAAATCATCGTCGTCGTCTTGAGGTTTGAATTTACCAGGTTTTTTGCCAGATTTTTTTGGCATATCAAATTCTTCAAAATCAGCATCCCAATTTGTATCCTCCTCTACTTTGTCCCAATCATCCATAGGTTCTTCTTCCTCGTCTAATTCATCTTCCTCTGCAGATTTTTTCTTTGCAGTAGATTTAGTTTCCTTCTGTGCTTTTGCCACTCCATTTTTTGCAGTGGTTGCTTTTTTTTCTTTGATATTTTTTAATGCCATATTTTACCTTAGAAATTAACACTGTAAAATTTCAACTCAAAATTGTATTTACCAAAAAAAATTGCCATTTTTTTAAAAAAATAAAGAACTTAATACTAACTATGAAGGGGCTCATTAATTTTTATAGTTCAACAATTTGATCTCTTCCTGGTCCATTGGAAACATATTTGACAGGAACACCCAAGTAGGTATTAATATAATCTATGTAGGTTTTCATAGTGTTTGGTAATTCTTTGGCAGACTTCATTTTACTAGTATCAACATTCCATCCTTGCATTTTTTTCCAAATGGGAAGTACAGGAGTTCCTACTATTTGAAAAGGGACTTGATTCATTTCTTTGCCTTCCATTTCATAAGCGATACCTAATTCTAATTCTTTGAAAGTATCTAGAATATCGGCTTTGGTCATTATAATTTGTGTTACACCATTAATCATACAAGTATATTTGAGCGCCACTAAGTCTATCCATCCACATCTTCTAGGGCGTCCGGTGGTAGCACCAAATTCACTTCCTAATTTTCTAAGTTCTTCACCTGTTTCATTATGTAATTCAGTAGGGAAGGGTCCGCTACCTACTCTTGTACAATAAGCTTTGGTAATTCCCAATACTTCATTAATATGTTTGGGGGCAATACCTAATCCAGTACATACACCTGCCGAAATAGTATTGGAAGAAGTGACAAAAGGGAAAGTTCCAAAATCAATATCTAACATAGAGCCTTGCGCGCCTTCTGCCAATACTTTTTTTCCTTTTGAAATTTGATCATTTATAAAGTACTCGCAATTAATAATATTCATTGTCTTTAAAAACTCCAAAGCTTCAAAAAACTCATTCTCCATCTCACTAATGTCTTCATTGAAATTAAAGCTATCTAGAATTTTTTGATGCTTCATTCTTAGGGCTATATACTTACTGATGAAGTTCTTGTTTAATAAATCGCCCACTCTTAAAGCATTGCGACCTGTTTTATCCATATAGGCAGGGCCAATACCTTTTAAAGTAGATCCAATTTTACCTTCTCCTTTGGATAGTTCGGAAGCTTTATCTAATGCGCGGTGGGTAGGAACAATAATATTGGTTCTTTCAGAGATAAATAAATTCTTTTTGACATCTACCCCCATTTTTGCCACTGCTTCACATTCTTTTTTTAAAGTCACCGGATCTAACACTACACCATTTCCAATGATATTAATTTTATCTTGATGAAAAATACCTGAGGGTATTTGATGTAACACCATTTTAGTTCCATTCAGATATAAGGTATGGCCAGCATTAGGACCCCCTTGAAAACGAGCAATTATATCATAGTGGGGTGCGAAATAATCTACAATTTTTCCTTTTCCTTCATCGCCCCATTGGAGGCCTAAAATAACATCTACCATATTTTAATTTTGAGAAAGCAAAAATAAGTCTTGGGGCGGGTATTACCTATTTATAGCTTTAATTATTAAGTTAACTTTTACACAGTTTCAGTATCAAATCGCATCACTTTTTGGATACCACTTAAAGACTTAATTCTATACACTAATTCTTCTAATTCGTCCTTGTCGTGTACATATACTTTGATGGTTCCTTTGAATAACCCTTCAGTAGATTCAATAGTAAGGGCTGCAATATTGATTTTTAATTCGCCACTTATGATGTTGGTAATTTTATTCACCACACCCACATCGTCTAATCCTATAATACTCAAACCAGTAAGAAAAGAAATTTCTTTATTCTTAGCCCATTTGGTTTTAACTACCCTGTGGCCATAACTGGCAAGTAATTGTGGGGCATTGGGGCAATTATTTCTGTGTATAATAAGCCCTTTGGCAGTACTTACAAAACCAAAAACATCATCCCCGGGGATAGGATTACAACATTTACCTAAGGTATATTTAATTTTATCACTTGATTCTCCAAAAATTATTAATTCAGTGTCTCTTTTAGAAGCTGTTTTCTGAACACCCGTCTCTTGGTTTGTCTCAGGGCTCTGATTGACTTGTTTAGGGGCTTCAATTTTATCTCCTATTACCTGAAATAATTTTAATTCTTTTAAGTCAATAGATTTTGTGGCAATTTTATATAAAAGATCTATTTGGCTAGTTAATTTATAGAAGAACATCAACTGATCGATATTGTAGGGGCTAAACACAGCGCCCATTCCTTCCAATTTTCTTTGTAAAATGTATTTCCCTTCCTCTGCCACATTTTTTTTCTCTTCTCTTAAGGCGTCTTTAATACTATTTTTTGCTTTTGCAGTTACTACACTACTTAACCAATCTTCAGAAGGCTTCTGTTTTTTACTGGTGATAATTTCAATTTGATCTCCACTTCTTAATTTATGACTAATGGGTACTAATTTGTGATTGACTTTAGCGCCAATACATTTAGAGCCAATGGCGGTGTGAATGTAATAGGCAAAGTCTAAGGCAGAGCTATTAATGGGAAGCATTTTTACATCTCCCTTAGGCGTATACACATAAATTTCTTCCGCTAAAAATGAAGTTTTAAAGTCTTGTAAAAAATCAATACCCTCTTCTTGTTGGTTCACTAAGGCCTCCCTAATTTGAACAAACCATTGATCGAATCTATCTTCACTTTGTGCTTCTTCTTTATATTTAAAATGAGCTGCTAAACCTTTTTCTGCAATCTCATTCATTCTCTTAGTGCGTATTTGTACTTCTACCCATTTTCCGTGAGGCCCCATTACGGTAGTGTGCAGGGCTTCATATCCATTGCTTTTGGGATTACTTAACCAATCTCTTAATCTTTCAGGGGAGGGGCTATATTCATCGGTGATCATTGAATATACTTTCCAACAGTCTTCTTTTTCTTTTTCTAAGGGTGAATTTAGAATAATTCTAATGGCAAAAAGGTCATACACTTCCTCAAAACTGATTTCTTTCTTTTTTATTTTATTCCAAATTGAATGTATGCTTTTAGGACGACCCTGAATTTCAAAGTCAAAAGAAGCAGCGCTTAATTTTTCTTTAATAGGACGAATGAATTCATTAATATACTTTGTTCTTTCCCTTTTGGTTTCCGATAACTTTTTAGCAATTTCTTTATATATGGCGGGCTCCATATATTTCATCGATAAGTCCTCTAACTCTGTTTTTAAATTATACAAACCCATACGATGAGCCAAAGGAGCATATACCCAAATAGTTTCAGAAGCAATTTTTAATTGTTTCTCTTGTTTCATTGCATCAAGGGTACGCATATTGTGTAATCTGTCTGCAAGTTTTATTAAAATAACCCTGGGATCATCGGTGAGGGTGAGCAGAATCTTTTTGAAATTTTCTGCTTGCTGACTACTATTGGCATCAATGACTGTGGAAATTTTGGTCAAGCCATCAATAATTTTCGCTATCTCATTTCCAAATTCATTTTTAATATCTTCTAACACAATATCTGTATCCTCCACCGTATCGTGTAATAAAGCGCAAATGGTACTTCTCACTCCGAGTCCAATTTCTTCCACACAAATCATAGCTACTGCGATGGGGTGTAAAATGTAGGGTTCCCCACTTTTTCTTCGCATAGATTTATGGGCTTCGGCTGCCATTTCAAATGCGGTCCTTAATAATTCTTTATCTCCTTTTTTTAATTTCTCTTTCAAGGCTCTTAATAAAGCACGGTAATGACGAACAATTTCTTTTTTTTCTTGTTCTTCATCTAAATTGTAATGAGGTACAATAGCAGTATTCTTTGGGATAGGTAAGGCTTCCATCTTAGTAACGAAATTACGTAAAAGGGCTAGGATTTTTACAAAGAACAATCAGATAGTGTAACTTTGAACTTCTATGTCCCATAAAGCACCCAAACAAATTTTTCAACTCTCTCTTTTAAGGCGAGTTTTTTCCTTTGTTCGTCCCTACCAAAGGGTGTTTTTGGTATCTGTGTTTTTGTCCCTATTGCTAGCATTTACCACTCCTTTAAGGCCTTATTTAATTCAAGCAACGGTGAATTTGGCTGTGGGAAAAACAGTGCAATTACCCTTCTGGCTACATTGGTTTTTACCTAGCAATGCCTTTGAGTCGGTGTTACATCTCATCTTAGCCATTACTTTATTTCAAATTGCTTTTATCATTATTGAAACCCTGATGCGCTTTTTTTTCACTTTTGGAATGGCTTGGTTAGGACAACAAGTAATTAGAGATTTACGCAACAAAGTATATGATAAAATTATGCATTGGGAAATGCGTCAATTCGATAAAACGCCTATAGGTACTTTAACTACCAGAACCATTAATGATATTGAAAGTATCAATGATATTTTTTCAGATGGTTTAATACCCATTTTGGCAGACTTACTTACCATAATAGTTACACTTACTACTATGTTTGTAATTGATTGGAAATTGACTTTAGTTTGTTTAATACCATTTCCAATAATGATTATTGCTACTTATTTTTTTAAAGAAAGTGTCAATAAAAGTTTTATTCAAGTGAGAAATGCGGTGGCGGCTTTAAATGCTTTTGTACAAGAGCATATTTCTGGAATGCAAGTAGTGCAAACTTTTGCAGCGGAACAAAAAGAAATGAGAAAGTTTACAAGCATCAATGAAACACACAGAGCTGCTAACATTAAAGCAATTTTTGCCTATTCTGTATTCTTCCCCGTGGTAGAAGTGGTATTGGCTTTGAGTATGGGTTTAATTGTCTGGTGGGTGGCAGATAGATCTTTGGATGCAGGATTACTAGTGGCTTTCATTTTGTTTTTAAATCAAATTTTCAGACCACTAAGAATGATTGCAGATAAATTCAATGTCTTACAAATGGGAATGGTAGCTGCTGAAAGAGTTTTTAAAGTTTTGGATAATGAAGATGTTACAATCAATGAAGGCACTTATCATCCAGCAAAAATAAAGGGCAAAATTGAATTTAAAAATGTGTGCTTTGCCTATCAAGAACCCAATTTTGTTTTAAAGAATATCAGTTTTAAAGTGCAGGCGGGTGAAACCATTGCCTTAGTGGGGCATACAGGATCGGGTAAAACTTCTATCATAAGTATTTTGAATCGTTTGTATCCTTATCAATCGGGTAATATATTATTAGATGATATAAATATTGAATCTTATTCACTCCATAGTTTAAGGGCTTCTGTAGGGGTGGTATTGCAAGATGTGTTTCTTTTTTCAGGTTCGGTGTATGATAATATTACTTTACGCAATGCCAGTATTTCTAAAGAACAAGTGTATGAAGCCGCTACTATGATTGGTATGCACGATTTTATTATGCAATTACCGGGGGGATATGATTATCAAGTGATGGAAAGAGGGGCAACCTTAAGTTTAGGTCAAAGACAATTATTAAGTTTTATTAGAGCCTTATTATACAATCCTTCCATTTTAATTTTAGATGAAGCCACCTCCTCTATAGATACTGAAAGTGAACTCTTAATTGAAAAAGCCATTGAAACACTTATAAAAGGGCGTACTTCTATTGTAATTGCGCATCGACTATCCACTATTAGAAAAGCATCCACTATTCTTGTTTTAGACAAGGGAGAAATTAAAGAAATGGGTAGTCATAATGAGCTTTTGGCCAAAGGGGGATTTTATGCAAAATTGAGCGAGATGCAATTTGATGCACAGAAAAAAAAGCTGAGTGCACAAACTATTGAAATATAATAAGTTACAAAGATTTCATTTTTCCAATTTTAGGTACAATTTCTCTTGAAATTTATGCTAATTCAAATGCTTATTTCCTATCTTTGCAGCAAATTTTTAAATGAGTATGGTCCTGCTTCGCCTAAAACCTTTATTGGTATTCAGTTTCATAAGTATTTTCTTATTCAATTCTGTGAGTGTATGGGCGAATGAAAAACCGGCAACTTCAAAAGAAGAAGCTAGTTTTAATGTTACAGAAACTATCTTAGAACACATCAAAGACGATCATAGTTGGCATTTATGGGGACATACTACCATTGCACTTCCTGTTATTTTATATTCTCCTCAAGGTTTTGAAATATTTTCTTCTGCTCTACTATTAGACGAACATCACGAACCAGTGTTGTACCAAGGAAAAAATAATTACCAATTAATAGAGGGCAAAGTTAAAATTGTAAATGCGGCAGGAGCGTTAGATGTGAATGCGAATAAAAAATTATGGGATTTTTCAATTACTAAAAATGTAGCTAGCTTATTTATATCAGTCATTTTAATTTTATTGTTGGTATTAACTGCTGCTCGTGCTTATAAAAAAACAGGTGTTGCTTCAGCGCCCAAAGGAATACAGTCCTTTTTGGAGCCTATAGTGTTGTTTGTAAGAGATGAAATTGCACTTCCTAATATTGGAGCTAAGCGTTATGCTAAGTTTATGCCATTTTTATTAACCATTTTCTTTTTAATATTAACGAATAATTTTTTAGGATTAATTCCTTTATTTCCAGGAGGAGCCAATGTAAGTGGCAATATTGCTTTTACGATGACTTTGGCAGTTTGTGTATTTATTGTGGTGAACTTGAATTCAAATAAAAATTACTGGGAGCATATTTTTTGGATGCCCGGTATGCATTGGTCTATGAAATTATTTTTAGCACCCATTGAATTGATTGGTGTATTTAACAAGCCCATTTCTTTAATGATTCGACTTTTCGCAAATATCACGGCGGGTCATATCTTGGTGTTGAGCTTGGTTTGTTTAATTTTTATTTTCAAAACAGTATATGCGGCGGCGGTGGCAGTACCTTTTGTAATTTTTATTTTCTTGATAGAATTGTTAGTCGCATTTCTACAAGCTTATATTTTTACGATGCTTACAGCTATGTACATTGGAATGTCTGCAGAGGAAGGGCATCACGATCATCACGACCACGCACAAAAAGAATTAGCACATCATTAATCATATTTATTTAAAATTTTTTCAATAACAATTAAAACGTAAAAAAAATGGTAGTAGGAAGTGTTGCCGCAATTGGCGCAGGATTAGCTGCTATCGGTGCTGGAATTGGCATCGGTCTTATTGGTAAAGGAGCTGTAGAAAGTATTGCTCGTCAACCAGAAGCAGTGAATGATATTCGTTCTAACATGATCGTAATGGCTGCCTTCGTTGAGGCCGTAGCCTTATTTGCGGTGGTGGTAGCCCTTTTGGGGAACGGATAATCTATCAAAAGATTTCCAAAAAATTATAGGCTCTAGCACAGGGCCAAGAGCCTATAATTTAAAAGAATTTTAAAAGACAAGATCATAACAACTATATAAACTTTAAGATAAATCAAGGAGTATGTTTTTAGAAATAAACCCTTTAGTGTTGCCAGATATTGGATTGGTTTTCTGGAATACTGTTGCCTTTTTAGGGCTGCTTTTCGTTTTGGGCAAATTTGCTTGGAAGCCAATGTTAAAAGCTATAGCTGATAGAGAAAAAGGTATTGAAGATTCTTTAGCCAAGGCAGACAAAATGAAAGCAGATTTAACTGCAATGCAAAATGAAAATGAAACCTTGTTAGCAAAAGCCAGAGAGGAAAGAGCCACTCTTATAAAAGAAGCCAAAGAAGCTTCAGAGAAAATGGTGGCTGATGCAAAATTAAAAGCTAAGTCTGAATATGAGAGAATTGTAGCAGATGCTCAAGTGGCTATTGCACAACAAAAAAATGCAGCACTTACAGAGGTAAAAAATCAAGTAGGTAATTTAGTAGTGGAAGTCGCTGAAAAAGTTTTAAGAAGAGAACTTACCAATAAAGCAGAACAAGAAAAATATATTCAACAATTAGCAGAGGAAGTGAAGTTAAACTAAATTAAAAAAAATGTCCAACGCAAGATTAGCAGGTAGATACGCCAAAAGTTTATTGGACTTGGCCCAAGAGCAAGGTCAATTAGAGGCGGTGTACGCTGATATGAAACATATTCAAGCTATTTGTATGGCCAGCAGTGAATTTGTGAATATGCTTCGTAGTCCTATCATTAAAGCCGATCAAAAAAATAGCATTATAAAAGAAGTTTTAAAAAATAAAGTAGGGGCCTTAACGCTTTCTTTTACTGTGTTATTGGTAAAAAAGGGAAGAGAGTTTGAATTACCAGAAATGTCTACTGCTTTCATTGAGCAATATAATGTGATTAAAGGAATTCATCAAGTAACACTTACCACAGCGGTAGCTATCAGTGAGGATATTAAAAAATCAATCGAACAAAAAGTAAAATCGGCAGTTAATTTTAAAACTATTGAATTAACTACCAAAACAGATGAGTCTTTAATTGGTGGTTTTGTACTAGAGTTTAATAATAATTTAGTGGATGCTAGTATTGCCAGAGATTTAAAAGACATTAAAAAGCAATTTTTGAATAATAAATACATCAGTAAAATATAAACAATCATACATAAAATAGACTGTTATGGCGGACATTAAACCAGATGAAATTTCGGCGATTCTTAGACAACAATTGAGCAATTTTAACGCTTCTGCAGAGCTAGAAGAAGTAGGAACTGTGTTACAAGTGGGTGATGGTATTGCCCGTGTATATGGTTTAAATGGAGTAAGAAGTGGTGAGTTGGTTGAATTTGAAAATGGTACCAAAGCCATTGCCTTAAACCTTGAAGAAGATAATGTAGGTGTGGTATTGATGGGAGATAGTAAATCTATCAAAGAAGGAAATAAAGTAAAAAGAACCGGAGAGATTGCTTCTATTAAAGTAGGAGATGGTCTCGCAGGTCGTGTTATTAATACTTTGGGAGAGCCCGTGGATGGAAAAGGACCTATCAAAGGTGAATTGTATGAAATGCCTTTGGAAAGAAAAGCTCCAGGGGTAATTTTCCGTGAGCCAGTAAAAGAACCTTTACAAACTGGTATCAAAGCTATTGATGCGATGATTCCTATTGGAAGAGGACAGCGTGAGTTAGTGATAGGTGATCGTCAAACAGGTAAGACAGCTATTTGTATTGATACTATTATCAATCAAAAAGAATTTTATGATGCCGGCAAACCAGTGTATTGTATTTATGTAGCTATTGGTCAGAAAGCTTCTACTATTGCAGGTGTAATGAAAAAATTAGAAGATAATGGTGCTATGGCTTATACCACTATTGTAGCTGCACCAGCAGCAGATCCTGCACCACTTCAATTCTATGCACCCTTTGCTGGTGCTGCCATTGGAGAGTTCTTCCGCGATACCGGTCGTCCAGCATTAATTGTTTATGATGACTTATCAAAACAAGCGGTGGCTTATCGTGAAGTTTCTTTGTTATTGCGTCGCCCTCCAGGAAGAGAAGCCTATCCAGGAGATGTATTCTACTTGCATAGTCGTTTATTAGAGCGTGCCGCTAAGGTGATTGCTAATGATGATGTTGCTAAGAATATGAATGATTTACCAGCCTCTATCAAACATTTAGTAAAAGGAGGAGGATCTCTAACAGCTTTACCAATTATTGAAACACAAGCAGGTGATGTATCTGCCTATATTCCTACCAATGTAATTTCAATTACAGATGGACAAATTTTCTTAGAAGGTAACTTATTTAATTCTGGTATTCGTCCAGCTATTAACGTAGGTATCTCTGTAAGTCGTGTGGGAGGTAGTGCTCAAATTAAATCTATGAAAAAAGTATCTGGTACTTTGAAATTAGACCAGGCATTATATCGTGAATTGGAAGCCTTCTCTAAATTTGGCGGAGACTTAGATGCAGCAACAAAATCGGTAATTGATAAAGGTGCTAGAAATGTGGAAATTTTGAAACAAGCGCAGTACACTCCATTTACAGTGGAGAAACAAATTGCGATTATCTATTTAGGAACCAATGGTCTTCTAAAAGAAGTGGCTGTTTCTAAAGTAAAAGAATTTGAGACCCATTTCTTGCTAGAGATGAGTAATAAATTACCTAATGTTTTAGCTGAATTTAAAAAAGGAAATTTACCTGAAGAGGGCATCAAGCAAATGGTTGAATTAGCCAACAGTATTATTCCTCAATACAAGTAATATCATTTAATTATAAATTGCTTCAAAACCCCGAACTATGTTTGGGGTTTTTTGTTAAGTAAGTATGTCGGTTATAAAAGTAGAAAATATAAGTAAGCATTTTGGCGCAATCAAGGCGGTAGAGGGGCTTAGTTTTCAGGTGGAGGAGGGCCAGGTATTTGGTTTTTTAGGTCAAAATGGATCGGGCAAAAGCACTACCATTCGTATGTTATTGTCCTTAATACATCCCAGTGCGGGTAATATTGAAATTTTTGGAAAGACCCTTTCAGCAAACAGAGATGTTTTAGAGCAAGTAGGCGCTATTATTGAAAGGCCCGATGTATATCCTTATTTAAGTGCCTTGGAGCATTTGCAATTATTTTCAAAATTAAGAAAGCAAAAAATTCATAACAGTCAAATAGTTTCTACTTTAGAAAAAGTGGGTTTGGCACATCGTGCTAAAGATAAAGTAGCCACTTTTTCCTTAGGTATGAAACAGCGATTAGGTATTGCTATTGCACTATTGCATAATCCTAGTTTAATTATTCTAGATGAGCCTACTAATGGATTAGATCCACAAGGTATTGCAGACATTCGTAGGTTGATTCAGCAATTAGCTACAAAGGAAGGTAAAACGGTGTTGGTTTCCTCTCATTTACTTTCTGAAATAGAGCAAGTAGCTCATCAAATATTAATTCTACATCAGGGTAAAAAAATAGTGGAAGGGTCCACTCAAGAATTATTAGATCCTGAAAAAAGAATTATACAAATTAAAACCATCAACGACACAGCAGCCCTAGCTTCTATTAAGTCGAGTGGTTTTGAAAAGTATTTATTACCTAGAAAGGAAGGTATTTATTTAAAAATACCCACTATGGATATTGCCCTTCTTAATGCTCATTTAGTTAATGCAGGTATAGCTATCCTAGGTATTGAAACCAAGCACACTTTAGAAGATTATTTTTTACAAATTACTTCAAACGCTTAACTATGTGGCCGCTTATACAAATTGAATTATATAAAATTTTTAGACGACCTAGAACCTATATTGCTTTTGGGGCCATTGCAGCTTTGATTGTAGTGATTCAGTTGGGATTAAAAATGGATGGAGAGGCTTATGCCAATTTTTTAATGAAGGATATTAAAGATACATTAACCGTGGACGGCAAAGTGTTGAATGGTTATTTAATATGTTACATTCTATTACAATTATTATTAGTACACGTTCCTTTATTGGTAGCTTTAATTGCAGCGGATATGATTTCAGGAGAAGCCAATTTGGGTACACTTCGTTTGCTTTTTAGTACGCCCCCCACTAGAACAAAATGGGTGCTTGCTAAGTTTATAGCAGCTAGTATGTATACTATTTTGTTATTGATTTGGTTAGCTTTCTTAGCACTTTTTGTAAGTATGTGGATTTTTGGTACTGACGATTTATTTTTAATGAAGTCAAATTATGTGGTTCTTATTCAGCAAAACGATGTACTATGGAGATATGTGGGAGCTTTTGTATTTGCAAGCTTTTCTTTATTGACGGTTACTAGTCTTGGTTTTTTATTATCTAGTGTTGCTAATAATTCTATAGGGCCCATTGTGGGAACTATGAGCGCCATTGTATTTTTTACTATTTTAAGTACGCTCAATATTCCTTTATTTAATATGGTGAAGCCTTATTTATTTACTACCCATATGAATAACTGGAAAGAATTTTTTGATATTAAGGTAACCATCAATAATGAAGCTATTCAAGGCAGTATATTAAATATTTCCAAAATTAAAACCTCATTAATAGTATTGCTCCTGCATATTATTTTATTTGTATCTGCCTCTATCATTATTATTAAGAAAAAAGATATTTTAAGTTAGTATGTATCCCAAAAAATTAAAATATACTCTAGGCTACACCATTTTATGCTTTATAAGTGTAAGTATTTCTTTGACTGCTTTGGCGCAAACCGACCCCTTGTTAGAAAAAGTAAATCAAAAATTAGATCAAGTGAATGATTATGTTGCTGAAGGGGTTATGAAAACCGATGTTTCCTTTATTAAAGCTTCCTTAGGTAAAGTAAAAGTGTATTTTAAAAAACCAAATTTGTTAAAAGTAAAAAAAGAAGGGGGTATTTCGCTTTTGCCTAGAGGAGGGGTTTCACTTACTATTAATACTTTATTAAATACAAAACAGTATAGTACCCTGCCTGCGGGTCATCAGGTATTGAATGGTAAAAATTTAACTGTTATAAAATTAATTCCTATTGATGATAATGTAGACTGGGTCATTTCCACATTATGGATAGATCCTGTAGAGGCATTGGTATATAAAACGGCTACCACCACCAAAGAAAATGGTAGTTATGAAATTTATATGCAATATGGTGAGTATGCCAAATGGGGATTGGCTAGTAAAATAATTTTTAGTTTTAATACCAAAGATTATAAACTTCCAAATGGAATTACTCTAGAATTTGGTGATGAAGATCCTAATGCTCAACGAAATGCTTTAAAAAATAAAAAAGGCACCATAGAAATAACTTATTCTAAGTATATCCTTAATAAAGGAATACCTCCCTCAATTTTTTAGAAATGCGTCAATTAGTAACTCTACTGTTTTTTGTATTAAGTATACACTATACTCACGCGCAATCTAAAAGTAGCAATAAGAATTTAGAATTAGCAGTGCAGCAATTTGACCAAAGTAAAACCCAGCAAGAGTATGAATGGGTATTTGCAAAAATGATGGACTTATATCAACAAAATAATCAAGAGTGGCTCCCTGCGTATTATGCAAGTATTATAAAAGCTAGAATGGCTATGGAAAAAATGGGTAATGCAGATAAGTTAGCTGACGAGGCTATTCGTTGGTTGAACATTACTAAAGCGCTACACTTTAGCGATGAGGTTTTATGTTTAGAGAGTTTGGTATTTACCTCAAAAATGTCTGTGAATCCCACTTTTAGATGGTTGGCATATGAGTCAAAAATTAAATTACCACTAGAAAAAGCCATTGCATTAAATAAAAATAATCCTAGGGCTTATTTATTACAAGCCAATATACAATATAAAATTCCCTCTTTATTAGGAGGGGGTTGTGAGACAGCCATACCTATGATTCAAAAAGCAAGAGTTATTTTTGAAGCACAAAAAGAAGAGTTTACAATAATGCCACATTGGGGAAGGCCTCTATTGGCTTCAATGATAAAAGCTTGTGCTTTACATTAAATCAAAACCAGAAAATAAATAACTAGATTTCGTTTTCATTTAATTTTTCATCTAAAGCACCTGCTAACATTCTTGCACTCATTTTTTTAAGTGGATTTAAGCGCATTTGATGATACCCTTGTCGAGCGTAAATGATTCTTACACACTCAAAAATACTGGCTGTAAAGGAACCAGCATCGGCTTTATTTTTTCCAGCAATATCAAAAGCAGTACCGTGGTCGGGGCTAGTTCTTACAATAGGCAGCCCTGCAGTAAAATTGACACCTTCTCCAAAGGCCAAAGATTTAAAAGGTATTAATCCTTGATCGTGATACATAGCAAGTACTCCATCAAATTTTTCGTGTGCGCCTCTTGCAAAAAATGCATCTGCTGAATAAGGTCCAAAGACCAGCATATGCTCTTTGCTTTCTTTAATGGCGGGTTTTATAATTTCAATTTCTTCTTTTCCAATAAGGCCATCATCACCTGCGTGGGGATTCAATGCCAATACTGCAATGCGTGGAGCATCAATTCCAAAATCTTTTTTCAGGCTATTATTTAGAATCTGTAATTTTTGTTTTATTTTATCTTTAGTAATGTGTTTACCTACTTCTTGTATAGTAATATGTTCTGTGACTAGCGCCATTCTTAAATTTTCTGCCACTAGTAACATTAAGTTTTCAGTATTACCAAATTTTGATTGCAAATAGGGGGTATGTCCGCTAAAATTAAATTCAGGTGATTGTATATTTTTTTTATGAATAGGAGCTGTTACTATACCATCTATTTGTTTATTTTTTAAAGCAGTCACAGCAGCTTCTAATGATACTAAGGCGTATTTACCACCAGCGGCTGTTAATTCACCAGGTGTAATAACTACTTCTTCTTCCCAACAGTTCACTAAATTAATTTGTTTCAAATTGAGTTTGGAGAGGTCGGGGGTAGGGGAAAAATGGAGGGTATATTCGGGTAAACTTTTTCTATAAAAATTAATACACTTATTATTTGCAAATATTACTGGAACTATAAAATCTAAAATTCTTGCGTCAGCAAGAGATTTGATGATTAATTCAATACCAATACCATTTAAATCTCCGCAAGTAAAACCAATGATGGGTTTTCTAATGTCTGTCATATCACTGTTGATTAGGCCGTAAAAGTACGCACAAAAACCTAACTTTGCCTCATGGCATATACGCTAAAAAAATCATTGGGGCAGCATTTTTTAAAGGATACTCAAATTTGTAAAAATATACAGGCTGTATTGAGTGAGCAACCTATGGGTCAGCTTTTAGAGGTAGGCCCAGGGGCGGGGGCTTTAACCCAATTTATTTACTCTATTCCCACCCAATCTTTTAAAGCTATTGAGATTGATAAAGAAAAAGTTACTTATTTATTACAAAATTTTCCCTATTTAAAAGATAAAATAATAAATGCCGATATTTTAGAAGCGGCTATTCCTTTTGAAAACGAATTTGTGGTGGTAGGTAATTTTCCCTATAATATTTCTACTCAAATTGTTTTTAAAATTTTAGAATGGAAGCAGCAGATGCCAATGATGGTGGGGATGTTTCAAAAAGAAGTAGCTGAAAGAATTGCTGCCACCCCTCATTCAAAAGCTTATGGTATTTTAAGTGTTTTGACACAGGCTTTTTATGAGGTCACTTATTTATTTGATGTGCCTCCCACAGCTTTTACACCACCCCCTAAAGTAATGAGTGGTGTCATTCAATTAAAAAGAAAAAATATATTTCCTTCCTTTGCTTCTGAAAAATTATTTTTTCACCTTGTAAAAATGGCATTTGGTCAAAGAAGAAAAATGTTAAGAAACCCCTTAAAACCTTATTTTAGTGCTGCACAATTAGAAGATCCCATTTTTACTAAAAGAGCAGAGAATCTTACCTTTGAAGACTTTGCCAGTTTAACTTTTAAAATGCATATGCCCTAAGATGGCTTTAAAAATAATTATAACAGCTCCTGTACACGATTTTATGTTGGAAACTTTACAACAGAAAGGGCATACTGTGCACTATGTGCCCAGTATTACTTATGATGAATTATCGAAAGAAATAGGAACTGCGCAAGGCTTAATTGTTACCACCCGTCTTACCATTGATGCGGCAATTTTAGAGAAAGCTACTCAACTTCAATGGATAGGTCGCATAGGCAGTGGTATGGAATTAATTGATACTGATTATGCAGCGAGTAAAAATATTTTATGTGTGAGTAGTCCTGAAGGTAATAAAACTACAGTGGCGGAACATAGTTTGGGTTTATTATTAAGTTTAATGAATCGTATTCATAGTGCTTATGAGCAAGTGAAGCAAGGCAAGTGGATACGAGATGCCAATAGAGCCGATGAATTAACTGGTAAAACAATAGGTATTATTGGATTGGGCAATACTGGTGCTGCTTTTGCAAAATTACTTTCTGGATTTGATGTAACAATTTTAGCACACGATATTTATAAAAGTGGTTTTGAAACTTCACAAATAAAAGCAGCCACCTTAGCAATGATTCAAGAGCGTGCGGATGTCATTAGTTTGCATTTGCCTCTCACCTCATTAACACATCATTATGCTAATACTGCTTTTTTCAATGCGCTTCAAAAGAAGCCTTATTTTATTAGTACTTGCAGAGGGGCTATTACCGATACCTCTGCTTTGTTAAGGGCTCTTGAAAACCAGCAAATTAGAGGTGTGGGGCTAGATGTATTGGAAAAAGAACCCATTAGTCAACACAGTGAGAAAGAAATGGCTGTTTTAGAAGCACTTATGAAGCATCGAGATTGTATTATTACACCTCATATAGCAGGTTATAGTTATGAAGCTTATTATAAAATGTCAAAGTTGATTTTGGAAAAATTAGGTATCATTTAAGCAAAATTTTATATATTTGTGTTGTGCAACGCCGCAGTGATGTGGCGTTGTATTTTTTTTATAATAAACTAAGCATATGAGTGAAAATACAGTATATGTGACCCAAGAGACTTTTGATAAAATGCGTGAGCAATTACAGAAAATGAAGTCGGTAGATCGTCCTGCCGCTTCAAGAGCTATTGCAGAAGCTAGAGAAAAAGGAGACTTGAAAGAAAATGCTGAATATGATTCTGCTAAAGAAGCGCAAGGTATTTTAGAAGCTAAAATTAAACAATTAGAAGCTACTATTTCTAATGCTAAAATTGTTGATACCAGTACTATTGATACTAGTAAAGTAACCATTCTAACCAAAGTGACCATTACTAATCAGGCTACTAAAAAAACAATGACTTATCAATTGGTAGGTGAAAAAGAAGCTGATTTAAAAGCTGGTAAAATATCTGCTACTTCTCCCATTGGCAAGGGATTGATTGGTAAAAAAGTGGGTGAATTGGCTGAAATTCAAGCGCCCAATGGTGTTATGAAATTCACCATTGATCATATAACTATTTAAAATCAATGACTCTTTTTTCTAAAATAATTAAAGGGGATATTCCTTCTTATAAAATTGCTGAGTCGGAAAAATTTTATGCTTTTTTAGACATTTTCCCTCTACAAAAAGGGCACACTTTGGTGGTGCCAAAAATTGAAGTAGATAAAATATTTGAAGTGCCTGATGATTATTTATCAGAAATACTAGTTTTTTCCAAGCCTATTGCCCAAGCTATTGAAAAAAGTTTTCCTTGTAACAGAGTAGCAATGGTGACAGTGGGGCTAGAAGTGCCACACGCGCATATACATTTAATTCCCATTCATACCGCTACAGATATGGAATTCTCTCAGCCCAAACTTTCTTTAAGTAAAGAGGAATTCATACAAATTCAGCAAACCATACTAGGTAATTTATAAAAGAGCATTACTTAGTTTTTAACCTATCTGGATTTTTTGTAAGAAATATTTTCCAGCTATTTATTTTTTTAGAAGATTTTTTTCCTTTAACTATTTTGGGTTGGGGAAGTGATAATCCTCGAAGCTGATAAAGATGACATAGGGCAACACCTAGTGCGTCGGTGGCATCGTAGTATTTAGGTTGTTTTTTTATAGATAAAATAGAGGCTAACATTTTCCATAACATCTCCTTATCTGCATTACCATTACCTGTAATAGATTGTTTTACTTTTTTGGGAGCATATTCGGTTACCGGTATTTTAAAGTGCATAGCAGCAGCTATGGCGACACCTTGTGCCCGACCTAATTTTAACATACTTTGTATGTTTTTACCAAAAAAGGGAGATTCAATGGCAAAATGAGTGGGTTGATAAGTTTCTATGAGATCTATCATTTTAGCATAAATCATTTGTAATCTTGCATAGATATCTTTTTCTTTTGTCATTTTTAAGACATCCATTATGACTACGCTAGGTTGTGCACCCCCTAGTAATACAGCAAAGCCTAAGATTTGAGTACCAGGATCAATGCCTAAAATGATAGGTGTTTTTGACATACTTTGTAAAGTTACATATATCAGTACAAAATCCGAACTTTGTTCCGAATGAATAAAGCACTATTGCATCAATTAAAAAATTATGGTAGTAAATCGATAGGATTTATTTTATTTCTTATTTGTGCCGTTGCTATCTATAATAAAGTGGCTTCGAATGAAAATCTTCATCAAATAAGTGATGATATTAAAGCTCAACTAGCAACTATTGCGGTGGGTCAATGGTTATTTTTAATCGCCTTATTTATTTTAAATTACTTAATGGAAGCTATTAAATGGAAATTAGTGGTGGAGGTTTTGCATCCTATAAATATGCTACAATCTTTTAAAAGTGTATTGGTGGGACAAGCTTTTGCTTTTTTTACACCAGTGCGTACTGGCGATTATGTAGGTAGAATTTTATTTCTAGAAGCAGGCAATAAATTGAAAGGGGTAACACAAATGGCTTGGGCTTCCTTTGCTCAGCTATTGATTACTTTATTTTTTGGAAGTTTGGGTGTTTTTTTAAATCTACCTTTTTGGCCTTGGTTGCATTGGGTAGCACCTCTCATTGCCCTTGTTGCCATTTTTATTTATTTCCATCCAGGTAATTTTAAGGGTTGGTTAAAAAAATTAACTCCACTCCAAATTACCACTCAGCTTAAAATTCAATTAATCTTTTTTTCTTTTTTAAAATATTGCATTTTTATGCTGCAATATTTTTGGGTGGTTAAATTATTAGATCTACCTATTGCCCCTATACATTTAGTGGGTGCTTTAGCGGTGCTATTTTTTTGTTTAAGTATTATTCCAGCCATTGCTTTAACCGATTTAGTCATTCGCGGACAACTTATAGTAGTACTTTTAAGTCCTTTTTATGCTAATAGTTTAATGCTTATATGTCTTAGTACCATCATTTGGGCAGTTAATTTTTTACTGCCTTCCATAATAGGGTCTATACTATTGTTGAATTACAGAATAAAGCAATAATTTTGCTACCATCCATTTTTAGTAAATTATTTGAATGCATTTTTTATTTCTATTTCTTTCCTTTTTTTCATTACTGCCCTTGCAGGAAAAAGGCCTATGTAATTTAAATAATACTGCTTTTAATGCAGGAGAAAAAATTAGCTATACTATTTACTATAATGTAATTGGACTATATGTAAATGCGGGTAAAACCGATTTTACCATACAATCTACTACTTGGAATGACAACGATGCTTTTATTTTTACTGCCCTAGGTAAATCCAATATTAAATATGATTGGATATTTAAAGTAAGGGATAAGTATGAGTCGGTGGTAGATGCAAAAACTTTATTACCCTATCAATTTTCTCGTCAAATAAATGAAGGTTCATTTCATAAAAAAGAATTAGTAAAGTTTAATCAAAAAGCAAAAACAGCCACTACTGCAGAAGATGTTTTTAAAGTAACTGAATGTACTTATGATGTAGTAAGTGCTATTTATGCAGCTAGGAATTATAATTTTTCTACGGCACTTATTAATGATAAAATCAATCTCAATTTTTTTCTGGATAAAACCTTATATCCCTCATATTTTAAATTTTTGGGAAGAGAAATAATTACCACTAAATATGGAAAATTTAAAGTAATAAAATTAGCTCCCTTATTATTGAAGGGGAGTATGTTTGAAGGGGGAGAAAAAATGACTATTTGGGTGTCTGACGATGACAATCATATTCCAGTGAGAATAGAAACACCTATTATAGTGGGAAGTATTAAAGTAGATTTAGTGGGATATGAAAATATAAGATATCCCTTAAGTTCTTTAATGGAGCTAGTTCAAAACTAGTCTGACTATATTAGTTATAGTACCTCTTTTAATAGAAAGCTGCTACTAGCTCTAATGCCTTTTTCTGTTTCAATTAACCTGCAGCATTCGTGTAAGGCGTCGTGTTCAAAAAATAAAATGTAATTTTCTTGTAGCGCTTTTTTTAAGAATATTTCTTTTTCTTCCAAAGTAATGAGCGGTTGCATATCATATCCCATTACATAAGGCAAAGGAATATGTCCTGTAGAAGGTAGTAGGTCTGCCATATACACAATGGTTTCATTGCCCATTTTTATTTTTGGAATTAACATACCTTCTGTATGACCGTTTACTACTAGACAACTAATAGCTTTTGTAAATTCAATTTCTTGTAAGGAGGTTTTGCTTTGAAAGGGAGGTAAATTCAATAGTTTTAGTTGTCCACTTTCTTGAAGAGGAATGATATTTTCGCTAAGAAAAGATGCTTTTTCTCTTTTATTGGGATGCAAAGCTGTATACCATTGTTTATCACTTACCCAATAGGTGGCATTAGGAAAGCAAGGTTTATAAGTTTCATTGATTTTGTTAACGGCACCTCCTACGTGATCAAAATGTAAATGGGTTAATAAAACATCGGTAATGGCTTCAACACTTATATTTATTTTTAATAAAGCCTCTTGCAAGCTAATAGTTTCGTGAGGATGATAATGACTAAAAAATTTCTCATCTTGTTTATTTCCCAAGCCAGTATCTATTAAAATAATTCTGTCTTCTTCTTTAATAACCATACATCGAAGCGCCCAAGTACATAAATTATTTTCATCGGATGGGTTTGTTTTATGCCAAATAGACTTAGGCACTACACCAAACATAGCACCACCATCTAATTTAAATTTACCTGTTTCAAGACTAATGGCCTGCATTTACTTTTAGTTTTGAAGTACGGTATAATAGCAGAAGTCCAATAATAAAAAATAGGCACAATGTTAATACAGAATTTCTTTGAGAGCCAGTGAGTTCATTAATAAAACCAAAACTAAACATACCAATAACAATTGCCACTTTTTCTGTCACATCAAAAAAACTAAAATAACTAGTGGTATCGTGTGTTTCGGGCATTAATTTTGAGTAAGTACTTCTACTTACAGATTGAATTCCCCCCATCACAAATCCCACCACAATAGCTAAGGTATAAAAAGGTACTACGCTATTTCTAGGTAAATAATAACCCATAATACAACCTAATATCCAAATTAAAATGGTTAACATAATAGTATTGAAATTGCCCCACTTGCTTGCTAGTTTCGCTAAAAAATTAGCCCCAGGAATAGCTACAATTTGTATAATTAAAATTGCAATGATGAGGTTGGTGGTAGGTATATTTAATTCAGACTTACCATATAATGTGGCTGCTAACATTACAGTTTGCACGCCCATATTATAGAAGAAAAATGATAATAAAAATCTTTTTAAAATAGGTAATGATTGTAGCTCTTTCCATACTTTATGTAATTCTTTATATCCCTGTGTGATGATATTATGTGTGTGTGCTCCTCTTACACCTTTGCCATCAGGTAAACGGCCTATAGACATCCAGCCAAATCCCACCCACCAAAGTCCTACTAATAAAAATGAAATTTGAGAAGCTTTACCAACAGTGATACCAAAAAGATCTGGTTTTAATACAAAAACAAAACAAATAATCTGTAATAATACCGACCCAATATAACCCATCATAAAACCTCTAGCACTTACACGATCTCTATCTTCCGGTGCGGCAATTTCAGGTAAATAGGAATTATAAAAAACCAAACTAGCCCAAAAACCCACACAAGCAATTATCACCGAAATTAAGCCACCTATGATATGGTTACCATCAAAAAAATATAAAGAGGCGCAAGCTAAAGAGCCCATCGTACAAAAAAAACGAAGAAATTGTTTTTTATTTCCTCTGTAGTCGGCAATAGAGGAAAGAATAGGAGAGAGGATGGCTACTATCACAAAAGCAATGGCTAAAACATAATTGTACAAAGCGGTATTGGAAAATTCGAAGGATCCAATTTTAATTTTATCAATAAGTGTATTTTCATTACCATCCCCTGTGACTGCTTCATAATAAGCGGGGAAAATAGTTGAAGTAATTACTAGGTTGTATACACTATTGGCCCAGTCATACATAGCCCAGGCATTCACTACTCTTTTAGAAGCTGTTTGCATATGCAATTATTTAGTATTTTAAATATACTAATAATTGCTTAACTCACCTACAGGAGCCTAGTTTAAATGGTGGGTATACAAGAGCGCCAATATACATAGGCCTAGTATAATTCTATACCAACCAAAAGGCGCAAATCCTTTTTTTTCTACAATACGCATAAAAAATTGAACACTTAGTAAAGCCACCACAAATGCTATGAGGGCACCTATCAATAATAGAATGAGATTCTCGCTACTTAAAACTTCAGGGTGAGATGAATAAACATCTAAAGTGCTTTTAGCTGAAGCGGCTAACATAGTGGGTACTGCTAAAAAGAAAGAAAATTCTAAAGCTGTTTTTTTATTTAATTGTTGACTCATTCCTCCAATTATTGTAGCAGCACTTCTGCTCAAACCGGGGAATGTAATGGAGAGTACTTGAAAGCATCCAATAATAAATGATTTTTTATAAGTGACATCTTGTGACACTTCTATGGAACTAGTGGTAGCTTTTTCAAATATTTTATCAATGAATAAAAGTAGTATTCCACCCAGTACCATTACTATAGCTATGGCATTTAAATTACCTAAAGCCGCATCTATGTATTTTTTAAATGCAGCCCCAAAAATTAAAGCAGGAATAACCGCAATGATTAATTTGATATAAAAGCTATAATGTTTAAAGTCGAAAAATTTTTTTCTAAAAATAACTACTACTGAAGCAATGGCAGCTAATTGTATTACAATTTCAAATAAATCTACAAAGGGATTTGTGGTGATACCTAATAAGGGGTTTGCAAATTTCATATGAGCCGTACTTGAAATGGGTAAAAATTCTGTAATGCCCTCAATAATAGCAATAATAATAGATTGTAAAGTGTTCATTGTATGGAATTAATTTATTTGAAGCAAAATAAAAGCGATACTTAATATGTGAAAAAAAGTATCGCTTTATGATTGTTGAATGAGTTTTATTAGGCTTTTTTAAAGATGGCGTAAATTTCTACAATAAAACCTGCAATAATGACTAGCGGAGCTAAAGTAATGCGTCTAAAACTATACACTTCACTTTCCTTGAAGACATTGGGATCTGGGCTTTTACCTCCCGACATTAAAAACATACCTACAATAATAAGTGCGGCGCCAATAAGCATCCAGGTATAATTTGATTTATTGAAAAAATCAAGAGATTTATTTTTATCTTTTTGTAACTGAGCCATATTTTAAATTTTTAAGATGAAGTTATTTTTTACAAGTGAAATGGAAGTTTTAATATCATACTGAGGTTTTAATATAATTCGTCTAGTTTCATTTTTAAATATTTCACCACACTACGATAAGTACTTATTACTGAAATACCCACGCCTAGTATAATAAGCCCTCCAAATAAAATTAAACTATTGCTCACCCCTTGTAACATTCCTATTTGAGGGAATTGACTAGTGGCCCATTCGATAAGTCCAAATAAAAGAAATATAGCTATGAAAGCGCTTATAAGTCCATTGAGTAAAGCGCGTATAAGTAAGGGTTTGGATATAAAATTACGAGTAGCGCCCACCATTTGCATTGTCTTAATTAAAAAGCGATTACTATACATTGCTAAACGAATAGTATTATCAATACTTATTATTACAATCAGACATAAAATAATAGACATTACTAAAAATATAAGGCCAATTTTAGTAGCTCTTTCATTTAAATTGGTCACTAAACTTTTAGGATATTGTATGTCAGCAACATCTTTGCTGAATCTATTTATAATGGCAGCTGTAATTTTAGTTAAACTATCTGTATTTACATAATTGGCTTTGGCAAAAAAGTCGACACTTTCAGGAAGTGGGTTAGAGTCTAATATTTTAGCCCAGTCTTCATTATTTTCTTTGTTCCAAATTGCTTTTGCTTTTTCTTTATTGATGTATTCAACATTTTTAGCATAAGGTTGGCTGGCTATAAATTGTTGTAGGGCACCCACCGTATTTTTGTCTGTGGTTCTAACATACACACTAATTCTGATATCCTCTTTAAAATTGTCACCTATAGACTGAAGGTTTAAAAACAACCAGCCCATAATACCCATTATAAATAGTACAATGGCAACGCCTACAATACTATAAATATAATTGGGTTTGCTGCGTTTTAGCGCTGGAGTTCCATTGGATGCCATAGCATTAAATTTTGCTGGTTCGCATTGCAAATGTAGGGTTTTGAACGCTAATGACTTACATTTGCAGAGGGTGAATTCGCAGATTTTTTACTCCAATGGGGGATGCCTCAAAATTTGGTTAAAGAATTGTTAGTTTTTCTGCCTTTTTAAAGAAAATTAAGAAATGGAGTATCAGTTTAGCGCCATTGAAAAGAAATGGCAAACTATATGGAAAGAAAAGAAAGCCTATAAGGTAAGTAATGACACTAGCAAGCCTAAAGCTTATGTGTTAGATATGTTTCCTTATCCAAGTGGGGCAGGTTTGCACGTGGGTCATCCACTGGGGTATATAGCTTCTGATATTTACAGCAGGTATAAAAGATTGAAGGGGTTTAATGTATTACATCCTATGGGTTATGATGCTTTTGGTTTACCCGCTGAGCAATATGCCATAGAGCACGGTGTACATCCTTCAAAAAGTACTTATGATAATATCAACAACTTTAGAAAGCAATTAGATAATATTGGATTTTGTTTTGATTGGGATAGAGAAGTGAAAACCTGTGACGCCAGTTATTACAAATGGACACAATGGATTTTTTTACAATTATTCAATAGTTTTTTTGATAGAAGTGAAGCCAAGGCTATGCCTATTAAGAATTTGGAATTGATTTTTGAAAAAGAAGGTAATACAAAACATATTTGTCCGGGCGATGTTAGTATCAATTTTTCAGCCCAACAGTGGAATGCTTATTCAACCAAAGAAAAACAAGCCATCTTAATGCATTATCGCTTGGCCTATTGCGGTTATGGTGAAGTGAACTGGTGTGCTGCATTAGGCACAGTACTAGCTAATGACGAAGTCATAAATGGGTATAGTGAAAGAGGGGGGCATCCCGTTGAAAAAAAGAAATTAAGACAATGGTATTTAAGAATTACAGAATATGCAGATAGACTTCTAGCTGGGCTTCAGACAATACAGTTCAGTGAAGCTATGAAAGAAATGCAAATGAATTGGATTGGTAGAAGTGAAGGAGCTGAAATTGATTTTGCTATAGAGGGTCATACACAAAGTTTAAAAGTATATACCACTCGACCAGATACCATTTTTGGAGTAGACTTTATGGTGGTAGCACCCGAGCATACACTTATTGAAACCATTACACCTGAAAATCATAAAGCGGAGGTAGAACAGTATATTCGTTATGTAAAAAGTAGAAGTGAAAGAGAGCGAATGGCGGAGAAAAAAATTACAGGATGTTTTACGGGTGCTTATGTAAAAAATCCATTGAATAATGTTTTAATTCCAATTTGGATTTCTGAATATGTACTTGCAGGATATGGAACAGGAGCTATTATGGCTGTTCCTTGTGGTGATGAACGAGATTTTAAATTTGCTCAACATTTTAATATTCCCATTACTAATATCATAGGGGATGCATTTAATGGAGCTGAAGCTAACCCAACCAAAGAAGCTATTTTATCTAATAGCGATTTTCTAAGTGGGATGGTGCAAAAAAATGCAATACCTGTTGTAACAAAAAAATTAGAGCAATTAGGTGTTGGAAAGTCTAAGGTTAATTATAAAATGAGGGATGCTGCATTTAGCAGACAGCGTTATTGGGGTGAACCATTTCCTATTCAATGGAAAGACGGCATTGCCTATCCTTTATCAGAAAAAGAACTTCCTTTAGTATTGCCAGCAGTGAATAATTACGCGCCAGGACCTGAAGGTGAAGGGCCCTTGGCCAATATTGCTTCTTGGAAAGCGGAGCATTATGAAACCAATACTATGCCTGGGTTTGCTGGTAGTAGCTGGTATTTTTTAAGGTATATGGATGCTACCAATGAGCAAGAGTTTTGTAGTAGAAAAGCGAGTGATTATTGGGGTCAGGTGGACCTTTATATAGGTGGTACAGAACACGCTGTGGGACATTTATTATATAGTAGAATGTGGACCAAAGTATTATTTGATTTAGGCCATATAGGTTTTGAAGAGCCTTTTAAAAAGTTATTAAATCAAGGAATGATTCAGGGCAGTTCTAGATTTGTGTATCGAATTAGAGGCACACAAAAATTTGTATCTGCTGGTTTGCAAAAAGAATATGAGGTAGATGCATTGCACGTGGATGTAAATATAGTGGACGGCTTAGTGTTGGATGTGGAAGCCTTTAAAAATTGGAAGCCCGATTATGCACAAGCTACCTTTATCTTAGAAGAGGGCAAATATATATGTGGCGTTGAAATTGAGAAAATGTCTAAGTCCAAATTTAACACGGTCAATCCAGATGACTTAGTTGAAAAATATGGGGCAGATACTTTTAGAATGTATGAAATGTTTTTGGGTCCTGTTGAACAAAGTAAACCTTGGGATACCAAAGGTATAGAAGGGGTGCATCGTTTTTTAAAAAAATGTTGGAGATTGTTTTTTGATGAGCAAAAAGGAAAAATTTGGGTAGAGGAAGCTCCTAGTGCTGCAGAATTAAAAGTTTTGCATAAGACTATTAAAAAAATTGAAGAAGATACAGAGCGATATAGTTTTAATACCGCTGTAAGTACATTTATGATTTGTGTGAATGAACTTGCCGAATTAAATTGTCATAAAAAAGAAATTTTATCTTCATTGGTTATCTTACTAGCTCCTTATGCACCCCATTTTGCAGAGGAATTATGGCAGCACTTAGGAGGAAAAGGTTGGGTGATAGATGCTGCGTATCCTAGTTTTGATCCCACTTATGTGACGGAGACTGCCAAAGAATACCCTGTAAGTATAAATGGAAAATTAAGAGCTAATATTTTAATTAGCTTAGAAGCTGGCGAAGATGAAGTACGCGCCATTGTATTAGAGAATGATATTATAAAAAAATGGGTGGAAGATAAGCCCATTAAAAAACTCATTTTTATAAAGGGCAAGATGGTTAATATTGTAGTATGATGGCATAATATTTAAAATGGCAAAATCTTTAATAGACAATATGAATAATGATGTAAACTCTTTAGACAAAGAGTTTGAAAATAGTATTCGTCCAAAAGAGATGGAAGCTTTTGCTGGTCAACCTCAGTTGATAGAGAATTTAAGCATTTTTATAAAGGCTGCTAAGATCAGAGGAGAGGCTTTAGATCATATATTATTCCACGGTCCTCCAGGTTTAGGTAAGACTACTTTAAGTAGAATTGTTGCTAATGAAATGGGCGTTCAAATAAAAGAAACATCTGGCCCTGTTATTGAAAAGCCAAGTGATTTAGCAGGATTATTAACAAGTTTGGAGCCTAATGATGTTTTATTTATTGATGAGATTCATCGATTAAGTACTGTGGTAGAAGAGTATTTATATGCAGCGATGGAGGATTACAAGATAGATATTATGATTGATAGTGGGCCCAACGCGCGTAGTATACAAATAAATTTACACCCTTTTACATTAGTAGGTGCTACTACAAGAAGTGGTTTACTTACCGCCCCACTACTTTCAAGATTTGGAATTAAATCGCGCTTGGAATATTATCCTGCACCCGTATTAGAAAAAATAATTCTTAGAAGTGCTCAAATTTTAAATGTCAATATTCATTCAACGGCTGCAGCTGAAATAGCTAGAAGAAGTAGAGGTACTCCAAGAATTGCTAATGGATTACTTAGAAGAGTGCGTGATTTTGCACAGGTCTTAAACGAGGGAAAAGTAAATATGGATATTACCCAACACGCATTAAAGGCTTTGAATGTAGATGAGCACGGTTTAGATGAAATGGATAATAGAATATTACTAGCCATTATTGAAAAATTCAAAGGAGGGCCTGTAGGCATTTCAACCATTGCTACTGCAGTAGGAGAAGAGTCGGGTACCATTGAAGAAGTGTATGAACCTTTTTTAATTCAAGAAGGTTTTTTACAAAGAACACCTAGAGGTAGAGAAGTTACACAAAAAGCCTATCAACATTTAAATAAAAAGCCACCCGCTGGTCACGCTTCTAATACACCTGAGCTATTTGAAAAATAAATAAGAAGGTAGTGTCTGGTTTAAGCAACTACTAATCTGAATCCATTGCCGTGAATATTGACAATTTCTATTTGAGGATCTTCTTTTAAGTATTTTCTTAATTTGGCAATATATACATCCATACTTCTGCCATTAAAATAGGTATCGCTACCCCAAATTTTCTTTAATGCTTTTTCTCTGGTAAGTAAATCATTCATATTTTCTGCCAGCATTTTTAAAAGTTCATTTTCTTTAGGAGAGAGGATATGGGTAATATCGCCCATCTTTAATTCTCTTAATCTTGGATTAAAATGATATTTACCTAACTCAAACTCCATATGATCATTGGTCTTATTATCTTCCTCGTTTCTTTTAATGATAGCTTTAATTTTCAACATTAAAACTTCCGTATCAAAAGGTTTGGTGATATAGTCATCGGCGCCCAATTTATAACCGTGAATAATATCTTCTTTTAAAGTTTTAGCACTTAAAAAGAATAGAGGTACTTCCGGGTCAATGTCTCTAATTTCTTCAGCAAGTGTAAAGCCATCCACGTGGGGCATCATCACATCTAATAAGCATAGATCAAATTTTTCTCTTTGAAAAGCGGCTAAGCCTAATCTGCCATCTCTTTCTAAAGTGACTTCGTATTCATCTAGCTCTAAATAATTTTTTAATACCAATCCAAGATTGCTATCATCTTCGCACAATAAAATTTTATACTTTTTTTTCTCTTCCATTTGATTATTTTTTTCTTTCAATGCTTTTGCTTCTATGTAAAGAAACGAATATTGAACATTTGATTCAAAATATTAATTTCCAATGTTTTGTTAAAAACTAACTGTTTAATTTGACTTTTATAATGTATTGTTAAAATGTATAAGAGCCGTTAGTATGACAAAGGTCGCAAATTTTACATTTACTTGGATTTTTTTCTCCAAAATAACTCGCTAAATAAGCACTTCGACACCCGATGTCTTTGGCCCAGATATAGTCTGTAAAATGTTTCACACGCTTTTCAAAAGCCTTTTTTCTAATTTGGTAATTATCAAGGTCAATTTTCATAAAAGAAGCACTTGCTCTGTTCCATAAAAACTGAACCACAGGTTGGCTAATTTTTTGTTCAAAAATGATGAGCCCCGTTTGAGCTAAGTACCATAAGTTTTTTTGTACAAATTCAATATCTCTTTGTAATAAAGAAGCCAATAATTTTTCATTAATATTTTGTGGGCTATCTAAAATCCCGCCATAGGATCTGAGCATTAATTGTAATACAGCTCCTGCGATAGGCTGGTCCTGTATGAATGTATCTATAGTATTTCTGTCGGCTATGACTTGCACTAAGGAAGGCTTAAAGGAACTGGCTGTAAATTTAATATGACCTTCTTGTTCAATAAATTGAAGTGCACTTTGTGCTACAATTTTATCCCATTTAAAATGGGTATAAAAAGTTTCAAAATCAAAGGGGTATTCTTGTTTTTCACCTATACCTACAGGAAGTTGAACAAAATCTGCTAGATCTTGATAAGCTTTTTTTATGAGTTCAATAGAAGGAAATTTTTTTTCTTGTAAATTTTCCCAATAGTCCCAGTCGTTTTGTTGAAATAATAAAATGGCCTGTGCAGGTTGCCCATCTCTTCCAGCACGCCCTGCTTCTTGATAATACTGTTCAATACTATTAGGTAAGTCAAAGTGAATGACGGCACGAACATCAGGTTTATTAATTCCCATACCAAAAGCACTGGTACATACTACTATGCGTAGTTGATTACGCATCCAATTGTCTTGTACTTCTTGTCGAGTAATATAGGGCATACCAGCGTGGTACTGTCCTACAGAATAACCATAGTCTTGTAAAATATTTACTAATTGACTAACATTATTTCTGGTACTACAATAAATAATTAAACTTCCTTTTATATTTTCTATAAGGTGGCGAAGGCCCTGCCATTTGGTACTTAATTTTTGAACTTTGTAACTCAGATTAGGTCTTAAAAATGAACTACTAATAATACTTGGGTTTTTTAATAACAATTGCTTTATGATATCTTGCTGTACCAATGGTATTGCAGAGGCAGTCATAGCGAGTATTGGAATAGAGGGAAACATTTTTTTGAGTACCTCTAATTTTCTATAAGAGGGCCTAAAGTCGTATCCCCATTGAGAAATACAATGTGCCTCATCAATGGCAAATAAAGTAATTGGTAAAGACTGTAAAAAGTTTTGAAAAGATTTTTGTACCAATTTTTCCGGTGAACAATAAATAAATTGATATTTACCCGCTAAAGCTTCTTTAAAAATTATTTCTTGATGGTCTTGTTGAATGTCGCCACTAAGATTTACCGCACTAATATTTTTGGAAATTAAATCCTTTACTTGGTCCTGCATAAGTGCAATTAAAGGACTAATAATGACACAAATTCCATTTTGATATAAGGTGGGAATTTGAAAACAGATCGACTTTCCTGCACCTGTAGGAAGCAGCGTAAGAACATCTTCTGCTTTTAAAATGGTTTTTATGACTTCTAATTGCTGAGGTCTAAATTGAGGGTAGTTCCAATACTTTTTTAATATGATTTCTAAAGATTCCATCTAATACATCCAATAGGACTACGCCAATTTTTTCTTAAATAACCGAAGTGAGTTTACTGCAAGCACTACATCGCTCAAACCCATAATGAGAGCACCATAAGTAGGTCCCCAAGTACCCAATAAACCGACTGCAGCCACTGGAATTGCTATGATATTATAAGAAAAAGCCCAGATTAAGTTTTCTTTAATGGTTTGATAGGTTTTTCTTCCCAATTGAAGTGCCATAGGTAAATTTTTTAAGCCCTGATTCATTAAAATAACTTGGGCGCTTTGTATGGCAATATGTGAGGCGTTACTTAATGAAATACCAATGGTTGCTTTGGCTAGGGCGGGGGCGTCGTTAATTCCATCTCCTACCATAGCAGTGGGGCTTATTTTAGTAAGCGCTTCTAATTTGTTTAATTTATCAGAGGGGCTTTGTTCGCTAATAATTTCTTGTATACCCAACTCTTTTGCCACTTGTTCGCATTTCATTTTTCTATCGCCACTTAAAAGTATAGTATGTATACCTTGTTGGTGAAGTGTAGTAATCATTTCTTTGGCTTCTGGTCTTAATTCATCCGCCACATCAATCCATCCTATACACTTATTATTTTTTTGCAGATAAATATTATGTCCATCTTCCGAATTTTTTTCTATTAAAGTAGCATAAGAACCTGCCCAGTAAGTATTTCCCTGAGCATCAGTGGCTTTTATTCCCATTCCTTTTATCTCTTCAATATTTTGCCATTTCATTTCTTCTTTCATTTTCCATTGAAGACTGATACATTTAGCAATAGGGTGGTTGGAATATTTTTCTAAACTGTATGCTATTTTTTTAAAATCATCTTCTTGTATGTCAGCATCCATTTTAAATTGAGTAATTGTAAAATGGCCTGAAGTAAGGGTACCCGTTTTATCAAAAACTACTTGCTTAATGTCTTTAAAAGTTTCTAAACTATTTGCATTTTTAAATAAAACACCATTACGAGCACCTCTGCCCAGTCCCACAGCAATAGCTGCTGGAGTTGCCAAGCCCATAGCGCAAGGGCAGGAAATAACCAAAACAGCAATAGCCCTAAGTAAGCTGCTACCCCAACCAATATCGGTTAAAATTATATTGCCCAAAAATGTGAGAAGCGCTATGCCTAATACCAAAGGCACAAAAACTGCACTTATTTTATCGGCCAAAATTTGCACAGGTGGTTTTTGCGTTTGTGCAGCTTTTACCATTTTTAAAATATTGGCAAGAACCGTATTGTCTCCCACTGCAGTAACATAAGCTTTTATACTACCCGTTTCAAGGGTACTTCCTCCTAATAAAATATCGTTCATTTTTCTGAAGACAGGTACACTTTCTCCAGTTACAATACTTTCATTCACATTGGCTTCTCCCCATAAAATTTTACTATCCATAGGAATAGTTTCTCCCGCATTCACTAAAATAATATCACCCACTTTTAAACTCGTGCTTTCTACATTGAAAATAATTTCTTTATGATTTTCATCAAAGACAATCATATTGGCCATTACTTTTTGTGCTTTCACTAAATCTTTTAAAGCGCGTTTGGTAGAAGCTATAGAAGCTTCTTCTAAATAATTTCCAAAAAATACCAAAGTAATTATAGTAGCAGTAGTTTCATAATAAGCGAATGAATTTCCTGCACCTATGAGAGTTCCGTATAAACTATACCCGAAAGAAGATAAAGCTCCAATGGCCACTAGTACATTCATATTAGGTATGCCTTGAGTAATACTATGCAGGGCACTTTTTCCAAAATAAGACATACCCACCACAAAAACGGGTAAGGTGAATGCTAATTGAATATAGGGGTTCATCATTAAGTGCCAATGTACCCCAGGTAGCATATGTACCACCAAGGGTACGGTAAATAAAAAACAAAACAAGGTTCTTTGTTGATTGGTATCTAACCAGTTTCTATTTTGTTTTCCTTGCTGACCCTTTACTTTATAACCTAATTTTTCAATGCCTTTAACTAAAGTTTCTTTTTGTATTTCATCGGGTAATTCAAATGCTACATCACCCTCCATAAAATTTACTTTGGGTTCTTCTATGCCACTATTTTTTAAATATTTGTGAATGGATAAAGCGCAATTGGTACAACTCATTCCCTCTACTTTCCACTGAACTGATTCCATAAGCTGAGATTTACAATGCAAATGTACGAAGACATTTTAGCTTATTTGAAAGCATTAATACGCTTTTAAACATTCATTCTTGCTTATCTTTGGTTGATGGAAATGAGCTATTCTTTAGTCGAAATAAGCCAGGTGGCAAAAGCCCTACTAAAAGAGTATGGACATAAGTTTATTTGGGCTTTTAGGGCACCTATGGGAGCTGGAAAAACAACACTTATTGCTGCACTATGTAAACAAATGGGTATTGAGGATAATGTTACCAGCCCCACATTTGCTATAATGAATCAATACGAAGTGGGTGGAAAATTAATATTTCATATGGATTGGTATCGACTAGAAAATGAGAAAGAGGCGCTTCACGCCGGGGTAGAAGCAGCTTTTGAGGAAGCTCATTTTTGTTTTATAGAATGGCCAGAAAAGGCCAAGGGACTGTTACCAGAAGATGCCCAAATTTTTCAAATTGAGATTTTAGATGCTGAACATAGAAGGATTTTTATACCTTCATAAAAATATTTCTTAGTATGAGTAGTGTCAAACCACAAATACATAGTAGTTTTTCCTATGAAACACAGGAAGAAGTATTAGATATACCCATAAAAAGTAAGCCACTTTTAATTGGTATTCCTAAGGAAACTGCCTTTCAAGAAAATAGAATTGGTTTAATACCTGAAGCTGTAAGTGTTTTAGTGGCCAATGGACACGAAGTGCTTATGCAATCAAAAGCAGGAGAGGGCAGTAGGTACTCAGATAACGATTATGCAGAAGCAGGAGCAAAAATTGTGCAAGATAAAGAAGCAGTTTATCAATGTCCTATTTTGGTAAAAACGGCTCCCCCTGTGGAAGCCGATCTTCCTTTTTTACAAATGCATCAAACCATCATTTCTCCTTTGCATTTAACGGCTGTGAAAAAAGAGTTGATGGAACAGTTGATGTTAAAAAAAATTACAGCACTTGCTATTGAAAATATAAAAGATGAAAATCAAAATTATCCTATACTTAGAAGTATGGGAGAGATTACCGGTAGTGCGGTAATGTTAATAGCCGGACAATACTTAAGTAATTTTAATCAAGGTAAAGGAATTTTGTTAGGAGGTATTAGTGGGGTGCCGCCCACTAAAGTGGTAATCATTGGTGCTGATATTATTGGTGAATTTGCTACCCGCAATGCTTTGGCTTTAGGAGCTAGTGTGAAAGTATTTGATAATAATGTTTCAAGGTTACAAAGACTTCAAAATAATTTAGGCCAAAGAGTTTGGACCAGTGTATTAGAGCCTAGAATTTTGGCCAAACAGCTTAAAACCTGTGAAGTAGCGGTGGGTGCATTAAGAAATGATTTTGGGAGAGCCCCCATTGTGGTCACCGAAGAAATGGTGGCTGCGATGCGTCCAGGTAGTATTATCATTGATGTTGCTATTGATAGAGGAGGATGTTTTGAAACTACGGAGCTTACTAACCACGAAGATCCTATTATGATCAAACATAATGTACTACACTATGGAGTGCCCAATATTCCCAGTGGTTTTGCAAGAACAGCGAGTCAAGCCATTAGTAATGTGTTAATGCCTTTATTAGTTCAAATAGGTGATCAAGGAGGACTTGCAGAAATTATCTGGCAGCAAATACATTTGAGAGAAGGTATTTATTTGTATAAAGGAGCTTTGACCGATTTATATATAAGTGCAAAATTTGATTTAAAATTCACCGACTTGAATTTAATTATCGCAAGTAGAAGCTAGTGCATTTTATAGTCCATTAAATTTATTTTTTCTTTGCAGAATTGATATTCTGCAGGATCATTGCTAGCTACAATAATTAATTTATGCATAGCAAATTCATTGATTAATGATTGGTACATTGCCATTCCTTCTTGATCTAAATTACTACAAGGTTCATCTAATAATAAAATAGGAGCGTCTGAAAAAATTGCCAGTGCTAATTTTAATCTTTGTTTCATACCACTACTATAATACCTAATTTGTTTTTTTGCGGCATTTTGTAAGCCTGTCAACGCTAGCATTTTTTCAAAACTCATTTTTGTTTGTATCGATTTAAACTGAGCTTGAAATTCAAATATTTCTGTGGCAGTAAATTCTTCTACTAATTCCATATAGGGAGCGGCAAAACTAATTTCTTTATAGATGGAATCGGCATCCAAGGGGCTCCACTCAATAGAACCTTTGGTAAGACTGCTATACCCTGCAATAATTTGTAGTAATGTGCTTTTCCCAGAACCGTTACTCCCTACTAAAGCATAATGTTTTCCTGCTTCAAATTGAACATCTAGATTTTTAAAAATCCATTCTTTATTAAATCTTTTACCGGCTTGCGTTAAGCTTATTTGCATAAAAATTAGTCTTCTTCGAAAACTCCTTTCCCAAATCTTTTAATAATACCTCTGCCACTTTCACGAATAAATGTGACAATTTCATCTCTTTCATCTGTGGCTGGAATTTCTTCTTCAATAAATTCAAGCGCTTGAGTGGTATTCATTCCCTTATTAAAAATATAACGATAGATATCTAATATGTGATTTATTTTTTCTAAATCAAAACCTCTTCTTTTTAAACCCACACTATTTACGCCGCCATAACTCAATGGATTTCTCACTGCTTTTATGTAAGGAGGTACATCTTTGCTTACCAAACTACCTCCAGCGATATAGGCGTGTTGACCAATATTTACAAATTGATGTACAGCACTCACGCCCGCAATCCAAGCAAAGTCTCCTAATGTAACGTGCCCAGCCAATTGCACACTATTACTTAAAATACATTGGTTGCCAATGATACAATCGTGTGCTATATGACTATACGCCATAATTAAACAATTGTTACCCACTTTAGTACTCCATCTGTCGGAAGTACCTCTATTAATTGTAACAAATTCACGAATAGTAGTATTGTCTCCAATGTCAACGGTTGTTTTTTCGCCATTATATTTCAAATCCTGAGGATCGGCTCCAATGACAGCCCCTGGAAATATGCGACAATTTTTTCCAATTTTGGTGCCATTCATTATGGTGGCATTACTTCCAATCCAAGTGCCTTCTCCAATAGTTACATCACCGTGAATTACAGTAAAGGGATCAATTTTTACATTGGATGCAATTTTTGCATTGGGGTCAATATAGGTAAAGGGATGTGTCATATTAAGTGGGAGATCTTAAATTTTGCTACTATTATTCTGGTCTTTTAATTACTTGTGCTACGAGGTCTGCTTCTGTGACTACTTTTCCACCTACATATACAGTGCCTCTCATTTCACAAATACCTCTTCTAATGGGACTGGTTAATTCCATTTTTAACAACATAGTATCACCTGGTTTTACCATTTGTTTGAACTTACAATTATCAATTTTTAAAAAATAAGTATCGTATTGTCCTTTGGGCATTGCGTTAATACAAAGTATACCTCCTGTTTGAGCAAGTGCTTCAATTTGAAGTACACCCGGCATCACTGGGTTGCCAGGAAAATGACCAGGGAAAAACCATTCATTAAAAGAAACATTTTTTATACCTACAATGACTGTGTCTGTCAATTCTATAATTTTATCCACGAACAAAAATGGATGACGATGAGGAAGGGTTTTTTCAATTTGTTCTAAAGAAAATACAGGGGTAGCAGTTGGATCGTAAATAGGTACATCTTTTACGTGCTTATTTTTTTTGATGTATTGCTTGATTTTTTTGGCAAACTCAACATTGCTGCTATGTCCTGGTCTATTGGCAATAATGCGAGCTTTTATAGGATAGCCAATTAAAGCAAGGTCTCCCACCACATCTAATAGTTTATGTCTGGCAGGTTCATTGGGAAATCTTAATTCTAAATTATTTAAATAACCTTCACTTTTAACTTCAATTTTTTCTCTTTTAAAAACCTTCGCTAAACGGCTCATCTCTTTTTCAGAAACAGGCTTGTCCACCACTACAATGGCGTTATTAATATCTCCACCTTTAATTAAATCATTTTTTAACAAGGCTTCTAATTCGTGTAAAAAACAAAAAGTTCGGCAAGGGGCAATCTCAGATTTAAATTCTTTGATAGTTCTTAAAGCTGCGTGTTGTGTTCCTAAAACCGGACTATTAAAATCAATTAATGTGGTAATTTGATAATCTAAGGCTGGCAATGCCACCATTTCTACTCGCTTAGCATCATCATAGTGAAAAATATTTTCATCAATACTGTACCAAGCTTTGGAAGCATCTTGTTCAACCACGCCCGCTTTTTCGATAATTTCTATAAATGGGGAAGAGCTACCATCTATAATGGGAATTTCAGGACCATTCACTTGTATCAAACAATTGTCTACTCCTAAACCTACTAAGGCTGCCAAGATATGTTCCACTGTACTTATTTTAGCATCCCCCACTTGTAAAGTAGTTCCCCTGCTGGTATCGGTTACTAAATCGCAATCTGCTTTAATAACAGGTTGACTGGGTAAATCAGTTCTTTGAAATTGATATCCAAAGCCTGGGTTGGCCGGATTTAAGGTCATTTCAACTAAAACCCCCGTATGTAATCCTGTTCCACTGATTTTTATACTTTTTTGTATAGTATGTTGTTTGTCAGGATTAAATTGTTGATCCATGATTTAATTGTTTAATAAATCACCGCCTAGAATTTGGTGATTTTCAGCAAAATTAGCTGATTTAACCCTTTTGAGACAGTTGTCGGACCATTATTTCCAATTCTTTAACCCTTTTTTCAAGTTCGGGCAGGTTTTTTTGATGTACTTGGGCCCTTAAACTGGCAGATTGTTCGCCTGCAGGATAGCCTGTTAGTGTAATATTGGCTTGTTTAAAATCCTTAGTAATACCCGCTCTTGCGGTAATTTTAATACCATCGGCTATAGTTAAGTGCCCTATGGTGCCTGACTGGCCACCCATCATTACTCCTTTACCAATTTTAGTGCTACCACTAATACCACTTTGGGCGGCTATAACTGTATTTTCTCCAATTTCAACATTATGGGCAATTTGAATTAGGTTATCCAATTTCACTCCTTTTCTGATGATGGTGGATCCAATAGTGGCTCTATCCACCGTGGTGTTAGATCCAATTTCTACATCATCTTCAATAATCACATTACCCAATTGAGGAATTTTTTGATAACTACCATCTTCTTTGGGGGCAAAACCAAAACCATCACTGCCAATAATAGAACCTGCGTGAATAGTTATGTTATTGCCTAAGATGCAGTCTGCATAAATAATAACTCCGGGATGTATAGTAATGTTACTACCCATTTGTACATTTTCTCCAATCACAGCACCAGGAAATATTTTTACATTTTTTCCTGTTTTTACATTCTCACCTATATAGGCAAAAGCCGCCACAAAATTTTGTTCTCCTAATTGTGCCGTGCTTGCTATAAAGGAAGGCGATTGTATGCCTACTAAACTTTCATTTTTCATTTCTTGATACTTCGTTAGCAAAGTAGCAAAAGCAGCATAGGCATCTGGCACTCTTATCAAAGTTGCCTTGACTGGTTTTTTTAAGACCAAGGAAGTATTTACAATAATAATGGAAGCCTGAGAGCTGTATAAAAATTCTTCGTATTTGGGATTGGCTAAAAAGGAAATTTGACCAGCTGTGGCCGATTCAATTTTACCAAATTCTTTTACCTGGACTGTGGCCTCTCCTTCAATTTGTCCTTGAATTAGTAAAGCAATCTGTTGGGCGGTAAAAGAAAGCATTGGATTTTATTTAAATGATAAATTATGCTTTTAATAAGCAAATGTAAAATTTTTTTACGGGTGCAGAAAGACTTTCATTGATGAGGGCATTTTGTATTTTAGAAATACTTCTTACTTCTCCAGTTTTTAGCAAAATTTTAATAGTTTCTTCTCCTTCTTTATATAAGGTATTAGAGGCCATTCCTTTAAAACATAAATAAGAGGTATCGGCATCATTTAAGCCAAAAGTTTTTTTGGTTTGAGTGTAGGCATTATCCCATTGCGTTTGTGCTATGGGAGTTTCTTGCATTATACATTTATAACCATTTCTATTTAAAAGCCTTTGACATAACAACGATAAAATAGGGTCGCTGTGAAATTGCCATTTTTTAATGGCAAATAAAATGTCGGTATCATCCAATTGACAATAAAAATTCAAATTGATTTCATTGAGTTTACCGCTAAACTCACCTAAGAAATAATCAACCACCTGAGAAACTTTTACATCCGCGTTATTTTGTTGATATAAATATTGTGCGCGTTCAATAATTTTTACTAACATATTTTCAGAAGCTACCACAGATTTATGTTGGTATACCTGCCAATACATTAAGCGCCTTGAAAGAAGAAATTTTTCTACACTAATAATACCTTTTTCTTCTACCACTAGTTCATTATTGTGTATGGTAATCATTTTTAAAATTCTTTCATATCCTACTACACCTTCGCTTACTCCTGTAAAAAAACTATCACGAGAGAGATAGTCTAAACGGTCTACATCTAATTGTCCGCTTATTAACTGATGTAAAAACTTTTTAGGATATTGGTTGGTAAAAATTTGAATGGCTAAATTCAATTTACCCTTTAAATTTTTTTCGGGGCCTTCATTTAATTTTTGCATAATTAATAAAGAAAGCTCTTCGTGACTGACGCCTTTTAATAAAACACTTTCAAGTGCGTGAGAGAAGGGTCCGTGTCCTATATCGTGTAATAAAATTGCCGCTTTGGCTGCCTGGGCTTCTTCTTGGGTAATTTCAATGCCTTTATCTCTAAGTTCGGAAATGGCAATACACATTAAATGATAAGCACCCAATGAATGATGCAGTCGTGTATGTACGGCTCCGGGGTATACCACTTGAGCAAGAGCCATTTGTTGAATTCTTCTTAATCTTTGATAATAGGGATGTGCTATCAGCTCAAAAATGAGCGGATCGTTGATGGTTATAAAACCGTGCACCGGGTCATTGATTATTTTTCTGTGTATAAAATCCATAAATAAATTGTGCCACAAAGGTACGAAATGTGAATAACTCCTGGCGCTTATTTAAAACTCCCCATTCACAAAAAACTACCTTTGTAATAGGCGTAGGATCCTATAAATCAATACTTATTATGAAATTGAACCAAAGTACTTTAGACAAATTAGAGGATATTTTAGGCGAATCAGATTTTGTGGTTCGATATGAACGAGGAAATTTTCAAAGTGGTTGGTGCTTGTTAGAGTCTAAAAGAATTGTAGTACTTAATAAGTTCCTGAGTTTAGAGGGTAGAATTAATACATTATTAGAATTAATACCAGTTTTAGATATTCAGTTTGATAAATTAACACACGCCTCCCAAGTGTTATATAATGAAGTAAAAAAACTTACTTTAACAGAAGCGAATAAGGAAGAAACTGCTGCTTAAATTTTTTTACATTGCTCAATATTACCATTTTAGGATCAGGAACGAGTACTGGTGTCCCTTTAATTGGATGTCCTTGTGAGGTTTGTACTTCCACGCATCCCAAAAATAAAAGATTAAGAAGCAGTATTAAGATTAGCTCAGAAAAAACTACTGTAGTTATTGATACCACACCCGATTTTAGGTATCAAATGTTGCGATCAAAAACTACTCAATTAGATGCGGTAGTTTTTACGCATCCACATAGAGATCATTATGCTGGATTAGATGATATTAGGCCCTTTAATTTTTTCTCTCAAAAATCAATGAATATTTATGCCAATGAATTAACTCAAGTGGCCATAAAAAGAGATTTCTATTATGCTTTTGAAAAAGATAAAGATGCGGGATTACCAGAAATGATTTTACATACCATTGATAAAGACCCCTTCACTGTGGGAGATATTACTTTTAATCCTATTGCTGTGATGCACAGAGAAATGCCAGTATTAGGATTTAGAATTGGCGATTTTACTTATATCACTGACGCTAATTATATTTCAAGTGAAGCCATTGAAAAAATCAAAGGGTCTAAAATTTTAATTTTGAATGCATTAAGAAAACAAACCCATCCCACACATTTTAATTTGGAGCAGGCTTTAGCATTTGTAGCTACAATACAAGTGCCAGAAGTATATTTCACTCATTGTAGTCATCAAATAGGACTCCACGATGAAGTAGAAGCAAGTTTGCCCTTAGGTGTTAAGCTTGCTTATGATGGTATGCAAATTTCTATATAAACTTATTATTGAATAAAGTATTTATACTTAAATACTTGGTGTATTAATTTTCTAACTAGTGTAAAATTAGTTATGGAAAATACTTGGAAAGCCTATTTTATTTTTACCAAAAAAGAACAAAGAGGCATTATGGTACTAGGGTGTCTAATGCTAGCAAGTGTGGCTATTGGTTACTTTTTTCCTTCCTCCAAAACCAGTGAGAAAACAATTTTAGCATTAAAGCAAAGTTTATTTTATTTCGACCCCAATACTATTGATAGTAATAGCGCATTGCAATTAGGTATACCCCCTAAACAAATAGGTACTTTACTACATTATAGAAATAAAGGGGGGAGGTTTTATAAAAATGAAGATTTATATAAATTATATGGTCTTTCTAAAAAGATAGCAGAAAAATTAATACCCTTTGTTCGCATAGCACCCATTAATAATAAAGTATCCTCTATAAATTATAAAATATCAAAACAAAAAATGATGCGCACTTTTAATGATAGGGTAAGTGGTAGTTTTAATGATAGGGTAAGTGGTAGTTCTTTCCATTCTCCTATTTGGACGCTGGATATTAATACAGCTGATTCAGCCAAGTGGGCGCATCTTTCAAAACTACCTCCCTCTATTATTAAAAATATAATTAGATATAGAAATTATTTAGGAGGCTTTACTCATTTGCATCAATTAAAAAAAGTATATGGTTTATCGGAGAATGAATTTTATACATTAAAACCACATTTAAAAATAGAAAAAAGGGAAGTGTTTAAACCTAATGCCAATGTGATGAACTTTGAAAACTGGAAATCATTAGGGCTATTCCAAGACAGAGAAATTTATACCATTCTTAGCACTAGAAAGCAAAATGGAGGTAGTATTGGATGGAGGGAGCTAGTAGTTTTATTAGATTTAACTCCACAGCAGGCAGACCTGCTTCTTACAAAAGTGAGTATTGAACAGTGACATTAAAACTGTAATCAACTATTATTTAGCCGCTTTAAAAATTTGATTGACAGCGCCTCCTAGCATTGGGAATTTTTCTTTCACAAAAGCAGCAATTGTTTCAATAGATTGCTTGGCTTGTTCTGGAGTTACATTCGCTTCTTTTACTAAACGATCAATTAGTTCTTGCATAAAAATATTTTAAGGTGTACAAATATTAAAAATTTGCTTAGGCCACTTTTAAAGTGCTTATTTTACTTTTATTAAACATTTTTTTTGCGTACTCAATGGTTACATTGAATTCTGTGGTAGCTGTTCCTGGCATTTCAAACATAGCTTGTGTAAATAAACTTTCACAAATACTTCTTAAACCTCTAGCGCCTAATTTATATTCTATGGCTTTTTCAACAATAAAATCATATACTTCTGTATCAATTTTTAGTTTGATTTTCTCAATAGCAAAAAGCTGTGTATACTGTTTAATTAAAGCATTTTTAGGTTCCGTTAATATATTTCTTAATGTAGCTGCATCCAAAGGCTCTAAATGAGTAATAATAGGAAGTCTTCCCAATAATTCTGGAATTAAGCCAAAAGCTTTAATGTCTTGAGCATTCACAAAGCGAAGTAAATTTTTTCTTTGTAATTCCTGCTCTTCTTTATTGACACTAAATCCAATGGCGTTGGTATTAATTCTTCTAGCAATAATTTTATCAATACCATCAAAAGCACCACCACAAATAAATAAGATATTTTTTGTGTCAACCTTAATCATTTTTTGTTCTGGATGTTTACGACCACCCTGAGGGGGCACTAATACATCTGTTCCTTCTAACATTTTTAATAAACCTTGTTGTACGCCTTCTCCACTTACATCTCTTGTAATAGAGGCGTTATCTGCTTTACGGGCAATTTTATCTATTTCATCAATGTATACAATACCTCTTTCAGCGGCAGCAACATCATAATCACAATTTTGTAAAAGACGAGTTAACATACTTTCTACATCTTCGCCTACATAACCAGCTTCTGTAAATACAGTAGCATCTACAATGGCAAAGGGTACATTTAATAATTTTGCTATTGTTTTTGCAAGTAAGGTTTTGCCTGTACCAGTTTCGCCAATCATAATAACATTGCTCTTTTCAATTTCCACTTCATTTTTAGGAGAGCTAGGCAAATTAATGCGTTTGAAATGATTGTATACAGCAACACATAAAATTTTCTTGGCTTCTTCCTGACCAATAATATATTGGTCTAAGAAAGCTTTAATAGCCATTGGCTTTTGCACTTTTAAAGTACCTGCTTTACCTTCTACTTTTTTCTGATGAAATTCTTTTACAATTATTTCGTGTGCGTGTTCAATGCAGTTCTCACAAATATGTCCATCCTGGCCTGCAATAAGAATTTTGACCTCATCGCGATTGCGGCCACAAAATGAACAATGTATCGTAGGTGATTTTGCCATTTTCTACTTTTAAAGTTGTTTGGCTATTTTATCCACAATGCCATAGGCAACCGCTTCTTTTGCATTCATCCAATAATCTCTATCGAAGTCATTCATAATTTGTTCAACAGTTTTATTACAATTCTCTGCTAAGATTTTCGCTCCTAATTCCTTTGTTTTACGAATCTGTTCTGCGTGAATTTCAATATCGGTACTATTGGCTTGAAAATAACCCCCTAAGCTGGGTTGATGAATCATTACTTCGCCGTGCGCAAATATACTTCGCTTTCCTTTTTCTCCTGCACTTAAAAGAATGGAACCCATACTTGCGGCTAGTCCTATACAAATAGTGTGCACGGGGCTTTTAATTAATTTCATAGTGTCGTGTATCACCATTCCGCTAGTAACCACACCTCCGGGACTATTAATATAAAATTTAATTTCTGAACCTGGTTTATCGGCTTCAAGTAATATCAACTTGTTGACAATATCTTTAGCAGACTTATCATCTACAGGGCCCCATAAATAAATAGCTCTTTTTTCAAAAAAAAGATGTTCCATTTTTTTATTAAGAAAACTTGGCGCTGTTTCTTCTTTTTTATCTTCTTTAGGTTCCTGCTCTTCCTCCCTTAAAAAACTTTTATTCACTATCATATTATATATTTGAACAGTTTTATTATTTTTTTACTTTTCTTGGGTTGGTTAATAATACTTCATCTACCAAACCATATTCTTTACCCTCAGTAGCGGTCATCCAAAAATCACGATCACAATCCTTGGCTACCGTTTCTATATTTTTATGTGTATGATGAGCAATAATTTCATACAACTCATTTTTTAATTTTTTAATTTCTCTAGCCGTAATTTCAATATCAGAGGCTTGTCCCCCAATAGCACCGCTAGGTTGATGTAACATTATTCTGCTATGCTTCAATGCTGTTCTTTTTCCTTCTACACCAGCGCATAATAAAATAGCACCCATACTTGCAGCCATTCCCGTACAAATGGTAGCTACATCAGGACTAATAAATTGCATCGTATCATAAATGCCTAATCCACCATAGACACTTCCGCCTGGGCTATTGATATACATTTGAATGTCTTTGGTTCGATCGGTGCTTTCTAAAAAAAGTAATTGGGCAGTGACAATGTTAGCTACATAGTCGTTGATGCCTTCACCTAAAAATATAATACGATCCATCATCAATCTACTAAATACATCCATACTTGCCACATTCATTGGGCGCTCTTCAATAATGTAAGGAGTGAGATTGGTTACACTTTTTTTATATTGGTGTAAAGTATTGCTACTGATACCTTTATGCTTAATGGCATATTGCTCAAATTCTTGACCTAAATTCATAATTGCTATTTTCTAGTAAGTAAAGTTAAATCCTTGTAGCCAAAGCAAGTGCAAAAAGAGTGCCAAAATTTGACAAATAGAGCTTCTTTTTAAGCCAAAAGGACTAATGTTTATGTTGATTCAGCAAATCGGCGAATTTTTCAGCTTCTATATCTTCGTCTTTGGCTTCCACCTCGGTCTCTATGGCAGTGAATAATTTTTCGGTGCTAATTCTTTGATAACTATCTTCTACAAATTTTCTGTCTTTCATCATTCTTGTGGCATAGTCTTCTAGCCATTGATCGTTATCGCCTAAAGCGCCCATTTGCGGACCCATATAGCTCATCAATTGTTGTTTCGCGAAGGTTTTTAAATCTTCTGCAACTACTTCAATTTTATAATCTGAGGTTAATTGGCTGCTAATTAAAGTCCATTTTAATTGATCTTGGAATACAGGATATTCTTTTTCTGTTTCTTCTGGTGTTCTTTGTTTTTCTCCTCCTTTTTGTAACCAGCGTTTTAAAAAAGCTACTGGAAATTCCATAGAAGTATGATCAATGAGGTGATGATAAATTTGATCGTGTATTTGATTGCGGGCTTGTTGTTCATAATAACCCTCAATATCTTTTTTGATAGCGGCTCTAAATTCATCTTCTGTGGCAATAGTAGCATTAGGGTAAGTAGCTAAAAATAATTTTTCATCCAAGGGGGCTTTTTCTACCAAACCTACTTTGGTGATAAGTATTTTGAAAAATTTATCAGCATCAGATTTTGTGATGCCTAAATCGCCAACAATAATATCTAATTCTTTATCTTCAAAAGCTTTCTTTAATTGAATAACAATAGCATCGTCTTTTTTCTTTCCCATCCATTGCTTTTTGGCGTTCTCAGAAAAATATTTAACTAATAAAGAATTATCTTTTGTAATACCGCCTTCTATAACATTACCTTCTTTATCAGTTTCAGTAAAAGTAATATTGATTAAGTTTTCATCACTCTCTATTGTTTCAGGGTCGGTCATCTTACCATTGCGAGTTTGAATTCTCTCCACTTCGTTTTGAATCATTTCATCGGTCACTTTTACTTTATACTTTTTTACTTTAATGCTTTTTACATTTAAATTAAAAGCGGGCTTTACACCTATTTCAAATGCAAAATCATAATTGCCTGCCACATTCATATCTAAAGAAGGTAAGGTAGTATCTAAGGGAAGTGGTTGAGCAAAAATTTCTAATTTTTCGTTACTGATATAGTGGTTTAATTCTGCTTCTACTTTTTTCAAAACCTCGTCTGAAAATACAGATTGTCCATACATTTTCTTAATTAACCCAGCAGGTACCATCCCTTTTCTAAAACCAGGAATATTGGCTGTTTTGGCGTGCTTTTTTAAACTTTTTTCAAAGCTAGGATAGTAGTCCTCTTTGGTAATAGTAACAGTAAGTTTGTCATTTAAAAGCCCAATGTTCTCTCTTTTTATACTTGCCATATTCTTTGTTTTTGTAGTAAAATCTATGTTTGAAGGGGGGCAAAGGTAGGTTTTTAGCCCTAAAAAATAGCTATTTCATTAAAAAAAAGACCCCCGAATTTTCGAGGGACTTTGGTAATGAATGTGTGCGGATGGAGGGGGTCGAACCCACATGCCTTACGGCGCTAGATCCTAAGTCTAGTGCGTCTGCCAATTTCGCCACATCCGCATAAGGGGTGCAAATTTAATTTATTTTTTATTAAGAATCTTTAATTTTTAAAAGGCCTATGGAATCAGTTGTAAAATTCTTTCTAGATACATTTGATCCACGCTATCAAATTGAGCTAATTCACTACTATCAACATCTAAAACCCCTAACATTGTACCATTTTTATATACTGGTATAACAATTTCAGATTTTGAACTACTACTGCAAGCAATATGTCCAGGAAATTTTTCGACATCTTCTACAATAACAGTGGTGGCTCTCTCCCAACTTGTACCACAAACACCTCTGCCTTTTTTTATTCTTGTACAAGCTACAGGCCCCTGAAAAGGACCTAGTACTAATTCATCTTCTTTAATTAAATAAAAACCTACCCACAACCAGTTGAATTGTTCTTTCAGTGCAGCTGCGATATTACCTAAATTGGCAATTAAATCTTGTTCACCTCTCAGTAGCGCTTCAATTTGTGGAATGAGCGTTTCATATTGAGTTTTTTTATCTCCTTGGATAATAGTTAAATCTTCCGCCATAGAAAGGTGTTTTTACTTTAGGATGCTGTTACTGTTTTTTTTGAAAAAGGTTTTTTAGCTCTTTTTTTTCTATTCTTGCTACAAATAATAAGAAAGCTATGAGTTCAAAACTGGCTATGCAAAGTTGAGCAGTATTATTTATTATAAGTAAAGTGGCTAACTCATAAATTCCGTAAAGTAGTAAAGTGATCACGAAATAGGCAATTAATTTTTTTGTAGCATAGGGTACAGGATATACTTTTTGACCCCAGAGATAACTTACATACATCATAGTGCCATAACAAATTAAAGTGGCCCAAGCACTTGCCATATAACTAAAATAAGGAATGGCAATAAAATTAATAAGAATAGTAATGGCAGCACCTAGTAAGGTAATCCAAGCTCCAGCCATTGTTTTATTACTTAACTTATACCAAATGCTTAAATTATAATAAACACCTAAAAATATATTGGCAATAAGTAAAATGGGAACGACCCTCAAGCCCACATACATTGCAGGATTACGAATAAATTCTTTCCAAATATCTAAAAATAAAACCACCATTAAAAACATAATACATAAGGTAATAACAAAAAATTTCATCACTCTTGCATACACTCTAGGAGCATTTTCCTCTGAAGACTGTTTAAAGAAAAAAGGTTCAGCGCCCATTCTGAAAGCTTGCACTGAAATAGTTATTAAAATAGATAGTTTATAGCAAGCGCTATAAATTCCTACAATGGCTTTGTTGGCTTCCACAGAGCCACCTGGCGCCCACCATCCTAACATAATTCTATCAAATGTTTCATTTACCATTCCACCAAAACCAACAATAATTAATGGAAGTGAATAAAGCATCATTTGTTTCCATAAATTAAAATCAAAACTAAATCGTAAGGCGCTTATTTCTTTATTTAATAATAATAAAACAAAAATATTTTGAACAATGCCCGCTAACAAAACATAGCCTACAGACCAGTTTAATATATACCATTGCGTTAATACACTAGTGGGGTGCTTTTCCAAGTAGGAGGGAAGAAAGCTTATAAAAAAATAAGTAGCTAGAATATTTAAAACGATTCCTCCTATTTTAATAAAAGCAAATTTTTTGGGTTTGCCCTCTAACCTTAATCTTGAAAAAGGAATAGTAGCAATGGCATCTAAGCCAACTACCCAAGCCATAAGTGTGATGTATTCGGGGTGTTCGGTAATTTGTAAAAGAGAGGCAATGGGAAAACTTAATTTAAGCAGTACCATTAGAACGATAGAAGTTACTAAAAGCATTGATATACTACTAGTATGGTAAATTTTTTGTTCATTTTCATTGCTTCCAAATCTAAAATAGGCGGTTTCCATTCCGTGGGTAACAATGACATTAAGAAATGGTATGAAGGAATAGATAATGGACATTTCGCCGTAAGCCGACTCGCTAAACTTATAAGTAAGGTAGGGTACAAGCAAATAACTAATAAACCTAGCTGCAATTGAGCTAAGTCCATACCAAGCGGTTTGACTGGCTAATTTTTTTATACTACTCAAGGCCTTGAAATTACAGCTAAATTAGTGAAAATAGTTTTGTTTATCTTCATATAGAAATTGAGCATAGTATGAAAGTAGTAATACAAAGAGTGAGCGAGGCTAGTGTTAGCATAGAGGGTAAACTATCAGGGTCTATCCAAAAGGGCTTATTAGTACTTGTAGGTATTGAGACTGCCGATACTTTAGAAGATGTACAATGGTTATCTAATAAGATAGTTCAAATGCGCATTTTTGATGATGTCAATGGGGTGATGAATCTAAGTGTACAAGAAGTAGGTGGTTCGATATTACTGGTAAGTCAGTTTACTTTACACGCGAGTACTAAAAAAGGGAATAGGCCTTCTTATATCGCTGCTGCCAAACACGATATTTCCATTCCTTTGTATGAAGCTATGATTCAACAACTTTCTTCTGCTATGGGAGCGCCTATTCAAACAGGTGTATTTGGTGCAGATATGAAAGTGGCTCTCATCAATGATGGACCTGTAACCATTATTATGGATTCAAAAAATAAAGAATAAAAAATAAAATAACTATGGCAAATGAAATAACCTTACACGAAGCCCAACAAAAAGTAGATCATTGGATTAAGACGGTGGGTGTAAAGTATTTTAGTGAGCTCACTAATTTGGGTATTTTAATGGAAGAAGTGGGTGAGTTGTCTAGAATTATGGTTCGCACCTTTGGAGATCAGTCTTTTAAAAATAAAGAACAAGAGGCATTGTTGTCTGATGAAATGGCCGATGTTTTATTCGTTTTAATTTGTTTGGCCAATCAAACCGGGGTTGATTTAACATCTGCTTTGGAGAAAAATATTCAAAAGAAAACGCTTAGAGACGCTTCAAGGCATCAAAACAATATAAAAATTAAATAGGTAATATAATCTAGCAGTATATTTGCAACCTATGAGTAAGCCATCACCTGACAGCAGTTTGCAAGCTATCATTTCTCACGCGAAGGAATACGGTTTCGTATTTTCTAGTAGTGAAATATATGATGGATTAAGTGCCGTATATGATTACGGTCCTAATGGAGCGCAGTTGAAAAAAAATATTAGAGATTATTGGTGGAATAGTATGACCCAAATGCACGAAAATATTGTGGGAATTGATGCTGCCATTTTTATGCATCCTACTACTTGGAAAGCAAGCGGTCACGTGGATAGTTTTAGTGATCCCTTAATTGATAATAAAGAAAGTAAAAAAAGATACAGAGTAGATCATTTAATTGAAGCTCACGCTCAATTCTTAAAAGAAAATGGGCAAGCCTCGGCGGCAGAAAAATTACTAGCTGATATGGATGCCTTGTTAGCTAAGGAAGATTTCGGAGGTTTAAAAAAATTAATTGAAGAAAATAAAATAAAATGTACGGTAAGTGGCACCAGTAATTGGACCGATATAAGACAGTTTAATTTAATGTTCTCCACAGAAATTGGAGCGGTTGCAGAAGAAGCAAGTACCATTTATTTAAGACCAGAAACGGCACAAGGAATTTTTGTAAATTTTTTAAATGTACAAAAAACGGCAAGAATGAAAATTCCTTTCGGTATAGCACAAACGGGTAAGGCTTTTAGAAATGAAATTGTAGCTCGTCAATTTATATTTAGAATGCGTGAGTTTGAGCAAATGGAAATGCAGTTTTTTATTAAACCAGGCACACAAAAGCAGTGGTATGACTATTGGAAAAACGAGCGTATGAATTGGCATTTGAGTTTAGGTATAGCGCCAGAAAAGTATCGCTTTCACGACCACGTAAAATTAGCGCATTATGCCGACGCCGCTTTAGATATAGAATATGAATTTCCTTTTGGTTTTAAAGAGGTAGAAGGTATACATTCTCGTACTGATTTTGATTTATCTCGTCATCAAACATTTAGCAAAAAGAAGATGCAATATTTTGATACAGAAATAAATCAACATTATGTACCTTATGTTATTGAAACTTCCATTGGTTTAGATAGAATGTTCTTGTTATTATTAGCCAATGCTTATGAAGAACAAACTATACAAAAAGAAGATGGCACTACAGATGCTAGAGTAGTGTTACATCTACCTGCAAAACTTGCGCCTATAAAATTAGCCATACTTCCTTTGACTAAAAAAGATGGCCTACCTGAATTAGCGAAGCAAGTAATGGATGATTGTAAAAAATCATTCCATTGTTTTTTTGAAGAGAAAGACGCCATAGGAAAAAGATATCGTCGTCAAGATGCTATTGGAACTCCTTTCTGTCTTACCATCGATCATCAAACTAAGGAGGATGGTACTGCTACCATTCGTTATCGCGATAGTATGTTACAAGAAAGAATTGCATTAGATAAAGTCAAAGCATTGGTACTCGCAAACATAGACTAGCCAAAAGATTCAAAATGCACCTGTTTTTTTTCTAGTCCTAATTCAGTCATATTTTTTCGGGCATCATCAATCATTGCTTTCCATCCACATAACCATACCTGTGCGGTTTCTTTATTTTGTTGTAATAGATGTTGGTATACAGGATGTACATAACCTTTATAAGAGCCAGCAGGCACTTCATTTTCTCTAGAATAACAAGGATGGAAATGAAAACGAGGTTCCATTTTTTCTAAAGCCTTTAATTCATCAATATATAAGCCATCTTCGAATTTGCGGCAGCCAAAAATAAGATGTATGTTTTGGTGTGCAATTTTATGTGTATGAATATGGTGAATCATAGATCTGAACGGAGCAATACCCGTGCCTGTACAAATAAAATAAATATCGTTTTCAAAATTTTTAGGAAGTGTAAATACTCCTTGCGGCCCTCTTAAAGTCACTTTAGTACCCACAGTGACTTCCTTAAATAAATAATTGGTACCTAAGCCACCCTCCAATAAAACTATGATCAATTCAAAAGTATTAGTGCCATTGGGTGCTGAAGCAATGGAGTAGCTTCTCCATCTTTTATTTCTTTGCTCGTGAATGGGCAAATCCAAGGTTACAAATTGACCAGGAATAAAATCGAATTTTTCAATACTTGGTATTTCAAAGTAAAATCTTTTTGTGTTGGGAGTTTCATTCTCAATTTTAGTAATAACTGCTTCCATCCATTCTAATGCCATACAAGTTCGTTTTAATTATTGGTGAGGAATACTCTTTGAACATATACCTTTTTATTGGCATAAATTTTAACAAAGTAGACTCCTGTACTTAAGTTATTAATATTTATGTGTTGCGGACTTCTTTGATTGATTAAGTTTTCTTTATGAAATACATTTGCTCCCATAGAGTTAATAATGTCCAAAGTTATGTCTTCTGTTTGTATATTACTAAATTGAATATAAAAGCTACTGCCTTTTATTATGTTTTCTATATAATCATCTGAACTAATTCTTAAATTAATTTCTTTGGCAGGGGCTTCTTCTATAGCCGTAACCATTATTAATTTACTATCTGATAGGGAACTACATCCTCCCAATAGTGTACTTACTTTATACATACCATTTACCAAGGGACGATAAGTTTGATTCGTAGCCCCTGTAATTATTCCATCGTTTAAATACCATTGATAAGAAGATGCATTGGAAGCTTTAAGTGTGGTATCTGAAAAAGTGATACTAGGTTTTTGAGCTGTGTTTACCAAAACTTCAGTCGCCGCGCTCATAGCATTATCCATAAGAATTTGTGTACTATAGAAAAAGTAAAAATAATTTTGGTAATTACCAGAAGCAGCTTGAACACTATTGCCAGTAAAACTAAACACTTTGGAGGGTCCTACTGGATAAGTGGGATCTTTGAGTCCGTTATTTCTAAATACAGTGGCACTATCACATTTAATAATGATGATATAGTCACCTGCTTGAGCAATTTTCAAATTCAGGGCATATATTCTACCAGTATCTCCATCCACAAATGGTGTGGCAGAAGAACCAGTTGCAGGTGTAGGGGAAGGGCTACTTGCAGGAACATTTAAAGAAGTTGTTTGTATGGGGTAATAGGTATAAGAAGTTCCATCAGCTGAAAAAGATCCAAAACTTGCTAAAATAAAATCGACTTTACCAGGATAGCCAGTATAAAGCTTTGCGGTTTCGATGGTGAGTGGTCCCGTAGTATTCAATTTAACAAAATTGCCGGCAAAACTATTGTAACCACCATTACTTCCTAAACTAGTATTGGTGAGAGGTCCCACTGTACTTTGAAATCCTTGAGTCACATATAATTTACTTTTATTGGTGCCTGTACCCGAGGGGCTGGCTCCAATGGCAATGGGATTTTGTAAACTAGAGCTATCATACCAAACATAATTTGCATTGGTGATAGGGGAGCTTACTGTTAAAGTTAAATTGCCATTACAATTAGTAGCTGTAGCTATGGGGGCTGCAATAGCTGATCCACTTACTATAGTTGAGCTGATACTATTATTTGTTTTTTGTTGGTCGCTGAGTAAATTGACAGTGGCCGTAAAAGTATAAGTTTGATTGGCCTCAATGTTTAAAGGTTTTTGAAATGTATAATTCATACTTTCTTGACCATTCAATCTGCCGGTAAATATTTCATTGATAGATAAGACAGTGCTAGTTCCTTTTTTTACCACCAAGCTTAATGGAATGTTGGTTTGAGCACTCGATCCCAAATTCACAATTCTAGCAGTAATGTATTGATTGTCTCTTTTGGCTAAACCTGCCACTGGATTTACAATTTCTGAAGCTTGTAAATCATTGGAAGGGTTAATAATTTTTAAAGTATAATCTTGTGTTTCACCTATGCTATAAGTGCCGCAGGCTTTTACATTGGAGCTAGCATCAGTTTCAGTAACAACTATTCTTAGTTTGGTAATTTTTCCAATAATCAGATTCGCAGGAAAATTAATGGTATCTGTATAGGTTCCATTTTTTAAAGCAGCACTAGTAAGCACTGTTTCTGCGTCTTCAAAAATTCCATTGTTGTTATAATCAATAAATATTTTTACAAAGCGGTTATTGTTGGAAGCATCCACGCTTCCTAATTTAATACTTAGAGGTAAGCGCCCATTAGGTTCTGCGTTGATAATAATATTGCTATTATCAATGTATTGTTTGGTGCCCGTATTGGCAAATACATTATTGGCTAAAATAACTGTATCCATTCTTGTCCCAGCGGCAGAGCTAGCAGTGGAGGCGCAATAGGCAGTTCCCCCTGCGCCACTTATAATTAATGAATAAGCCTGCTGTCCTCTAGCCAAATTATTTTTATGATTCACAGTTATGGTATAACTAGTACCTACTAAGGTGGAATCAATTTCTACTTTTTCTACATTATCTATACTATTTATTTCACGAGTAGCTGGGTTATCTGGAATTTTAGGATTTAATTTCCAAGGATAATACGAAATAGTATCCTTTGTAATTTTTAAATCTAAATCGTTGACTAAACGGCGGGTGGTATCATTTAAGCTGGTTTCAATTTCTCCTTTAACATCGGTCCAAACCAAAGTTGCTTTTAAAGGTTTATTACCAGAGGCAATTACACTTGTAGAATAAGATCCTTTATTTTGCAAAACATTTTCATAAACCAAATCAACACTAGAGCTACTATTGTTAGAGGTTAATGCATTATTTAATACTGTGGCCGCTTCACCAATATTAAGTAAACCCCATCCATATTTATAATCGGGGCCAGGAAATAAACCTGCTTCATTAGCAGTATGAATGGCTAAGCCTTTAATAGTGGCAGAGCGCATAAATTTATTAGGAATTATTTGTTGTGCTAATTCTTGAAGTAAAAATAAAGATCCCGCAGCATTGGGAGATGCCATAGAAGTGCCACTTAAATATCCATAACTTGAGTCGTTAGTGCTAATGGTGGAATACACCGATTGTCCATCTGCCACAATATCTGGTTTAATTCTTCCATCATCTGTGGGTCCCCAACTGCTAAAACTTGTCATTACTGCATCTTCTTTTTTGGCATATCCTGAGGCTATTCCAGTTACAGCACCCACGGTCAAAATATTTTTTGCATTGACATCCATAGGAAGCGTCTCGTAAGAATTATTACTACTTAAACTATCTGGTCTTTTGCCTGCATCATACCATTTTCCTTTTTCATCTCTTCTCCAATAATCGTCACCCACTTTGGGGCCGGTGCTAGAGTGGGAGTTACCTGCCGATTTTACAATTAAATAATTGGGAGCATTATAAGCGATAGAGTCATAAGCTTGTGCAACATCATCATAGTAGCCAAATTTATAATCTTCTTTTTCATTCCATCTACCATTGTATTCCCATCTCAAAGAATCTTGATTATAATCCCATCCTGCAATATTTCCATAGGAATGATTAGATACTAATAAACCACCCGCAGCAGCAGTTGCCATTTCAGACTCGTCGTTGAACCAATCATAGGAATAAGCTCCTTTGACACCATAAGCCATCCCTTTGGCAAGAGGGTTAACACCTTTGCTAAACATAATTCCTGCTACGTGGGTACTATGATCAACAATTTTAGTAGCATTGTCTTTTTCCACCACCTTACCATTAAATTCTATATGGGTAGGGCGGGGTACACTTTCATCCCAAATGCCAATTCTATTAGTCATATTATCACTTGCCCCACTTAAATTAAATCCTAATTCACCGCCTGGCCAAACTTTGTTGGTATTAACAGTAATAGCTTGAATGGGATCTGAAAATGTGGTTAAATATTTGGGTTGTCCAAAAGCATCTATACCTATTAAGGTTACGGTGGCATTATTTTTATTGATGTAGCGAATGGGCCATCCATTTTCTTTGGCTTTTAAAATGGCTTCAGTGTAATTGGCTCTTGATTTTATTTCAAAGTATTTCGCATTATTTAATAAAACTTGTTTTTGAGTTTCATTTTGAGCGTAACTCAATAAGTTCATTGAAACTAGAAAACAAAATGCTAAAAAATATTTCAATAAAAGATTCTTCATACTTAGGGGCTTATTCATAATGCATTGATACATTAAAATTACAATGAATTTTGCATAATTTTCTTGAGAATGGCTATAAATCTTACCTATCTATTATCAAATGTTTAAAAACTGCTTGTATCTTTGCAAAGTGATTTATGAATGAGCATTCTTTGTTTGAAAATTTTCAACAATCCCCCCTCCTAAATTCTTTGGCGGACAGGATAGCTATGTCCCAGCATCAACCAAAACCCTTGCAAATTTTTTTACAAAACACGCAAGGCGCTTCCATTGCATTTATTTTACAAACTATTTTTTCACATCCTGCCACCCAAGATTTAAATCATTTAGTAGTATTAAATGATGCTGAAGAAGCTGCTTATTTTTTTAATTCTATTGAAAGTGTGACCGATGCAATGGATTTATTTTATTTCCCATCTTCCTATAAAATGCCCCATCATTTTGGGAGTTTAAATTCATCACATATAATGCTGCGCACGGAGGCTTTGACTAAAATTTCAATGGGGGGTAATAAAAAAATTGTAGTGACTTATGCAGAAGCCTTATTTGAAAAAGTGATCCTGCCAAGTACCCTAAAGCAAAATATTATTCAAATTAAAACCAATGACTCTTTGGATGTGTATGGGTTGGTGCAGCAATTGGTTGACTATGGGTTTGAACGCACCGATTTTGTTTACGAGCCTGGACAGTTTGCTCTTCGCGGAGGTATCTTTGATATTTATTCTTTTGGTAATGAAAAACCTTATCGCATTGAATTGTTTGGAGAGGAAGTGGATAGTATAAGAATTTTTGACCCTGCCACACAATTAAGTGAGCGTAAATTATTGCAGGTAAATATTATTCCCAATGTAACTACGCAGTTTGATGATACAACAAAAATTTCTCTACTTAATTATTTATCTAAAGATTGTTTGATTTGGTTGAAAGATTGGAATGTAACTAAGCAAAAGGGTATGGATCAGCAGGAGGCCTTATGGGACTTTTTAGCACTTCCTAGTTCTTTACAGGTGAACCAAGAAAATGAACTTCAAAAAAAACAAATTCAAAAAGAAGACTTTGAAACGGTTGAAAATACTGAGTTTCAACTAAGTTCTAAGCACATAATAGAATGGGGTTTTCAAGCAAATTTATCTAATGAAAAACTGGTATTTAATACGCAAGCACAACCCTCTTTTAATAGACAGTTTCAATATTTAATTGAAAATATACAAACCTATGAAAAGAAAGGTTATCATATTTTCATATTTGCAGAACAAGCCAAACAATTAGAGCGGCTTCACGCAATTTTTACCGATTTAAAAACAGAAATTAATTTTACACCTATTGTAAAAAATATTTTTGAGGGTTTTATAGATCACGATCATCAATTAATTTGTTATACCGATCATCAAATTTTTCAACGCTATCATAAGTATAAGATAAAACAAGCTTATAGTAAAAGTAAAGCCATTACTTTAAGAACCTTAAGAGATTTAATGCCGGGAGATTATGTATCTCATATAGATCACGGAGTGGGCGTTTACAGTGGACTTCAAAAAATTGAAGTAAATGGGCAGCTCCAAGAAGCGGTAAGAATTATATATAAGGATAGCGATATTTTATATGTGAATATTAATTCATTACACAAAATTTCTAAATACACTGGTAAAGAGGGCACGCCTCCTAAAATAAATAAATTAGGATCAGATGCGTGGTTAAAATTAAAAGATAAAACTAAGGCCAAAGTAAAATTAATTGCGTTTGATTTAATAAAGCTATATGCTCAAAGAAAAGCAGAGGTTGGATTTTCTTTTTCGCCTGATAATTATATGATACACGAATTAGAAGCTTCTTTTATATATGAAGAAACCCAAGATCAGGCCAAAGCTATTACCGATGTAAAAAAAGATATGGAAGCGGCGGCACCTATGGATCGCTTAGTCTGTGGTGATGTTGGATTTGGTAAGACAGAAGTGGCTGTGCGTGCGGCATTCAAGGCAGCCATAGATGGCAAACAGGTGGCGGTGTTGGTACCTACTACTATTTTAGCTTTTCAACATTTTAAAACTTTTAAAGAAAGACTTAAAGATTTACCTGTTACCATAGATTTTTTAAATCGTTTTAAATCATCGGCTCAAAAAAAAGAAACTATTGAAAAACTGAAAGAGGGTAAGATTGATATTTTAGTGGGTACCCACGGAATTTTAGGTAAGGAAGTGCAATTCAAAGATTTAGGATTAATCATTATAGATGAAGAACAAAAATTTGGAGTAGGGCATAAAGAAAAATTAAAAACCTTAAAAACCCGCGTAGATTGCTTAACATTAACTGCCACGCCCATTCCAAGAACCTTGCATTTTAGTTTAATGGGTGCTCGTGATTTAAGCATTATTAATACACCCCCTGCCAATAGACAACCCATAGAAACAGAAGTGCAAATATTTCAAGAAGACATTATTAGGGAATCCATTTATTTTGAAACCGAAAGAGGAGGACAGGTATTTTTTATTCATAATAGAGTGCAAGGCTTAGCAGAAATGTGTGCGATGATTCAGAAGCTTTGTCCTGACCTAAGTATTGGATATGCGCACGGACAATTAGAAGGACATCAATTAGAAGAAAAAATTTTAGATTTTATTGAAAAAAAATATGATGTGCTGGTTTGTACCAATATTGTTGAAAGTGGTGTGGATATACCTAATGTGAACACCATCATCATTAATAATGCCCACCAATTTGGATTGAGTGATTTACATCAACTAAGAGGAAGAGTGGGTCGTAGTAATAAAAAGGCTTTTTGTTATTTGCTCGCACCCCCTTTAAGCACCCTGCCGGATGATTCTAGAAAACGATTACAAACCTTGGAGCAATTTAGTGAGTTGGGTAGCGGATTTCAGATTGCTATGAGAGATTTAGATATTAGGGGAGCGGGTAATTTATTGGGTGCAGAACAAAGTGGATTTATGGCTGAAATTGGATTTGAAATGTATCAAAAAATTTTAGCAGAAGCGGTAAGAGAATTAAAACGATCTGATTTTAAAGAAATATTCGAAGAAGAAATTAGTCAACAAGATGATTTTGTGCAAGACTGCACTATTGATACAGATTTAGAAATTATGATTCCAGATAGTTATGTTGAAAATATTGGAGAGCGCTTATCCTTGTATACAAGAATGGATCAATCAGAAAATGATGAACAATTGGTTTTAATACAAACAGAATTAGAGGATCGATTTGGACCAATTCCGCCCTCTGTCAATGATTTATTTATCACCATTCGCTGTCGTCGTTTTGCCATTCACTTAGGTTTTGAGAAAATGACATTAAAAGAGCAGACTTTGAGATGCTTTTTTATTAACCGTCCCGATTCTCCTTATTTTGAAAGTGATATTTTTAAACAATTATTAGCGTACGCTCAAACCGCTATGAACAAGGCACATTTTAAACAAGTGGGTAGAAACTTTATACTCATCATAAAAGAAGTAAAGTCGATGCAGGACTGTTTATCCATCTTAGAAAAAATACACGCAGCAGTGGTGCACAAAAAAGCCCCTTCGAGCTAACGAAAGGGCTTGGATGAAATACATTAAATATTTTAGAAGCCTTTTTTAGCAACACCATCAGCTATGGCTTTAAGTGCATTTGCTTCGCTTAAAATAGCAGCCATTTTATTTCCTTTTCCATCATTACCACTTGCCATATAACCACCTCTAGCAGTCTTGGTGACAACAGCGTCGTGCATTGGTACATTTTTTTCTTTGGTTTTTAAGCAATAGGCTTTAATCATTTTTGAAGTGTCCATTTTGTATAAGTTTTAAAGTGAATATTTCTGGTTGAAAGTAGGTTATTTATTGGGATTCATTTAAGAAAAAGGCTTGATTTTTTGTTAATTTGATCAAAAAACGCAGAAAATCAATGATTTATGCATCAATTTTAGCGTATTTGGCGTGTGTCTCAATAAATTCTCTCCTTGGAGCAACATCGTCACCCATAAGCATACTGAATATGCGATCGGCCTCTGCAGCACTTTCAATGGTTACTTGTTTTAGGGTTCTACGGGCTGGATCCATAGTGGTTTCCCAAAGTTGATCGGCGTTCATTTCACCTAAACCTTTATAACGCTGAATAGTTACGGTATCTTCTTTGCCTCCTCCTAATTTGGTAACCAAGGCTTTTCTTTGTTCTTCACTATAGGCATACTCCTGTTCTTTTCCTTTTTTCACTAAATATAAAGGAGGTTGCGCTATATAAACATAACCGTTTTGTACTAACTCGGTCATATACCTAAATATGAAAGTTAGAATAAGTGTGGCGATATGAGATCCGTCCACATCAGCATCGGTCATAATGATTAATTTATGATAACGAAGTTTGGCTAAATTCAACGCTTTGGGATCTTCTGGTGTACCCACCGTAACTCCTAAAGCGGTAAACATATTTCTGATTTCCTCATTTTCATAAATTTTATGTTCCATTGCTTTTTCTACATTCAAGATTTTACCCCTTAGTGGTAAAATGGCTTGATAACCTCTGTCTCTACCTTGTTTGGCAGTTCCACCTGCAGAATCTCCTTCGACTAAATATAATTCACATTTTTCTGGATCTCTATCAGAGCAATCGGCAAGTTTACCAGGTAAGCCACCGCCGGTAAGTACATTTTTTCTTTGTACCATATCGCGTGCTTTCTTGGCGGCAACGCGTGCTTGAGCAGCTAAAATAATTTTAGAAATTACAAACTTGGCTTCCTTAGGATTCTCTTCCAAATAAGCATCAAGTACTCGAGATACTGTTGTTTGAACTACACCGCTTACTTCACTATTGCCTAATTTTGTTTTGGTTTGACCTTCAAACTGAGGTTCTGGAACTTTTACAGAAATTATAGCACTTAAGCCTTCTCTAAAATCATCTCCTTCTACGGTTACTTTAGCTTTTTCAAATAAACCTTCTTTATCACCATAACTTTTAAATACACGCGTTAAAGCAGTTCTAAAACCTGTTACGTGGGTGCCACCTTCAATGGTATTGATGTTGTTCACATAAGAAAAAATATTTTCTTTGAAATCATCGTTATAGGTTAAAGCTACTTCTACCATTACATTGGAAGTCTCATCTAAACCCTCTACATAAAGGGGTTGTGCAATAATGGGGTTTCTGTTGCCGCTTTTATCAAGCATTTGCACAAACTCTACAATACCACCTTCGCTGTAAAAATTCTTTGAATATACATTACCATTTTCATCTTTTTCTCTTAAGTCATTAATGGTGATACTAATTTTTTTATTCAAATAAGATAATTCTCTCAAACGACTTTCTAGAATTTCTCTTTTATAAACCATCTCTTGAAATATAGTTGCATCTGGCCAAAAGTGAACGCGTGTCCCGGTTTTTTGGCTGGTGCCTGCTTCTCTCACTGCATATTTAGGAACTCCTATTTCATATTCTTGCTCAAAAATCTTTCCTTCTCTTTCTACAGTAACTAATAATTTTTTACTTAATGCATTTACGCAACTTACTCCCACACCGTGTAAACCACCCGATACTTTATAAGTGTTTTTATCAAATTTACCTCCTGCGTGAAGTACCGTCATAACAACTTCTAATGCAGATTTTTTTTCTTTAGAATGCATTGCGGTGGGAATGCCTCGACCGTTATCTTGAACGCTGATGGAATTGTCTTCGTGGATGGAGACCTCAATATGTGTACAATAGCCTGCCAAAGCTTCATCAATGGAGTTGTCTACTACCTCATATACCAGATGGTGTAAACCTTTGGAGCCTACATCACCAATGTACATAGCCGGCCTTTTTCTAACGGCTTCTAAGCCCTCTAAAACCTGGATACTGTCGGCGCCATAATTCTTATTTTCTGCAGACTCGTTTGACTGTAAATTTTCAGACATAATTGGTATTGAAATTATATTAAAATTGGTTTGTTTTTGGGGGCCTCCCAAATGCATACAAACTTAAGATAATTAAGGGTTTAAAGGCTTTTTAAGGCACGATTTAGTTATCCCCATTTTAGGTATTTTGTGAATAGTTTTTTGACCCTCCAAAGCCTCTATTTTTTGTCATTTTTTGGTCAGATTTTACCACCCCTTAGGGCCATTGGGCTTTAAGTCTTAATTTTGCACTTATGACAGAGGTACAAGAGATCTTAAAACAGGTAAATTCGGCCCAAGGGTTGACAGGTTGGGCATTGCTTTATAGTAAGGAGCAGCGTATACCTGGGTCTACCCAATATAAAATAAGGCGCTACCAAGCGCAGGATGCTTGGGGAGCAGAAGATATGGGGATGTTTGTCTATCATTATAATGCTCAAAAGCCCAAGGATAATTTCGTAGAGTTAAGGTTTTGTATTTCTGGAAATAGATATTGTGAAAATAAAGTTTGTGGAGGTTGTAATCAGCTTCCTACTACAGCTTGTGTTGGTCCATTGCGTACCATTGATGTTTTTTCATTTCATTTTACTTCTACTTTTTTACATCAGTTCGTGCATAATGTAAAAACAAATAATAAGAAAGATGCTATCTTGGCTTTTAAGTATAACGAAAATTTTTCTACTACTTTTCCCTTGAGTCTTACAATGAGACCAGCGCTAGACGCCTTACTCAATCATAGTTACAGCGGATCTTTAGAAAATATTTTTGTGAATGCAAAAATTCACGAACTCTTGGTGTATAGTGTGGAGCGTATTGTAGAAGAAAAAGAAACGGTCTTTACTTGCAAGTTTTTAGCAGATGAAAGAGGAAAGCAAAGTATTTATCAAGCGCGTGAATATTTATTACAACATATTGGAGATCCTATTACCATTAAGGAGTTGAGTCGTAAAGTAGCTATGAATGAATGTTATTTAAAAAAAGGGTTTAAAGAAGTGTATGGCACTACCATTTTTGATTTTTACCAACAACAAAGAATGGAGCACGCAAAATATTTGTTGTATGAAAAATCCTTAAGTGTTACCGATGTCTCTGCATTATTAGGCTATTCCTCCATTTCACATTTTTCAGCTGCTTTTAAAAAACACACGGGACTCAAACCTTGTGAATTACTGAACTAAGTAGAAGTAAGTACTTTTTCTTGCTATTTTTTAATTATTTTTATTGACTAAATTTTTTACTATGCGTAATGCACTTCTAATAGCCATTATTTTATTATGTAGTTCTTGTATTCATCAAAGAGTTGATTTAATTGTACATCACGCTCAAATTTATACTGTTGATAATGCCTTTACTAAGGCGGAAGCAATGGCGGTGCAAGATGGTAAAATTGTAGCAGTGGGAACGAATGATGATATTTTAAAAGAGTTTCAGTCAGATTCAATAGTGAATGCACAAGGCGCTATTATGTATCCAGGTTTTATAGATGCACACGCGCATTTTGTGGGTTATGGACAGTCTTTGTATAGTGTGGATTTAATGTTTGTGCCTAGTTGGGAGGAAGCTATAGAAAGAGTAAAAGCTTTTGCACAAAAGCATCCTGGAAAAGGATGGATTCGAGGTAGAGGTTGGGATCAGAATCGTTTTGTAGGAAAACAATTTCCTACTAATGAGGCATTGAATATTTTATTTCCAGATAGACCAGTGATCTTGGAAAGAGTGGATGGCCACGCTAGTATTGCCAACAATTATGCATTAGCACTTGCAGGGATAACACCCGGACAAACCATTGAAGGAGGACAATTTGTGATGCAAAATGGAAAGCTTACGGGTGTATTAATAGATAATGCAGTAGGGGTAGTGGAGAAAAAAATACCAGAGGCCACACAGCAAGATTATAAAGATTGGTTGACTAGTGCACAACAAAATTGTTTTGCCACTGGATTAACTACTATAACCGATTGTGGATTGAGTCCTGAAGATGTTGACAAAATAGAAGCGCTGCAAAAATCCAATGATTTAAAAATGCGTTTGTATGTAATGTTGAGCGATAAGCCTAGCACTTATACTTCACACTATTTTACAAGTGGAGGTTATACAAGTGATCGATTAATAGTAAAAGGTATTAAAGTGTATGGAGATGGTGCTTTGGGCTCTAGAGGTGCTTGTTTACTTCAGCCTTACTTAGATAAAGCTGGCTGGTCTGGATTTTTATTGAGTAACCCTGCGCATTTTGACAGTCTTGCTGCTCAATTAATTGGTACCGATTTTCAAATGTGTACCCACGCCATTGGAGATAGTGCGAATAGAACTATTTTAAAAGTGTATGCAAAATATTTAAAAGGTAAAAATGATAAAAGGTGGAGAATTGAACACGCGCAAATTATAAATTCTGATGACTTTCACTATTTTGGAGATTATAATATTATAGCATCCGTTCAGCCCACACACGCTACTAGTGATATGTATTGGGCCAAAGATAGATTGGGCGATGAAAGGTTAAAAGGAGGATATGCATTTCAACAATTATTAAAACAAAATAATTGGTTGCCATTGGGCACTGATTTTCCAGTAGAGCAAATCAATCCTTTTAAAACTTTTTTAGCTGCAGTGGCAAGGAAGGATGCCAAAGGTTTTCCCGCAGAAGGATTTCAAATGGAGAATGCTTTAACAAGAGAGCAAACAATTCGTGGTATGACTATCTGGGCGGCTAAAGCCAATAGAATGGAAAAACAAGTAGGAAGTATTGAAGTAGGTAAAAAAGCCGACTTTATTTTATTAGATAAAGATTTAATGAAAGTGCCTACTGATAGTATTTTGCAAATAAAAGTATTGAAGACCTATTTGAATGGTGAAAGGGTATTCTAATGGTTCATCAGTGAATATTGTATTTCACTCCTGAACTTTGAGCCATAGCGTAAAAAAAATCATAAATTTTAACGTTAAAAAAGTCAGTGTGTCTGAGAACGAAGTTCGAGTTCTGACTTTTAGTTATAATTTATGATTTTTAGCGTAATGGCGAGCGGAGAAGGATGAAATATAATATTTACAGATGAACCTTCTATTACAAACCAACCATATCTTTAGGAATTACCCAAGCATCAAATTCTTCGGCGGTTACATAACCTAATTTAATAGCCATTTCTTTTAAAGTAGTACCTTCTTTGTGGGCTTTTTGCGCAATTTCAGCAGCTTTGTAATAACCAATTTTAGTATTCAATGCTGTGACTAACATTAAACTACTTTTCACGTGTTTATCTATATTAGCTTCAATAGGGGCTAAGCCTGAGGCGCATTTTTCGTTAAAACTGAAACAGCCTTCTCCAATTAAACGAGCACTGTGTAAAAAATTATATATCATCACTGGTTTGAAAACATTTAATTCAAAATGTCCCATAGAGCCTCCAATATTAATAGCTACATCATTTCCCATTACTTGAGCGGCAATCATAGTTAAAGCCTCGCTTTGTGTTGGATTCACTTTACCTGGCATAATAGAAGAACCTGGTTCATTATCTGGAATAAATAATTCACCTATACCACTGCGTGGTCCGGAAGATAACATTCGAATGTCGTTGGCAATTTTCATCAAACTTGCAGCTACAGTTTTCAATGCTCCGTGTGCTTCTACAATAGCATCGTGTGCTGCCAAGGCTTCAAATTTATTTTCTGCAGTAATAAAAGGTAAGCCGGTTAATTGAGCAATATGTTTTGCTACCTTTTCACTATAGCCTTTAGGAGTGTTAATACCAGTGCCTACTGCTGTTCCACCTAATGCTAATTCACTTAAATGGGCTAAAGTATGATGGATGGCTTTTAAGCCGTGATTTAATTGACTTACATAGCCGCTAATTTCTTGACCCAAAGTTAATGGAGTAGCATCCATAAAATGAGTGCGACCTATTTTAACAATGTGCATATACTCTTTGCTCTTGGCTTCCAAAGTATTTTTTAAAGCAGTAATACCAGGAATAGTTATTTCATTTAAAATTTGATAAGCAGCAATATGCATCGCGGTAGGGAAAGTGTCATTGGAGGATTGAGATTTATTGACATCGTCATTGGGATGTAAAAATTTTTCTTTATCATTTAAATTACCCCCCTTTAATACGTGTGCACGGTATGCAATTACTTCATTTAAATTCATATTGCTTTGTGTACCACTGCCTGTTTGCCAAACCACTAATGGAAACTGATCATCTAATTTTCCTGCAATAATTTCATCACAAACCTGTCCTATAGCATCAGCTTTTTCTTTGGGTAAAACCCCTGCCTCAAGATTGGTAAGTGCAGCTGCTTTTTTTAAATAAGCGAATGCTCTAATAATTTCTTTAGGCATTCTATTAGTTTCCTGAGCTATTTTAAAATTGTCTATACTTCTTTGTGTTTGAGCACCCCAATAAACTTGTGCAGGTACTTTTACTTCACCCATCGTATCTTTCTCAATTCTGTATTCCATAATGTAAAATTTGCTACCACAAAGGTAAGAAAGCAGTCATTAATTCCCTTTGAATTCAGGCTTTCTTTTCTCTATAAATGCACTGATACCTTCTTTGGCATCGTGGGTGGTGAAACATTCGCCAAACAATTGTGCTTCTATGTCATACCCATTTTTAGATTCATTCCAAGCTGCATTCACTGCCTTAATAGAATTTCCTACAGACTTGGGTGCTTTTTCGTGCACCACTCTTAAAATAGAGAAGGCTTTGTCAAGTAATTCAGTTTGAGGAACGACATAATTGACTAATCCATAATTCATTGCTTGAGTGGCATTAATGGTTTTACCGGTAACTATTAACTCCATAGCTCTCCCTTTTCCCACTCTTTGAGCTAATCTTTGCGAGCCACCATAACCCACCATAATACCCAGATTAACTTCAGGTTGGCCAAATACAGCGCTTTCAGAAGCAATTATAAAATGACAAGCCATCGCTAATTCACATCCTCCTCCTAATGCAAATCCATTTACGCAAGCTATGACAGGTTTGGGAGACTGTTCTATTTTAAAAAAAACATCTTGGCCCTTTTTGGCAAGTGCAGTAGCTTGTTCTTTTGATAAAGACTCAAATTCTTTGACATCAGCCCCGGCTACAAAACTTTTTAATCCCGCACCTGTGATGACCACACTTTTAATTTCTGGAAATTTATACACTCTATCCATCACGGCATCTAAGTCCTTCATCACTTGTTGATTCAAGGCATTTAATTTGTCGGGACGATTAATGGTAATGATCAAAGTATGATCTTCCATTTTGGTAAACAAAGTTTGGAAGGTGGACATAAACTAGAAATTTAGGTAAATAAAATTGAAATTATTTTTGTCTTTCTGAAACCCAGTCTTTTATATATTGAGCAATGTCAGCAGTATTAGTGCCTGGTGCAAATAAATTTCCAATACCCATTTCCCTTAATTGTTTACTGTCTTGTTCGGGAATAATGCCACCTCCTGTTAGCAAAACATTCTTCAACCCTTTTTCTTGCATCAACTGATACACTTTTGGAAAAACAGTCATATGGGCGCCTGATAGAATACTTATTCCAATGGCATCAACATCTTCTTGTAAAGCAGCTTGAACCACCATTTCAGGACTTTGACGCAGACCCGTATAAATTACTTCCATTCCTGCATCACGAAGGGCAGTGGCAATTATTTTTGCACCACGGTCGTGACCATCTAATCCCACTTTAGCTACTAAAACTCTTATTGGTTTCATTACTCTTCAATATAAGCTATTTTGTTGAAATTAATTGCAATGCATATTTAATTCTTGCAGTCGCATCCGAAAATTCAATAGATTCAATAATATCAAATACACCTGGTCCAAATTTTCCGCCCACTAACATAATTCTTAGGGGTAATAATAAATCTGCGGTTTTAATGTTTTGGGCAGTGGCTAATGCTTTAAAATTATCTTCAAGTGTTTTTACAGGTAGGGTGCTAACTCCTTTATTTAAATGTTGAGTGTATTGCTCTACTAGTGTATCAAAAAAGTGTTGCTTTTTTTCATCCCATTTTGGTAAAATAGTAGCAATATCAATGTGGGTAGGTGCCCTAAAAAAGAAATGACTTTGAGTTATAAAATCTGAAAGTAAATGACAGCGTTCTTTCACTAGCCCAATAACTTTGACTAAGTAAGAAGGTTCGTGCACTTCAATGTTAGCGGCCTCTAAAAAAGGCTGCAATAATGATGCTAAAGAAGTATCGTCGGTTCTTTTAATCCATTCTTGGTTGAACCATTTTGCTTTTTCATAATCAAATCTAGCACCACTTTTATGCACTCTTTCAATATCAAATTTTGAAATTAATTCCTCTACACTAAATATTTCTTGTTGGGATCCATCATTCCAACCTAAAATGGCTAAAAAATTAATAAATGCTTCTGGTAAAAATCCTTTCTCTTTGAATCCAACAGTGGTTTCTTTACTATGGGGGTCGGTCCAATCCATTGCAAAAACAGGGAAACCTAACCTTTCTCCATCTCTTTTACTTAATTTACCAGTGCCTTCCGGTTTTAATATTAAAGGTAAATGCGCCCACTGAGGCATTGCTTCTATACCGAATAAATATTTCCATAAAAGTATATGAACGGGTGCGCTGGGCAACCATTCCTCACCTCTAAAAGCGTGTGTGATTTTCATAAGATAATCATCTACTACTACCGCTAAATGATAAGTGGGCATACCATCTGCTTTTAATAAAACTTTATCATCTACCGTATTGACATCAAAACGAACCTCGCCTCTAATCATATCATTAAAAACTATTTCTTCGTCCTGAGGCATTTTAATGCGTATTACATAAGGGGTGCCGTTTTTTAATAAGTTGCTTACTTCATTTTCACTAAGTGAAATTGAATTTCTCATCTCTTGTCTAAACTTATGACTATATTGAAAATTGGGCACCTGTTTTCTTTTCTCTTCCAATTCTTCCGGGGTATCAAAAGCATAATAAGCAAAGCCTTGTTCAATTAATGATTGTGCATAGGGTGTATAAAGGGCTTTTCTTTCACTTTGTCTGTAAGGTCCATAAGCTCCGCCGTGAAGGGGACTTTCATTGGGAATAATTCCACACCAATGAAGTGTATCTAGAATATACTTTTCAGCGCCAGGTACAAAGCGAGTTTGATCGGTATCTTCAATTCTTAAAATTAATTCACCACCGTGGTGTTTTGCAAATAGATAATTAAATAATACTGTTCGCACCCCGCCTAAATGAAGTCCTCCGGTGGGAGAGGGGGCAAACCTTAATCTAACCTTTCCATCTATGCTATTTTCCATATATGCAAAGATAATATGCAAATGGGCAAAAGAACTATTTATCTTTGGTTATGTATTTAGTTAAAACTCCTTTTTGGCTTAAAGCTTTGTACCCTTCTTGTACTTGGAAAATGCCAGGTTCAAAAAAAGTACTTTATTTAAGTTTTGACGATGGGCCTCATCCAGAAGCAACCCCATTTGTGTTAGCAGCATTAAAAAAGTACAATGCCAAAGCAAGTTTTTTTTGTATTGGTAAAAATGTGGTGGAGCATCCATCTATTTATGCAACTATTATTGAACAAGGTCATAGTGTTGGTAATCATACTTATCATCATCTCAATGGATGGAAAACAGATAATGCTACTTATATACAAGATATTAAAAAGGCAGCTGCTTGTATTAACTCCCATTTATTTCGTCCTCCCTATGGTAGAATGGGTAGAGCACAAATAAAAAAAATAAAAAAAGATACAACCCTGCCACATAAAATTATTATGTGGGATGTATTAAGTGGAGATTTTGATTTGAATTTATCTGCAGAAGCTTGTGCCAAAAATGTTATCAGCAATGCAAGTGCAGGATCAATTATTGTTTTTCACGATAGTGCTAAGGCTTATGAAAAATTAAAGTTTGCCTTACCCAAAGTATTAGCACATTTTAGTGCCTTGGGTTATAGTTTTGAAGCCCTATCATAAAATTAATAATACCAAAAAAAAGGCCAAGGTAGAAACCTCAGCCGGTATAATCCGTACCCTATAAAAAACAAAGTTGTATTTACATAAGTAAAAGTTGAACAGTGTCTAGAGCTAAAACGACTTATCATTGACTTTATTATGTAAAAAGTAAAAAATAGTGTTTTTTTGTAGTACCATTTAACTTTCACACTCTATATGAGATTTATTGATACGCACGCGCATCTTTATTCTAGTCCCTTAAATGTAAATAGAGAGCTTATTATTCAAAATGCTATTAATAATGGTATTGATACTATTATAATGCCAGCCATTGATAGTGACACTTTGGAATCAATGTTGGAACTAGAAGCTGCTTATCCAAATAATTGTATAGCAATGATGGGATTGCATCCTTGTTCTGTGAAAGATAATGTGCAGCAAGAATTGGACATAGTGGAAGCGCAATTAAAAAAAAGAAAATTTATTGCTATAGGTGAAATAGGCTTAGATTATTATTGGGATAAAACATTTATACAACAACAAATAGAAGCGTTTACTATTCAAATGCAATGGGCTTTGGAGAAACAATTGCCTATTGTTATACATACCAGAAATGCGATGGGGGAAACAATTGAAGCAGTGAAACCATTTGCAAAAAAAGGATTACGGGGAATTTTTCATTGTTTTAGTGGAAGCCAAGAATCTGCCCAGCAAATCATTTCAATGGGATTTCATTTGGGATTAGGAGGAGTGCTTACTTATAAAAATGCCGCAGTAGCAGAAGCGATTAAAGAAATTCCAATGTCACACTTAGTATTAGAAACGGATGCGCCTTATTTGTCACCAGTACCTTATCGTGGTAAAACCAACGAGCCTGCTTTTATGATTGAAGTGGCCAAAAAATTAGCAGAAATTAAAAATATTCCACTACAGGAAGTAGCAGCTATAACTACCAATAATGCTAAAGAAGTGTTTGGAATAGAATAATCAGATTCTCTTTATAATAATTCTCTTTATAATAATTGCCTTTGCTTATAATGTTTGAGCTTCTAATGCATTAGCTATGAAGCATTAAGAGTACTACTTTTGATTTTGCAGAGAGGAAGGGATTCGAACCCCCGATACGTTGCCGTATACACGCTTTCCAAGCGTGCTCCTTAAACCACTCGGACACCTCTCTATGGGGATGCAAATTTAAACTAAATACTTGAGTTTATGAGTGCTCTTTTCGATGATGTTCCATACGCTCATTATATTCTAAAGGCTCGTTTTTCCAATTCTTATTATATGGTACAAACCAGCCCAGCCAAATGGATCTAGATAAGCGCATCAAAATAGGTTGTATAAGTATGAGCGTAGTGATAGCCGTACCCATCCAATAAAAAATTCTATTATCATCTAAATTAAATGTCATTCCTATTAAAACTTTCCAAGCTACAAATGTTGAAACAAAATATGCTACTGTTAAAGCATAGCTCACATAGCCAGTTCCATAATAAAATCCTACTTCTATTTCAGTGGGTTGCCCGCAAATAGGACAATTTTCATACATTGAAGTAGTGGTATTTAAATTGTATGGATTGTTTGAAATAAAAAGTTTTCCTTCTCTGCATCTAGGACAACGATTATTAAGTGTACTCCACAAATAGTTTTTAGCCATAATGCAAAATTAAAACAATATCTATTAACTAATAAATAAAAGTGAAATCAACTTAGGATGCCTTGTGCGTTTCATTGTTCGCGATGAGTTTTTCCATTTGTATGGATCTAGATCCCTTTATGAGCAAGTAACTATTAGAAATATTTTTTTGTTCTAACCATTTTCTGGCAGCATCGCTATTTTCAAAGTAAGTATAGTGGTGCTGACAATTTTCAAATTCTTTTCCTACTAAAATAACTTCTTCAAATTTATTTTTATTGATAAGTTCAATTAAAGCTTGATGTTCTGATTGACTTTCTTTCCCTAATTCCCTCATAGCCCCTAGACATAAAATCTTGTTAGATACTTTCATCTTTGAGAAATTTTCAATGGCTAATTGCATACTACTCGGATTGGCATTATAAGCATCAAGAATTACTTTATTATTTTGCCAGTCTATTAATTGTGAACGACTATTGTTAGGAGTATAATTTTCAATAGCGGTAATAATTTTTTGCTCAGGTACATTAAAATATAAACCAATACATATAGCAGCAAGTACATTAGGTAAGTTGTAAGCCCCCACTAATTTTGTTTTGATTTCTTTATTTACAAGTGTAGGGTTCTTGCATTTTGTAATCTCTATAGTTAAGTAACCTGTATCGTGAGAACTCATATTTTCAGTGGCCCTGGCTTGTAATGCACCACTAATGGTTCCGTAACTAATAATAGTGGATATGCCAGCGCTCATTTTTTCTAAATAGGCTAAATCACTATTGACAAAAGCTACTCCTTGATGCATTTTTAAAAAATCAAATAATTCACCTTTACCTTTTTTGACACCTTCTTCACTTCCAAAACCTTCTAAATGTGCTTTACCACAATTATTAATGAGTCCGTGGGTGGGTAAAGTATAATTGCAATAAGATTTAATTTCATTTAAATGATTGGCGCCCATTTCAATAATTGCCATTTGAGCATCTTTTTGAATACTTAATAGTGTGAGAGGCACTCCTATATGATTATTCAAATTTCCTTTTGTGGTGTAAGTAGTATAATGACTGCTAAGTACAGCTGCTACCAATTCTTTAGTTGTGGTTTTTCCATTACTACCGGTGATGGCAATAAAGGGAATAGTAAATTGTTCTCTATGAAATTTAGCCAGCGCTTGTAAGCTAGTTAATACATCATCCACTACTATTATTTGATCTTTAAAATTGTTGGGTGCTTGAATGGGCTCATCAACTATTGCGTAGGCCGCTCCTTTTTCTAAAGCACTTATAGCAAACTCATTGCCATTAAAATTCGGACCTTTTAAAGCGAAGTAAATATCTCCTTTTTTTAATTGACGAGTGTCGGTTTGTATAGATGAATGGGCCTTATATATTTCATATAATTGGGCCATAGAAATACTGGATTCATTCTGCTTCATAGCTAGCAGATTTAACTATTAATCTTTGTTAGTAAACAAGTAGCCATTGCTACTAAACCTTCTTCTCTTCCAGTAAATCCCATCGTTTCAGTAGTAGTGGCTTTTATAGAAATATCTTTATTGCTAATATGCAAAATACCAGCAATGCAATCTTGCATAGCTAGTACATAAGGTTTTATTTTAGGTGCTTCTAAACATAAAGTAGCATCGATGTTTACAATTTGATATCCTTCTTTTGAGATAAGTTCATATGTTTTTTGAAGTAAAATTTTACTATCAATATTTTTATAAGTAGCATCAGAGTCTGGGAAATGAGTGCCTATATCGCCTAAGCTTAGGGCGCCTAATAAAGCATCACAAATAGCGTGTAACAAAACATCCGCATCACTATGACCCAGTGCTCCTTTAGTATGAGGAATTTTAATACCTCCAATCCAAAGGTCACGGCCCGATACTAATTGATGAAAATCGATACCGGATCCAATGCGTAGTTTCATTGATGTATGAATTAAAATATTTTTTTCCACCAAGGCTTCTCAGAATCGGCGCCTGGGCTATCTATGCCAAAAGCAGAAATAGCACATCTAAAACCAATAGTGCTATTTGATTTATCTTGATCCAAATATCTTCTGGCACCTGGATTTAACCAATAGGGGCGGTCTTTCCAACTTCCTCCTTTATACACTCTTGATTTATTGGAGATTAAAGTAGTATTTCCAGTTTCATAACTTGCAATATTGTTATCATCACCATCTAAAGTATTGTTGCCTCTATATGGATTAAAATCGTCCATATCAACATTATTCATAGGTCGGTAAATATCTGCTACCCATTCATTGACATTGCCTGCAATATTATAAAGGCCAATACCATTTTGTTGAAAGGTATTTACTTTACTGGGAAATCCCGCGCCGTCATTGGAATAGCCAACCATTCCCATATAGTCACCACTTCCATTTTTGAAATTAGCTAAAAACATACCTTGTCCACCTTTCTTTTTAGAAGGTAAAGTATTTCTAATACCTTCATTTGAATTAGTGGCCCAAGGAAATGGAGTATCAGAAGCAGCTAAACTAGCATTGGGGTGAGAGGCATTGGCACCTGCTTTTGGGTTGTTAAAATTTGAAACATAATTTTTTTGACTAGATACTTTTGCTGCATATTCCCATTCTGCTTCGGTAGGTAGTCTAAAATCAGGAATCATAATATAATCATCTAAATTTTTACCTCTATTGATGGTAGTGGAGGTTGCTGAAGAAGCAAAACCGGCATTGTTAGTAGTATCTGCGATATTATTTGCCATACCCATTTTCCCAACATAAGGATTTTGGGGGTCTATTAATTTATATTTAATTAAAGTTCTTTCGTTGGCTCTATCTGTTCTCCATCTGCAATAATTATTAGCTTGTTCCCAAGTAACACCCACCACAGGATAATCGTTAAAAGCACTGGCTCTAAAATAACCTTCTACCATTGGATCATTGTAAGAAAGTTCCGTTCTCCATACAGTGGTATCAGGAAGCGCAGCTTTAATGATAGAGTCTTTTCCAAGAGGAATAAATATTTTCTCTAACCAATGAATATAAGTTCTATATTTTTTATTGCTTACTTCAAATTGATCAATTCTAAAAGAACTTACCGTAACTCTTCTTAAATTATTATTCCATTCACCCATCACACTTTCTTGGTTCATACCCATTGCAAAAGTACCTCCTCTAATAAGTATAGTTTCTGCATAGGGGTCGCTCGATTTTGGTGCCACTATTACAGCATTAGATATAAATTTATCTTGATTGTTATTAAATAAGCTAGGGCTTATTATAAGAAAAGCAAAAAACAATAAAATACTATTTATAAAATTCATAGTAAAAGTTATTCAAAATGGGGTTAAATGATACTGCGAATATACTTTGTTTTTTTATCAATTATTCACCTCTCTATATAGTTCTGTTATGAAAATCCTAATTTTAATATATGAGAAAGGGGTTTTTTATCTTTTTTTTAGTTTTTTTATTAGTACCCTGCTTTTTAATAGCACAAAACGCTGCATTTAGTGTAGGTAAATGGGCAAAAATTGGGCTCAGTAAGCAAGGTATTTATCAAATTACAGGGACCCAATTAAAAGCTTTGGGTTTTAGCTTACCCATTAATTCTAATCAACTTCAATTATTTAATTACAATTTAAATCAGTTGAGTGAAAAAGTAAGTGCTTCTTTTTCTACCCAATTAACAGAAAATGCTATTCAGGTTTTTGATGGGGGAGATAATCAAATTGATGAAAAAGACTATGTTTTATTTTACACAGAAGGAGCAATTCAATGGAAAAATAATGTACAAACTAGCTTACCATCACATTTTAAAAATACTACCAATGATACTGTTTTTTATTTTTTAACCATAGGTAATAATGGCAAAAGAATGAATACTAAGGAAAAAGTAATTAGCGCAGGAAAAATTATAGATCAATATGATGAAAGATGGCTGATTGAAATAGATAGTATTTCTTTATTAAATAGCGGAAAGTTATTATTGGGTCCTGCTATGGGGCAGGGTTCGGGCAAACAAACAAAATTAACTTATCCCATTAATTTAATGGGAGTAGTAACTAATAGTCCATTAAATGTGGTAAGTAGATATGTGGCAACTTCATATCAAAGTCCTGCTATTTTTAATTTTAGTATTAATGACAATGCTATAAAATCAAGTTCAGTGGCACCTGTAAGTGGGTACTTGTATGATGAGACAGCTAATATTACAGTAGATAGTTTTTCTTATAATATCAATACAAGCACTTCAAATACAAGTAGTGTTAATATTAGTTTTCAAGCCGATAATGCTTCCTCCACTGGTTGGATAGATTACATAGAATTATCTGCCAAAAGAAAACTAGGTTTTTGGTCTACCAACACTATTAGCTTTAGAAATTTTGCAAATGCTGTTAAAGGAAATATTGTACAGTATCAAATTCAAAATGCAGAAACTGGCACAATGGTGTGGGAAGTGACAAATCCCTCTTCACCCTCCATAATAACCGCAGATATTTCTAATGGTTTAACGAGCTTTAATTATATATCAGATACACTCAATGAATTTTTTGCTTTGAAACAACAGGCCTATGAGACGCCCACATTGATAGGGCCTATGAATAATCAAAATTTGGCTGGGATGGGTAATACAGATTATATAATTATTTCAGCGTCCAACTATTTAAACGCTTCAAAAAAATTACAAAATTTTCATTCAACGGTCCACGGATTAAAAACAGAACTTGTAAATGTCAATGACATATTCAATGAATTTTCAGGCGGTCAGGCCAGTCCCATTGGTATTCGTAATTTTTTGAAATATGTATTAAATAAAGCCATTATAAATAAGCAAGCGCCTCCTCGTTATTTATTATTAATGGGCTTGGCAAATTTTAATCCTAAAAATTATAATGGGGCTTCTCAAATTCCAGTATATGAATCTGCTGCATCCACAGGACTTCTTACAAGCTATCCCACAGATGATTTTTATACTATACTAAATGACAATGATGATATAAATAATAATAGTAACATTAAAAATCTTTCACTAGCGGTGGGTAGACTTCCTCTAAGATCAATAGCAGAGGCAGATTCGGTGGTTGAAAAAATTATAAATTATCAAAAAAATACTAATGGGGGAGCTTGGAAAAATAAAATAACCTGGGTGGCAGATGATGGAGATTATAATTTGCATTTACAAGATGCTGAAGAAATTGTAGCGCATTTACAAGAAAAAGCATCCTGGTGGAATCAAAAGAAAATATATTTGGATTTGTATGCGGCCACTAAAAATATAGCTGGTAATACTTATCCAGGAGTTAATAGCGATATTACTCAAACAGTGAACGATGGTACATTGGTTTTAAATTATACAGGACACGGCAATTATTCAAGGTTAACAGAAGAGGCTGTCATTAGTCAAGCGGATATTCAAAACTGGAATAATGCCAACACTTTACCCTTAATGATTACTGCTTCTTGTGATTTTGCTCCTTATGATCAGCCTCAATTAAGCCCATTTGGATTTGATGCATTGATGAAAAATAGTAAAGGTGTCATAGCCATAGTAGCTGCAAGCAGACTGGTTTTTGCTTATAGTAATAAACTTATCAATGATCATTTTATACAAGCCTTGCTAGTTCCAGATACAGCAGGCCATTATGTTAGTGTGGGAGAGGCTTTACAAGCTGCTAAAATGCAAGCTTGGAATTTGGGAGAAGATCATATCAATGCTTTTAAGTTTACTTTATTAGGAGACCCTGCGATGCATTTAGCAGTTCCCTCTTACGAATTAAGTGTTACAAGTATTAATAAAAAAATATTTACTTCAAAAGATACACTGCAAGCTGGAAACAAATATACTTTAACCGGGTCTGTGCAATTAAAAGGTCAAATTAAAAATGATTTTAATGGTAAGGTAGATTTTGTATTATATGATGCTATGAATTATAAAAAAACATTAGCTAATATATCTACCAGTATTGCAGTGAATGTACCAACCCAAGAAAATATTTTATTTCAAGGAAAAGCTACTGTTACTAATGGTATTTTTAATATTGATTTTTTATTACCTAAAGAAGTTACGCTTTTAAAAAATTTGAAAATGCAATTGGCGGCCTACAGCCCTAATGCTGATGCTATTGCGGTTTACGATAAAATAATTGCTGTAGATGCGGGAGGCAATTGGGTCAATGATAATCAAGGCCCATTGGTAAAAATGTATTTAAATGATAGCCATTTCAAAGACAGCGGTTGGGCTTCAGTTTCATCAAAATTATTTGTAGAATTAATGGATAGTAGTGGTATACAAACATCCGGTAACTCTTTGGGCCACGATATTATGTTAGTAATTGATAGTGATTATAAAAATGCAATTGTTTTAAATAATTATTTTGTTGCCAATATTGATTCTTATCAAAAAGGAATACTTACTTATGTTTTACCTAATTTATCTGAAGGGTTTCATACATTGACATTAAAAGTTTGGGATTTGTTAGGTAATTCTACTACTCAGGTTTTGCATTTTGAGATTCCCGCTTCAAATATAGTTAATGCAAAAAATTTATATAATTATCCTAACCCCTTTACTAGCCATACACAATTTAGTTTTGAACTAAATAAATTGGGTACTGCTGTTGAAATTTTTCTTAGTGTCTATGATGAAAAGGGAAATATACTATTTACTAAACCTTTAAGTGGAAATTTTCAAGCTAATAGAGTAGTGGCAGACTGGGATGGTACTAGTTCAGGGGCCATGCTACTACCTGCTGGCATCTATTATTATACTTTAACTATTAAAGAGGGTGCTTCTGTGCAAAAACTTAATAATAAACTTATAAAATTTTAATAATTTCCAAATTTTCATAATGTATCTTTATATCCTAACACAGTCAGATAAAGTTTATGAGTAGCCGCTTCAAAAGGATTTTTTTTATTTTCATTTTTGGCCTCTCCATTATTCAAATGGCAAAGGCTCAATTGAAAATTCCTATTGTAAGTACTGCCGTTCCATTTATGTTAATATCGCCCGATGCCAGGTCGGGGGGAATGGGTAATTTGTCGCTGGCGATGAGTCCTGAAGCCAATGACTTATTTGGTAATACTGCTAAACTACCTTATTTGAATGAAGCTAAAGGTTTTTTAATAAATTATACGCCTTGGTTAAAGGATTTAGGATTAAATGATGTGTATTTGGCCAGTACTGGGTATTATAAAAAATTGGATGATAAAAGTAGTATCAATACCTCTCTTCGTTTTTTTAGTTTAGGAGACATTGATTTTCGCGATGAAGTAGGTAATGTGAATTTACCTTCTCAAAGACCCTCTGAATTTAGTTATGATTTTGGTTATAGTATTTTATTAACAGATAAATTTAGTATGGGCGTGACGCTTCGTTATATCTATTCAAAATTAGTGTCTGGTTCCTATGGCGGTACTGCTATTAATTACAGAGCAGGCAATACCTTGGCAGGTGATATTAGTTTATTCTATAAACAAAAAGAAGATTTACAAGGTTTTCACGCAGGCTTATTACTTTCAAATTTGGGGGGTAAAATAAGTTACTCCAATGAAACCAAGAACAAGTATTTTATTCCAGCCAATTTTGCATTGGGTATGGGTTATTTGAATAAAATAGATGCAGAAAACTCAATTGAAGTGGGCGTTGATATTAATAGACTAATGGTACCCGCTAATCCAGATAATTCAAATACAGAGTCTGTAAACCAATATTTTTCACAATCGGTGGTCGCTAGTTGGTTTAATTCTTTTAACAATAAATATGGAATGCCCTTGGGCGAGTCTTTAAAAATTTCTACGGGTATTGAGTATAATTATTCTAATCGTTTTTATTTAAGAGGAGGCTATTTTATTGACAACAATAAGAATTTAGGCAATATGCAATATTTTACTTTGGGAACCAGCTTTCAATATCAACAATCTAAATTTAACATTTCGTATCTAGTGCCATCAGGAGGAGGTATTACTAAAAACCCTTTATCTAATACACTCAGGTTTGGTACAATTTTCTACTTCTAATTGCCTATTTTTGTTGATATGTCCACAGTGGTACAAATAGTTAATAAAAGTCATCATCCTTTACCTGCCTATGCAACACAAGGTTCTTCAGGAATGGACCTCAAAGCTTATGTTTCTAGTCCTGTGGTAATGGCTCCTTTGGAAAGGGTTTTAATTCCCACAGGTTTATTTATAGCACTGCCTGAAAACTGGGAAGCGCAGATTCGTCCAAGAAGTGGTTTGGCTATCAAGCAGGGTCTTACTTGTTTAAATACACCGGGTACTATTGATGCAGATTATAGAGGTGAAATAAAAGTAATTCTTATAAACTTATCTAATGAAGTTCAAATTATTGAAGATGGAGATAGAATTGCACAAATGGTATTTCAACCTGTAGAGAAAGTAAGCTTACAAAAAGTAGATACTTTAGATAGTACAGAAAGAGGAGAGGGTGGTTTTGGGCATACTGGAAAAAAATAAAGAATGAAAAAGTTAGCCTACATTATTGGGATGGTGATACTCATTGCTTCTTGTTCTACTTATAGAAAAGTACAAGTGATTAAAGATGCTTTGTCAAAAAATGATTCTTCTAATATCACCATACCTTCAAAGCCAAAAATTGATTCTGCTGCCATTGTAGAAAGCATTGTTTCAAAAATAGAATTAGCAAAAATTGATTTTGTTACAATGAATGCCAAATTTAAAGTAGATTATGAAACTTCAAAAAATGCAGATAATTATATTGTGAATGTGAGTATTCAAAAAGATAAAGCCATTTATGTAACCGTGAGAGGCGCTATGGGAGTTATAGGTTTAAAAGCACTCATTCAAAAAGATACGGTAGTTTTAATATATCCTTTAAGTAAGAAAGTAGAACGAAAGCCTTTGAGTTATTTACAAGAAATAATAAAAATACCCTTTACTTTTTCCACCGTACAAGATTTAATAGTGGGCAATCCAATTTTTATGGAACATACTAAAATTGTTTCTTATAAAAACAATATGGGGAAACTTCAAGTGGGATTGACGGGAGCTTTATTTAAAAGTTTAATCATTTTAAGTGAAGACAATACCAAAGTGTTACATTTAAAATTAGATGATATAGATCTTAATCAAAATCGCACTTGTGATATTTCCTACAGCGACCATACAGTTTCAGGGAAGTTTCAATTTCCAAAATATCGTGATATTTCTATTGTAGCCAATAATAAATTGGAAGTACATATGGATGTGAAAGAATACGGGTTTGACGAACCTTTAAAATATACTTTTGTAGTACCCAAGCCAGGTAAGCGCAAATAAAATTGAATTGTAGTATGATTAAAAAGACTTTATTTATTGTATTATCAATGGGGTTATTTTTTAGTAATGTAGCTGCGCAAGCCAATGCCTCTAGAGATGATCTTCAAAAGCAAGAACAGAATTTAAGAAAAGAGATAGACGAATTAAATCAATTATTAGAGCAAACCAAAAGAAATAAAAAAAATTCATTGGGTCAATTAGAAGCTATCAGAAGCAAAATAGCTAAAAGAAAGTCTTTGATTAATGGAATTGCAAAACAAGTAAAAATTTTAGATGATGCTATTTATAACAATCAATTAGATGTTCAAAGATTAAATAAGGACTTAGACACTTTAAAAACAAAATATCAAAAAAGTATTGTATTTGCCTATAAAAGTAGAAGCGGGTATGAGTATTTAAATTTCTTATTTTCTGCCAATAGCTTTAATGATGCAGTTAAAAGAATTACTTATCTAAAAAGCTATAGACAAAATAGAGAAGCGCAGGCCCGGGCTATTGATTTATCTCAGAACGATTTAAATCAAAAAATTAGCATTTTAGGGGCTAATAAAAAAGATAGAATCAAAACTTTAGAAGTACAACACGAGCAATTAAAAGTATTAGTGGTAGATCAGAAAGAGCAAGATAAAATTGTAAATCAATTAAAAAGTAAAGAACAAGAAATAACGGCACAAGTTCGCCAAAAAGAAGCGCAAAGAAAGAAAATGCAGTCTGCTTTATTAACTATTATTAGAAGAGAAACTTTAGAAGCTGAAAGAAAGGAAAAAGAAAGACTTGCTAAATTAAAAGCAAGTAATGCAGAAACCACTAGTCCTTCCAAAGTAGGTAATAAAAATTCTAAAGTGGGTGAAGTGGAAGGCGGATTAACCAGTACTACTGACAATAGACCTTATTCTGCTTTGGAAACCACGGAGGAGGGTAGAGAAGCTTCTTTGCTATTTGAAAATAATAAAGGAAGTTTACCTTGGCCAGTAGATAAAGGTAATGTGTACATTCATTTTGGAGTAGAAAATATTCCTGGTACTAAATTGAATAGAAAAAGTGATGGCATTGAGTTAGCCTTGCCCAAAGGAACTTCGGTGAAAAGTGTTGCCAATGGAGTTGTAAAATATACAGGAGATATTAATGGGGACTTGACAGTGTTTGTTCAACACGGAAAATATTTTTCTACTTATACTCATTTAAGTAGTATCAATGTAAATGTAGGGCAAGAAGTGAGGGCAGGTACTTTGCTCGGGAAATCGGGTATCAATTTAGATGGAGAGGGTGCTTTGTTACTTATGATCAGTAATGAAAAAGGTGTTTTTTTAGATCCAGAAAATTGGTTGAAAAACAGAAGATAAACTTTAAATTACATTCATTAATTATTTACTATGTCTAAATATATTTTATCCTTTGATCAGGGTACTACTAGTAGTCGTGCCATTTTATTTGATCATCAAGGTCAAATGCGTGCCACCGCGCAAAAAGAATTTCAACAAATTTTTCCAAAACCAGGATGGGTCGAGCACGATCCCTTAGAAATATGGAGTACACAAATGGGCGTTGCCACTGAAGTCATTAGTATGAAGGGTTTGTCAATGAATGAAGTAGCTGCTATTGGTATCACCAATCAAAGAGAAACGACTGTAGTATGGAATAAGAAAACAGGACAGCCCATTTATAATGCCATCGTATGGCAAGATAGACGAACTGCCGATTTTTGTGATACTTTAAAAAAACAAGGCCATTCAAAACTAGTGCAAGACAAAACAGGCTTGGTTATTGATGCCTATTTTTCTGGCACTAAAATAAATTGGATTTTAGATAATGTGGCGGGCGCACGAGATTTAGCAGCAAAAGGGGAGCTTTTATTTGGGACCATTGATGCTTGGTTAGTTTGGAAATTAACCAATGGTAAAGTGCACGTGACAGATGTAACCAACGCTTCACGCACAATGCTATATAATATTCATACCCTTCAGTGGGATACAGCATTATTGGAATTATTAAATATTCCTGCTTCTATGTTACCTGAAGTGAAAAGTAGTAGTGAAGTTTATGGACATACGACACAGTTATTTGCGCATCAAGCCATTCCTATTGCTGGAATTGCAGGCGATCAGCAATCTGCTTTGTTTGGTCAGATGTGTACTGCGCCAGGTATGGTTAAAAATACTTATGGCACTGGCTGTTTTATGTTAATGCATACGGGTGAAAAAGCTGTGAGTTCAAAAAATAATTTATTAACCACAATTGCGCTTCAAATAAATGGTCACACATATTATGCATTGGAGGGTAGTGTTTTTATTGGTGGCGCCGTGGTGCAATGGCTTAGAGATGGATTGCATTTAATTAGAAATTCATCTGAAGTTGAAGCGCTTGCTAGGCAAGTAGAACAAACTGATGGTGTTTATCTAGTCCCTGCATTTGCGGGATTGGGAGCACCTTATTGGAATCAGCACGCAAGAGGAACCATCGTGGGTATTACTAGAGGAACAACTTCTGCGCATATTGCCAGAGCAGCCTTAGAAAGTATTGGCTTTCAAAGCTATGATTTATTAAAAGCAATGGAAGCAGATGCAGGCATTCCCATTACAGAATTAAGAGTGGATGGAGGAGCCACGCATAATAATTTATTAATGCAATTTCAATCCGATATTGTGAATACAAAAGTTACCCGACCTACAATGGTGGAGACTACTGCTTCCGGTGCAGCTTATTTAGCAGGGTTGGCAGTGGGTTTTTGGAAAGATATAGAGGAGTTAAAATCCCAATGGAAAATTGATCAAACTTTTACGCCTTCTATTGAAGAGGAGCAAAGAAAACTGCATATAGATGGATGGAAACGAGCTATTAAAGCCACTAATAATTGGTAAACAAACTCTTTTTCAATTTTTAATTTCGTCTAATTATTGTTAACTTGACATATCAAACAAAATAAAAAATTATGACTCCTTTTATAGCTGAATTTTTAGGCACCGCACTTGTGATTACTATTGGAAATGGAGTAGTTGCAAATAATTTATTAAATCAATCAAAAGGAAATAACGGTGGACTCGTTACCATTGTGTTGGGATGGGTAATAGCTGTTTTTGTGGGGGTGTATGCCACTAGTAGTATCAGTGGTGGTCATTTAAATCCTGCAGTCACTATAGCGTTAGCAATGGCTGGTAAATTTGAGTGGGCATTGGTAGCTTCTTATATTTTTGCTCAAATTTTGGGAGCTATGTTTGGGGCATTAATGGTATGGATGGTTTACAAAGATCACTTCAATGAAACCAAGGACGCCAGTGCACAATTAGCTGCATTTTCAACAGGGCCTGCTATTCGAAATATTCCCCAAAATTTTATAGTAGAAACATTGGCTTCAATGGTTTTCTTATTGGGTATATTTTTAATAAAACCTGCCGCTTCAGATTTGGGTTCCCTTTCTGCCTTACCAGTTGCTTTATTAGTGGGTGGTATTGGCTTTGGATTGGGAGGTCCCACAGGCTGGGCAATCAATCCGGCCAGGGATTTAGGGCCTAGAATGATGCACTTTTTACTTCCCATAAAAGGCAAAGGCAGCAGTGATTGGGGCTATGCTGCAGTGCCTGTGATAGGGCCTATTGTGGGGGGAATTTTAGCTGCGATTATCTATGTACAATTTTTGCAATAAACTATCAAAACCTTACCTTTGCAGCCGAAATAATACATTATGAGTAAAATCGGCAAAATCAAACAAATTATTGGTGCGGTAGTTGACGTTCATTTTCCAAATCAGCAATCTCTTCCAGAAATTTATAATGCACTTACTATTGTAAGACCAGGTGGTGAAAAACTTATTTTAGAAGTACAACAACACTTAGGTGAAGATAGTGTTCGTGCTATTGCTATGGATGGAACTGAAGGTTTAGTGAGAGGTATGGAAGTTACAGATACAGGAAAACCAATTTCAATGCCTATTGGTGATGATATCTATGGTCGTTTATTTAATGTTACGGGAGATGCTATTGACGGTTTACCACAATTAGATAAATCCAATGGTCGTCCCATTCACGCGAATCCTCCAAAGTTTGAAGAATTAAGTACCGCTACTGAAGTATTATTTACAGGTATTAAAGTAATTGACCTTATTGAGCCTTATGCAAAAGGTGGTAAGATTGGATTGTTTGGTGGTGCGGGAGTAGGAAAAACAGTACTTATTCAAGAATTAATTAACAATATCGCTAAAGGTCACGGTGGTTTATCAGTGTTTGCAGGTGTAGGAGAAAGAACTCGTGAAGGAAATGATTTATTGCGTGAGATGATTGAAGCGGGTATTATGAAATATGGTGAAAATTTCAAACACAATATGGAAGAAGGTGGATGGGATTTGAACAAGGTAAATTTGAAAGAATTAAAAGAATCAAAAGCTACTTTCGTTTTTGGTCAAATGAACGAACCTCCAGGAGCTCGTGCTCGTGTGGCATTAAGTGGTTTAACCATTGCTGAATATTTCCGTGATGGAGATGGCTCTGGTAAAGGAAAAGACATTTTATTTTTCGTAGATAATATCTTCCGTTTCACTCAAGCAGGTTCAGAGGTATCGGCATTGTTAGGTCGTATGCCTTCTGCGGTAGGATACCAACCTACTTTAGCAACCGAGATGGGTCTTATGCAAGAAAGAATTACTTCTACCAAGAGTGGTTCTATCACTTCTGTACAAGCGGTGTATGTTCCTGCCGATGACTTAACAGATCCAGCACCTGCTACTACTTTTGCGCACTTAGATGCTACTACGGTATTGTCTCGTAAGATTGCAGATTTGGGTATTTATCCTGCGGTGGATCCCTTAGATTCTACTTCAAGAATTTTAACTCCTGCTATTGTAGGAGAGGCGCATTATGAAACAGCGCAAAAAGTGAAAATGATTTTACAAAGGTATAAAGAGTTACAAGATATCATTGCCATTTTGGGAATGGATGAATTAAGTGATGAAGATAAATTAATTGTATCTCGTGCTCGTCGTGTTCAGCGTTTCTTATCTCAACCTTTCCACGTTGCTGAACAGTTTACAGGTTTAAAAGGTGTATTCGTTTCTATAGAAGATACTATCCGCGGATTCAACGCTATTATGGATGGAGAAGTAGATGAGTATCCTGAAGCAGCATTTAACTTAGTAGGTACTTTAGAAGATGCTATTGAGAAAGGTAAGAAAATGATGGCTCAAGCTTAATTTATTAATACTATACGCTAGCTAATGTTATTGGAAATTTTAACACCCGAAAAAAAACTATACAGTGGAGAAGTACAAGGGGTACAACTGCCCGGTATAGATGGTCTTTTCGAAATATTGGATAAACATGCTCCCTTGGTAAGTGCCTTAGGTGAGGGTAAAGTAAAGGTTTTACAAAAAGGACTTGCTCCTGAAACTTATGCCATTCAAGGCGGTTTTGTTGAAGTTATTAATAACAAAGCTACAGTTTTAGTTGAAGGCGTATTATAATTTGTAATAGGCATCTAAAAAAATGGATGTTTTAAATAATTGTCCCGGTTGCTTAAGGTAGCCGGGATTTTTTTTATATTCACATAGCCTTAGCGGGCGTCTATTGAATGGGTATTTTATGAAAAAAACATTTCCAGTCATATTTGTATTAATAGCACTCTCTATTGTGGGTATTTTATTTATTCAAATTTCTTGGTTACAGGGTTTGATGTTTTTGCAAAAAAATCAGTTATCAGATAAGTTGAATCAGGCTGGCTTGTCGGTCTCTAGTGAGCTTAGTAAAAAAATGAATACCGGTTTGTCTTTTCATTTACCTCAAAGAGGCTTGGGGTTAAAAGATGATTATCATTTGCACAATTTTGAAGAAACTACCATTTCAGATATTTATAGTTATCAGGAAATGCATAAAAAAATTGAATTTGCATTAGAAAAATATGGTTTACCTACTTTGCATTTTGAATTTGCCATTGCAGATAAGAAAGGCAATATAGAAATGAGGAGTAAAAAATTTGAAGATGTATTTTCAGACGAGGTAAATACATTACAAAGTAGAATTCCTGTTGTTCCTTCCGATATAATGGAACCTACGGGTCCTTTTGAAACTATTATTATTGTAGCGCCCAATATTCGTTACTATTTATTGCGTTCTTTATTATGGGTGATAATAGGAGTGGTGCTATTTATCATCGTTGTGCTAGCGGCATTTTTTATTACCATTCGTTCTCTTATGACACAAAGAAAATTAGTGGAAATAAAAAGAGACTTTATCAATAATATGACGCACGAACTTAAAACCCCTTTGGCTACTATTTCACTGGCGGTAGATGCTTTAAAAAGTTCCAAAGTAAATACCGATCCTAAGTCGGTAGATTATTTTAGTACTATTATTAAAGAGGAAAATGTGAGAATGAATAAGCACGTAGAAACTATTTTACAGGCAGCACAATTGGATAAAAAAGAAAATGAATTAAATAAACAAGCTGCTGATATACACGATTTAATTCAAGGTGTAGTGGATAGTTTTAAATTACAATTAGACAGCAAACCTTCTCAAGTGCAAACCCAGTTGGAAGCCAATCCTTCCATTATTCAGGTAGACGAAGAGCACTTACTACACGTTTTATCTAATTTAATTGACAATGCTATTAAATATTCAAAAAATGAAATTGATATAAAAATTCAAACTAAGACATTAAATCAAAAAACTTTAATTAGCATTCAAGATAAGGGCATTGGTATGGATGCAAATGCTAAAAAACATATTTTTGAAAAATTCTATAGAGCCCATTCTGGAAATGTGCACGATGTTAAAGGGTATGGCCTGGGTATGAGTTATGTAAAATGGGTAGTAGATTCTCACAAAGGTCAAATAGCCGTGCAAAGCGAACTAGGAGTAGGCACCACCATTGAAATAATACTCCCTAATTAATTTTAAACAAACATCCATCGCCGTAGCTTAAAAAACGGTAATTATTTTTAAGCGCGTGCTCATAAATATATTTCCAATGCTCTCCCGTAATGGCTGCAATAATTAAAAGCAATGTGGATTTGGGTTGATGAAAATTAGTAACTAAGCCATTGACAATTTTAAAGCTATAGCCTGGCATAATCATTAATTGTGTGCTAGTAATAAGTGTAGATATTTGATGTAAATGCATCCAATGTATTAATGCATTTAGTGCCTCTGTTACTGGTATACTAGCTTCATTTGTATACCCCTCCCATTGTGTTAAGTGTATGTTTTTATTTTTTTGAATACTAGGATCTACTATTAATTTTACACCCAACCAATACAAACTCTCAAGGGTGCGTAAAGTGGTGGTACCTACTGCAATGATGGGTGTGGTCTTAGATGGGTTTGTTTTATTTTGCTTTGTAATTTCTAGAATATAAGTAAGGGTAGCAATGGTAATTTCAAAAACCTCTGCGTGCATTTCGTGGTCTGTAATTTGTTTGGTTTTAACAGGCATAAAAGTGCCTGCTCCCACGTGTAAGCTTATAAATTCAAGCGAACAATTTTTTTTAGTCAAAGAGTCAAAAACAGCTTCATTAAAATGTAGTCCTGCAGTAGGCGCTGCTACAGAGCCTTCTTCTTTAGCGTAAGTGGTTTGGTATCTTATGGTATCCTCAGGTGTGGTGTCTCTTTGAATATAGGGGGGTAAAGGAATAGTTCCAATATGTTGAATGATTTCAGAGAAACTAATAGAAGCGTCATTCCAAGAAAACTCTATTAAAAATTTTCCTTCTAACAATTTTATTTTCTTAGCAATTATATTTATTGATTTGTGTGGAAGTTCTAATTTTTTTTCTAAAATATCTTCTTTCCATTTTTTAGCACCTCCTACTAAACAAATCCACTCAACTTTTTGGGTGGCCTGCATTGCCTTTGACATTGGTTGAAACGAAGCACTCGCTTCTAGACAAAAAATTTCAATGTTAGAATTGTTAGCTTTTTGAAAATGTATTCTTGCTGCAATGACTTTACTGTTGTTAAAAAATATTGCCGATTTTTCTGAGATAAATTGGGCAATATTATGATAGGTACTTTCTGCAATGATTTGTTTATCCCATACTAATAGTTTGCTATCTGATCGATGCGGTGCAGGCGTATAGGCAATACTTTCATTGGGTAATTCATAGTCAAAATCATCTATGGGAAGGCTAATAGGAGGCTTCATATTTCAAAGGTACATATTGCCTTGATTTTCATCAGAATTCACCACTTTTTCACATAAAAAATAGGCTTTTCCACAGATGCTCACATTCGAAACATTATAAAAAGTGTAAAATTCCTTTGTATTTCTTTACTGCATTGATTTTCAGCTTGGTTTAATTCTTGTGGAAAACTAGAACCACCATTTTAGCCAATAAAAGTGGTAAAATGTGTTAATTTGTGTTAACAAGTGGTAAAAATTAACTCTAATTATCAACAATGACAGGCTTTCACGGAGAATATCAATCAACTATCGACGCAAAAGGGCGCTTCCATTTACCTGGTGGTCTTAAAAAACAACTGGTAGAAGGGGATCATCGCTTTATTGTAAGTAGGGGTTTTGAAAAGTGTCTTACACTTTATCCGTTAAAAAGCTGGCAAAGCATATTAGATCGAATTAGCCAGTTGAACGACTTTGATCCAAAAGTGCGTCAGTTTAGAAGACAATTTTTGGGAGGTGCTACCGAAGTAGAATTAGATGCAGCAGGAAGAATTTTGTTGCCACCTACTTTAAGAGAGTTTGCACTTCCAGGAAAAGAAATTGTATTAGCGGCCGCATTAGATCGTTTTGAAATTTGGGATGCAAGTAAGTATAAACAGCTCTTTGAGGATTTCTCTGCAGATGCATTTAGTAATTTGGCGCAAGAGGTAATGGCAGGAATTAAAAATCAAGATTAAGTAAAGAAGATGCAAAATCAAAAATTTGATTCTAACGCATCTAAAGCTTTTGCTTCCTCTTATCATATTCCAGTCTTATTTCAAGAATGCTTATCCCACCTAAATATTAAACCTAATGGTATATATGTAGATGCCACTTTTGGTGGCGGTGGTCATAGCAAAGGTATCTTGTCACAATTGGGCCCTGAAGGAAGACTTATTGCTTTTGATCAGGACTTAGATGCGCAACAAAATATTCCTAAAGATCATCGGCTTCTGTTCATACCAGAAAATTTTAGGTATCTACAACGCTTTTTGCGTTTACATAAAATTGATCAAGTGGATGGAGTGTTGGCCGACTTAGGGGTAAGTAGTCATCAGTTCGATGAGGGGACAAGAGGTTTTTCAATTAGGTATGATGGTCCTTTAGATATGCGAATGGATCAACGACAAAACACCACAGCCGCTCAAATCATTGCATCTTACGATGAAGCCGCTTTGCATCAAATGTTTGAACAATATGGTGAAGTAACCAATGCTAAAACTTTAGCGAAACACATCGTTACACAACGCAAATTTGTTAAAATACATTCGGTGCAAGACTTTAAAACTTTCATCGCACCTGTAGTCAAAGGAAATCCTAATAAATATTGGGCACAAGTTTTTCAAGCTATACGAATAGAAGTGAATGAGGAAATGGAAGCTTTGAAAGAATTTTTAAAGCAACTCCCTGGGGTCATTAAACCCAAGGGACGCGCAGTAATAATTACTTTTCATTCTATCGAAGATCGTTTAGTAAAAAATGCTTTTCGAGTTTCTGAAAAAGAAACTAAAGACGCCCATCCTTTTTTATCAGTAGAAAAGGAAATTTTTTGGAAGATTATTACAAAAAAACCTGTAGTAGCTTCTGAAAAAGAAATGAAAGAAAACAATAGAAGCAGAAGCGCCAAAATGCGTGCTGCCGAAAGAATATAAAAGTGTATGTCCAGTAACCCAGCCCCAAAGAATACTATTAAAAGTATTCTAAATTATCAATGGATTGTTATGAACATTAGTTTTTTCTTGTTCTTAGCATTCATCGCTATCCTTTACATAGCCAATGGGCATCTTACCGATAAAACCATTCGTCGCATCAACTCAACTCAACAAGAATTAAAAGAGCTTCAGTTTGAATACAAAACCATAAAATCAGAATTAATGCGCAGAAGTAGAGCCACTGAAGTGGAGAATGCTATGGCTCCTTATGGATTAGTAGTGGCAAAAGAAATGCCAATTAGAATACAAATTGAAAATAAAATTAAAACCCCCTTAAAATAATAAATATGGATGTTAAACGCGACATATTATGGAGGGTCTATTTAAGTTTTATACTTATTGTATTAGCGTGCATACTTATTTTATCGAAAGCCTTTTACATTCAACAAGTACAAGGAAAATATTGGAGAAGTTTGAGCGATAGTTTGCATCAAAGAATTATTGAAATTCCAGCAGCAAGAGGCACTATTTATAGTGAAGATGGACAAATGTTGAGTACTAATATTCCACAATTTGATATTTATATTGATTTTAGAGTAAGTCCATTACACGAAAAAGGCGGTGTTTTATTTAGAACTCATATTGATTCATTGTGCTTAAGCTTGTCAGATTTATTCAAAGACAAATCGGCCAGTCAATATAAAGATGAATTAACCAAAGCTTATGAAGCAAGCGAAGGCAACTATGAACTTAGAAAGAAAATCTCTTATAGAGAATATTTACAATTAATAAAATTTCCTTTATTTAAATTAGGCAGATACAAAAGTGGTTTGATAGCGGAAGAAAAAAATATTCGATTAAATCCTTATGAAAATATTGGGTATAGAACTATTGGTCTTGCAAGAGATGAAAATAAAGTGGGCTTAGAAAAATCTTATGACACAGTGCTCAATGGACGCAATGGTCGTCAATTGGTAAGGGTGATTGCAGGAGGAGTAACAGTGCCAGTGCAAGAAGGTGAATTTCAAATTGCACCAGAGACAGGCAAAGACATTGTAAGTACCATAGATGTTTTTATTCAAGAAGTGACAGAGAATGCACTCAAAAAAATGATGATTCAAAATGATGCTCGCACTGGTGTGGCTATGGTGATGGAAGTAAAAACAGGAAAAATAAAAGCCATTGCCAACTTGGGAAAAATAGGTGAGGGAGTTTATACTGAAGATTTAAATTATGCTACTAGAGTGACAGAGCCAGGCTCCACTTTTAAATTAGTAACCTTATTGTCGGCCTTAGAAGATAAAAAAGTAACCTTAGATTCAAAAGTAAACTTAGAGGGGGGCACTTGGAATTATGCGGGTCGTGTGGTGAGAGATGCTGAAAATCACGGTAAACACGAAGCCACTGTTTTAGAAGCTTTTGAAGAAAGTTCTAATGTAGGTATGGCTAAATTAGCAGTGACTTATTTTAATGAAAATCCTCAAGCTTATTTTAAACATTTATCCAAATTAAGAATTGATACCATTTCGGGTATTGATTTAATGGGAGAGGGATATCCTTTACTTATAAAACCCACTAGTAAAAGATGGGGGCCTACTACTTTGCCTTGGATGGCTTTTGGATACAATATTGCTATTGCCCCTATTCAAACTTTAACTATGTATAATAGTATAGCGAATGGAGGTGTGATGATGAAACCCTATTTAGTGAATGCAATTAAAGAAGAAGGCAAGGTTATTAAAACTATGAGTCCTAAAGCCTATGAAGGAATGGTTTGTTCTGCCTCTACGCTCAAAGACTTACACACTGCTTTAGAGGGTGTGTGTACCAATGGTACTGCAAAAAAATTATTTACAGGTAGCTTATATAAAGTAGCTGGCAAAACAGGAACTGCTTTGGTAGCAGATGGAAATAAAGGATACGCCGATAATATTTTCCAATCTTCTTTTGTAGGTTATTTCCCAGCAGAAAATCCACAATATACTATTGCTGTTATCATCATAAATCATCCAAACGCTGTTAATCATTTTGGTGCTTCGGTGGCAGGTCCCGTCTTTAAAGAGATAGCAGACAGATTATACTCTACCTATATTCAAAATAAATTAGATATCACTCCTGTCTTTGGAACAAAAGATAGTTCCTTATTTAATTATTCAATTTCAAAAATTTCTTTACAAACTATAGCACAACAATTATCCATTTCTTATCAAGATTCAAGCACCCCTTCACAACCTTGGATTCAACTTCAGGGTAAAGGAAAAGCTGTCAAAGCAATGACACAAAGTATTTCAGATAGTACTATGCCAAATATGGCAGGTATGAAACTACAAGATGCATTATGGCTTTGCGAGAAAAAAGGTTTGCTAGTGAAATGTGTGGGTAAAGGAAAAGTGGTTAAACAAAGTATTGCTCAAGGAGAAATTATCATTAAAGGACAACAAATTCAAATTGAATTAAATTAATGAAATCATTACAATCTATATTATTTGGTGTTTCTTTAAAAGAGGTCATTGGCACTACTCAACAAGAAATTACCGACATACAAATAGATTCTAGAAAAATTACAAAAGGTTCTGTTTTTGTTGCCATTCAAGGATTGCAGGCGGATGGACATTCTTTTATTGCTACTGCTATAGAAAAAGGGGCTACAGTTATTGTTTGTGAAAATAAACCTGCCCTATTGCAAGAAGGTATTACTTATATAATAGTAGAGAAGGCGCAGGAAGCAGTAGCTATAATGGCGCATCAATTTTATGATGAACCCTCTACGCATTTAAAACTAGTAGGTGTTACAGGCACTAATGGTAAAACTACAGTGGCTACTTTATTGTTTAAATTATTTTCTTCCTTAGGATACACTTGTGGTTTAATTAGTACCGTTCAAAATCAAATAGGCACTGAAGTCATTGCTTCTACACATACAACACCCGATGCCATAGCATTAAATGCTTTATTAGACAAAATGTTGAAAGCGGGCTGTACTTATGTATTTATGGAAGTAAGTAGTCACGCAGTTCATCAACATCGAATTACTGGTTTGCAATTTGTAGGAGCTGTATTTACGAATATTACTTTGGATCATTTAGACTATCATAAAACTTTTGAAGCTTATGTGGAAGCTAAAAAAACATTCTTTGATAAATTACCTGCTACTGCATTTGCTTTAAGTAATATAGATGATAAAAATGGGGCCACTATGTTATTGCATACAAAGGCCACCGCCTTAACATATGCATTACACGCACCTGCTTCTTATAAAGGTAAAATTTTAGAAAATCAATTAACGGGTTTGGTGATGTTAGTCAATGATGTTGAAGTGCACTTTCGACTTATGGGCACTTTCAATGCATATAATTTATTAGCCGTGTACGGAACCGCTATACAATTAGGTGAAAAATCAACTGAGGTATTGACGGTATTGAGTGCCCTCACGGGTGCAGAGGGAAGATTTGATTATATCACGAGCGATTCTCATATCATAGGTATCGTAGATTATGCCCATACCCCCGACGCGCTCGAAAATGTTTTAACCACTATTGCAAAATTAAAAAAAGGCAATGAAACTATCATTACAGTAGTGGGTTGTGGAGGAGATAGAGATAAAACCAAAAGACCTATTATGGCTCAAGTAGCTTGTGATTTAAGTAACAAAGTGTTTTTTACGAGCGACAATCCTAGGTCAGAAGATCCTAATGAAATTATTAAAGATATGGAAGAGGGTTTGTCTAGTGCCGCAAAAAGAAAATACATAGGAATTACTTCCAGACAAGAAGCTATCAAAGCAGCAGTAAGCTTTGCAAAAGCTGGAGATATTATTTTAATAGCAGGTAAAGGGCACGAAAAGTATCAAGAAATCAAAGGAGTAAAATATGCATTTGATGACAAACAAGTTTTAAAAAACCTATTTAAAGAATTAGAAAAATAATAAGTATGCTATATCAATTATTTTCTTGGTTAGATAAATCATTCAATATCCCTGGATTGGGCGCCTTTCAATTTTTAACCTTTAGAATTGCTATGGCTATATTGATGTCTTTATTTATAGCTACCGTATATGGTAAAAAGATAATTAATTTTTTAGCAAAAAAACAAATTGGTGAAACAGTAAGAGATTTAGGATTGGCGGGAGAGCAACAAAAAAAGGGAACTCCCACTATGGGAGGTGTTATTATATTATTGAGCATTTTAATTCCTACATTATTATTTGCCAATCTTGATAAAGTATATATACGATTAATGATTTTATGTACCGTTTGGTTAGGCCTCATTGGTTTTTTAGATGATTATTTTAAAATAAGAGCGAGAAAACAAGCCCAATCTCAAGGGGGTGTCTATCAAAAACAAAATAGTGATGGATTAGCAGGTATCTCCAAAATTATTGGTCAATTAGGATTAGGTATCATTATTGGCGTGACTCTTTATTTTAGTAATGCGGTAACAGTGGAAAGAGAAATCATTGCACCTACTATTACAGAAAGTTTACAAAAAGGAGAGAAAGTAGCTAAAGGCGCCGATATTATTACTAGAAAAATTAATGGAGTGGAAAGGCGTTTTGTTAAAGTGAAAACACCTATTACCACTATTCCATTTGTAAAAAATCACGAATTTAATTATAGTAAAATTATAAGTTGGATAGGGCCCGGTGCTGAAAAATATACTTGGGTGGTTTATATTCTTATTGTCACCTTTATTATTACTGCAGTTTCTAATGGGGCTAATTTAACCGATGGTTTGGATGGATTAGCCGCGGGTGTATCTGCTATTATTGGAGCGGCATTAGGTGTATTTGTGTATGTAAGTGGTAACTATGTTTTTGCCGATTATCTAAATGTAATGTATATCCCTAATTTAGGAGAGTTGTCCATTTTTGTAGGTGCTTTTGTAGGAGCCTGCATTGGTTTTTTATGGTACAATGCTTATCCCGCGCAGGTATTTATGGGTGATACTGGAAGTTTAGCCTTAGGCGGTATCATTGCTTCACTTGCCATTATTGTAAGAAAAGAATTATTAATTCCAATTTTCTGTGGTGTGTTTTTAATTGAAAATTTATCGGTCATTATTCAAGTGAGTTATTTTAAATATACCAAGAAAAAATTGGGAGAAGGAAGAAGAGTGTTTTTAATGAGTCCATTACATCATCATTATCAAAAGAAAGGGTTTCACGAAAGTAAGATTGCAGTTCGTTTTTGGATTATTACCATCTTATTAGTAGTGGCCTCTATTGTAACCTTGAAAACAAGATAAGACATTGGCAAAAAAATTAGTCATATTAGGTGCAGGTGAAAGTGGTATAGGTACTGCTTTATTAGCAAAGCAAAAAGGCTATGAGGTATTTGTGTCTGATGCTGGGGCTATCAAGGCAAATTTTCAAAAGGAGTTAGAAGACAATGCTATTGAATACGAAGCGGGGTCGCATAATGTGGATAGAATTTTAGCGGCAGATGAAGTAATGAAAAGTCCAGGCATACCTGAAAAAAGTGAAATGGTAAAAGCCATTAGAGCTAAAGGGATACCAGTGGTGAGTGAAATTGAATTTGGCTATCGATATAAAGGAAATAGCAAAATTGCTGCCATTACTGGAAGCAACGGTAAAAGTACTACCACTGCTTTATTATATCATATCTGTAAAATGGTGGATGATAATGTAGCTATGGTGGGAAATATTGGATATTCTTTTGCAAGACAAATTGCACAAGCACCCAAAGCTTTATATATCATTGAAGTGAGCTCTTTCCAATTAGATGATATTCAATATTTCAAGCCTGAGATTGCTATTTTATTAAATATTACAGAAGATCATTTAGACAGATACAATCATCAGTTTGAAAATTATATCAAAAGCAAATTTAGAATTATTGAAAATCAAACTGCAGAAGATTATTTCATCTATTGTATAGATGATGAAACTATAGTTAAACATTTAGAACTACTCACCCTTAATACTAACCCACTACCATTTTCTATGAAACAAGAAGTAAAAAAAGGAGGCTACATCAAAAACGATCAAATGATGTTAAAAATCCAAGAAGAGCGTGTTACTATGAGCATTTATGATTTTGCTTTAAAAGGAAAACATAATGCCTATAACACAATGGCTGCAAGCATTGCAGCTACCACCTTAGGTATCAGAAAAGAAAAAATTCGCGAAGCAGTAAGTAATTTCCATAGTCTAGAACATAGAATGGAATTTGTAGCTACTGTCAGAGGCGTTGATTTCATTAATGATAGCAAGGCCACTAATGTAAACAGTACTTGGTATGCATTAGAGAGTATGCAAAAAAGTACGGTTTTAATTTTAGGCGGTATCGATAAAGGAAACGATTATGAATTAATTGCTGACTTGGTGAAAGAAAAAGTGAAAGCCATCGTTTGTATGGGTATCGATAATAAAAAAATTATTGAATTTTTTAAAGATAAAGTGAAAACTATAGTAGAAGTAGATAGCGCTAAAAAAGCAGTAAATACTTCTTTTAAATTGGCAGAGAAAGGAGATTTAGTTTTAATGAGTCCTGCTTGCGCTAGTTTCGATTTATTTAAAAATTATGAAGATAGAGGTCGTCAATTTAAAGAGTCTGTAAAAGAATTATAATTTATGTTTAACGAAACTACAGACAAGTTATTTTCACAAATGCCCAGCATTGGCGGGATGAAAGAACATTTAGATCAAAGAACTAGAGGAGATAAATATATCTGGGGGTTAGTTATAGTATTATCTCTAATTTCTATATTGGTAGTATATAGTGCTACTGGCTCTTTGGCTTATAAATTGTATCGTGGAAATACAAGTGTGTATTTATTTAAACAAGTAGTATTTACTTTAGTAGGATTGCTCGTCATATTTGGTTTGCACCGTGTCAATTATACTGTCTTTTCAAAAATTGCAACTATCTTATTCTTGTTGTCTATTCCTTTGTTGATATATACTTTATTTTTTGGAGCTAAAATTAATGAGGGCAGTAGATGGATTAAATTACCCATTATAAATTTAACTATTCAGACAAGTGATTTAGCCAAGTTGGCTTTATTTATGTATTTGTCAAAGATGTTAAGTAAGAAACAAGAAGTTATTAAAGATTTTAAAAACGGATTTTTACCAGTGATTCTTCCTGTAGTTATTATTTGTGCGCTCATTATGCCCGCTAATCTTTCAAATGCTTTATTAACTGGAGCTACTTCGCTTTTATTAATGTTCATAGGAAGAATAAGTATTAAACATATTTTATTAACCATTTTAGTGGCTATGATACCTATAGTCATTATAGTAAGTGTGGCTATGGCTACACATTCTAATAAGCCTGAAGAAGGGGGTCCCGTGGTAGCTGAAAAAATGAAAGGTTTTGGTCGTTTTGGTACTTGGGTAAGTAGGGTGCAAGACTTTATGTATGCGAAGGATAATGAAGTGCCCTATCAGGTACAACAAGCCAAAATTGCAATTGCCAATGGGGGCCTTTTTATGGGACTAGGCCCTGGTAATAGCAGACAAAGAAATTTTTTACCTCAAGCCTATAACGATTTTATTTATGCTGTGATTATTGAAGAGTATGGTTTATTGGGCGGGGCTTTTATAATTTTTATATATATCGTTTTTTTATTTAGGTGCATAAGAATTTTTAGAAGATGCCCTTATGCCTTTGGTGCTTTTTTAGCTTTAGGTTTAAGTTTTACATTAATCATACAAGCTATTGCAAATATGGCAGTGAATGTAAATATAGTTCCCGTGACGGGAGTGACTTTGCCTTTAGTAAGTATGGGAGGAAGTTCTTTCATTTTTACTTGTTGTTCCATCGGTCTTATATTAAGTGTTGCAAGAAATGTTGAACAAATGGAAGGTAAGGCACCGGAAGAAACAGAAATTGAATTACCCGCAGAAAATGAAAATATAGACACAGAGAAAAATGTCATTGAAACAAAATCATAATTTATTGCGCATCATCATTGCTGGTGGTGGAACGGGAGGTCATATATTTCCTGCTATTGCGGTGGCGCAGGCTATCAAAAAAATAGCTCCTCATTCTGCCATATTATTTGTGGGTGCCTTGGGTAAAATGGAAATGGAAAAAGTACCACAAGCAGGTTTTGATATTAAAGGCATTACTATTGCAGGGTATAACCGTACACATTTATTAAAGAATATCTCCCTTCCTTGGAAATTAATGAAAAGTTTTTTTCAAGTAAGTGCCATCTTTAAATCTTTTCAACCCAATGCTGTATTGGGTGTGGGAGGGTATTCAAGTTTTCCAGTCTTAAAATATGCTCAGGCTAAAAATATTGCTACTTTTTTGCACGAGTCTAATGCCTTTGCAGGCAAAGCCAATGCGTGGTTAGCTAAAAATGCAGTTAAAATTTTCACAGGCACTAAGGGTATGGAATCTTTTTTCCCTGCCGCTAAAATTTTAGTGACAGGAAATCCTATTAGAAAAAATATCATTGAACATAGTTATAATCAAGCAACTGCTTTACAATTTTTTAATTTACAAGCCTCTAAAAAAACTATATTAATTATAGGGGGTAGCCTTGGCGCTAGTTCTATCAATCAAGCCATAGCTTCTCATTTAGTTTTATTTTTTGAAAAAAATATTCAATTAATTTGGCAAACAGGGAAGCCCAATGCAGATACTTATGCAAATGCTTGTCAGGGCTTTGACAATGTATTTGTGCATTCTTTTATTGATAATATGAGTGCTGCTTATGCTGCAGCGGATATAGTAATTAGTAGGTCGGGTGCTATGGCAGTAGCTGAAATTTGTTTGACAGGTAAGCCAGCTGTATTTGTGCCTTATCCTTTTGCTGCAGAAGATCATCAAACCTATAACGCAATGGCATTGGTCAACCAAAAGGCAGCTTTGATAGTGAAAGATAAAGAAGTGACAATTGATTTAGTACCCACAGTTATAAAGTTATTAGAAAATGATTTGCAAATGCAAGACATCAAAAATAATATGAAAGCTTTTGCTTGGCATAATGCAGATGAAATCATTGCCCAAGAAATTTTGAAACAAATAAATGAAAAATAGCTATAATGAATCCCTTACAAAATTGTAAAAATATTTATTTTATTGGCATTGGGGGCATTGGTATGAGTGCTTTAGCAAGGTATTTTAATAAGCAAGGAGTGGTGGTTAGTGGCTATGATAAGACGCCTACCTTATTAACCGATGCTTTAATAAAAGAAGGCATACAAATTCATTTTGAAGACGACCTCACAAAAATTGATAAACAGGCAAGTGTTATTGTGTATACACCTGCCATACCTAGCAATCACGGTGAATTAAATTATTTTAAAGAGAATGGCTATTTAGTGGTTAAAAGAAGTGATGTGCTTCAATGGATTACTGAAAATGCATTCACTATTGCTATTGCAGGTACGCACGGTAAAACCACCACTACCTCTATGACGGCTCATATTTTAAGACATACGGGTTATGGATGTAATGCTTTTTTAGGAGGTATTGCTTCTAATTATGGTACCAATTTTTGGAGTCACGAAAAAAATGTTGTGGTAGTGGAAGCCGATGAATATGATCGTAGTTTTTTAAAATTAGCACCCAATATTGCGGTTATTACAGCAGTAGATCCTGATCATTTGGATATCTATGGTACTGCGGAAGAAGTAGTCAAAGCATTTGGAGAGTTCTCAGATAAAATAAAAACTGGAGGATGGCTTATTCGAAAATGGAATACTGTATTTAATACTCTTGAAAGTAATAAAACTATTCTTACTTATGATTATAGTAATGATAAAGCTTCTTTTCATCCTCAACATATAAAGGTGGTGGATGGATCTTATCAATTTGATCTGGTGCACCCTTTAGGAGTTTGTAAAGATATTATGCTCCCCATGGGTGGCTTACATAATGTTGAAAATGTGAGTGCAGCTATAGCTATTGCCTTAACTTTAAAAATTGATGAAGCAAAAATTAAAGAAGCAGTAGCTTGTTTTAAAGGTGTTAAAAGAAGATTTGAATTTAAAATAAAAACATCTAATAAAGTTTTAATAGATGATTATGCTCATCATCCAGAGGAATTAAATGCATTAATTAGCGGCGTAAGAAGTTTGTATCCCAATGAAAAAATGGTCTTGGTATTTCAGCCACATTTATACAGTAGAACCAAGGACCAATGCGAAGGTTTTGTGGAAACCTTAGATAAAGCAGATGAGGTTATTTTATTACCTATTTATCCCGCTAGAGAGCTACCCATAGAAGGGGTAAGTAGCGAAATGTTATTAAGTAAAATGAAATTGAACCATAAAAAATTAATGTCCAAAGAAGAGTTATATGCGTGGGCGGCTTCTACTAAAGACAAGCTCATTGTAATGGCGGGTGCAGGGGATATAGATGTTTGTATTTTAAAAGTTCAAGAAATTCTTAATCCATCATAAATGAAGCAGTGGCAAACCATAGTAATTAGGGTGCTTTGGAGTATAGCGGGGGTGGCACTCATTTTTCTTCTAGTAGTGGCTTGGAAGGCGAAAGAAGAAAAAAAGTGCAGTTCTATTCAGATAGAACTAGTGGGCGAAAATACCACGGCGCTTTTTATGGATGAAAAAGAAATTTTGCAAATTATAAAAGAGCAAGGAGTAAAAGAAGGCTTGCCTATCAGTCAAATAAATTTGAGCGCAGTTGAAAAGAATTTACAAAATATTCGTTGGGTAAAAAATGCAGAAATATTTATCGATAACCAACAAAATATAAATGTTAAAATAGAACAACGAAACCCAATTGCACGTATTTTTACGACCACTGGAAATTCATTTTATATTGACAATGAAGGTTTGAAACTACCCTTAAAACAGCTTACTGTACTGCGTTTGCCAGTATTTACAAATTTTCCATCTGATCAAGAAAAATTATCTAAGCCTGATAGTTTATTATTAAATGATGTTTTACATTTTACCAGTGTTGTACAAAGCGACTCATTTTTTATGGCTCAAACCGCTCAAATAAATATTGCCTCTAATGGTGATTTTGAGTTGGTTCCAACTGTGGGAGATCATTTGGTGCTTATAGGCTCTATTGATAATATTGAAGATAAATTAAATAGACTTTACACCTTCTATAAAAAAGTTTGGGTACAAAGTGGATTGAATGCCTATCAGGTCATTGATTGTCGTTTTGATCATCAAATTGTAGCGCTTAAAAAAGGGATGCAACCTATACAGTTTGTAGCAACCGATCTACCTTTAAAAGATGCTGAAGTGGTTAAAGCTATTCAGCCAGATACGGTTTCAAAACCAAAATTAGACCCCGTCAAAGTTGCCACAGTCCCCGCCGCACCCAGCCCTAAGAAGGGGTCGAAAATACTTACAAAAACTAGTTCAAAAACAGACAATAAATTAAAATCAAAATCGTTAATTAAAGTGAAGCAGTCTGCCAAGGCAGTAATGCCCCAAAAGCCTGCTTCCCACAACAACTAAAAAACAACAAAATGAGTCAGCACGAATCACCCATTATCGTAGGTCTTGATATTGGAACTACAAAAATCGCAGCTATTGCCGGAAGAAAAAATGAATTTGGTAAGTTAGAAATCTTAGGATTTGGACGCGCCAATAGCAATGGAGTACAACACGGTCAAGTTTTGAATATTGACCAAACCATCAAAGCCATCCAACAAGCTTTGCAAAATTGTCAATTAAGCAATCCCGATTTAGAAGTGAATGAAGTATATGTGGGTATTGCAGGACATCATATCAAAAGTTTACAAACAAGAGGAGATCAAGTGCGTCAAGATGCAGAAAATGAAATTCAACTTTGGGAGATTGAACAGTTAATCAACAATCAAAGAAAAACTTTTATTCCTGCAGGAGATCAAATTATTGATGTAATTGCTCAAGAGTTTCACGTAGATAATAATCAAAACATCAAAGATCCCGTAGGGGTGAATGGGGTGAAAGTGGGAGCTAATTTTTTAATCTTAACAGGAGATAGAAATGCCATTAGAAATATCAATCGCTCTGTTGAAAGAAGTGGTTTAATTACTAAAGATTTGGTATTGCAACCTTTAGCTTCTGCTAGTGCTGTTATGAGTGATATAGATATGGAAGCAGGTGTAGCTATATTAGATATAGGAGGTGGTACGAGCGATCTTGCTGTATTTTATGAAGGTGTATTAAAACATACAGCAGTAATTCCTTTTGGCGGGGAGAATATTACCAATGATATTAGAATGGGATTAGGGGTTTTAAAAAGTCAAGCGGAAGCTATGAAAGTACAGTTTGGTAGCGCCCTTGCAGATGAAGCAAAAGCAAATGCTTATGTTACTATTCCAGGTTTGAAAGGAATGCCTGCCAAAGAAATTAGTGTAAAAAGTTTAGCTGGCATTATTCAAGCAAGAATGAGTGAAATTCTTGATTTTGTCACTTATCATTTAAAGCAAGTGGGTATGGATAGTAGAATGTTAAATGGGGGTGTGATATTAACAGGGGGTGGCGCTCAATTGAAACATTTAATTCAATTAACAGAATATATTACAGGTTTAAATGCTAGAATAGGTTTGCCTAATGAACATTTAGCACCGAATCATATTGAAGAGTTAAAAAAACCAATGTATTCTACTTGTATTGGTTTAATCTTAAAAGGGTATAACGACTACGAACAAAATCATAAAGTATTTACAGAAACTTTCAAAAAAGTTGAAGTGCCCAAATCTCTTACTGTGAATCCAACGGTTTCCTCTAATGGATTAACCAGTCAAAGAGTAGAAGCTAAGCCCGAGGCTACTACACTGAGTCCAGAACAAATAGAGAAAAGAAAGAGTAAATTCTGGGATCGTTTTAAAAACAACCTAATTGAAATTTTCAGCGAGGAAGATGATAAATTATTACCCTAATATTTACCTCAGCAACAAAAACAAAAAAACTAAACTAACAACTAACCCACTAAATACAAAAAAATGATTCAATTTGACTTACCCAAGCAAAAATCATCCATCATCAAAGTCTTAGGAGTAGGCGGCGGCGGAAGCAATGCTGTCAACTTTATGTTTAATCAGGATATTGAAGGAGTTGATTTTATTATCTGCAACACCGATTCTAAAGCTATCGAACAAAGTACGGTACCTAATAAAATTCAATTAGGTCCACATTTAACCCAAGGTTTAGGTGCAGGTGCTGATCCTTCAGTAGGAAAATTAGCTACAGAAGAGTCCTTGGATGAAATAAGAAAAATATTAGAAGTAAATACCCGTATGGCTTTTATTACTGTGGGTATGGGTGGAGGTACTGGAACTGGAGGAGCACCCATCATTGCTCAAATTTGTAAAGATTTAGGCATTTTAACTGTAGGTATTGTTACTACTCCTTTTTCATTTGAAGGTCCTCGCAGACTTGCGCAAGCAGAAGAAGGTATAAGACAATTAAAACCCTTAGTGGATACTTTATTAGTTATATCTAATGACAAATTGCGTGTGCAATATGGTAATTTAAAAATGAAAGAGGCTTTCACTAAAGCGGATAATGTATTAGCTACTGCTGCCAAATGTATTACAGATGTTATTAATAGTCGTGGTCATATTATTGTAGATTTTGCAGATGTATGTACAGTAATGAAAAATGGAGGTGTTGCAATTTTAGGTAAAGCAGAAGTAGAAGGTGAGAATAGAGCACAAAGAGCCATTGAAGAAGCGTTGAATTCGCCACTATTAAATGACAACGACATTAAAGGGGCTAAATGGATTTTATTAAATATCAATAGTGCAGAAGGTGAGCACGAATGTTCTATGGATGAATTAGAGACCATTAATAATTTTTTAAGAGAAAGAACTGGTGAAAATTCAGATGTTATTATGGGTATGGGTTATGATGCAAGTCTTGGTTCAAAAATTGGTATAACGCTTATTGCTACTGGTTTTGAGCATAAAGATCCTTTTCAAAAACCTGCCCCAAAAAAAGCGGAGGCTCCTGTTGAAGAAAAAATTGTGATGACATTAGTAGCTCAAGAAAATGAAAATGTGATTAGCCAATTAATGACGGCACCCACTGAAACGCAAGTTAATACTACAACAGAAGAGCCTATCCAAGAAGAACCCATTTTAGAAACACCTATTTTAGTTTCTTCTCCAAGTGGAGATAGTTATTTTACATTAACTGAAAAAGAGGAAGAAGTAGATACATTAGTGGAGCCAATGGATGAAGTTGACGAAATTTCAGAAAAAGAGTTTGAAGCAGAAATAGATGCACAAATTAGTATTGCTGCAAGTGAAGTGATGGAAGAAATAGTAAGTCAACCTATTGTTTTTGAAATTAATGATGTGTATGAACAAGAGGAAGTATATGAAGAAGATGAAACCTATGAAGACAATAATTTGTCTGAAGAAAACTATGCCTTAGAAGAAGAGTTTACACAAGAGGAAACAGTAATCAGTGAAGTAGAAGAAATTTCAATGGCAAGTGATGAGAATGAATTAGCTACAGAGGTAAATTCCTTTATCTTAACGAAGCCTACCAATATTTACGCAGAGCATACTGAGGAGCCTTTGGTGGCATCAGTAGAGCCAATAAGTATATTAGAAGAAGAGGTAATGCAGGAAGAAGTAGTCAATGAAATTCAAGAAGAATTAAGTGTTGAAATGCAAGAAGAAATTATCATTGAAACACCACAAGAAACCAGCACTACCATTTTTGAACCAGTGCCCGTAATGGTAGAAGAGCCTACTATGCAATTGGTGATGAAAGAGGAATCTTCTATTTATTCAAATCAACAATCAAAGCCGCATCCATCTTCTTTAGATATGCCTATAGATGATACAGAAGAACAAAGAAAAAAAGTGGCAGAGCGCATTCAGAAATTGAGAAATTTATCTTTTAATATCAATAGCAGTTCTGATCCCAATAATGAATTTGATGCAGTGCCTGCTTATGTAAGAAGAAATTTAGATTTATTTGGTAATACGATGGCGTCTGTTGAAAACTACTATAGTAAGTATACAGTAGAAAAAGATGATAATAATCAAACTCAAATTTCTACCATTAATACTTTTTTAGACGGTAAAAAACCAGATTAAACTTGTTTTTTGTGTACAGTTGATTTTAGTTGTAGCCCCACCCTTCAAAAGGTGGGGTTTTTTGTTGTACTTTTATTCTATGCAAACAGTACTTATCACAGGGGGTACAGGAATGATTGGACAAGCTTTAGCAAAGCAATTAATTGCCAAGGGCTATGAGGTTATTATACTCACTAGAAATCCAAAGAGATCTAGTAGACCTCATTTAACTTATGCCAAATGGGATGTAGCAAAACAAGAAATAGATGTAGTGGCTGTAGCAAAAGCCAATTGTATAGTGCACTTAGCAGGAGAGGGGGTGGCAGACAAAAGATGGACCGATAAAAGAAAGCAAGCCATTGTAGATAGTAGAGTGCAATCGGGTCAATTTTTAGTGAAAGTCTTAAGTGAAAATAAACATCAAGTAACCTCTTTTATATCGGCTTCTGCTATTGGTTGGTATGGTGCAGATACGCCGCAAAGTGTAGAGCAAGGTTTTCAAGAAACTGACGCTGCAGATGATTCTTATTTAGGAAACACTTGTAAATTATGGGAAGAAAGTACAGCTGCTATTGAAAAAATGGGTATTCGTTTAGTAGTGTTTAGAATTGGTATTGTATTAAATAAAAATGGTGGGGCACTTGCTGAATTTTTAAAGCCAGCAAAATTTGCATTAGCCCCTATTTTAGGAAACGGCAAACAAATTATAAGTTGGATTCATTATCAAGATTTATGCAAAATGTTTCAATTTGCCATTGAAAATTCAAATGCTAAAGGCGTGTACAATGCAGTGGCACCGAATCCTGTTACTAATAAAAAATTGGTACTTACTATTGCTAAGAATACTTATCCTTTTTATTTTCCTTCTTGGGTACCTTCTTTTATACTTAAAATAATTTTAGGGGAAATGAGTATTGAGGTTTTAAAAAGTACTCGTGTAAGTGCACAAAAAATACAATCCACTGGCTTTGTGTTTGATTATCCTTTGATAGAGGAAGCTATTAAAAATTTAATCAAATAATTTTATTTAATTTCTTATAGGTCTTCCAGAAGTAATTACAGATTGTATTCTCTCTAATGTTTTTTTCTGTCCACATAAGCTTAAGAATGCTTCTCTTTCTAAATCTAGTAGGTATTGTTCATTCACTAAGCAAGCTTCACTTAAATCTCCTCCGCACATAACATAAGCTAATTTTTTAGCTACCAATACATCGTGATCACTGGCATAACCTGCTCTCCACATTCCATTGATACCTGCATAAAGTGCCCCTAGGCCTGCTTTTCCAAGCACTTTGATATCTTTTCTTTGTTGAGGTTGGGTATAACCTGCTTTGTGTAATTGAAGTACTTGTTCTTTAGCTTTGGCAATGCGGCGTGATTGATTCAACACAATAAAATCTTGTCCTTTTCTGAGTATTCCCATTTCTAAAGCTTCATTGGCTGAAGTGGCTACTTTAGCAGTAGCAATATTCATAAATCTTTTATTGAGTGTAATAGTTTCTGGTTCGTCTGCGTGCATTTCATCTGAAGCGCGTAATACAAATTCTTTAGTACCACCACCGCCTGGAATCACACCAATACCTAATTCCACTAAACCTACATAAGTTTCTGCTGCAGCACAAATACTATCAGCGTGTAAATTCATCTCACATCCGCCGCCTAAACATAAACCGTGAGGCGCAGTAACTACTGGAATAGAAGAATAACGAACGCGCATCATTGCATTTTGGAAGCTGCGAATAGCCATATCTAATTCTTCATAATCTTGTTCAATGGCTAGCATAAATATCATACCTACATTAGCACCTGCACTAAATAAATTACTGTCATTGGCAATAACTAATCCTTTATAATTTTGTTCCGCAAGTGTTATAGATTTATTTAAGCCTTCTAAAACTTCTCCGCCAATACTATTCATTTTTGTGTTCCAGCTAAAACCTGCTACCCCTTCGCCCATATCTACTAAATGACAAGCACTATTTTTCCAAATGGTTTTTTCTTTAAAATCTGAAAGTATAAGCAGTGCATCAGCACCTGGAATTAATTTATAATCTTCTGTAGCGACATCATAATAATAACGCTTACCTTCTTGTACTTTATAAAATCTCAATCCTTTTTGAGACATTTTCTCCACCCAATTTGCCACTGTATATCCTTCAGATTTCATATCCTTGATAACTGTATCAATGTCAAGTGCATCCCAGGTTTCAAAAGCGCCTATTTCCCAACCAAAGCCTGCTTTTAAGGCATCATCCAAACGATAAAGTTCATCGCTAATTTCTGGAATTCTATGACTGACATAGGAAAATAATGAAAAATGAAATTGTCTAACAAAGTCACCTACTTTATCCTTTGCTTGATATAACGATTTTATACGAGAGGGTAAATGCTCAATGGCTTTTGCAGTGGTAATAGATGCCATTTTAGTTTTAACGCGAGGCTCGTATTCAAAAGTTTTTAAATTCAGTGTTTGAATTTCTTTAGATTGAGCTGTTTTTATTTTTTTGAAAAAACCTTGTCCAGTTTTATCACCCAGCCAATTATTTGCAACCATTTTCTCTAACCAAGCGGGTAGGGTAAAAATATTTTTTGCTTCATCATTGGGACAATTAGCAGCTACACCTGCAGCTACTTTCACTAAAGTATCAATTCCCACTACATCGGCAGTTCTGAAGGTAGCCGATTTGGGTCGACCCATAAGAGGGCCTGTGATAGCTTCAATTTCATCAATACTAAGGGATAATTTTTCCATTATATGTAAAACACTCATCATACTAAAAACGCCTACACGATTAGCAATAAAAGCAGGTGTGTCTTTACAAAGCACCGTAGTTTTTCCTAAAAATACATCTCCATAATGCATATGAAAATCTACAATAGCAGGATCGGTTGTTGCAGTGGGTATAACTTCTAGTAAACGCAAATAACGAGGAGGATTAAAAAAATGAGTACCACAAAAATGTTTTTGAAAATCTTCACTTCTTCCTTCCGCCATTAAATGAATAGGAATGCCAGAAGTATTTGAACTTACTAAGGTACCTGGCTTTCTGTATTGCTCTACTTGATCGTAAATTAATTTTTTGATATCTAGTCTTTCTACCACTACTTCAATAATCCAATCTACATTGGCAATTTTGTTCATATCATCTGTAAAGTTGCCCGTTGTAATGGAAGATGCAAATTTTTGTAAGTATAAAGGAGACGGATTCGATTTTATAGCAGCTTGCAAAGAATTATCTACTAATTTATTTCTTTCTTTGGGAAGTTTACTTTGTTCAGCACCTGGACTTAACATATCTAATAATAACACTTCTACACCTATGCCCGCAAAATGACAAGCTATACGAGAACCCATAACACCACTACCTAAAACGGCTACTTTTTTGATGGAACGTTGCATAAATTAAGCATTTTTGTAAAATTAGTTAGTTATGCAACTATTTTCAAAAAAACTTTCTATTTTTCCTTAATTTTTTTGCCTTTGGTTGTCCCATTTGACCACTTAACAATTGCAGGCTTGCTTTGAGCGGTCTTTGAACTACATTTGTAAAATGCAAGTTGATAGTAAACTAGTGAGTCATTTAGCACATTTATCCAGATTAGAGGTAGCCCCCCAAAAAATGGACAAATTAGTCAATGATATGCAGGAGTTGGTGGGTTTTGTGGCGCAACTCAATAATTTAGATACTACCGGCATAGAACCGCTTATGCATATGGGTGATACTAAAAATATACTTCGTGAGGATAAGGTGATTCCTTCTATCTCAAGAGAAGAAGCTTTACAAAATGCTCCCGCTACCGACGGAGTTTTCTTTCAAGTACCTAAAGTAATAAGTAAATAAACAATATGACATCAGTTATTCATTTAAAAGATATTCAGAAAAGTTATTTTATGGCTGGTCAAGCTATTCCAGTATTGAAAGGAATTAATCTTGACATTAATAAGAATGAATATGTTGCTTTAATGGGTCCCTCTGGAAGTGGAAAGAGTACTTTGATGAACATTTTAGGATGTTTAGATTCTCCCACCAGTGGTACTTATGACTTAAATGGAAATGATGTAAGTAAAATGACCGATGATGAATTGGCGGGTATTAGAAATGTAGAAATTGGTTTCGTCTTTCAACAATTTAATTTATTACCTCGTTTGTCTGCTGCTGAAAATGTGGCACTACCTTTAGTGTATGCAGGTATTTCAAAAAAAGACAGAATTGATAGGGCTATGGTGGCACTAGAAAAAGTGGGCTTGGCAGAAAGAAGTCATCATAAATCGAATGAATTGAGTGGTGGTCAAATACAACGCGTGGCCATTGCTCGTGCTTTAGTGAATAATCCCTCTATATTACTCGCAGATGAACCTACAGGGAACCTTGACACTAAAACTTCAGTAGAAGTAATGGAGCTTTTTGGTAAAATTCATTCATCAGGCAACACTGTCATTTTGGTAACACACGAGGAAGATATTGCTAGATATGCCCATAGAGTGGTAAGATTAAGAGACGGAAATGTAGAAACCGATACCTTTAATAAATAGCTACTAAATAGGTGGCTTTGGCCTACTTAATCAATGAACTTTATTTAATTAGTTTTGTTAATATAATCAACCGGCTGCCTTTTCATTATTTTTAAAGCTGGGGGAGCTACACACTATGAAAATTTACACCAAAACAGGGGATTTAGGCAAGACATCTTTGATAGGGGGTACCCGTGTTCCTAAAAGTCATATTCGCATTGAATCCTATGGTACTGTAGATGAATTGAATTCATTTATAGGCTTGTTGAGCGACTTACTAAACGATACAGAAATTAAAATTGTCTTAAAAGAAGTGCAGGATCGATTGTTTACAGTGGGCTCTTCATTGGCCTGTGATCCAGAAAAAGAACCTGCTTTAAAAATACCCGATTTAAAAGAAGAAGATATTGCTTACTTAGAATCCCTGATAGATAAAATGAATCAAGTGTTAGAGCCAATGAAGTCGTTTATTTTACCAGGAGGACATCAAGCTATTTCAACAGCACATATTGCCCGTTGTGTTTGTCGTCGTGCGGAAAGGTGGTGTGTTAATTTACAAGAAGAAGATTTATTTGTAGAGCCACTGGTAATTAAATATCTTAATAGATTAAGTGATTATTTATTTGTCTTATCTAGATATATTGGTTATTTGAATGGAGTGCCCGATTCTCCTTGGAAGCCCAGATTGTAATTTTTACAAAAATTTTCCGTCTTTCATTGTTAAACTTCGATTGCTCATAGTGGCTAGTGATTCATTATGAGTTACAATTAAAAAACTTTGATTCATCTCATTGCGTAAACGAATAAAAAGTTGATGCAATGCGTTTGCGTTTTCACTGTCTAAATTACCCGTAGGTTCATCTGCAAAAATTAAAGCAGGGCTATTGAGTAGTGCTCTGGCTACCGCCACTCTTTGTTGTTCGCCACCCGATAAACTATGAGGCTTTTTATTCATTTTATCCGCAAGGCCCATAAAGTCTAAGAGGGATTCAGCTTTTTTATGAATTTGTTGGGAAGGCATTTTAGCAATCCAGCCCGGTATACATACATTTTCAAAAGCGGTGAATTCAGGTAGTAAATGATGAAACTGAAAAACAAATCCTATTTTTTGATTTCTATAATGGGCTAATTCATTTTCGGTTAATTGGGTTATAGATTGCCCCTCAAAAAACACTTCACCTTTATCTGCTTTTTCTAAACTACTAACAATATACAATAAGGTAGATTTGCCCGCTCCTGAAGGGCCCACGATACTCACTAGTTCGCTTTTTTTTACCTCAACACTCACTCCTTTGAGCACAGAGACGGGACCATATTGCTTCCACAGGTCCTTGGCAACTAAAAGATTCGGGCTTTGATCCATACCGCAAACCTAGCAATTCCCTGTCAAATTCGACTATTTTTAAAGATTTGTTTACATTCTGTAGAAAAACAGATTTGGTAGTATCATTTATACTTTTACTTTTGCAAAAAATAACGCTATGTTTTGGACTTTAGAATTAGCCAGCTTTTTAGAAGAAGCTCCTTGGCCTGCTACCAAAGATGAATTAATTGATTATTCAATTAGAAGTGGTGCGCCCATTGAAGTGGTGGAGAATTTACAGGAATTAGAGGACGAGGGGGAAGTGTACGAAAGTATTGAAGATATTTGGCCAGACTACCCTAGTCACGACGATTTTATGTTCAATGAAGATGAGTATTAAGCCATAAAAAATTAGTTATTGAATACAAAAGGGTCTCTTAACGGAGACCCTTTTTTTTGGAAGATGGGTGAGTAAGTAATTTAATAGGTTAATTTAAAATAAAGTAACATTAAACTTAAAGTAAGAACAATTGAATTAGCCACTAATACTGGTTTACTTTTGATTAAATAAGCGTAGCTTAACCATACTATACAACTAAAATTGACAATAAGTATCATTAGCAAGCTAAGGCTAGTTACATTTTTTGTTTGCCAAGTTAGATATACTTGTGGAATGAAAGTGATACAACTAAGCAAGGAACCTAAGTAACCAATGGCTTCCACTAATTTTGGATTTATTTCTTTGCTGCTCATTGTAAAAACTTATTCAGATGTAAGAAAAATTTTATTCAGTTATATTTATTCTGTAATACCCGCTTTTTGCATTATTAAATCACTTACACCTGTGGTGGAGTAACCACCGTCGTGAAATAAATTTTGCATTGTAACCATTCTGGTTAGATCAGAAAATAAAGTCACGCAATAATTAGCGCAATCCTCTGCAGTTGCATTACCCAAAGGTGCAATGGCATTGGCATAGTCAAAAAAGTCGCCAAAACCTTTAATGCCTGTTCCGGCAGTTGTCTTAGTGGGAGATTGAGAAACGGTGTTAACGCGTACTTTCTTTTTTAAGCCATAGTGATAACCAAAACTACGAGCTATAGATTCTAATAATGCTTTAATGTCGGCCATATCGGTATAAAAAGGAAAGGTTCTTTGTGCAGCCGCATAAGTAAGCGCTACCACACTTGCATATTCATTTAATGCATCCATATTATATGCCACACTTAACATTTTATGCAAAGACATTGCAGAAACATCTACACCCTTTGCATAATAATCATAATTTAAAGCAGGGTAGGGAATTTTTTTTCTAATATTCACACTCATTCCTATAGAATGTAAGACGAAGTCAATTTTACCTCCAAGTATTTCCTGAGATTGTGTAAATAATTGAGTAAGCTCTTCCACACTTGTGGCATCGGCAGGAATAATTTTTGATTTTGTTTTTTCTGCCAGGGCATTAATTTCTCCCATACGCATTGCTATAGGAGCATTGGTTAAAACAAAGCTAGCACCTTCTTCATATGCTTTTTCTGCTACTTTCCAAGCAATGGAATTGCTGTCTAAGGCACCTGTAATAATTCCTCTTTTCCCTTTAAGTAAATTGTAAGCCATTGTATATGGTTTGATTGTGGTTGTAAAAATAATTATAATATCTTAGAAATACACAATATTCAACTGTTAAAACATTAAGAAGCTAGCAGTTCTTTGGCATTGTCTATGGCTGTTTTACTGGGCGGGTCTCCGCCTATCATAGTGGCAATATGATGAATTCTTTCTTTACTATCCAAGGTTTTTAAATAAGTATGTGTTGTATTTGCTTTTTGTTCTTTGTACACATATAAATGTGTATTGCCTTTAGCAGCAATTTGTGGTTGATGCGTGATACATAACACTTGCCTTGCTTTTCCTAAATTTTGTAAGAGTAATCCCACTTGTTTAGCAGGTTCGCCTGAAATACCGGTATCAATTTCATCAAATATTAAAGTGGGTAGATCTACCGACCTTGCCACTAAAGATTTTATACAGAGCATAAGCCTGCTTAATTCACCACCGCTTGCCACTTTTTTAATGGGCTCGAATTTCTCAGTATTATTGGCATCAAATAAAATATCAATTTTATCATTGCCATAGAAATTATAAGCCACTTTGTCAAGGGTTACTTTAATTTTAGCATTGGGCATTCCCACCTGATGTAATAATTTATTTACATTTTGGGTGAGAGGCATCATTTGTTTTTCTCTTTTAGTACTTAAAAGCGTGGCGGCAGCTACAACTTCTTTCTCTAATTTTTGAACTTGTTCAGTAAGTTCATTTATATGATCGTTTAAGTTCAATACTTCAGATAAGTCTTTTTCTAATTGTGCTGTTATTTGTAAAAGTTCGGCAGTAGTTTGAACTTTGTGTTTTTTAAGTAAATGATAACCCAAAGACAGCCTCTCTTGGGTATGTGCTATTTTTTGATCGTCGAAATCTATTTTATCTTGCCAGGAATTTAAATCATTGGCAATATCTGCAATTTCAATTTGAGCAGCTTTTAAACGAGTTACAATAGATTCAAATGCAGGTTGCCACTGAACAATAGTTTCTAAATTATTAGCTAATTGTTTTAGTTGTTGAACCATAGGATTATCGGACTGCTCTAATAATTCAGTGGCAGCGGCTAATTGAGATTTTATATCCGCAACATTTTCTAAAAATTTCAAATCTTGTTCTAAATTTTCTAATTCATTTTCTTGAAATTGAGCACCAGATAATTCTTCAAATAAGTGTTGCTTATAACTGAGTGTTTTTTCAAAATCTTCTTTTTGTGCAATCAAACTTTCTAATTTTTTTTCCTTTTCTTTCCAATGGGTAAAAATAGTTTGGTAGTTTGCCAGTTCTTTTTGATTAGAAGCAAGTGCATCTATGACTGTGCGTTGAAAGTCGGTATCGCCTAATGTTAAAGTGTCAAACTGTTGATGTAGGTCCACTAAATGACTAGTAATCTCTTTTAAAGTAGTGAGCGTCACAGGAGTATCGTTTATAAATGCCCTTGATTTACCTTGTGCACTAATTTCTCTTCTTATAATTAATTCGTCACTTAATTCAATTTCATTTTCTTGAAAAAGGGTTTGGAGTTGAGCGTTATTAGTTATTTTAAAAATACCCTCAATAAAACATTTTTTAGTAGCCTCTCTGCAAACAGTACTATCTGCCCGGTCGCCTAAGATTAAACCTAAAGCACCCATAATAATACTTTTGCCCGCACCTGTTTCGCCGGTAATTACAGAAAATTGTTCAGATAAATCAATGTTTAGCTGATCTATTAAAATATAATTTTGTATTTCTAATTTTGTCAACATCCTAAGCTGCAATTTACATTACCCTATAATGCTTTACAAATTTTGTTACCTACCTGCCTATTGTTTAATACAGCGTTGTATTCCCGCCTTTGCTTTTTGGTCCAAAGAATTTTTAAAAGCGTGCGATTTCATAGCAATACAGTTATTAAAATATTCTATGGCTTTGGCATAAGAGCCTTTATGCTCATATATCAATCCTGTTTGTAAAGCGGCTCTTGCTGCAAAATATTCTGGAAGATTTTCACCTTTTTCTATGGCCGATTTATAGTAGCGAATTGCATTTTCATCATCCTTCATTAAATCATATATTCGACCTAGCCTATAAGCAAATTCAGTTTTTTCAGTGGCAAGAGAAAAATCATTGGAGGTTTTACCCATCAGTATGGCTAGCGCTTGTGTTTGATATCCGCCGTCACTTAATAATCTTGCCTTTAATAAAATAGGGTGGGGCCAGTTAGTTTTTTTTGCATTTTGAAAAGCTAATTTATCGGCGTCCGTGATTTGACTACCTATGGTTAATATATTGTTTCGATAAGCCATTGCTTTTTTCATATCTCCTTGCAAATAGGCAATCCAACTAAGTTTTTCTAAAGCATCTTTTACATAAAATTTACCTTTGAAAGTAGTTACAAATTCGCTAAAAGCTTTTTGTGCTTTCTCTAATTTTAATTCATAAATATAAGCATACCCTATTTCATATTGCCAAAAGGGAAGTTGTAAATAAGCATCAGTATTTTCCAATTCTTGTACAATATTCAAAGCCTTGGCTGAGTGTTGATGATTTAAATATAAATTCACTCCCATATAAGCAAGCAAATGATTTTTTTTAAAATCATACGCAGTGGACTCTAAAAAGTCAAAAGCTTTCTCTTCATTACTCTCCAAATTCATTACTAAATAAGGGTATATAAATAAAGCTTCATTGCGCGCTCTGAGACTAAATTCATCTTTGCTATTCAAATACTTAAGTACTAAGGCATTGCCCTCTGCTATTTTACCACTCAAACCTAACACATTGGCCATCCATTGATACCCTTTGGGTATAGTGCCAATCATTGAAGTCATTAATCCATAGTATACATCGCCTTGTGTGAAATTGGGAAAGGCTTTTTTATTTTCTTTAAAAGTTACATATGCTTTTCTAAAATCTAAAGCAGCTTCAATATTTTTTTCAAATCGAATGCCTATTAAAGATTGATGTAAATGTGAGACGGCAATACAATATAAATAATAAGGTGAATTTTTGGGACCAGCTTCGAAAAGGGCTAACCTTGTTTCAAATTGCGGATAAAGTTTTGCGTAATCGATAGTACTTTCATTAAAAAATAATTGATAAAAATCGGCATAACTTTCTAACAAAGCATTAATTAAATTTTGTGGATTACTTTTCTTTTCTAGCTCTAGCCATTTTCTAGCTTCGGGAATTTTAAGTGAGGTAATGGCATCATAAATTTGTTGAGATTTGTCATTCCAATTATATTGTAATTGAGCATAAAGATTACTGCTTATTACCATTTGAATCACTATTAAAATGAGCAACTTTCTCATAGGGTAAAAATAAAGAAAGGGTAGCTGTTAAGCCACCCTTTCTAGTGTAATTTTTTTAACTCTTTGAATACTATTTCTTTTTTGACTCTTTTGTTACATCTTCTTCAACTAAAATACGACCACAGTTTTCGCAAACTATGATTTTTTTATGTAAGCGAATTTCGCTTTGGCGTTGTGGAGGAATAGAGTTGAAACATCCGCCACAAGCATCTCTTTCAACGGTAACCACAGCAAGTCCATTGTGGTAGCTATTTCTAATACGATCATAGCTAAACAATAAGCGTTCATCTATATGGGCACGAGCATCTTCGCTTTGCTTTCTTAATTCTTTCTCTTCAATTTCAGTATCGGCAATAATTTTTTCTAATTCGCTTTTTTTATGAGTTAGAACACCTTCTTTAGAAGCAATTGTTTTCTTAGCAGCGTCTAATATTTTTATTTTTTCAGCTAATTCTTCATTCGCATCACGAATGTGCTTTTCGCTTAATTTAATTTCAAGCCCTTGCATTTCTAATTCTTTATTGATAGCTTCAAACTCACGATTATTTTTAACATTCTCGCTTTGTTTTTCGTATTTAGCTATAAGCTCTTCGCTTTCTTTGATGGCTGCTTTTTTCTCTTCAATAAATTCAGTGATACCATTAATCTCTTCTTCAATTCTGGTTTGTCTGTTTTGCAATCCTTGAACTTCGTCCTCTAAGTCTTTTACTTCCATAGGCAATTCCCCACGAAGAATTTCAATTTGATCGATACTGCTATCAACAGATTGAAGTTTATAAAGATTAACTAATTTTTCTTCTACTGAAAAGTCTTTGACTGATGCCATATTTACAATTTTTTGTATACTCTTAAATAAGTGAATCTCAATCTTTAAGGTAGTGCACAGGTTCTGTGTTCACCGAGGATTCGAGGACGGCAAAGTTAGGGAATTTCAGCTTTAAATTTGCAACAATTAGGGAAGCTACCCACTGTTCGCTCTCCCCGTGACCTATATCTAAGAGTAAAATCTTACCCTCGGCCTCAAAATAGTCGTGGTATTTAAGGTCGCTGGTAATAAAACAGTCTATGTTTTGAGCCTTAGCGTCGTTAATCAGAAAGCTTCCTGAACCTCCACATAAAGCAATGGTTTTCAATGTCTTTTTTGTAAATTGACTGTGTTTTATTAAGGGCAAATTCAATTTTTCTTTTACCCATTTTAAAAATTCTTTCTCATCAGTCTCCAGGGGCAGCTCACCCACCAGTCCTGAGCCAATTTCCCTTCCTTGAGGGTCTTTAAATCCTGGTTTTGGTGTTAAAATTCTCCTATTTTCTAAATGTAGTCTATCTGCAAGCGTTTTATTGACTCCCTCCAAAAGGTTGTCTAAATTGGTATGAATAGCGTACAAAACTATATTGTTCTGAATGGCTTTAACCAACACTTTTGAAACAAAATGATTACTGTTTATTTGCTTAATGCCTTTAAATATAATTGGGTGATGGCTCACAATTAAATTACAACCTTTACTAATGGCTTCTTCAACCACAGCTTCCGTACAATCTAAAGAACAGAGTACACCGGTGCAATTTTGTTCAGGATTGCCAACTATAAGACCAGCATTGTCGTAAGGCTCTTGCCATTCAAGTGGAGCCCAATTTTCCAGGGCATTTAGAATTAAACTTATTTGCATCTCTAAAATTAATCATAAAACCCAACTATTTAAGTTTTAAATTGTTAATATAATTATGAAAAAGCCTATCTCCGTATTTTGGTTTAGAAGAGATTTAAGATGGCAGGACAATGCAGGATTGTACTATGCATTGTATCAAGCCAAATTAGAAGGTCATCAGGTGCTTCCCCTATTTGTATTTGATAAAAATATTCTAGCACAGTCCAGTGATAAAGCAGACAGAAGAGTTGATTTTATTCATCAAACCCTCACTCGTTTACAAAAAGAATTAATTGCAAAAGGAAAATCGTTTTGGGTGCAATATGGAACGCCCTTGGAAGTATTTGAAAAATTATTTACTGAATTTAAAGTAGCCTCTATTTATACCAATCACGATTATGGTCCTAAAGCCAATGCAAGAGATGCCTCTATTGAAGCACTGGCTAAAAAAAAGGGGGCAAGTTTTCATCATTATAAGGATCAGGTCATTTTTGAAAAAGAGGAAGTCGTCAAAGACGATGGTAAACCTTATACCGTATTTACTCCTTATGCCAATAAATGGAAATTAGTTTGGATGCAGAAAATTCCTAAAAAATTTCCTTCCGAAAAACTCTTGGATTATTTTTTAGATACAAAACCATTTGCCCTTCCTAGCTTAAAAGAAATTGGATTTGAAAAAACTGACTTGGTGATACCCCCTATGCACTACGATACAAATTTGGTAAAAAAATATACTACCCAAAGAGATTTCCCTGCTTTAAATGCAACTTCCCGCTTAAGTGTTCATCTGCGTTTTGGAACTATTTCTGCAAGAAGCTTAGCTTTAGAAACAAAAAATTTAAATGCTACTTTTTTCAATGAATTAATTTGGCGCGATTTTTATCATATGATATTATGGCACTTCCCCCAAGTGGCAGAAGGAAAGTCTTTTAAACCTAAATATGATTTTATACAATGGCGTAATAATGAAAAAGAATTTGAAGCCTGGTGTGAAGGTAAAACAGGTTATCCTATTGTAGATGCAGGTATGAGAGAATTAAATACCACTGGATTTATGCATAATAGAGTGCGAATGATAGTAGCTAGTTTTTTAACCAAACATTTATTAATTGATTGGCGTTGGGGGGAAGCTTATTTTGCACAAAAATTATTAGATTTTGATTTAGCTGCTAATAATGGAGGTTGGCAATGGGCCAGTGGTAGTGGTTGTGATGCTGCTCCTTATTTCAGAGTGTTTAATCCCCGTTTACAAACTGAAAAATTCGATAAGGATTTAAAATACATTCGACATTGGGTGCCTGAATTTGATAGTTTTGATTACCCACCACCTATAGTGGTACACGAGCAAGCGCGTGAGCGTGTGTTAGCTGCTTATGCAAAAGCATTAAAAGACTAATTTCTAATTGTTGAAAAATTATTGATGTAAACTTTCAAAAGTTTTTTCTAACTGTTCAATAGCTTTTTTTCCTTCCTCACCCATATCAATAGTAAAATCATTCACATATAAATTTATATGTTGACGCATTATAGTTTCAGACATTTCTTGAGCGTTCATTTTAATATAATCAGGTAATTGTTCATAACTATTTTGAAAAGCATATTGTACGCTTTTTTGAATAAGCTTATCTACTATTATAATATCGTTGGGATCAATATCACTACGTGCAATAATGCCTCCTAAAGGAATAGGTGCTTTAAAAGTTTGTTCAAAGTAAGTTCCTAAGTCCATCCATTTACTCAATCCTTTTTCTGCATAAGTGAAACGATTTTCGTGAATAATCACGCCTGCATCTACAACACCATTCAATACTGCATTTTCAATTTCATTAAAAACTAAAAATTCTTTGTTGGTAATATGAGGAAAGGCCAAACTAAAGAGTAAATGCGCTGTGGTATTTACACCAGGAATGGCTACGCGCATAGTGGATGCATTTGGTTTACCCTCTGGTTTATTTTTATCTTCTTTATAAATCAATAAGGGCCCCACACCTTTGCCCAATGCGCCGCCACTTTTTAAAAGTGAATAATTATTTTTCACCAATGGCCAAACGCCATAACTAATTTTTGAAAAAGGTAATTTGCCAGCTATTGCCCATTCATTCAAAGTTTGTACATCTTCTAAATGTGGGATAAAAGTATATCCAAGCGTATCAATTTTATGATTCACTAAGGCATCAAATATAAATGTATCGTTAGGGCAGGGCGAAAAACCAATTTCAAACTTAGGCATTGTTATATAATTTATACAGCGCTTCTATGTATTGCAATAAAGTTTCATTTAATTGATAGATAGCTTCTTTCATTTTCCAATGGGCTTTATTTCTTTCACCAACATAATTTGAAACAGATCGTATTTGAATAAATGGAATATTTACATCACGACATATATAATGAAGGGCAGCACCTTCCATTGATTCTAAAGCTGCTTTATACCTACCTTGATATAAATCTATTTTATTTTTTTCTGTAGTGATAGTATTTACAGTGACTGCTTTTTTTGTAGGAAGCCGTAAAATATTATATTGTTGTAACCAAGGGTTGGGTAAGGATTTTTTTTCATAGGGTACATCGTGCGGTTTATCTAATTTCAAATCGAATAAATCTTTCCATACTTTATTTTCAGTGACTCCTATATCTCCCACAAAATCATCTTTCACAGCAAAAACTTTTCCTAAATCTATTTTTTTATCAAAACTTCCACAAATACCTACTTGTATAATAAGAGCCGGTGTTTCTTGCACTAGCATTTTCATTAATGAAACACTACTGGCTAATAAACCAATGCCTGATTCGTGAAAGCCAACAGAAAATCCTTTGCGAGGTGCAGAAAATAAGGGATTGATTTTTTGATAGCTTGGCATCCACTCCCCACTGGTAGCCGCAGTAATTATTACTCGCATATGACAAAGGTCGGGAAAGGCTTTTAAAAATGGTTAAGTTGGACACCAAATTTATATCTTTGCAAAAAAATTGGTACAATGGTATATTTAACGAGGGTAGAACATTTTAATGCAGCTCATAAATTATCGAACCCACAGTGGTCAAAGGAAAAAAATGAAGAAGTATTTGGGGTATGTGCTAATGAAAATTGGCACGGCCATAATTATGAGATAATGGTGACAGTGAAGGGGGAGCCAGATCCTGAAACCGGATTTTTGTTTGATGTAAAAAAATTAAGTGCGCTTATTAAAAAATACATCATAGATGAGTTAGATCATAAAAATTTAAACATAGATGTGCCTTTTATGCAAGGCCAAATGTGTAGCACTGAAAATTTAGTGATGGCCATTTGGAAACAATTAGAGCCACAGATACCTTCAAAAGTGAAACTTCACTGTATCAAATTATATGAGACTCCCCGTATTTATGTTGAGTATTTTGGAGCCTAAACGCCTATTTTCTGTTTAAAAAAATTATCGAAAAAGGATAAATTTGTTACACGTTTAACTTTTTTAATAAAAAGGTTAAACATTTCTATTATAAGCGCGTTATAATTAATGTAACTTCAATCTCTTAATTTGTAAAATATGGAACAAAAGGTAGCGGTATATAGAAAAGAGCATTTTAATGCCGCCCACCGATTGTTTTGTGCAAATTGGTCTGCTGAAAAAAACAAGCAAGTTTTTGGAGCCTGTTCCAACCCAAATTATCACGGACATAATTACGAACTCGTTGTTCAAGTAACTGGTCTGCCCGATCCTGTTACTGGATTTGTGATAAACACCAAAGAGTTAAGTACTATTGTTCAAGAAGAAATAGTTGCACGATTTGATCATAAAAATTTAAACTTAGATACCGACGCTTTTAAAAACTTAAATCCTACTGCTGAAAATATAGCTATAGTTATTTATAATTTAATGAGACCTCGTATCCAAAATACTTTAGAATTAAAAATTAGGTTGTATGAAACAGAAAGAAACTTTGTCGACTACCCTGCTTAATGAAGAGCACATCGACTTAAGTAATTTATTGATAGAAGAAATGGGCGATCAGCATAAAGCAAGTTCCATTGAAACACCACTTAGGGCTGATGCTTTTGATATTTCTGATGAACAGAAAATAGCTGCTATAGTTCCGCATTTCAAAGCCATTATGGAAATATTAGGAATGGATTTGCGTGATGATAGCCTAAGAGGCACACCCCTTCGTGTTGCCAAAATGTATGTTAAAGAATTATTTCAGGGGCTTAATCCTGCGAATATGCCTAGTATGACATTGTTTGAAAATAAATTTCAATACAATGAAATGTTGGTTGAGAAGAATATAAATTTTTATACCAATTGTGAGCACCATTTTGTTCCTTTCTTCGGTAAGGCACACGTAGCATATATCAGTAGTGGTAAAGTAATTGGATTAAGTAAGTTAAACCGACTAGTGGAGTATTATTCTAAACGCCCTCAAGTACAAGAACGGCTAACAATGCAAGTGGGTAAAGCTTTACAAACTTTTTTACAAACGCAAGATGTAGCAATAATGATGGATGCAAAACATTTATGTGTTTCAAGTAGAGGTGTAAAAGATGATAGTTCAAATACTATTACTACTTTTTTTGGTGGAAAATTTCAAGAAGAAAAAAGAAAAATGGAATTTTTAAAATACATTGATATTAAAGAATAGTTAGTTCGGGTTCGGTTAGTTGGATAATTTAAATGGCGAATTTTACTTCGCCATTTTTTATTTATTTTTGTCAAAATAATTTAAATGTCAAAACGCGCATTTGTTTTCCCTGGACAAGGAAGTCAATTCGTTGGAATGGGAAAAAATTTATACGAGACTAGTGCTACTGCAAAAGCTATGTTTGAAAAAGCCAATGAAATTTTAGGCTTTAACATTAGTGATATTATGTTTGCAGGCACCGATGAGCAGTTAAAGCAAACCAATGTAACACAGCCTGCCATATTTATACATTCTGTTATTGCTTATTTAACTTTACCCGCAGAAAATAGAGTAACCCCTGATATGGTAGCAGGACATAGTCTTGGAGAGTTTAGTGCACTAGTGGCCAATAAAACTTTAAGTTTTGAAGCGGCACTTTCATTGGTAAGTGTGCGTGCTAAAGCTATGCAAGCTGCTTGTGAGCAGCAAGCTTCTACAATGGCTGCAGTGCTTGCATTGTCTGATGAAAAAGTAGAAGAAGTTTGTGCTCAAGTACAAAAAGAAACTGGTGAGGTAGTAGTGCCAGCCAATTATAATTGTCCGGGGCAATTGGTAATTTCAGGAAGTATAAAAGGTATTGAAATTGCTTGTGAACAAATGAAAGCAGCTGGTGCTAAACGCGCTCTAGTCTTGCCCGTAGGAGGAGCATTTCATTCTCCTTTAATGAATCCAGCAAAAATTGAATTAGCGGCTGCTATTGAAGCAACTACTTTCAATAATCCAATATGTCCAGTGTATCAAAATGTTGTTGCAACAGCAGTGTCCGATCCATCTATCATTAAGGCTAATCTAATTGCACAATTAACCGGAGCTGTTAAGTGGACGCAAACCGTTCAAGCTATGGTGGCCGATGGAGCAACT
>CAXBQH010000003.1:0-110699 GCA_963977985.1 uncultured bacterium
TTCTATGAGATAATATAACACCAATCTCACTAGTTAAAAGAGATTTTCCTGTTCTTTGAAAAGAAATATTTTGCATTTTGGATAGAAAAGGAATTCTAGTGTAATTAGGAAAAATGGGTTCTACCACTTGAATTTCAGGTAAATCTTTTTTTAACAATTCAAATTGATGCGCTCTATTAATTTCGTGCGAGGCAAATAATATATAAGTAGGAATGGATACAGACATAAATTGTTTACTATCTAATAAGGTATAGTAGTGTTATTATATTTACCAAATTCACAATAATAATTTCTTTTTAAAGTATAGGGAGTAAAAAAAGCCTTTGAACCATTATTGGGATATAAAATAAAATGTGGCTTATTTAAAAACTGGCAAATATGAATAGGTAAGCTATCTGCACCTATGATAAAATCTGCCTGTTGAATAACAGCAAATAGTTCTTTGAAATTGTGATATACTGTTTGTTTAAAAATAAGATCGGTACTAATTCTTACTTTTTTATGTAATTGGCTTACCCTTTTAAAATAAGCAACTTGAATGTCTTGGTCTCTGTCGTTCACATCCTCAATAATAGATTGTACAATTTCTTGAGGTAAATTTCTTTTTTCTATTCTTGCATCGGGCAACACTAAAATTTTTCTTTTTTCTTTTAACTGCGAAGACACAATGTCTATATTGTTATGTTGAAAAAATTTAGCATATTCTTGATATACTTGATCTTCTTGAACAATAGATTGGAATTTTTTTCCAGTAACTATTTGCAACCAATGTTTTCTTCTTTTATGTTCAACAATATCTATATAGCTATTATTATTTTCCTCATTTTTGAAAAAATTCTTAATAGCTTTAATTTGATCTAGGGTATCTTGTTGAAAAAGGTATCTGTTAGTGAATATATGTAATTGATCTCCTTTAATATCAAAATCTTCAAAACTTATATTTAATGCGGAAGTATCTACCACTTCTGAAATTGCTTCAAATAAGGCAAAAAGATGATTAGAAGCAACAATATTAATATCGGAGTGGGATAATAAAGCAGATCTTATAGCTATCACAAAATCGCCATAGGCCCTAATTAATAATAGTCTTCGCATATGAACTATTATCTTTTACCTGTATATAAATAAAATATGACTAAAACAGATAATACAATTCCTATGCCTATACCCGCACCTATAATTAAAAACCAAGGAACAGCTTGGTTCACAAGTGGGTATTTAGGACTATCTAGTACTTGTATAACGGGGGTTTGATTAATTTGAGAAAGTTTAAGAGCCTCCAAATTTTTTAAAACTTCGCCATATAAAGTAAAGGCAGCAGTTTTATCTTTTTGTGATAAATCTTCACTTACTACAGTTGTTTTAATAGCCGTGTTAGCATTTAATAAACTAACTGCTTCTAAAGATTTATTATAAAGTTTGGTATGTAAAGAGTCTGCTTTTTTTTCTAACCTTGCTATATTATTATTGGTGTTACTCGTTTTAATTTCAATATATAAATTACCTGTCTCTTTAATTAATCTTTCAGTAAATAATTTTGAAAAAGACTGATCTTTTGAAAGAACCTCTACTACAATAATGGAGCCTTTTTTATTTTGTCTTGATACAGTTAAATGATTTTTAGTAATTTTTTCATAAATGGTGTACAAAGCGCTATCTCGTTTAATAAGTTCTGCTTCTTTAGTAGGTACGTTTGAAAAATTTAAAGTAGAGAGATATTCATCGTCTTTCCATTTTTTCTTTAACTTATATTGATCCACAAAAATATCTGCTAAGGTTCTACGATTATTTTTTGATGTTGAATCTACTTGACTTAATAATACTTTCTCCACAATTAATCTAGACTCCATTATATCTAAAATATTATCACCGTCGAATAATCCTGCGCCACTGGCTGTTAAACTACTAATATCAAATCCTATTTGAGAAGCTAAAGCACCTATACCACTTTTGCTACCCGACTTTTCCTCTAAAATAAAAGTGGCTGTAGCTTTGTAATTTGGAGATTGCATCAAAAAATATCCAACACTCAACAAAGTGGTTATTAAAGTAATCTTTAATACCAAAGTATACTGTTCAAAAACAGTATACAATGCTTTCTTTGCTGTTTCTATAATATCAGATAATAATACTTTTTCTTCCATAAAGGTTTTGGCGCCTTAATTCAACTGATTATTAATTAGTTATATTCTAATTAATTGATTTTCTAAGAGTAAAAATAAGCCTTTTAAAAGTCATTTTTGTTATTAATCTATTAATACATTCAAAACAAGATCAATATACTTTATCAATGCATTGAAAATCAGACAAAATACCCCTAAAATGGCCTTAAAAAACTAGGTTCAAAGCTATTTTTAAGCCTACTTAGGTTAAATTTGACCCATTGATGCATCCCAAACGAAACATATTAGGTATTCAGGTTAGCTCCATTTCAATGTCTAATTTGTTAAAGGATTTTGCCAGCCTCATTCACTCAAATACCAAGGCTAATGTTTGTATTACCCCGGTAAATTCAATTTTAGCAGCTAGAAAAAATGCTGAAGTTTTAGCTATATATAATAATGCCACTTACACTTTATGCGATGGAGTGCCTGTTTTATGGGCATCTCAATTTTTAGGCACCCCCATTGAGCAGCGTATTACTGGCTTAGACCTTCTTCCCGCTTTATTAGAATTTTCAGCAAAAAATAATTTTAGTTTATTTTTTTTAGGCGCTAGCCCTGGTGTAGGTAATACTTTAAAATTAAAAGCAGAACAAATGCACCCTGGCATTAATATAAAAGGAGTATACTGCCCACCCTTTGCTGCAAAATTTGATAAAGAGGAAAACAATAAAATAATTGCAGCTATTAATGCAGCACAGCCCGATATAGTTTTAGTAAGTTTAACTGCCCCTAAACAAGATATTTGGATTAGTGAAAATTTAGAAAAATTAAATACTAAAATTGCTATTGGTATTGGAGGCGCATTTGAAGTAAGTGCCGGATTAATAAATAGAGCACCCCTTTGGATGCAAAAATTTGGTCTTGAATGGTTTTACCGTTTTATACAAGAACCTAGAAGAATGTTTAAAAGATATTTTATTGAAGCGCCTATTTTTATTCCCTTAGTTATTGCACAGAAAATTAGTGGTACTAAAAGTTAAATTGGTAGTGCTAAAAGTTAAATTAGTGGTACTAAAAATTAAATTTATTGTAAGTAAATACTTATTTACTCAATTAATTTTTTTCCCAACTAATTACCTACTCAACCTATAAATAGTAAGAGCTGCTCTTTTAATTAAACTAGGTAGTTCTTTTAAATTAATAGTTTCTCCTGGAGCGTGAGCACCTTTGCCAGAAGCTCCTAGCCCATCAATACAATCCAAATATTGAGCTACATAAGAAATATCTCCTGCACCTCTAGAACCTGGGTCACCGGCAGTAGTGGCACCCACACCCATATCCTTGGTAACTCCACTAATTATTTCAAGTACTTTATTATTACCCTCAGTAGGAGCCATACTGGGTATGCCATCTTCAAAATGAATGGTGGCTTTGGTACCAGCTAAACTATTATCTACAATAGCTTGCATTTTTTTTCTTGCATTTATTTTTTGCTCCTCAGTTAAAAAGCGAAGATCTCCTGTTACAGTTGCAGCAGGTGAAATTATATTTGTTTTACCAAGCGCAGTTCCCGTAGCTTTTGACGCGTCATAGTTCATCTCAGATCCTCCAATAAATACACCTGGGTTAAAAGTTAAATATTTTTCAGTGCTTAATTGAACTCTAAATTCATTTACAATTCTTGCAGCTTCATAAATAGCACCATAACCTGCATAAGGTGTAAATACTCCAGAACTATGTCCGGTTTTTGCTTTTACATTTAATGTCCATCCGCTGGCGCCTCTTCTTGCAGTTGCAACTGAATTTAATCCGTTAGCTCCTTCAAAAGCTAAAGCAATTTCAGTTTGCTTAGCAGATTCAATAAAATCACCTCTACTTACTTCACGCGGATATCCTGCTCTTTCTTCATCGCCGGTTAAATACGCAATAATATTAGCATCTTTCAATAAGCCCTGTGCTTGCAAAGCTTGCAGCGCTATAATCATAATAACATCTCCTCCTTTCATATCATTCACTCCCTGTCCTGTAGCAGTAGAGTCGTTCAGCATAGTGAAAGGGTTCGCAGGCATATCGGGTTCAAAAACGGTATCTAAATGCCCTATGAGAAAAAGTTTTTTTCCTTTATTGGTTTTTGCTATTTCTGTTTTCTTTTTAGAAGCTTTTGTTTCTTTTTTAGTGATAATATTGGCAGCGGCGTTTTCTTCATTATTAAATCCAATACTTGCTACCAAATGACCCGCTCTATGAATTGAATCGGGCATTGGCACCCACTTGGTTTTAAAATTGGCTTTTTCAAATTCTTTAGCATAAATGGCGCCCACTTTTTTAACTCCTTCAATATTTAAAGTACCACTATTTATATTCACCGATTCTTTTAATAGCTCAATAGCTCTGGGCATATTAGCATCGATATAGTCCATCACTTTTTGTTCTTCCTTAGTTAAACCTGAGGGTACTTTGCTAGTTTGAGCTACTAATGTTTGAGCAGCTCCAAAACTTGTTACAATAATAAATAGTGAGATATTGAATATTTTTTTCATAGTGGTTATTTAGAATGACTCAATTTAGTTCAATTCATTTATACCTCAAAAGCTTACGGTAAATACTTGAAAATTAGCCTTTAGTATTTGATATTTTAGACCCCTTCAATAAAGAAAATTAAAAATCTGACTTAATCTCTTTAAATTTGACTAATGAACACCATTCAAGTGAACATATTGAACCCAAAGGCTGATATTATTTTAAAAGATATGGAAAAACAAAATTTGATTGCTATTAAGAAGCCATCTAAAAGTACTTTACAATCTGTATTAAATAATCTTCGTTCAAATGCAAAAACGGCTCCTTCATTAAAAGAAATTACTAAAGAAGTGGAGTTAGTTAGAGCGAAGCGTTATGCCAAAAAAAATAAAGCGAGTAATCATTGACACTAATCTTTGGATTAGCTTTTTAATTACAAATAATTTAAACATATTATCAGAACTTTTTCTTTTGGAAAAGTTTCAAGTTATTTTTAGTGATGAATTATTTACTGAATTTTTAAATGTTGCCCGTAGGCCAAAATTTAAAAATTATTTTGATGAAAAAAATATTCATCTTTTGATGGAGAATATTTTTGATAAAATCAAATTTATTAAAGTACATTCATCTATAAATATATGTAGAGATTTTAAAGATAATTTTATATTAGCTCTTGCTATAGATGGAAATGTAGATTATATAATTACAGGAGATAAAGACTTATTAGCACTCAATGGATTTAGAGGTAAAAAAATTATTACTATTAATGAGTTCATAAAAAATTTAAACTCAGAAATTTAATAAAAATTTATTTCACCACTGCTTCTGTAATAATTACATCACTTAAAGCGCCAGTACAAACTCCTTTAATGGTAATGGTTTCGCCCACTTTTTGATTTAGGAGTTGGGTGGTATTTAAAGTAACCGATACATTGGAAAAAGCATCGGAACTTCCTATAATAAGTGTAGTTTTTCCTTCTTGATTTTTTGCTATACTAAGAATTTTTCCGCTCACTTCCACCGCTTTATTTAAATACAAACTATTTGCATTTTTTTCATTTTGCTGATAAGCTGCACTTAAAGAATCGGCCTGAATAATTATAGCATTTTCAGATTGTATATTACGATGATGTTCTTTAGAATACACAAATACATAGTAATAACCGCCCAAAGCAATAAATGCTATAGCAATAAAAGCAAACAATATTTTTTTCATCTTACTCATAGTTTTGCTACCATTTACTATTTCTATTTTGCTACTATTAACTTTTCTATCTTGCTACCATTTACTATTTCTAAACTCCTTGGGTTTACGAATGGTAAATACTCTTGAGATATTAAATCCAAAGCGTAAATCTCCTTTGGCCCAACTACCAGTGGTTTCATTAATAAAAGTACGGTCGGTCATACCTGTTGAATTAGATACGTGAAGTTGAAATACGTGGCCCCCCGTTTCAATATCAAAGCCCATAGATAAAGGATTATAATAGCCACTTAAAGTAGTAAACCTATGGTAATACTCCGTAGTAAAATTAAGTCTTTTACTAAGTCTTTGTCTAAAGCCAATTCCTAAGGAATAAAAATCGTTAGGAGTGGTTTTAGTATCTACAATATTATAATGAATTAAAGTAGGTGTTAATTGTAAAGAAAAATAATCGTTTACCTTACTTGCAATTAATAACTGATGTGAAAAAGAAAATTTATCAGAGACATAAGGGGTATAAGTAGTGGTAGCATCTTTTAAAGATTTATAAATAAAAGAGCTAGCATAACTTACACTAAAAGGTATATTTCTTTGGCCCTCTTGCTGTCTAATAATTTTTAATTTAATTAATGCGTCATATTGCTTTTCAAAAGTACTTCTACCAATACCAATCATAAGTTTATCTGTAATACCATAATCCAAACCTAGTCTCATAGTAGCTTGGTCTAATCCATAAAAATTATAAGCTCCGTCACTGAGTGGCCCAAAACGATGTAAAATTCTAAAATCTAAAATACCAGGACCCACATTTTCAATAGACTGCCCATTAATAATTCTGGTAGATTTAAAAGTGCCTGTTATAATATCTGGATTATTAGAATAATTATTTTCAGAAAATAAATCGATATTCTGTGCCGATACCCCCATTGAAATAAATAATACAAATGCTACTAAATAAGTTCTAAGTAAAATCATTGATAATTAATTTTGATATATACAATTCACTTTTATTTTAGCCTCAGGTGCAATTTTATCTCCTATATATAATCCCTTAATGCCGTAGTCCTTAATTTTTACACTAAACTCTCCAGAAATAATAGACTTCCCTTCTTCTATTTGTAAATTTCCATTACTACTTACTTTTTGAGTAGTACCGTGAATGGTTAAATTACCTTCAATGGTAATAGGATAATTACCCTCTTTAGTAAAGTTTACTTCTTTTATATTTTTTATATACCCTTTAAAATCGGCTTTAGGATACTTGCTCGATTCCATATAATTTTCATTAAAATGGTCTTCCATTAATTGATTTTCAAATTTGAAGCCCTTCACTAATACTGCAAAAATAATTTGACCAGTAGCATCCACAAATTTTGAATCTACCTGGTTATTCACCGCAGCAATTTTTTCTATACCTCCTGTAGCATTAAAAAATATTTGCCCCGTTTTAGTAGCAAAAACTTTTTGAGGTGCACTTGTTTGGGCGCTCAGTATTTGAATATTAGATAGAACCACTACAATTACAAATATTGTTGATAATGCATTTTTCATACAAGAAATTAATTTCATAAAAATATTTTTAAAATTTATTAATTATTTAAAGCGCCTTTATTCACCCAGACAATTATTTTATTAATACTACAATTATCTAGCTTAGCCATATTTTTGGGCATAGGCGAGGCTTTACCATTTTGTAAAATTGAATTTACTAACCTACCACTAGTGATATAAGGCATTACGGCTGCATATGTATTTAATACTATACCTCCTCCTAAACTATTAGCACTAGTTCCGTGACAGCTAGTACAATTAGCATTTAATATGCCACTTACAGTTACACTATAAGTAACACTGGTAGTATCACAATTAGTAACTACTACCTGAGGATACACTTGATCTTTTTTATCGTAATAACAAGCACTTAAAAAAAGAATAGTTATAAAAACAAATAGTATTTGAAATATTTTTTGCATTTTATTGTGGATAGCCTTTTTGTATCCATTTTTGAATTTGAATAATTTTACAATCTACCAACTTAGCAGAAGGCGGCATTCTTTTTGTAACAGCTATTGTAGATACATAATTGATAGCATTTAAAAAAGTAGTGGTATTAGCACTAATATAAGCTTTAGCACTTGCATAGTCTCCTAAATAAATATTGGAAGAACCTGGCTTAGTTCCGTGACATCCGCCACAGTTATTAGTAATAATAGTTTGAATAGCCCCTGCATAAGTGTATGAATTTGTATCACAAACATTACTACACTGTGTATTAAGAGCGCCTTGGTCTATCCATTTTTTAATTAAGGCAATATGGGTAGAAGTCATTTGTGGGCTTGATCTTGGCGGCATTCCATTTCCAATAATGGTATAGTACCTGCTACTACTTGAATTTTTAGCTCTAATTCCATTCATTAAATTAAGATAATCGGTGGTAATGACACCTTCTCTATGACTTGTTTGATCGTGACATCCTGAGGAACCACAATAACTTACATAAAGTGGAAGTATATCTGTATTAAAACAGACTGTATCAGGGCTTGTTGTAACATTGCCCCCAGTAGAAACTGAACTAGTGGGTGGATTTACCACCACCACGGGATCTGTGGTTGTATTTTGATTGATTGAAATAATATCGTGATGACAGGCATTCAATAAAATAAAAGCAGTTACTAAAACAAAACTATATATGAAAATTTTACGCATTGAATAGTATAAATTTACAATATTTCGTTTTAAGAACAGTAAATAATAATAAGAAAACATTTGTTAGCATATTTTTAATTTTAATAACTAATCAAATTGCAAAGGCAGATTAATTTTTAAACTATAATTACGACCCATATTAAATACGCCCGTTCTTCCAGTTAAAATATTTTGATCGGTATATTTTAATCTGCTTAGATGATTTTGGTAAGCAATATCAGTAATGTTTTGAGCTACTAAAGAAATACTAAATAATTGTTTGCCTTTTTTTGTTACCTGCGTACCCGCACCTATATTAATTAAAGTATAAGCAGGCGTTTTGGTTTCTGTATTATACCCAGTGAAGGGATTATTTTGCGCAGCAACATTATCAAATTGTAAAGAAGCATAACTGTTTTTAAAATTCCCCTTATTTTTTTCTAATTCATACCTTAATTCAGCTATCCAACGCATACTAGGAATAGAAGGTAAATTGATACTACCATCCACTGCTTTATTAAATGTGCCATTAACTAATGATACTGTGTTTTCAATATGTAACCCATCTAAAGGATGGGGATGAATATCTAAATTAAATTCAGCGCCTATTAATTTAGCATCTTGTTGATGATAAGCAAATGCATAAAATTCTTTATTATCTTTTAAAATAATAGAGTCTTTACCTTTTAAAGAAATTAGCTTTTCATAAAATATATAGTTGCTTACATTATTATAAAATGCATTGCCATTAAAAGAAATATGCTCATTACTCCATTCAATACCTGCATCAAATTGTAAACTTTTCTCAGTAGCTAAATTAGCATTCCCATATTCATACCTATTGGTACCCTCGTGTGCGCCATTACTACCTAACTCTGCCAAATTAGGGGCTCTATATCCCCTAGCTATATTGAATTTAAAAATTAAATTGTTGCTAGCTTCATAAGTCATACCCAATGACCCTGCCATATCTCCATAGTTTTTTTGAAGCCCATTAAATTCTATTCCTTTTTGATCTATTCTGGCACCCCCACTGAAATTAAATTTGCCTGAATGCTTTTGAGTATAGAAAAATAAACCCATTTCCACCGACTTATATTCAGGTATTAAAGCTTCTACTCCTTTGTTTTTATTTTCTTGCTTTAATCCATTCACACCAATTGTATGTTTCCAATTATTGGTTTCAGGTAATAGGTATTGAAATGAATAATTCAAAGTGCCTAAATCAAAATACAAACTTTTTTCAGAAGGTATTTCAATATTTCCAAACTCCTGCCGCTCATTTTTTTGATAAGCAATATTTGCTTTTAATTTTCCTGCCCCCCAATTAATACTATTATCTAAAATATACTTAGTATGTTGAATATACTGATAAGGTATACTAGGTGTTGTTGAATTAAAATCATCTGAAGTGGCAGGTACTTCTATTACGGAAGATCCCGAATTTCCATTTACAACAACTTCTTTGGTAAAAGCACCTACTGCATTTCTTGCTCCTTCAATCATACCTAATTTTTGATTAAACTTATTTACAATAAAATGAGTATAACCCCAGTCTTTTTCTATACCTACATAGCCGCCTCCATTTAATTCATTAAATTTTGAATTGTATACATAACCATCATATTTATTTTTATAATCAGTTGCTTTTTTGGAAGAAGCATTAACACCCCATACAAAACCATTTTTATTTCCAGCTACATCAAAATGGTAGCCTTGTAAATTATTATTAGATTGATAATTACTAAAAATATTTCCTCTCAAAGCCCCTTCAGCCACAGGAACATTGGATACAATATTAATAACCCCTGATAAAGCTTCACTACCATAAATAATAGAGGCCGGGACTTTTAATACTTCTGTTCTAGTTACATTATACTCATCAATTTCAATACCGTGTTCATCGCCCCATTGTTGGCCTTCTTGTTTAACTCCATCGTTTAAAACCATTACCCTATTGTATCCTAGCCCACGAATAATTGGTTTAGAAATGGCAGGCCCTGTAGTTAATTGAGTGACACCTGGTGTTTTGGAAAGTGCATCAATTAAATTACTGGAAACTCCTTTAAAAAAATCTTCTTTTTTAACTATACTAATGGGAGTGGAAGTTTTTTTACTTGAAGTAGTTCTTAAAAAACTAGTAACTGTTACATTGGTGTTTTCAACAACAGCGTGATTTAATAAAAAATCTTTTTCAATATTTGTTTGAATAGTTAAATTAATAGTTTGTAAACTATACCCTATATAACTAATCTCCATAATATAGTTTCCAGGTTTTACATTTATTTGATAAATACCTTTATCATTTGTAACTACTCCTTTTTTTAATTCGGGAAAATAAATAGAAGCTCCTTGTAAAATTTGTCCAGTAGCTTCATCGGTAATTTTTCCTGTGAGCTGCACAGTTTTTGGCGCCTGCATTGAATAGGCAAACAAACTTATAAAAACACTAATATTTAAAATAAATAAATACTTGAACATACAATAATAATTAAAACAAAAAATTAATTCTTTGCGTAGAAAGAATTTCAAAAACAGAACTACTAAATAGCGGGAGGACCCCTAGAGACTAATGAATAATTATTATTAGAAAAGTAAAAACAAACTAAATCAGTATTGGTAACCCTTCTTTGAACAGGTACACTTAATTTAATTTCAAAATTGAAATCTAAAAAAGGAGAAGTGGCCACTAAATTATCCTGTGAACAATGAATACTTGCATTTTCAACCTGGTCAATAGGAAAATTCTTATGAACATCACACTTTATTTTATCGCTATGCTTAGCAACAATATCGTGAATGGTTTTCTGAGAGGTTATACTAAATGCAAAAACCAATAGCATTATTACTGCTAAAAATTGTCTTATGGTTTTTTGATATAGCATTGAGAATGGAAGTTGAATAAGTGTTCTTTTGTAATGGCTATAAAATTACAGCAATAAACCCATTTATATTTTATTTGATTGATTGTGAAGCTTTTAGCTACAAAAAACAGAGGATAATAGATTGATTCACAAAGAATTAATTGGAGAATTGGTACTAAATATCTAATTTTGATGTTTAAACAATGAAATTTATACTACTATGAAATTATTAGATGCATTACAATGGCGTTATGCTGTTAAAAAAATGAATGGAAATAAAATTCCTGCTGAAAAATTAAATACCATTATTGAAGCTACTCGCTTAGCACCAAGCTCTTTTGGTTTAACTCCTTATTCTATTATTGTAGTAGAAGATATAGAAACTAGAAAAAAATTACAACCTGCTTTTTACAATCAATCACAAGTAGTGGATGGTTCAGCAGTAGTTGTTTTTGCAGCTTGGAATACCATTTCTGAAAATGAAGTGGCTCACTATATGCACGAGATTGCAGAACAAAGAGGCGTTTCTGTAGATTCATTAAAAGATTTTTCTGCTTACATAAATGGTTCATTAAAAAATTTAACTCCTGAAAAAGCAAGAGTATGGGCAGACAAACAAACCTATATTGCTTTAGGTTTTGGATTAGTAGCTGCTGCTGCTGAAGAAGTAGATGCAACTCCTATGGAAGGTTTTGCTCCAGATGCGGTGGATGAAATTTTAGGATTAAAAGAATTAGGCTTACATAGCACAGTGGCTTTAACCTTAGGTTACCGTGACGCTGCTAATGATTATTTAGTAAATGCTAAAAAAGTAAGAAGAGCTCACGAAAAATTAGTTATTAAAAAATAAGCTAATCTGCTTTCATTACCGCAGACCTAGGCCCAATACCATTTTCATTAAAAGCTTCTATTTGAAAATAATAAACATCATTTTTTTCTAAAGCAGTGCAATAATATTCACTTACCCCATACACCATAACACTATTATATAATTTATTGGGATCGTTTCCAAAATAAATATGATAGCCCGTAGCATTAGGATTAACAGCCCACTTCAACCAAGCGTTTCTTCTTTCACTATCTCCTCTTAAAGGCACAAAATTTTGAACTGCTCCAGGGGAAGCACCCTTTCCTTTTCCAAATACACGAAGACCACTAATAGCAAACTTACCCGTAGGCATATGTATATTCACCATTTTTATATAACGCGCCTGAATGGTGTTGGGTAAGACTACATAGTCGTGGGGCACATCGGTTTTATTTTTTGATTTATCAATAATTAATTTCCAGCTTTTGGCATCATTAGAAGCGAATACTTGATATTGATGATAAGTATTTAATTGCTTGCCCATTAATTCTACACCCTCATCGGCATAATTAATTTGAATGGCTTCAATATTATATATATTTCCTAAATCGGATTGGATCCATTCACCTGCATTTCCAGTAGTGGCCGACCAATAAGTTTTTAAATTTTCATCTACTGCATTATTAGCAGTAAATGCACTTAAAGTAGAAGATACCTGTACTGGTTTATTATAATTAAGTAACATCCATCCAGTAAACTGTGATACATTATGATTAGCTCCTGCATAAGGAATATAATGAGGATAATCTCCATAAGAAGTATTGGTATATAAAATACCGTCGTTATCTATTTGTGCTGGCCAAATGCCATTGCGCCTTTCAAAATTATTTTTTACAGAAATAGCAATTGTAGAAATATGCCACCACTGCTTATAAATATCTTGGAATGTGCCTCCGTGTCCTGCCCCTCTAGCAAAGCCACCTGGCTTATATGAAAAAGGATTATGCTTTTGATATACAAAGGGACCTAATGGTTGATCGCTAACATACACCCCATCACCATAACCACTAAATTCAGTACCAGGAGCACCATATTGTAAATAATATTTTCCATTGTATTTATTCATCCAAGCGCCTTCCATAAAAGGTTTTAAAAAAGTATTGTCCTGATGTTCTCCAAAACGCTCCCACCCGTGAATACTATCTACTAAATGTATCAGCGATTTTTTTTCTCCAATAGGCATAAATGTTTTTCGATCCAACTCTTGTCCATAAATAGGATATAAATTACTTGATCCGTGATAAATATAAATTCGGTTATCATCATCTTTAAATAAAGCAGGGTCCCAGGCGCCTACCTGAAAACTATCTACTGCAATATGCCAATCGTCTTTGGTGGGATTGGTACTATACCATAAAGAAAAACTTTTTGTATAAGTAGAACCTATCACTAATAAACTATCTCCCAATACTAAACTAGCAGGTGCACATAATTCATCATAAACCTGATTCCAGGGTCTTAAAAATTTTCTTGGAATAAATTTCCAATCTTTCATATCATAACTCCACCAGTATCCCCATTGATTAGTGCTGAATAAAAAATATTTATTATCATATACCGCAATAATAGGATCGGCTGTAGCACGGTGTTTGCCATTTTGTACAAAATTGGGAATAGGGCAATAACCATAATCAATATTTATGGGATTACAGTAAGTGGCTTGTCTGTTGGGGGTAGTAGTATTTTGAGCTTGTAATTGTATACTCATTATAAATACACAAATTATTATTGGTAAACCGCTCATTATAGATAGATAACCCCTTTTAATTAAACTGCTTAATTTAAATAAACGGAAAAATTGAAAAGCTTTAGTTTTTAACATATATACCCTTATCATATATACCCTTTTGAATAATAAATATACTATTTAAATGAATGGGCTTGAAAGAAAAAAGTGAAATGAAAATAGATTTTTAAAAAATACTATTTATATACTAAGTAACACACTAAACTCTGGCAGCTCTAATAATATCGGCAAATACTCCAGAGGCAGTAACATCGGCGCCGGCACCGGCTCCTTTCACCACCAAGGGTAGCTCTGGATAACGCATACTATAAAATAAAACTAAATTGTCTTTACCATACAAATGATAAAAATCAGAACTAGGTTTAATAAGTTGAAGTCCCACTTTAGCACTACCTTTTCCATCTTCAGCTATAGTGAAACTAGCTACAAATTTTAATTTACAATTTTTAGATTGAGCCTCTTCTACTAATTTTTTAAAATGGGACTCTTGTAATTCCATTTGAGCATAAAAATCTTCCACAGTACCTTCAAAGCAACTAGCTGGTAAAAAACCTTCATTAGCAATATCGCTCATTTCAATTTTATGCCCTGCTTCTCTGGCTAAAATCATAATTTTTCGCATTACATCGGTGCCTGCTAAATCTAATCTGGGATCGGGTTCGGTATACCCTTCTGCTTGCGCCTGTCTTACTACTTTAGAAAAAGAAACAGTACCATCATAATTATTAAATACATAATTTAAAGTACCCGATAATACAGCTTCAATTTTATTGATATTATCACCACTTCTAATTAAATCGTTTAAAGTGCCAATAATAGGTAAACTTGATCCTACATTTGTTTCAAACAAGAAAGCCGCATTAAATTCTCTAGCGAGTGATTTTAATTTAGCATAATGTTCATAAGAGGCGGAACAAGCAATTTTATTACAAGCAACCACCGACACCGCTTTGCCCAATAATTGCATATAAACATCGGCCACAGAAGGATGTGCAGTAACATCTACAAATACACTATTGCGTAAATTATTTTTTAAAATAGTGTTTACATAAGTAGTAATATCTCCTGCGGGAGCGGCTGCTAATTGCTCACGCCAATTTTCTAAATGAATGCCTTCTGCATTTAATAATTGCTTTTTACTATTAGCAATACCTACAATATTAATTTGTAATCTTAAAGTAGCTTGTAAATAAGGAATCTGCTTTTTTATTTGATCGATAAGTTTACTTCCCACATTTCCTGCACCTGCCATATATACATTCACTTGTTTATAAGTAGTTTCAAAAAATTCTTCGTGAAGTACATTAATAGCTTTGCGCACATCTTGAGTAGCTATAACTGCTGAAATATTTTTTTCAGAAGAACCCTGTGCAATAGCTCTTACATTAATACCATTTCTTCCTAATACCCCAAACATTTTACCACTTACCCCAGGATGACTTTTCATTTGCTCACCCACCAATGCTAAAATAGATACTTCTTTTTCTACAATTAAAGGCTCTACTTTATGAGTATTAATTTCTTGTTCAAATTCTTTATCCACGGCCATTTTAGCAACTGAGGCATCTTGCAAATTCACGCCCACACATATAGAATGCTCCGAAGAGCTTTGTGTAATTAATATGATATTAATTTGATTTTTAGCCAGTGCATCAAATAGTCTTTTTGAAAAACCAGGAATGCCTATCATTCCACTTCCTTCTAAGCTGAGTAAACAAATATCTTTGATGCTTGAAATACCTCTAATAAAACTTTTATCAGTTGCCGACTCATTTTTAATAACAGTTCCTATATGATGAGGATTGAAAGTATTTTTAATCCATACCGGAATATTTTTTTGCATTACCGGTTGAATGGTGGGCGGATAAATAACTTTAGCCCCAAAATGAGATAACTCCATTGCTTCTTGATAAGAAATTTCAGGAATTTCTTTTGCATTTTGTACCATTCTTGGATCGGCAGTCATCATACCACTTACATCGGTCCATATTTCTAAAACAGAAGCATTTAATGCCGCTGCAAAAATAGCTGCTGTATAATCGGAGCCGCCTCTACCCAGCGTAGTGGTATTGCCTTGCTTATCTGAAGCTACAAAGCCTGCTGCAATAAATAAATTGAATTTATTTTCAGCTTCTTTATAAAAAGAAACAATATTAGTATTCGTTTGTTCTTTGTCTACAACCGCATTGAAATACTGTGCATTGGTTTTAATTAATTTTCTTGAATCCATCCAATGATTGGCTATACCCCGAGTATTAAAATAAGCTGCAATAATGGTACTTGATAAAAGTTCACCATAGCTAATAATGGTATCTTGCAGCTGCAATGACAATTCTTTTAATTGGAACATTGAAGCACTAGCAGTAGAAAGCTCCTTAATAAGTTGTTTCACTAATTCTAAAGTAGCAGCTTGTTCTTGTGAAGGAATTAAAGCTTTTACAACTTCAGTATGTTTTTTTTCAATGGAATCAATAATAGAAGTATAGCTAGCACTACCTTGTGCGGCGCTTTGAGCTAATAGTAATAATTGATCGGTTACCCCGCTCATAGCAGAGATAACCACTACCGTTTTTTCTTTTTGTAAGTTGGTACTTACAATAGATACCATTTGATGAATAGCCTCTACACTTCCTACCGAACTTCCTCCAAACTTTAGAACCTGCATAACCCTTTTACATTTTTCTATATTAAATACCCGTGTATATTATCGTCTTTATTAATCTCATCATAATCTATTTGATACTTCTTCATATTTTCTATTAAGGAAATATGATCGGCCTTCGATTTTAATTCTATACCTAATAAAGCGGGGCCCGCTTCCTTATTATCTTTTTGTACATATTCAAATCTGGTGATATCATCATAAGGCCCTAGTACTTTATTGACAAATTCTCTTAATGAACCTGGTCTTTGTGCAAAGCGAATTAAAAAATAATGTTTTAAGCCTTCATAAGTTAAGGAGCGCTCTTTAATTTCTTGCATTCGTGCAATATCGTTATTGCCGCCACTTACAATACAAACAACAGTATGACCTTTAATTTGATCGGCATAGTGGTCCAAAGCCGCTACAGACATAGCTCCTGCTGGCTCCACCACAATAGCTTCTTCATTATACATTTGTAAAATAGCAGTGCAAATTTTTCCCTCTGGTACCAAATGCATATCATCTAAAGCATCTTTACAAAAAGAAAAAGTAACATCACCTACTCTTTTTACAGAAGCACCATCAACAAACTTATCTATGTTTTCTAATTCTACTGGCTCCCCCGATTTCAATGCCCAAAACATACTAGGAGCACCTTCTGGTTCTAATCCTATAATTTTTGTCTTAGGAGATTTTTGTTTAAAATAAGTTCCTACACCAGCACTTAGTCCGCCACCGCCTACAGGAACAAATAAAAAATCGATGGGATCTTTGGTCATTGTTTTAATGTCTTCTAAAATTTCAACGCCCACCGTAGCCTGGCCTTCAATAATAGAAGCGTGATCAAAAGGAGGAATGAAAGTCATTCCGTGTTCTAAAGTATAAGCTTTGGCTGCAACAGCAGTATCATCAAAAGTATCTCCTACTAATATAACTTCTACAAATTCATCACCAAACATTTTAGTTTGATTTACTTTTTGTTGAGGAGAGGGAATGGGCATAAATACCACCCCTTTCACTCCCAATTTTTTACAACTATAAGCAAAGCCCTGTGCGTGATTACCTGCACTAGCACAAACCACCCCTTTGGCTAATAAGTCTTGGGGAAGTTGACTCATCATATTATAGGCCCCTCTTAATTTATAAGAGCGTACAATTTGTAAGTCTTCTCTTTTTAAATAAATAGAACATCCATACTTACGAGACAAATTCGAATTGTATTGAAGAGGAGTATGCGTTACCACCGACTTCAATCGGTTATACGCTGCCTCAATATGTAAGCTAGGTCTATTTATTTTTTTTGCTTCACTCATACTTTATCACTTTTCAACTATAGATTTCAACTATATTTTTCAACTATTTTTATTTCCCAGGTTGATTCTCTGGTCTTAAACTTCTTACGGTTCTTCCTGCTTGCCACATTTCACTATTGCGTAATTCAGCCAACTCAACTTCTAATTTTGCACGGTAGTCTGTCTTACTATTTAAATCAATAGATCGAGCCGACTCTTTTCCAGTTGCCACACTATTGTATAAGTCGTTAAACACAGGCATAGTAGCATCTCTGAATTTTTTCCACCAATCTAAAGCACCTCTTTGTGCAGTAGTAGAACAATTAGCATACATCCAATCCATTCCATTTTCTGCAACAAGTGGCATTAATGATTGAGTTAATTCTTCCACTGTTTCATTGAATGATTCAGAAGGGCTATGTCCATTTTTACGCAATACTTCATATTGGGCTGCAAATATACCTTGAATTGCGCCCATAAGTGTACCTCTTTCACCAGTTAAATCAGAAAAAACCTCTTTTTTGAAGTCGGTTTCAAATAAATAACCCGATCCAATGGCAATTCCTAAAGAAATGACTCTTTCAAAAGCCTTTCCAGTAGCATCTTGGAAAATGGCATAACTACTATTTAAACCTCTTCCTTGTAAGAACATTCTTCTTAAAGAAGTTCCTGAACCCTTAGGGGCTACTAAAAATACATCTACATCCGAAGGAGGTACAATACCTGTTTGTTCATTGAAGGTAATTCCAAAACCGTGAGAGAAATACAAAGCTTTTCCTTTAGTTAAATGTTTTTTAACGGTAGGCCACATTGCAATTTGTGCAGCATCACTTAATAAATAACATATAATAGTTCCTTTTTGAAGTGCTTCTTCAATTTCAAATAAGCTAGTACCTGGTACAAAACCATCTGCAATAGCTTTATCCCAACTTTTTGAATTTTTTCTTTGTCCCACAATTACATTAATACCATTTTCTTTTTGATTCAATGCTTGTCCTGGACCTTGCACCCCATAACCAATCACTGCAATAGTTTCATTTTTTAAAACTTCTTGTGCTTTTGCTAATGGGAATTCATCGCGTGTTACTACATTTTCTTCAGTTCCTCCGAAATTTAACTTTGCCATTTTATTTAAATTTTAATTTTTGTGATTTTGAATGAATTATTGATGAAATTTATTTTTAAAATATTTTTTTGAATTTACATTGTAAATACGGTTTCTCTTTTTCCTAAGTATTCATTTTCTATTACCACTTCGCTAGGCTCTCTGGTTTCAAAGTCTTTTAACTTTTCGTGAAAGCCGCTACTTTCTTTTATAATAGCCACTCTGGCACTTCTTACAAACTCTACTAAACCAAAGGGTTCCAAAGCTTTCATTAATTTATTGGTTTCTTCTCTATGGCCGGTGGTTTCAAAAACAATAAAGTCTTTTCTAATAGCCACCGCGCGCGCGCCATACTCTCTTAATAAACGCTCTACTTTTACTTTTTCAGTAATTTCATCGGATAATACTTTATATAAAGCCAGCTCCTGCCAAACAATTTCATCGCAAGTATTAAAATAAGCTTTTAAAACTTCTACTTGCTTTTCAATTTGTCTTACTATTTTCATTACCACATCCCTAGACTCCATTACTACAATTGTAAAGCGGTGGATGCCTGCTATTTCAGAAGGAGAAGTATTTAAACTTTCAACATTAATTTTTCTTCTAGAAAAAATAATGGCAATACGATTCAAGAGTCCTACTTGATTTTCGGTATACACCGTTATAGTGTATTCTTGTTTTTCTGTACTTGTTTCCATAGTTTTATTTTAATCTAATTTCTGATACACTACAACCCTGTGGTACCATTGGAAATACATTGTTTTCTTTGCCCACCATTACTTCTAATAAATAAGAGCCCTTATGTGTAAGCATAGTTTCAATAGCTTTCACTAATTGCTTGCGTTGATCCACTTTAGCAGCCTCAATACCATAAGCTTTGGCAACCATCACATAATTGGGGCTTTGAATATCCACAAAAGAATAGCGCTTATCATTAAATAGTTGCTGCCACTGCCTTACCATTCCTAAAAATTCATTATTTAAAATAATAATTTTTACCTCTACCCCTGTTTGCATAATAGTGCCTAATTCCTGAATGGTCATTTGTATACCTCCATCTCCAATCACTGCAATAACAGTTCTTTGAGGAGCTCCAAATTTTGCACCAATAGCTGCAGGAAGTGCAAATCCCATAGTACCTAAGCCACCTGAAGTAATATTAGATCTTGTCTCATTAAATTTTGCATATCTACAAGCCACCATTTGATGTTGGCCTACATCGGTTACTACCACTGCATTTCCTTTAGTAGTTTCATTTACAATGCGAATAACTTCACCCATCGTCATTGCATCTGAATTTGGATACAATTCATTTTTAATACACTGGTCGTATTCTTTTTGAGCATACTCTTTAAAAATGTTTAACCACTCTGATCGGTCTTTTTCTTGAATGCCTAATGTTAATAAGGGTAAAGTTTCTTTACAATCTCCCCATACACCCACATCTGCTTTTACATTTTTATCTATTTCAGCAGGATCAATATCTAAATGAATTATTTTGGCTTGCTTAGCATATTTATCTAATCTTCCTGTAACTCTATCATCGAAGCGCATACCCACAGCAATTAAAACATCACATTCGTTGGTTAATACATTGGGTCCATAATTTCCGTGCATACCCAACATACCTACATTCTGAGGATGATCGGTTTCAAGAGCGCTCAAACCTAAGATGGTCCAAGCTGCTGGCATACCCGATTTTTCTATAAAGTGTTTAAATTCTTTTTCTGCTTTTCCTAAAATAACACCTTGACCAAAAATGACTAAAGGTTTTTTAGCATTATTAATTAAAGCCACAGCTTCATCGATATAATTTTTTCTTATCACCGGCTTAGGCCTGTAACTTCTTATATGATGGCAAGGCGTATAACCTTCATAATCGAATAATTGTATTTGTGCATTTTTAGAAATATCAATTAAAACAGGACCTGGTCTTCCACTTCTTGCTAAATAAAATGCTTTTGCTAATACCCCTGGAATTTCTGTAGCATCGGTAATTTGATAATTCCATTTAGTCACCGGCATTGTAATATTAATAATATCTGTTTCTTGAAAAGCGTCGGTACCTAATAAATGAGCAAACACTTGTCCCGTTATACATACCAAAGGTGTGCTATCAATCATAGCATCGGCTAAACCAGTTACTAAATTAGTAGCGCCGGGTCCGCTAGTAGCAAAGACCACACCTACTTTGCCTGAAGTACGCGCATAGCCTTGTCCAGCGTGAATGCCCCCTTGTTCGTGTCTAACTAAAATATGTTTAAGCCTATCATTATAATCATACAAAGCATCATAGATAGGCATAATTGCACCTCCTGGATAACCAAAGATAGTCTCGGCTCCCTCTGCAATACAAGCTTCTAATACTGCTTGTGCTCCTGATAATTTTTTTGTTGCCATAGTCTTACTATTTATAACTGATCGGTCACACAACCCTCACTTGCGTCTTTTACTAATTGTGCATATTTCCATAAAATACCATTACTTGCTTTTAAAGCAGGCTGCACATAGGCAGCTCTTCTTTTAGCAATAGTAGCTTCATCCACTTTTAAAGTCATAGTACGATTTGGTACATTTAATTCAATAATATCATTGTCTTCCACTAGTCCAATAAGTCCTCCTTTATATGCTTCAGGTGTAATATGCCCCACTACAAATCCGTGTGTGCCTCCACTAAAACGACCATCGGTAATAAGCGCCACCGATTTACCTAAGCCTGCACCAATAATAGCAGAAGTAGGTTTTAACATTTCAGGCATACCCGGTGCGCCCACGGGTCCTACATTTTTTATCACCACCACATCTCCTTTTTGTATTTTGCCTGAATGTATACCTTCTATTAAAGATTGTTCACCATCAAATACACGCGCTGGTCCTGAAAAAACATCTCCTTCTTTTCCAGAAATTTTTGCCACACTTCCTCCACTAGCCAAATTGCCATACAATATTTGTAAATGACCTGTAGCTTTAATAGGATTTTCTTTAGGATGAATAATATCTTGTTTAGAAAAATCTAAATCGGGAGCTGTAGCTAAATTTTCAGCAAGAGTTTTACCTGTTACAGTTAAGCAATCTGGATGCAACCATCCTTGTGCTAACATATATTTCATAACAGCAGGCACGCCACCATAGGTATGTAAATCTTGCATTAAATATTTTCCCGAAGGTTTGAAATCGGCAAGTACTGGAATTTTATTACTAATAGTTTGAAAATCGTCTTGAGATAAAGCAACCCCCACACTTTTTGCCATAGCAATTAAATGCAATACTGCATTGGTACTACCTCCTAAAACCATAATTACCGCAATGGCATTTTCAAATGCTTGGCGTGTCATAATATCTTTGGGTTTGATATCTTTTTCTAATAATAAACGAATAGCTTTTCCTGCTGCTTTACATTCTGCTTTCTTTTCTTCACTCAAAGCAGGATTAGAAGATGAATAAGGTAAACTCATACCCAATGCTTCAATGGCCGATGCCATAGTATTAGCAGTATACATTCCACCACAAGCCCCTGCTCCTGGACAAGCGTGTTGAATAATTCCTTTAAAATCGGCTTCATTTAATTGACCTGCAATTTTTTGTCCCAAAGCTTCAAAGGCAGATACAATATTTAAATCTTGTCCTTTATAATGACCCGGTGCTATAGTGCCCCCATAAATCATAATGGAAGGACGATTTAATCTTCCCATAGCAATTAAAGAACCTGGCATATTTTTATCACAACCAGGAACTGCAATTAAACCATCATAATATTGTGCGCCGCAAACAGTTTCAATACTATCTGCAATAACATCTCTACTTACTAATGAATAACGCATACCATCGGTACCATTACTCATTCCATCACTCACACCAATGGTATGAAAGGTTAAACCCACTAAATCATTTTCCCAAATACTTTTTTTAATATCGGCAGCAAGTGCATTTAAATGCATATTACAAGTATTACCATCATAGCCCATACTTACTACTCCTACCTGCGCTTTTTGTAAATCGGCATCGGTTAATCCAATACCATAAAACATAGCTTGCGCCGCTGGTTGCGTAGGATCGAGTGTGATAGTTTTTGAATATTTATTTAGCTCCATAATTTTTTTATAAAATCTATTTAAAAAAATAGTACTTAAATAATGGTGGATTGATGTAATCTGGCGTGATGAATATGGCCCTCACCGGTAACTTGTTTTTCAATGAATTCACATATTAAATCACCTATAGCAGAAGTGCTATAACTATTTAAAGCATCTATATCTTTAGAAACAAATTTGTTAGTTAAACACCAATCCACGGCAGCTCTTACAATGCTAGCTTCATTAGGCATTCCTAAATGATCTAATAACATAGCTGCTGATAAAATAGAACCCATAGGATTTGCAATATCTTTTCCTTTAGCTTGAGGATAAGATCCGTGAATAGGTTCAAACAAAGCCACTGTATTTCCTACCGATGCAGAAGGAAGCATTCCAAGTGATCCTGCTAATACAGAAGCTTCATCACTAATAATATCTCCAAATAAATTTTCTGTAAGTATCACATCAAATTGTGCAGGGTTTAAAATAATTTGCATTGCTGCGTTATCCACAAATAAATAATCGACACTTACATTTTTATATTCAGCAGCTATTTGCTGAACTACTTTTCTCCATAGTCTGGAAGTTTCTAAAACATTGGCTTTATCTACCAAGGTTAATTTTTTTCTTCTTTTTTGTGCATATTGAAAAGCTAAATGTGCAATGCGTTGTATTTCTGCTGCTGAATAAGCACAGTGGTCGCTTGCTAGCTTACCATCTTCGCTTAAAGTTTTATCTCCAAAATAAATGCCTCCCGTTAATTCTCTGAAAATGATAAAGTCTACATTTTCTAAAAGTTTGGGTTTTAAAGGCGTGAGATGTTGTAAAGCTTCATAAGTTTTTACCGGACGAATATTGGCAAATAATTGTAATTCTTTTCTAAGTTTTAATAAGCCTTGCTCGGGACGCACTTTAGCACTGGGATTATTATCATATTTAGGATCGCCAATAGCTCCAAATAAAATAGCATCACTAGATAAACAAATTTTTATAGTTTCATCGGGTAAAGGATTTCCCGTAGTATCAATAGCAATAGCTCCCATTAAAGCGTGCTCATAAATAAATTCGTGCTTGAATTGTTGGGCTATACTATTTAATACTTTAATAGATTGCTCTGTTACCTCAGGACCAATACCATCTCCTAATATGACTGCTATTTTCTTTTTCATAGTTAAAAAATCTTTTTATGACTTATTATGATTTAACTCAAACTGTGCTATTTCTTCTCTAATGCTTAATAAATAATCGATATCGTCATACCCATTTAATAAACAAGTTTTTTTATACGCATTCATTTCAAAATTTTCTACTTGTTGAGTAGCATCAATACAAATAGTTTGTTTTTCTACATCTACCGTTAAGGTAGTGGTAGCTTCTTGTGAAAAAATAGCTTGTAAAAATTCATCTGATACCGTAATAGGTAATACCCCATTGTTGAGTGCATTATTTTTAAAGATATCAGCAAAAAAACTAGATACCACTACTTTAAAACCATAATCTTGAATAGACCAAGCAGCGTGTTCACGCGAAGAACCACATCCAAAATTTTTACCTGCTACTAATATCTCTCCACTATATTTACTTTGATTTAATACAAAATCGGCTTTAGGCTGAGAGTCATCGTCGTTTTCATATCTCCAATCTCTAAATAAATTTTTACCAAAACCTTCTTTGGTAGTGGCTTTCAAAAAACGCGCAGGAATAATTTGATCCGTATCTACATTTTCAATGCGAAGGGGAACAAACCTGCTCGTTATTTTTTGTAATGATTGCATTCAATACTTTTTTTCTCTGATTCAATAATTAATTTAATAATTCTCTGATGTCTGTTATTTTTCCTGTTAACAAAGCCGCTGCTGCTGTTAATGGACTAGCTAATAAAGTTCTAGCACCCGCTCCCTGACGACCTTCAAAATTTCTATTGCTAGTACTAATACAATATTCACCTGCAGGAATTTTATCTTCATTCATTCCTAAACAAGCACTACATCCTGCCTGTCTTATCTCAATACCGGCATCGGTAAATATTTTATCTAAACCTTCTGCTTTAATTTGTTTAGCTACTTCTTGTGAACCAGGTACAATTAAAGTTTTCACAGAAGCATTTTTTTGTTTGCCTTTGATAATACTTGCCACCAATCTAAAATCTTCAATGCGTGAATTAGTACAAGAGCCAATAAATACATAATGCACAGGCATACCTAATAAACTTTGTCCGGGTGTTAATCCCATATAAGCTAATGCTTTTTGAAAATTTTGTTTTTCAGTAGCACCACTCATACTTTCTAAAGTAGGCACAGTAGCTCTTACCGAAACTCCCATACCAGGGTTAGTTCCATAAGTAATCATAGGCTCAATAGCTGCTGCATCAATATTTATTTCAAGATCAAATTTTGCATCTGCATCGGAATAAAGTTGCTTCCACTCTGTTAATTTCTTTTCCCAATTTTCTCCCTGAGGCGCAAAGGGTCGACCCTTCATATAAGCATAAGTAGTTTCATCTGGTGCAATAATGCCACCTCTAGCACCCATCTCAATACTCATATTACAAATAGTCATTCTTGCTTCCATACTTAATGCGCGAATGGCCGATCCTGCATATTCCACAAAATAACCAGTAGCACCGCTCGCAGAAATTTTTGCAATGATGTATAAAATAATATCTTTTGATACTACTCCTTTTTGTAAACTACCTTCAATATTAATGCGCATTACTTTAGGTTTGGTTTGCATTACACATTGTGATGCAAAAACCATTTCCACTTCACTCGTGCCAATACCAAAAGCAATAGATCCAAATGCACCGTGGGTAGAAGTGTGACTATCGCCACATACAATGGTCATACCTGGTTGCGTAATTCCTAACTCGGGACCAATAACGTGTACAATACCTTGATGGGGATGTCCTAATCCGTATAAATTGATATTATGTTTTTTACAATTTTCAATTAAAGTATCTACTTGGAATTTTGATAATTGATCGGCAATAGGTAAATGCTGATTAAGGGTGGGCACATTATGATCTGCCGTAGCCACAATTTGATGAGGTCTAAATAAGGAAGCTCCTCTTTTTTCTATACCACTAAAAGCTTGTGGGCTAGTCACTTCGTGAATAAAATGCTTATCAATATATAATACAGAAGGGCCCTCCTCTATCACTTTGACAATATGCTTGTCCCAAATTTTATCAAATATTGTTTTTCCCATTACTATAATTTCTTTCTATAAATTTATTTTGAATAAGCAGAGGCAATCTCTACTAAATCATCTTGAGTAACTTCTTTCTTTTTATCAGCAATTTGTAAAAAAGTAGGATATAAAATATCTATATCGTTTCTTGAATAATCGTATCCTAGTTTTTGTAAACGATGTGCTAAGGCACTTCGACCACTTCTTGCTGTTAATACAATTTTACTAGCTTCTGCTCCTACTAATGCTGGATCAATAATTTCATAGGTTTGTGCTTCTTTCAAAAATCCATCCTGATGTATACCTGATGAATGTGAAAATGCATTGGCACCCACAATAGCTTTATTAGGTTGCACGCCCATACGCATAATATCTGCTACTTCGTGACTAATAGGATTTAAAAGCTGTGTATTAATACCAGTATGATATCCTAAATATTTATGTTGCTGTAAAATCATTACTACTTCTTCTAAAGCAGTATTACCAGCGCGTTCTCCCAAACCATTAATCGTACACTCAATTTGTCTTGCACCACCCATTACTCCTGCAATAGAATTGGCAGTGGCTAATCCTAAATCGTTATGACAATGACAAGATAAAACGGCTTTATCAATATTGGGAACATTGTTCACCAAGTAATCCATTTTAGCTTGGTATTGATAAGGTAAACAATAACCGGTGGTATCGGGAATATTTAAAGTTGTAGCACCTGCTTTCACCACAGCTTCAATTACTTTAGCTAAAAATTCATTATCGGTTCTACCTGCATCTTCTGCATAAAATTCTACATCGTCAGTAAAATTGCGTGCTAATTTTACAGCACTCACTGCACGCTGTATAATTTCTTCACGCGTTGCGTTGAATTTATGTTTAATGTGTAAATCAGAAGTACCAATGCCTGTATGAATTCTAAATCGTTTTGCTGGTTGTAAAGCAGCAGCCGCTACTTCAATATCTTTTTGCACTGCACGAGATAAACCACAAACCACAGTATTTTTTAAAGTTTTAGCAATTTGATGTACCGATTCAAAATCACCAGGACTAGACACTGGAAAACCTGCTTCTAAAATGTCTACACCCAATTCTTCTAATCTTATAGCTAAAGCCAATTTTTCTTGGGTATTTAATTTACAGCCAGGAACCTGCTCCCCATCTCTAAGAGTTGTATCGAATATGAAAACTTTTTGACTCATTGTGTTGATTATGAATATGTTACGATAAAAAACGGGCCCTCAGCCCGTATGTTATTCAAATTTAGCTACTATTCACAAGTAATTCACATCATAATTATGGCTAATTTACAATGTGTAAGAGGGTCAAAATTTTATTAAATAATTGATATTCAATAACTTGAGCTAAAATTAGTTACGATGCCCAACCTAAGTACGGAGGCTATATTTATTTTGGTAAAATCCTTGGAAAGGGCTGAAAAGCGCAATTTCAAATTATATGTAAAGCGCAATTCTTCATCGGCCGATCTAAAGATTATTCAACTTTTTGATGCCTTAGATAAAATGAAAGTGTACGACGAGGAGGAGCTCTTGCGTAAAAACGAGTCTATTCAAAAACAACAACTTTCAAATTTAAAAGCGCATTTATACGATCAGGTTTTAGCAAGTTTAAGAGTGGTAAAGCAAAATGAAAATATTGATTTACAAATTCACGAACAATTAGACCACGCAAAAATTTTATACAATAAAGGTTTATACATTCAAAGTTTACGCGTTCTAGATAAAATAAAAACTTTAACCAAACAGAATAATCAGGTTACTTATTTATTACAAGTACTATTTCTAGAAAAGAAAATTGAGTCCTTACATATTACTAGAAGTATGCAAGACCGTGCTAAACAATTAAGTGAAGAAATTGATGAAGTGAATATTCGTTTAGATGATATTGCTAAAATTTCAAATCTTTCATTACAACTATATAGCTGGTACATTCAACACGGTCACGCCCGCAACGAAGAAGATAGGCAAGCATTAGATAAATTAATGCAGGACCCTATTATGGAAAAAATAAAAGAGTCCAAAGGGTTTTATGAATTAATGTATCGCTACCAATGTTATTGTTGGTATGGTTTTATTACGCAAGATTTTTTAATGCATTATAGATATGCACAAAAATGGGTAGACCTCTTTGACACTACCGAGAATATGAAGCTGATTGAAACAGCACAATATATTAAAGGGCTGCACAATTTAATTACTTCCCATTTTGATTTAAGAAGTTTTGATAAGTTAAATGAAACCATTGCTGTTTTAGAAAATTTTAGTAACACGCCCATTGTTCTTAATAATAAAAATAATTTAATACAGAGTTTTATTTACTTATATATTGCTAAAATTAATAAGCATTTTTTAGAAGGAAGTTTTAGCGAAGGTCTTGCTATGATACCCGCTATGGAAGCGAAGTTGAAAGAAATAGAGCTTTACTTAGATAGCCATAGAGTATTGGTATTTTACTATAAAATTGCTTGTCTGTATTTTGGAGCAGGCAAACCCGCCAAAGCCATTGATTATTTAAATAGAATCATTCATTGGAAAGTAAATTTAAGAGACGACTTACAATGCTATGCTAGGTTGCTTCATTTAATTGCCCACTATGAAATAGGCAATACAGAAGTGGTTAATTATTTATCCAAATCGGTGTACCGATTTATGTATAAAATGAAAAACCTAAGTACGGTAGAAGAAGTATTGTTTAATTTCTTAAAAAAATCTATTCAAAAAGGGGGAGAAGAAAATAGTTTACTGAATAATAAAGCGGCTATAAAAAAATCTTTCACCGTTTTACTTGAAACCCTACAACCTCTTACAAACAATAAACTAGAAAGTAGGGCCTTTATGTACTTAGATATTATTTCTTGGTTAGAAAGTAAAATTAGAGGTAAACAAGTACAAGCTATAATTAAAGAAAAGTTTTTAGCAAAAAGCTAAACATACATAGCTTCAATTTCTTTTTCAAAATTAGCCAAGACTATTTTTCTTCTTAAACTTAATTTAGGAGTCATTTCACCATTATCAATACTCCACTCTCTAGGTATAAGAGTGAACTTTTTAACCTGCTCTACTTGATTGAATAATTTATTATACTCATCTACTGTGTCTTGCAACATAGTAAGCACCATTGAATTTTTAATAATCTCAGCATTACTAGTATATTCAATGCCGTGTTGCTTGGCCCACTCTTTCAACTTAGCAAAAGAAGGTACAATTAAAGCACTTACAAATCTTTTATTATCACCTATGAGCATAATTTGTTCAATGAAAGGGCTTTCTTTCATTTTATTTTCAATAGGCTGTGGTGCCACATATTTACCCCCGCTGGTTTTAAATAATTCTTTTTTGCGATCGGTAATTTTTAAAAACTTTCCATCTTCTACAACACCTATATCACCTGTGTGTAACCAGCCATCAATAACGGTTTCAGCAGTAAGGTCGGGTCGTTTGTAATAACCTAACATAACACTGGGGCCTGCAACACAAATTTCTCCGTCTTCTTCTATTTTATACTGCACTCCTTCAATCACTGGACCTACTGTTCCATATTTTGCACCACCCGGTTTTCTTTGATTCACACTAATAATAGGACTATTCTCTGTAGGACCATAGCCCTCATACACAGGTATTTGAGCTGCATTAAAAATGCGCAATAATTTTACTTGACAAGCAGCACCTCCCGTTACAATAAATTTTACATTGCCTCCCACCGCCTCTCGCCATTTTACAAAAATTAATTTATTGGCCAATTTTAATTGAGTGCGGTACCACCAAGACCCTGGAATTAAATTATCATATTTCTCAGCCAAAGCCACTGCCCAAAAAAATAATTTTCTTTTAACGCCTGTTAACTCTTCTCCCTTCATCATTATTTTTTCATACATCTTTTCTAAAAGCCTAGGCACAGTAGAAAATCCATCGGGAGAAATTTCTTTTAAATTATCGCCAATAGTTTCTAAACTTTCAGCATAATAAATACTCATTCCACTGTATAAATAAATATAGGAAGCTAGTTTTTCAAAAATATGATTCAAGGGTAAAAAGCTAAGTACTTTTTGATCGGGTGCATCGTTGAAAGGAAAAGATTTTTTTCCCATCATTAAATTATAGTAAATGCTTTTATGTGTTAACATTACTCCCTTAGGAGTACCAGTAGTGCCTGAAGTATAAATAAAAGTAGCTACCTGTTCTACAGGAATCGATTTTTTAATTTGATCTACTTGCGCTAATAATGCTGTGTCTTTATTTCTTAATTCCGTCCAATGTTTCGCACCAGCAATAGTATCGAAAGTGTATACCTCTTTTAAACAAGCTACTTTATCTTTAATAGACATTACTTTATCATAGAGTTCTTGATTGCTCGCAAACATATATTGCACAGAAGCGTCATTTAATATAAATGCTAATTCTAAAGGGTTGGTAGTAGGATACACAGGTACCCAAATAATACCTAATTGTTGTGCCGCTAAATCGGCAAAAATCCATTCAGGTCGATTGGTACTGATAACCGCAATTTTATCGCTACCTTCTGGAGAAAAATTATGCGCGGATAAACCTAAATTCAATAATCCTGCACTTAACTCATTCACAATTGTGGCTACTTCCTTAGTAGCATATTTACGCCACTGGCCTTTTTCTTTGGCAGCCAACATATCCTCTTGAGGGAAATTTTTGAGTTGATGTTCTACACAGTCAAATAGTCTTTTACATTCCATTTTGCTCGTAAAATTGTATAACAAAATACTACAATAGAAGCAGAAAAAAAAGAAAAATAAACCCTAAAAAATTAAATGCGTAAGTAGGCCGTCTCTTAATTTAGGCTCAAACCAAGTACTTTTGGGAGGCATCACTTCACCGGCGTCGGCAATATTAAATAATTGATCTATGGTTACGGGAAACAAACTAAATGCCACTGCCATTTCACCACTATCCACTCTTTTTTCCAAGGCTGCTAAACCTCTTATACCTCCCACAAAATCAACTCTTTTGTCGGTTCTTTGATCGTGTATGCCCAATATTTTTGATAAAATAGCATTCGATAAAATTGTTACATCCAACACACCAATGGGATCAGTAGTGTATATATTAGAAGAAGCGGTGAGTTGATACCACTGATGATTCACATACATTCCAAAACTATGCAGCGCTTGGGGTTTAAATGCAGTATCTACTTTTTGAATAGTAAAATCTTTTTCAATAGCCTCTATAAAACTAGAAAGAGATAAACCGTTTAAATCTTTCACTAAACGGTTATAGTCCATTATGGCTAATTGATTAGAGGGAAATAAAGTAGTTAAAAAATAATTGGATACCGATGCAGTTTCTTTGTTTTGAGAAGCCTGCTGTTCACTTAAAGCTAATTGTACTTTTGCTGCAGAAGCGGCTCTATGATGACCATCTGCAATATAAGTGCAAGGAACTTTTGTTGCAAAAAGTTCTGTGATTTGATCAATAATAGTGCTGTCGTTCACCACCCAAATTGTATGACCAATACCATCTTCAGAGATAAAATCGTAAACTGGTTTTTTATTATTTTTCCAATTGTCTATTATAGCATCAATACTTGATTGATTTCTGTAAGCTAAAAAAACATTACCGGTTTGGGCACCAGTAGTTTTGATATGATTAATACGATCTAATTCTTTTTCAGGGCGCGTAAATTCGTGTTTTTTAATAATATCATTGTTATAATCGTCAATGCTACTTACACACACCAAACCCGTTTGGGCGCGTTCTTGCATTACCAACTGATAAATATAATAACAAGGTTTTGACTCTTTAAATAAAATATCTCTTTGTATAAATGTTTTTAAATTAGCAGCGGCTAATGCATATACTTCCTCACTATGTATATCTATAGTATCTGCAAGATCAATTTCACTTTTAGTAATATGTAAAAAAGAATGAGCATTTCCTTGTGCTTCAATTTTTGCTTCTGCGCTATTTAATACATCGTAAGGTTTACTTGCCACTTGTTTGGCTAATTGTGGTTGAGGACGCAGGGCTTCAAAGGGACTAATATTGGCCATTTATATTATTGGGTTCTAATTTTTTTCGTTAATTATTAATTTAATTTTTTAAGCAAATGATTTCATCAGATTACAAAATGCTTCTACACTTTCATAAGGAAGTGCATTGTACATACTAACTCTGATACCACCTACGGTTCTATATCCTTTCACACCAATCATTGAAGCTTGTTTACATTGTTCTAAGAACGCTGCTTCTTTAGAAGCATCTTTTAAAAAGAATACTGCATTCATAATACTTCTATCTTCTTTTTGAATAGGACAATAAAAAGCAGGAAGGCTATCGATGGTTTGGTATAATAAATTAGATTTAGCTAGATTTAATTTTTCCATTGCAGCTAATCCTCCCTGGGCTTCTATCCAACGAAGCGTTAATAAACTCACATAAATAGAAAATACAGGAGGTGTATTTAATAAAGAACCTGCTTCAATATGTTTTTGATAATCTAAAATAGCAGGAATTTTTCTTTTTACTTTTCCTAAAATTTCTTTTTTCACCACTACCAGTGTTACGCCTGCTGCCCCCATATTTTTTTGAGCACCTGCATAGATTAAATCGAATTGTTTAAAAGGAGTAGGTCGACAAAATATATCTGAACTCATATCTCCCACTAACAAAGCATTGGTCTGAGGATAGCTATGCCATTGGGTTCCCTCTACTGTATTATTGGTAGTAATATGTACATAAGTAGTGTTAGAAGGAATAGCTAAAGTCTTATTTAAATAAGTATGTTTTTTATCAGAAGTATCTGAAACAACTTTTACGGGTCCAAAAATACTTGCTTCTTTCACGGCTTTATTCCCCCAAACCCCATTATCACAAATAGCTGCTAAACCATTTTCATCTAATAAATTCATTGGCACTTGCATAAACTGCATAGTGGCACCTCCTTGTAAAAATAAAACCTCATAATCATCTCCTAATTCCATTAATCTTTTTACAATAGATTGTGCTTCTTTCACTACTTCCACAAAATGGGTAGTACGATGTCCAATTTCTAAAATAGATAAACCTGTATTATTAAAATTATGAATGGCAGCGCTAGCTTGCTCTAAAACTTCTTTAGGTAATATAGAGGGGCCTGAATTAAAATTATGCACTGTCATTAATAAATAAATTATTTAAATAGAAGTGGTAGATTCTTCCTGCGTCTCTTCTTCAATAGTAGTAACTCCTCCTGAAACTACATATTTCATTGCTTCTGCAGCGTGTACCGTCTTAGGTAATTTTTTAATTCTTGTAGCAGGAACTATATAAGTAATTCCTGAAATAGCATAAGAATGTGGTACATACACAGTCACATATTGATCCATTCCAAAATGAGCTGTATTTTTTTGAGTAATAAAACCTATTCTCCAAACATCGGTAGCATCTACATTCACTAAAACTGGTTGATCAAATTTTTTCTTATTGCCCGCAAATGCTTCTAAAAAATCTTTCACCGAAGTATAAATAATTTTAATACCAGGTGTTCTTTCCAAAATTTTATCGAAAAAAGACATAAACCTCTCTACAAAAAATAGAGAAGACAACCATCCCACTAATAAGACTAACACTATGGCAAATAAAAAACCCAGTCCTGTGACTTTAGGTATATGTCCATTGACTTCAGCAAATTGTTGGGGGAAAATAAAATTGAGTAGGTTAGGTAGAAAATTATCAACCCAATTAAATAAACTCACTACCACCCAAATAGTTACCCCAATGGGAGCCAATACAATGACCCCTTGAAAAAAGCGCTGAGCTAGGGCAGTAAGAATTTTTTGTTTGATGAATTGACGCCTAATGTTGGGCATTGGACTAGTATTGAGGCTCAAATTTCAAACAATTTTGCCATTCAGCATAAATATTAAAAAAATAAGCCTGGAAACTTTGAAAACGAGTATAGTTTCCATAGTTTTGCGCCTCCAAAACAAGCTATGGAAGAAAGAATACTCATAAAAGCCCAGGAATTGATGTTCCAAACAGGGGTCAAACACGTCACTATGGATGATTTGGCCAATCAATTGGGCATCAGCAAAAAGACCATTTACCAATATTTCAAAGATAAAGATGCTTTGGTAAGCTCTGTGGTTGCACAGGAACTTGATAACCACGCCCAACTATGTAATCAATGTAAGCAGCAAGCCGATAATGCGGTGCACGAAATATTTTTATTAATGAAGGTTATTGCAGAAATGTTTACTAGAATGAATCCCCTTGCCTTATTTGAAATTGAAAAATATTATCCATTGGCTTTTGAAAAAATTAAAAACCATAAAGACGATTTTATTTTTTCTATGATTAGTGCCAATTTGGAAAAAGGCATAACAGAAGGTTTATATAGAAAAGATGTAGATGTTACCATTCTTTCCAAATACCGATTAGAGACAAGTTTTATTCCTTTTAATATACAAGTATTTCATCCTTCCAAATTTGATATGCTAAAAGTAAATCTTCAAATTATTGAACATTTTGTATATGGAGTAGCTACACTAGAAGGACACAAATTAATGGACGCTTATAAATTAAGTGTTCAAAACAATACTATTAAATAATAATTTTTATAAATCATTAGCGATGAAATATCTATCTCTCTTATTAGTGGCAATAGTGCAAGTAGGACCATTGAAGGCACAAACAGAAATAAAACCTTTACATTCTTTTTCATTGAATGATTGTGTGGTTTATGCACAAAAAAATAATGTACAAGTTAAAAATGCATTACTAGCTATTGAGGCGCAAGTACAAACCAATAGAGAAATTGCAGCAGCGGCGTATCCCACCATTGGAACGAATGTAGGTAGCACAGATTATTTAAAAATTCCTACCTCTTTATTACCAGCACAAATATTTGGAGGTCCGGCAGGTACTTTTATTCCTGTTCAATTTGGAACAAAATTTAATGCCAACTATGGCGCTAATTTTCAACAACTTCTTTTTGATGGACAAGTTTTTGTAGCCATACAAGCCAGGGCTACTTCATTAGAAATGCAAAGAAAAAATGCAGCCGTAACCGAAGAAGTAATTAAAGCCAACATTTATAAAATATACTACCAATTATCGGCCAGTAAAACACAGTTAAATATTTTGGATGCTAATTTGGAGCGATTAAATAAATTGGCTCAAGACGCTCAAATTATGTACAAGAACGGCTTTGCAGAGAAATTAGATGTAGATAAAGTGAATGTGCAATTGAATAATTTACAAACAGAAAAATTAAAAGCTACTAATGCCGTAGCAATTGGGTTTATGGGATTAAAAATGTTAATGGGAATGCCCGTTAAAGATAGTTTAGAGCTTACTGAAATTATTAATGAACAAAGTTTAAATAACGATGTACTGGTTGAAAATAATTTTCAGTATGGTCAAAGAAAAGATTTTCAATACTTAAGTACTATTAGAAAATTAACCGATTACAATGTGCAACGCTACCAATTAAGTTATTTACCCACCGTTAGTATGTCGGGCGCTTATTCTAAAAATGCACAACGATCAAAATTTGATTTTTTTGAAGGAGGCAATTGGTTTACAACTTCACTTATTAGTTTAAATGTGAATCTTCCTTTATTCAATGGCTTTGCCAGAGATGCTCGTGTGAAGAGAACTAAAATTGAATTAAAGCAAATTGAAAATCAAATAGACGCTTTAAAAAATAATATTGATAATGAAATTACTCAAGCAAAATTAAATTATATGTCTTCTGTTGCAACGGTTCAATTTCAAAAAAAGAATATGCAATTAGCAGAAAATGTATATCAACAAACCAAAAAGAAATTTGAAGCAGGTACCGGTTCTAATACTGAAATTTCTGCTGCACAAACCGATTTAGTAAGTGCTCAAAATAACTTTATGAACGCTTTATATGCGGCTTTAATTGCTAAAGTGGACTTATTAAAAGCTACGGGCAAACTATAATCAACTTCTTATCAAAAAATTTAAAAATTATAAAAATGAAACATAGCTCAACATTATTTACAAGTACTTTAATTTTACTTTCTATCGCTTGCGGTGGGGGTAATAGCTTGGAATCACAAAAAGCCAATTTAGCGGCTTTGAAAAAAGAAAGCCTTAGTTTAAATGCAAAAATAGCTGCCCTTGAAAAAGAAATTGCAAAAGCAGGCGGTGCTGAAAGCGCCAAAGCTATATTAGTAGCTCTAAGTCCCTTAGCCACCCAAGATTTTACACATTATATAGAACTTCAAGGTAAAGTAGAATCTGAAAGCGTTTCTTTTGTAACCCCAAGAGCCGGTGGAGGTCAAGTGAAAGGATTGTTTGTGAAAAGAGGTGATGTGGTTAGAAAAGGACAATTGTTATTACAATTAGATAATAGCTTATTGAAACAAAGTGTTGCTGCAGCTAGTCAGAATTTAGAAACCTTAAAATCTCAAGCGGCTTTAGCAAAGTCTGTGTATGAAAAACAAAAGAATTTATGGGATCAAAATATTGGAAGTGAAATACAATTATTAACCGCTAAAACGAATGCTGAAGCCTTAGGCAGTCAATTAAAAGCGGCTACTGAACAATTAGGCGTATTGAAAGATCAGTTGGCATTTACTAGTATTTATAGCGATGTGGAGGGAGTGGCAGAAGAAGTGAATGTGAAAGTGGGTGAGCTTTTTATGGGACCTGGTCAAATAAAAATTGTAAACACTTCTCATTTAAAATTAACCACATTAGTGCCTGAAAATTATGCGGGTAAAATTAAAGTGGGTACAGAAGTAAGTTTAAACTTCCCCGATATTCAAAAAATAATGGATGCAAAATTATCGGTGGTAGGAAATGTAATTGATCCGCTAAGTAGAAGTTTTTATGTAGAAGCTAAATTACCAATGGATAAAAACTTCCGCCCCAACCAATTGGTACAAGTAAAAATAAAAGACTACGAAAAAAAGAATGCCATTAGTGCCCCTATTAATTTATTACAAAGCGATGAGAAAGGTAAATTCATTTTCGTAGCAGTAATGGAAAATGGTAAAATGGTGGCTCGTAAAAAAACTGTAACAGTGGGTCAATACTATGGTAATAATATAGAAATTTTATCTGGACTAGTAGTGGGTGATAACATCATCACTGAAGGATATCAGAGTTTATTTGATGGCCAAAATATTACTACTTCAGAGAAATAATTTAAAAACAAAGCTTAATATATTATTATGTCTACCATTCAAAATATAAAAGAAAAGTTTAAAGAATTCAAACCTACTTCTTGGAGTATTACCAATAAGACTACTATTTATTTAGTAATGTTATTTCTAAGCTTAGGAGGTATTTATCAATTCTTAACGCTTCCTAAAGAGAACTTCCCAGAAGTAGTTATACCCAATATTTTTGTACAAACTATTTATGTAGGTAACTCTCCCAAGGATATTGAAAATTTAGTAACGCGCCCCATAGAAAAACAAATTAAAAGTATAAGTGGCGTAAAAATTAGCAAATTCACTTCTACTTCACAACAAGATTTTTCTGCTATTACCGTTGAATTTAGTACCGATGTAAAACCAGAAATTGCTTTACAAAAAGTAAAAGATGCTGTAGACAAAGCAAAATCTGAATTACCCACCGATTTAACTCAACAACCTAGGGTCATTGAACTTAATATTAGTGATATGCCCATTATGTATGTAAATATTAGCGGTAACTATAGTCCTGTTCAATTAAAAAAATATGCCGATGATTTAAAAGATAAATTAGAAAGCATTTCACAAATAAATAGAATTGATTTAGTGGGCGCCCCCGAAAGAGAATTTCAAATTAATGTAGACAATTATAGAATGCAGAGTTCTGGTATCACATTTGATGATATCAGTGCCGCTATTCAAAGAGAAAATTTGGATTTATCGGGAGGTTTGTTGGAAGTGGGTGCAATGAATAGAAACTTGCAATTAAAAGGTCAATTAAAAACAGCCAACGACATTGCCAATATTATTGTACGAAATTCCAATGGTGCTCCCATTTATTTAAGAGATGTAGCTACCATTATTGATACGGTGAAGAAAAATGAAAGCTTTGCTCGTTTAGATGGCAAAAATGTACTTACCCTTAATATTATTAAAAGAAATGGAGAGAATTTAATTCTTACCACAGATGCAGTAAAAAAAGTAGTGGATGAATTTAGAGCGAATGATATTCCCAAAGATGTGAACTTAGTAATTTCTGGAGATACAAGTATTAGAACCAAAAGTTCTTTTACTGATTTAGTAAACTCTATAGTGATTGGTTTTATTTTAGTACTAGTAGTATTGATGTTTTTTATGGGCGTGACCAATGCCTTCTTTGTAGCGCTTTCTGTGCCTTTGAGTATGTTTGTAGCTTTTGTATTGTTACCAGCAGGAGACTTATTGGTAGGCTCGCATATTACTTTAAACTTTATGGTATTATTTGCGCTATTATTTGGATTGGGTATTATAGTAGATGATGCCATTGTGGTGATTGAAAATACACACCGAATTTTTGTTCAAGGAAAAGGAAAATTAACTGCTACCACTTCCGCTAAAATGGCGGCGGGTGAAGTTTTTATTCCTGTATTAGCAGGAACTATTACCACTTTAGCGCCTTTCTTCCCCTTATTATTCTGGCCTGGTATCATTGGTAAGTTTATGATTTACTTACCTGCTATGTTAATATTCACTTTAGCAGCATCGCTGGTGGTGGCCTTTATAATGAATCCGGTATTCGCCGTTGATTTTATGAATCACGAAGAAGAAAAATCGCAGGAGTCAAAATCGGCTATGTTTAGAAAAAAGAATTTTTGGATTCCTATTGCCTTAGGTATAGTATTAGATTTAATGGGCTTTACATTTTTAGGAAACCTACTTATTTTCTTTATGATTTTAGTGGTGGCCAATAAATATTTTATTACCGATTGGATTGAAAAATTTCAATCGCATACACTACCTAAATTAATGAGTCTCTATGAGCGTTTTTTACGCCGTGCCTTAAATGGATGGAGGCCCGTGAAATTATTGATAGGCACTTTTGTTTTATTAATTTTCTCATTTATATTTTTTGGTATCAATATAAGTATAGGAAGAGTGGGTATTGAATTTTTTCCAAAAGGAGATCCTAACCAAGTATATGTGTATTTAAAATTACCAGTAGGTACCAATGTTAATTACACCGACTCTATCACAAAACTAGTAGAGCATAAAGTAACCAAGGCTTTACAAATGGATAATAATAAAAAGAACCCACTCGTGGAAAGTATTATTAGTAATGTGGCGGTGGGTGCGAGTGATCCTATGTTGGGAGATAGAAGTACCCGATCTGAATTGGGTCGTGTACAAGTAAATTTTGTGGAGTATGAAAAAAGACACGGCAAATCAACAGAACCTTATTTAGATGCTATTCGTGCTGAGATGAAAGGTATACCTGGTGCAGAGTTTACGGTAACTCAAGAATCTAATGGTCCGCCTACTGATCCTCCGGTGAATATAGAAATTCAAGGAGATGATTTAGATAAACTGGTAAAAACCTCTGTGGATTTAAAAAATTATTTAGACGCAGCACAAATTCCAGGTATTGATGGATTAAAAATGGATGTGGATTTAGTAAATCCTGAACTCACTTTAACTATTGATAGAGACCGTGCTTTAGTGGAAGGAGTAAGTAGTGCTCAAGTGGGAATGCTCATTCGGACGGCCTTATTTGGAAAAGAGGTTTCAAAAATAAAAGATGGTAAGGATGAATATAAAATTCAATTAAGAAACCAAGAATTACAAAGAAATAATTTGGTGGATTTATTAAATATGCGTTTATCCTTTAGAGATATGGCAGCAGGAGGAATGATAAAAAATATTCCTATTAGTTCTTTGGTAAAAGTGGAACCTACTAATACCTTAGGTAGCATTAAAAGAAAAAATCAAAATAGATTAATTCAATTAAGATCGAATGTTAAATTAGATCAAGGCTATAACCCTACGGCAGTGAACGCTGTTATTGCACAATATATAAGTAATTTTAAAGGAAATACTGATGGCGTCACCATTAAACAAACAGGTGAAAATGAACAGCAATTAGAAACAGTGGCTTTCTTAGGTAAAGCATTAGTAATTGCATTAATGATTATTTTATTTACGCTCGTACTACAGTTTAATTCTATCTCTAAGTCGGTCATTATTTTAACTGAAATTTTATTTAGTATTATTGGAGTACTATTAGGCTTTTCCATTTTTGGAATGAAAGTATCGGGTGTTATGACAGGCTTAGGTATTGTAGGACTAGCAGGTATTGTAGTTAAAAATGGAATATTAGTAATTGAATTTGCAGATGAGTTAAGAGCTAGAGGTTATAAAACAAAAGAAGCAGTGGTGCAAGCAGGTAAAACTAGAATTATTCCTGTATTACTTACTGCGCTTGCAGCCATTCTAGGTTTTTTCCCTATTGCCATTGGATTTAATATCAATTTCGTAACATTATTTAGCGAGTTGAATCCGCATATTTTCTTTGGAGGTGATAATGTGGCTTTCTGGAAACCTTTAAGTTGGACCATTATATTTGGTTTGGCCTTTGCCTTTTTTATGACTTTATTTATAGTGCCAGCAATGTACTTAATTGCAGAGCGTTTAAGACGCCCTATGCGCCGTCATTTTGGAGGCAAATGGATTAGTATATTAGGGATTCCTCCACTAACTTTTATTTTTATTCCTTTAATGTTTATTACTACTTTTATACATAGAAAGAATCAAAAAAGAAGAATAGAAAATAATAATGCGCAAGGCGATAAAATTATTAATGGTTCCTGGTATTAAATAATAAAACAAGCAAAATGAAAAAAAATAAACAAAGTAGTTTACTCTTACTCTTATTATTCGTTTTTCATTTTGCTTGTACTAACTCTAGTCATACATCTTCCATTTCCACCATTGAGCAGCAAGTGGGTAGTTTTGAAGGCAAGCCAGTAATGGAATATACTTTAACCAATGCAAATGGTATGCAGGTGGGTATTATAAATTATGGTGGCATACTTACTAAAATAATAACACAAGATAAGCAGGGTAATTTCGGTGATGTTCTTACTGGATATGAAAAATTTGAGGGATATACCCAAAAAGGTAACCCTTATTTTGGTGCCTTAATAGGAAGATATGCAAATAGAATTGCCAAAGGAAGCTATACCATAGAGGGTAAAGAGTACCACGCGGCTTTAAATAATAATGGACAATCTTTACACGGAGGCTTGAAAGGTTTTGATAAAGTGTTGTGGGAAGTAAAAAAATTAGCAGGCGATAGTAGCATTCTATTAACTTATACAAGCAAGGATATGGAAGAAGGCTATCCTGGAAATTTAAAAGTAGAAGTAGTATATACTTTAACTGCTAATAACTCAGTTAAAATTGAGTATACTGCTAGTTGTGATAAAACCACTATTATTAATTTAACCAATCACGCTTATTTTAATTTAAGTGCAGGAAAGTCTTCCACTATTTATGATCATATTTTACAAATTGATGCCAATAAATATACACCTGTAGATAGTTTTTTAATTCCCACAGGAGCACTGGCAGAAGTTAAAGGAACCCCAATGGATTTCACTATTGCTAAAAAAATAGGAAAAGATATTGATAAAGTGATAGGGGGTTATGACCACAATTGGGTTTTAAATAAACAAGAAGGATTAAAAGAAATTGCGAGCGTGTATGAACCTAATAGCGGAAGGTATTTGGTAGTTGCTACCACAGAGCCAGGATTACAATTTTATTCGGGTAATTTTTTAGATGGAAGCTTACAAGGAACTAAAAATGCAATAGTCTATAATAAACATTATGCGCTCACTTTAGAAACTCAACATTTTCCTGATAGCCCCCACCAACCTGCATTTCCAAGTACTATTTTAAAACCAGGGGAGACTTATCATCAAACTACAGTTTATCGTTTTTCTACAAAATAATGGGTAAAAATTAGTTGACTAACCGAGTGCCCTGTTCAATACTTGTAATATAGACGCCTAATTGTTTTTGCATTACAGCTTCATATTTATTTTGTAACAACTTTACAATTTTTTCAACGGCTGTTTTTTTAATAATATTTATGGTGCAGCCGCCAAAACCTCCTCCCATCATTCTAGCCCCCATTACATTTTCATTATCAGAGACTGCTTCCACTAAAAAATCTAATTCGGGGCAACTCACTTCATATAAACTAGATAAACCTTTATGTGTTTCAAACATTTTTTTTCCAAAAGAAATGATATCATTTTGCTCTAAATCTTTTACTGCGGCTTGCACCCTAGTTATTTCTTCAACCACATAAGTACATCTTTTATATAAAGTTGCAGCCTTAGAAATACTAGCAGCTTCTAAACCCTCTGCTAGCTGCTGTAAACTAAGCTCCCTAAATGTTTTTAGGTGGGGAAATTTTTTTTGAATAAGCGCTAAACCTTGCTCACATTCTAAACGGCGCGTATTATACTCAGAGCTTGCTAAGGTATGTTTAATTTGAGTATCCAATAAAACAATACTATACTCATTTAAAGTAAGAGGATAATAGTGATACGCTAAACTTTCACAATCTAATAAAATAGCTTTATTTTTTTGTCCATATAAACTTGCAAACATATCCATAATGCCACATTTCACTCCTGCAAATTCGTGTTCGGCCTGCTGTGCCATTAAAGCCATTTCCATTTTTGAAAACGATAATTGATACAACTCATTAAGTGCAAATAATACAGCACATTCTAATGCTGCAGAGCTGGAAAGTCCGGCCCCTAGTGGTATATTACCTTGTATACAAATATCAAAACCCTCTTTGATATTTGTGGCAGAGGGTCTGTGTTTGATTACTTGATCTAATACTCCAATAATATAATTCACCCACTGCGTAGCGTGCGGTGTTAAAGAATGAATGGGTACAATTATAGTTTCACCAATATCTAAGGCAACCATTTGAACCATTCCATCTAATCTTTTAGCTATGGCTACTTCAATATATTTATCAATGGCTGCAGGCAAAACAAAGCCGTGGTTATAATCGATATGCTCTCCTATTAAATTTATTCGTCCAGGCGATTGTACCACCAAAGACGCGCTGGTCTTACAATGTTGAATAAATCGTTCACGAATAGATAACATAAAGTGGTAGTACTATATGAATTTACAATTTTTGTAAGCAAGCAGCTGCAGCTTCTAAGGTAGCTTCTTTTTTAGCAAAACAAAATCTTATGACTTTATGATCGGTGGCATTATGATAAAATGCAGACATAGGAATGACGGCCACCCCATATTCCTTTACTAATTTTTCAGCAAATATTTTATCTGATTCATTAGAAATAGCGCCGTAACTATAACTTTCAAAATAAGAACCCGAAGAAGCTATATAGGTTAAAGGAGTGCCTGCTAATAATTGTCTTAAATAATCTCTTTTGGATTGATAAAATTTTCCAAGACTTAAATAAGCGTCGCTACTAGTCATATATTGTGCAATGCCTGCTTGTTTAGGAGTATCACAACTAAATGCATTGAATTGATGTACTTTTCTATACTCTTTCATTAATGGCGCTGGAGCTACGCAGTAACCTAGTTTCCAGCCAGTACAGTGATAAGTTTTACCAAAAGAAAAACAAACAAAGCTTCGAGCAAATAAATCGGGATATTGTATCACCGATTCGTGTTTTTTATCATCATAAATTAAATGCTCATACACTTCATCACTTATTAAATATAAATTATTGCTACATATAATTTTTTGTAATTGTATTATATCCTCTTTGGTTAACACTTTCCCCGTTGGATTATGAGGAGTATTAATTAAAATGGCTTTTGTTTTTTTAGTAATAGCAGCTTCTACAAGATCCCAGGGAATAGTATAATCAGGATAGGTTAATGCAATAGGCACCACTACCCCTCCATTAAATGTAATATTAGGGATATAACTATCATAGGCAGGTTCAAAAATAATTACCTCATCACCAGGCTGAATAATGGTGGAGAAAGCCGAAAAAATAGCATAAGTGCCCCCGGGTGTTATGGTAATTTCATTTTCAGGATCTATGGTGGTATTATATAAACCAAGCATTTTTTCGCTGAGTCTTTCTCTTAATAAAGGAAGCCCGTAGGTATGCGCATATTGATTCGCGCCCGATTGCATTGCTTCTGTAACACACTGAATGAGCGACTCACTCATAGGAAAGTCGGGAAATCCTTGGCCTAAATTAATAGCATTATGCTTCTGCGCCAATTGGCTCATTACTGTAAAAATACTAGTGCCAATATGAGGAAGCTTGGATTGCATTAAGTGTTAACTTAAAAGGAGAGCTGATTAGAAATTCGTTGTAATTCAATTTCAGCAATTTTTGCTGCATAACGTAAACTTATCAACCTAAAACCAGCATTCTCAAAACTTTGTTGCGCTTGTTTTACATCTACCATAGTCGCTTGTCCTAGCTGATATTTTTGAATAACTAAACCTAATAAATCTTGAGACATTATATAGTTTGCTTGTTCAATGGGAGTTTGTTTTAAATTATTTTGATAGGCTTGATAAGTTTTAAATATAGCTGTTGTCATATCAGCTTCAGCACTTTTATAATTAATTTTAGCAATATCAGTATTTATTTTTGCATTTTTATAATTCCTTTTGTAAGCAGTACCAGCATAAATAGGAACACTTATACTTAAGCCCACATAAGGACCATATGTTTCATTCAATAAACTAAATCCAGCAGCAGATTTATTGCTACTTAAATTATAACCTGTAGTCGCTCTTAAGGTTGGATACATTAAAGCTCTTGTTTCTTTTTCAATAAATTGATTAATATTTATAGTTTGTTCGACAGATTGTAAACTTGGATTTAATTTCATCTTAGATTCAACATCAGCTAATTTTATTTGGTCAAAAACAACTATACTATCGTTGACTATTATCTGTTCTGAGGGTGGTAGTACCATTGAGTTTAATAAATCTGCTTTAGCTTGATCAATTACTAAAATCTGATTTTGTTTTGCTTGAATTAATGCATTGAGGTCTAAATTAGATTGTAAAATATCTGATTGATTAGCTAACCCCACTTGTTTTTTAGTATTTACAATATCTAATCTTTGTTTACTAGCATCAATTGATTTTTCAATTGTAATAAGATAGGCTTGTTGACGAACCACATTGTAATATTGTTGCATTACTTGGGCTACTGTGTTTTGCATTTGCCCTTGAAGTAAAGCAATGTTTTGTTTTTCAATAGAAGCTAATCTATCTTTAGTAGCCATAATTCGGTAACCATTAAATACCACTATTGAAGCAGAAAGTCCAGCTGTTAGCGTAGTTCCCTCCACTCCTGATTTTGTTGTATTACGGGAAGGGTCTGTATATTGTTGTTGTAAGGTGCTATTAGTTTTATTCTCATTTGCAGTAGCTGAAATATTTGGCAAAGCTCCTGCAACACCATAATCGTTATTATTTTTCGCAATAGCTAATGAATTTTCCACCAATTGAATATCATAACTATTTTTTATTGCTGTTTTAACAGCATCATTTAAATTATATACTTTTTGGGCATTAGCATTTATTAGCATCGATAATAAAGCAATCAGAAATGAATATATTGATTTTTGCATATTATAAATTTAAGGAAGCCTTTGAGAAAATAAGTAATTATTACATCAGTGGTGAAATCTACTTTTTTACTTTCCAATCAAAGTGCCAATGGCGGCCCCTTGCACCACTTTTAATAAATTGCCAGGTTGATTCATATCAAAAACAATAATAGGTAATTTATTTTCCATACATAAAGTGAATGCCGTAGTGTCCATTACCTTTAAATTTTTTGAAATACAATCTTGGAAACTAATAGAATCAAATTTTACAGCAGCAGGATTTTTTTCTGGATCACTATCATACACGCCATCTACACGAGTTCCTTTTAAAATAACATCTGCCTTCATTTCAATAGCACGAAGCGAACCTGCTGTATCGGTAGTAAAATAAGGATTACCTGTACCTGCGCCAAATATAACCACACGGCCTTTTTCTAAATGTCGCAATGCTTTACGACGAATATAGGGTTCTGCAACCTGTTCCATAACAATAGCCGATTGCAATCGAGTGTAGACGCCAATTTTTTCTAACATAGCTTGAATGGCCATTGCATTAATGACAGTTGCCAACATTCCCATATAATCTCCTTGTGCGCGCTCAATACCACTATCGGCTTCATTCATTCCTCTGTAAATATTTCCACCGCCAATGACAATGGCAACTTGTACTCCTAAATCCACTACTTGCTTTATTTCAGTAGCATATTGTTCAATAATTGTAGGATCGAATGGATCTCCATTTTTTTGATTTCCTAATAATGCCTCTCCTGATAATTTCAATAATACACGCTTGTATTTAGGCAACATATTGCTAACTATTTTATACTTGCAAGATAAGAATTTTGAAGCAACAAAAAGGGTCCCTATTGCTTGGGACCCTGTATAAATTATTAACTTTTGAGCATTTTTTATTCTTATCCTAATGCCACTCTTTTAAATTCAGTCACTTTTAGAGAACCATCTACTGATTTAATATAATCGCCTACTGTTTTACCACCATCTTTTACAAAAGCTTGGGCTAAAAGTGTTTGCTCTTTGAAAAAAGCATTGATTTTACCTTCTGCAATTTTAGCAATCATATCTTCTGCCTTGCCGGCCATTTTAGGATCTTCTTTCATTGTGTCAATAATAATAGCACGCTCGCGGGCTACTAATTCAGCAGGTACCGATTGGGCATCCACCGCTACTGGGTTCATTGCTGCAATTTGCATAGCAAGATCTTTACCCAGTTCAGCAGCTTCTTTGCTTAAACCCACTAATACACCCATTCTATATGCTCCGTGTATATATGAAGAAACATAAGCAGCATCAACTCTTTCAAATTTAGCTACTCCAATTTTTTCTCCAATAGATGCTAATTTATCATTAATTAAATCAGATACTTTACTACCATTCACACTCACTTCATTTAATTCAGCAATTGATTTTACATTATTAGCTACTGCAGCATCTGCAATGCTTTGAGCAAACGCAACAAATTCTGCATTCTTAGAAACAAAATCTGTTTCACAAGAAATACATACTACAAAACCAGCGGTGTGGTCGGCAGAAGTTTGTGCAATAATAACTCCTTCTTTAGCTTCACGATCGCTTCGTTTAGCCGCTACTTTTTGACCTTGTTTGCGCAACCAATCAATGGCAGCTTCAAAATCGTTATTGGTTTCTGTTAATGCTTTTCTGCAATCCATCATTCCTGCGCCTGTTGCTTGGCGTAATTTATTAATGTCAGCAGCTGTTATTGTACTCATAAAAAATATATTTTAAAATAAGAAGTTTAAAAATTAGATACTAGTTTTTGTAAAATAAAACCCATTGGTTCAGTAGTATCCAAAAGGACACCCGCAAACCAATGGGCTTTTACTATTATTTACCTGCGGCTGGACGACGCGTACTTTGAATACGACGCTTAGGTGCACCAGGAGCACTTGGAGCTCCACCAGCACCGCGCTTACCTCTTCCACCTTCAGCATTAGCTTCAGCTTCCATTCTTTTTGCTTTTGCTTCGTTTTCATTATTGCTTTCTTCGATTTCGCTTTCTTCATCTTTAGAAGCTTGACGCTCCGCTAAACCTTCAGCAATAGCAGCAGTGATATAGTTAGTAATGATGGCAATAGATTTTGTAGCATCATCATTAGCAGGAATAGAAAAATCTACTTTGTTAGGATCACAGTTAGTATCTACCATACCAAATGTTTGAATACCTAAACGCTTAGCTTCAGCAAGCGCAATATGTTCGTGTCCAATATCCACTAAGAATAAAGCAGCTGGTAAACGGCCCAATTGAGCAATACCACCTAATACTTTTTCCATTTTATCTTTATCACGACCTAAAGTTAAACGCTCTTTTTTTGTAAGACTATCGGCACTACCATCCGCTAACATTTTTTCAATGCTTTGCATTTTCTTTACACTCTTACGCACGGTATTGAAATTCGTTAACATACCTCCTAACCAACGCTCTGTAGCATAAGGCATATTTACTCTCTTAGCACATTCGCTTACAATTTCTTTCGCTTGCTTTTTAGTAGCCACGAACATAATTTTCTTACCGCTTTTTGCAATTTGCTTTAAAGCAGCAGCAGTTTGTTGTAAGTGATCGACTGTTTTATTTAAGTCAATAATATGTATTCCTTTTTTCTCTGCGAAAATATAAGGTAACATTTTAGGGTTCCACTTCTTCTTAAGGTGACCAAAGTGTACGCCGGCCTCCAGTAATTGCTGTTGTAATGAAGTGTTATTTTCCATTGGTATAATTTGTTGTAATGATTGAATAATTGATTAACGTTTGCTGAACTGGAAGCTTCTACGCGCTTTCTTATGTCCGAATTTCTTACGCTCAACACTACGAGAGTCGCGTGTTAATTGTCCGGCTGCTTTTAAAGCAGGACGCAATTCAGGATTGAGTTCAATTAATACGCGCGCAATACCTAATTTGGCTGCTTCGGCTTGGCCTTTTAAACCACCACCTTGTGCGTTAATTACGATATCGTATTTACCAAGTACATCCGCTAATTTTAAAGGGGCTTCTACTTGATTTTGTAAATACACTAAAGGAAAATAGTCTTTGTAATCTTTGTCATTCACGGTAATTTTTCCATTACCCTTACTCACAAAAACACGAGTTACTGCTTCCTTACGACGACCAACTGCATTTGTTTGCTTTTCCATTTATTTTTATTTGGAATTAATTAAAATTTAAATTCTTTAGGTTGTTGTGCAGTATGTGGATGTTTGTCACCAGCATACACAAACAATTTTTTTAACATCTTGCGTCCTAAACGATTTTTAGGTAACATACCTTTTACCGCTCTTTCCATAATAACTTCTGGACGACGCTTAATTAAATCTTCTGCAGCTTCTTCTTTCTTACCACCGGGGTAACCAGAATAGTTTAAGTATTGTTTGTCTTGGAATTTGTTTCCAGTTAATAATACTTTTTCTGCATTAATAATAATGACATAATCACCGCAATCAACGTGAGGTGTATAATAAGCTTTGTTCTTACCACGCAGAACAGCTGCAATTTTTGAAGCAATTCGTCCTACGGTTTGATTAGTACCATCAACAATGTACCAGCCTTGTTTAACGGTAGCCGCATTGGCGTGCTTCGTGGTGAAATGTAGTTTACTCATATATCTTTTGTTTTAATGAGGCTGCGCTATCCCGTCAGCCATAAAATTGTCCCTTTTTATAAGGGAGGGCGAAGGTAAGTGAGGATTTTGGGTTTTCCCAATATTTAGGGTATTGTTTTTGTATCGTATCTTTATAAATAATTGATTATCAATAATAATTTTGTATTATAAAAAATATCTTACCAAATAGATACTGAAAATGAATAAGTTATAAAATACAAAAATTATAAAATAATCAATTTTTAGGGCGCTCTTACTAGGATTTTGGCTATTCTGCCCTATTTTTAAGTAAGATCATCCCAAAAGCTGTCTTATATATATGTATCAAAAATTTCAAGCCACTCAAATTTTTACCGGAACGAAGCTTTTGGAGGGCCCGCTAGTTTTAATTACAAAAAAAGATGGGACCATTGAGGGGATAGTGGGGGTAGAAGAAGCGGGTGAGCAAATTCAACATTTTGATGGCATCATTTGCCCTGGATTTATAAATGCACATTGTCATTTAGAATTGTCTCACCTAAAAAATAAGATTGGGGTTAATGTGGGATTACAAGAATTTGTAAAACAAATTGTGGCAATTAGAAAAGTAGAGGAACATATTATTGCGGATGCTATTGAAAAAGCAGAAGATGAAATGTTTACAAATGGTATAGTGGCGGTGGGAGATATTTGTAATACCCTTGATACACTTTCTGTAAAAGAAAAACATAAACTCGCTTATTATAGTTTTATTGAGTTATATGATTTAGATCCTACGCGCGCTTATGATAAAATAAAAGCAGGTGTTATAATGCAAGATGCTTTTCAAGATAAATGTATTCGCGCTGCTTTAGTACCCCACGCACCTTATTCGGTGAGTTTTAATTTATGGAAATTATTGACAAATTATTTTGGTTCCAATACTATTAGTATGCACAACCAAGAGACCAAAGATGAAAATGAATTCTTTGAAAAAAAATCGGGCTCCTTTTTAGGAATGTATGAAAGAACCAAAGTGTCTTTAGATTTTTTTGAAGCCACAGGACGCAGCTCTTTACAATCGGTGCTGCCTTATTTTAAAAAAGCAGCTCGAAGTATTTTAGTGCACAATAGTTTTACTAGTAAAGAAGATATACAAGCTGTTGAAAAAGAAATGCCCAATAGTTTTTGGTGCTTATGCCCCAATGCCAATTGGTATATTGAAAAAACTTTACCTCCCATTGATTTATTAAGATCTCAAAACGCCACTATAGTACTAGGCACAGATAGCTATGCTAGTAACTGGTCATTAAATATTATGGATGAAATAAAAACCATTCAAAAACATTTTTCATCTATTCCACTTGCTGAAATGCTACAATGGGCTACAATGAATGGTGCTAGGGCTTTACAGATGGAATCTAGTGTAGGAAGTTTTGAAAAAGGGAAGAAGCCAGGTGTGGTATTAATAGAAGGAGTGGAAAGTGGATTAGTTGTAAAAAATAGTACTGTTAAAAGAATTTTATCTTAACACTTCTTGTAAAATAGGAAGCGATTTTATTTCGCTAAATTTTTTATAATGCCAACTTAGAGATAATTGAAAAAGCTCTAATATTTTTTTTCGTTGTTGACCATTTAATGTAATTGTTTCTAAATCATTGTAAAATTGCACTTCTAAAAATTGAGAAGCTATTTGCGCATCATACCCTTCTAAAAAATAGGGGTGAGTGGGTGTGCTAGCCACAAATTGTCCTTCTCTTACATCCAATACCGAAGTAGTAGTACTATATTTTCCTTGTAAACCAAAGCCCATAGTTTGACTTAAATGAATTAAAAAATAAATGGGCAAATTACTTACTAAACCAGGACCTCCTTTATCCAATTGCTTAAAAGTATCTTCTATTAAATAAAATAATTCTGGATGCGGCTCTGGTTGCATAGTTTGTTGTAACACTTCCACGATATAAGTGGCAACAGCACTTCTTAATATATCTGAATAAATATTTTGGTAAATAAAATCCCAGCTTACTTCTTTCACCATTTGCAATTGCTTCATAGGTGAATGATACACTTCCATTTGTAAAATGGCCGCAGGTTGATAAAACACACCCTTATTCGCTCCTTTTTTAGTATTCACTCTTACGCCTTTAACAATATATTGTTGCACCCCAAAAAGTTCGGTATAGGCAGTCATAATAATACTCGTATCGCCATATTTGGTGACGCGTAAAACAATTCCCTTGGTGTTATGTAACATATATAATTATCAGACGCTCTTAAATTGTTGCAAGAAGCGCAAATCATTTTGAGAGTATAAGCGTAAATCGTTGACTTGGTATTTTAATTGGGCAATTCTTTCCACGCCCATACCAAAAGCAAAGCCAGTATATTTTTCTGGATCAATTCCAAAGTTTTTTAACACATTAGGATGCACCATACCACTACCTAAAATTTCTACCCATCCACTGTGTTTACAAATATTACATCCTTTACCACCACATATTTGACAACTTATATCCATCTCTGCACTAGGTTCTGTAAATGGAAAATAACTTGGACGAAATCTTACTTTCACTTCTTTCCCAAACATTTCTTGTACGAAAAAATAAAGTGTTTGTTTTAAATCGGCAAAGCTAACATTATCATCTATGTATAAACCTTCTACTTGATGAAAAAAACAATGTGCTCTGGCTGAAATAGTTTCATTACGATACACACGACCTGGGCAAATAACGCGAATAGGAGGTTTTTGTGTTTCCATTACACGCGCTTGAACACTTGAAGTATGTGTTCTTAATAACCAAGAAGCATTTTGTGTAGATTCAGTTTGTACATAAAAAGTATCTTGCATATCACGCGCCGGATGATCTGCAGGTAAATTCATTGCTCCAAAATTATGCCAATCATCTTCTATCTCTGGTCCTTCTGCAACAGCAAAACCTAATCTTTTGAAAATAGAAACTATTTGATTGCGCACTAAATTCAAAGGATGTCTGGTACCTACTGTAAATTCATCTCCTGGTAAACTTATATCTATGGAAGTATCAATAGTAGTGGTGTCTCCTAAAGCAGCAAGTAACTGTTCTAATTTTTCTTCAGCCGCTATCTTAAAGGCATTTAAAATTTGACCAAATTCTTTTTTGTTTTCATTGGGCACCGATTTCATCTCACTCATCATATTTTTTACCAAACCTTTGGTTCCCAAGTATTTAATTCTAAAGGCTTCCACCTCGGCGCTAGTGGTGGCTACCGTGTTTTGAATTTCTGTGGTAAGGGTTTGTATTTTTTGTAAGAGTGCCTCCATGCTACGAAGATAAAATAAATCCTTACATTTGTTGCTCGAGAATTAATAAATAGATGGAATACAATACTTCAAGAAGCTTAATGGGGATGAGAGAATATGGACGCCACATTCATAAAATGGTGGATTATTTAATGACCATTGAAGATCGTGCCAAAAGACAGGAACAAGCGCAGGTGGTGATTGAGCTGATGGGCTTTTTAAACCCCCAGCTTAAAAATATTGAAGACTACAAGCATAAATTATGGGATCACCTATTTTTTATGAGCAATTTTCAATTAGAGGTTGATAGTCCTTATCCTATTCCTACCAAGGATACTTACAAAAGAAAGCCCGATCCCATTGCCTATCCAAAGCGTAAAATTAAATATGCGCATTTGGGTAAAAACTTAGAACTAGTCATTGATAAAGCTATGGCTGAACAAGACCAAGAGAAAAAAGCAGGTTTTGCACACGCCATTGCACATTATATGAAACTAGCTTATAGCAACTGGCATAAAGAATTAGTACAAGACGATACTATTAGAGGAGAGTTAAATGCAATTACTGGTGGTCAATTAGAATTTAGTAATACTCCTTTTATCAAACATCGCAATCAAAATTTTGAAAGAGATGAATACCGTCCAGCAGGTGGTCGTTGGCAAGGGAATCGTAATAATAATCGCGGTGGTCGTAAAAACAATAACCGTAATTTCAAAAAACGATTTTAAAATTTATCTTAATTAATTGATATCATAAAAAAACCCATCTTAGTTCTGCAAGATGGGTTTTTTAATATGCCTTTTATATAACTAGTAATACTTTAAAACTTAGCAGGGGTGCCCGATTTAGGTATACTCTTTTTAATGAAAGCTCTTAAGTGATCATTGCTAGTAGATAAATCTTCTTTACGCAAATACATCATATGTCCACTGCGATAACCTTCCCAAAACATTCTGTCTTGAATTTTTCCTGCAGGATCCATTTGCCACATATTATATTTTGCGTTGAAATAATCACAAGCACCATCATAATAGCCCGATTGTACTAATAAATGCAAATAAGGATTTTGCATCATAGCTTGTCTTAAGTCATCTCCCGTATGATTATTCGTATTATCCCAAGGGAAAGTAGGACCAAAAATATAATAATTCAAATCGGTCTTATATCCCAACTCATCTCTTAAATACATATTAATGGCAGGAGTAAAACTATGTTCCCAAGAAGTAAGCTCTGCATTATAGTCTGGATTATTACCCGCATCTAATTTATCTATACCAATATACCTAGAATCTAAACGGCCTACAGTTTTTCCTTTGTCTCTTAAAAGTTCTTTCCAGAAATAATCAAAAGGAATAGTCATACTATAACGGGTCACTTCTGTTTCACTAATGCCAATATAACGAGATAATTTTTTAATAACTTCTTTTTTCTTATCAGCATTCAAAGCACCACCTTGCGCTATAGCAGGCATTAATTCATTTACGGTAAAAGTTTCTACTTCTGGTAAATAAGCAGTTAAATCTTTGGATTGTAAATCGGCTGCTAATTTTTTATGATACCAAGCAGTGGCGGCCATATAAGGTACACGCAAAGCAGCACTAGCAGGACCATCGCGCTTGATACCTAAATCGGTAGGGGATACTAATATCACACCATTTAAATACATCCAATGTCTGTTTTGTAATTCTAAAGACAAACCCGATACACGAGTGGTTCCATAACTCTCTCCAATTAAAAATTTAGGAGATGCCCAGCGTTTATGTCTTCCTACAAAAGTATTAATCCAGTCTGCTAAATATTTGACATCGGCATTCACTCCAAAAAATTTAGAAGTGGGTACCGATTTATCTAAAATACGAGAGAAGCCTGTATTCACAGGATCGATATATACAATATCTGCAGCATCAATAACAGAATTAGGATTTTCTTCAAAACCATAGGGTTGAATAGGATAACCTTCATCGTCAATTTTTAATTTTCTAGGACTCGTATAACCTAAATGCATCCAAACACTGGCAGTACCAGGACCTCCGTTAAATGAAATAATTAAGGGGCGCTCGTCTTTATTAGTAATGTCGGTTCTTTCATAGTACACATAAAATAAACCAGCAATAGCTTTTCCATCTTCATCCCAAACAGGCATTGTACCTGTTACTACTTTATAAGGTACTTTTTGACCCTTTACGGTTACTTCCCCTTTATTTTCTGTTTTAGTTTCTAAAGAAAGCTCTCTTTTAAAACTAGCATTTTTATCCTCGCTTGGCTTTTGTGCTTGAGCCATAAATGCGACTAGCACTAATAAGCACGAAAAAAGTTGTTTTTGCATAAAGTAAAGATTAATTAAATGAATTTATTGTACTGCTAAATATACACCATAATTAGATTTTTGTTAGCTCCTAGTATAATTATTTATTTAGGCAGTATTTGTGTAATTTAGAGCGAGGAAAAATTTACATTCTAAATTAATAAGGATGCCCCAAAACCTAGAAAAAGTAATTATTTTAACCGCCCCCTCTGGTGCTGGGAAAACATCCATTGCTACTTATTTATTACAACAAATACCTGCGCTTTCTTTTTCAGTATCTGCCACTACCAGAGCCCCCAGAGGCAATGAAAAAGACGGAGAAGCCTATCATTTTATTTCTTTAGCCGCTTTTGAAGGAGCCATTTATCAAAATGAGTTTTTAGAATATGAAATGGTGTACAAGGGAGTCTATTATGGTACTTTAAAATCGGAATTAGATCGTATATGGAAATTAGGAAAAATTCCAGTGTTAGATATTGATGTGAAAGGAGCCCTTAATGTTCAAAAAAAATTAGCAGAAAATTGTTTGTCTATTTTTATAATGCCTCCCTCTATTGAAGTTTTAAAACAAAGATTAGAAAATAGAAAAACAGAGTCGCCAGAAAATATTCAAATGCGATTAGACAAAGCTACTTATGAAATTAGTTTTAGTAATCAGTTTCGCGTGGTGATTCAAAATAATGATTTAGCCACAGCTTGTACTGAAGCAGAAAAAATTATTAGAGACTTTTTAAAATAAATAATTATGGTACTCAAAGGTAAAACCGTTTTTATAACGGGGGGTAGTAGGGGCATTGGAAAAGCAATAGCTTTGAAATTAGCATCGGCTGGTGCAAATATTGTAATTGCTGCTAAGTCGGTAGAAGAAGATCCTCGCTTGGGAGGTACCATTTATTCTGCTGCTGCAGAAGTAGAAGCCTTGGGGGTAAAAGCATTGGCTGTTCAAGTAGATATTAGAGATGAAGCACAAATTGCAAGCGCTGTTCAAAAAGCAGTGGATACATTGGGAGGCATTGACATACTTATTAATAATGCAAGTGCTATTCAATTAACCGATACCGCTAGCACGCCTAGTAAAAGATTTGATTTAATGCACAGCATTAATGTTCGTGGTACTTTTTTAATGGTACAACATACCCTACCTTATTTAAGAAAATCTTCACACGCACATATACTCACTTTATCTCCTCCCATTAATTTAGCACCAAAATGGTTGGGTCCCCACGTTGCTTATACTATTTCAAAATACAATATGAGTATGATGACTTTAGGTTGGGCGGAAGAATTTAAACAAGATAATATAGCTTGTAATGCGTTGTGGCCCAGAACCACAATTGACACCGCTGCTGTGCGTAATTTATTGGGAGGACAAGCCCTGGCTAATATGAGTAGAACCCCCGATATCATTGCAGATGCGGCTTATTATATTGTAAGCAAAGAAAAATTAGCCTACACTGGAAAATTATTCATTGATGAAGAAGTGTTAGCTGCTGAAGGCATCAACGATTTAGCACATTATTCGGTAGTGCCTGGTGGAAAATTATTTTACGATTTATTTTTATAAACTTTCAACAACATTTTATTTCAATTTAAATAACAAGTATGAAAAAAATTTTTATAGGAGCCCTAGTACTAATGAGTATGCCATTAGTTGCACAGAAAAAAATTAAAGTAGATCCTGCCACTCAACAATTAAATACTAATAAAGAGGCGGCCTTAACTATTTTGAATAGTGCTTATGAAGCAGATAAAAAAACGGCTTTACAAATTTGGGAATATGCCGAAGTAGGTTACAAAGAAAACAAAAGCGCTGCTTTACACATAGCAAATTTAAAAGCAGCTGGCTTTAGTGTAGAAACGGGTGTGGCTGAAATTCCTACTGCCTTTGTAGCCACTTATGGCACCGGTGCTCCAGTGATTGGAATACTAGCAGAATATGATGCGCTTCCTGGTTTAGCACAAACGGCTAGCCCTCAAAAAAATCCTATTGCGGGTAAAAATGCAGGACACGGTTGTGGTCATCATTTATTTGGTACTGCTTCTGTAAGTGCAGGTATTGCTATTAAACAGTTAATGGCGGAAGGAAAATTAAAAGGAACTATTAAAGTATATGGATGTCCTGCAGAAGAAGGAGGAAGTGGAAAAGTGTATATGGTGCGCGCAGGTTTATTCAATGGAGTAGATGCTGTAATACATTGGCATCCTGGTAATGTTAATGAAGTAACAATGACCAGTGCTTTGGCCAATAAGTCGGCTAAATTTAGATTCTATGGTATCTCTGCACACGCAGCAGCTTCTCCTGAACTAGGCCGCTCTTCTTTAGACGGCGTGGAAGCTATGGATAATATGGTAAATATGATGCGTGAACATATTCCTCAAGAATCAAGAATACATTATATCATTACCAATGGTGGTAAAGCTCCTAATGTGGTGCCAGATTTTGCAGAAGCTTATTATTATGTTCGTCATCCAAAGCGCAAAGAAGTGGTAGACATTTTTGATAGAGTAGTAAAAGCTGCTGAAGGAGCAGCATTGGGTACAGGAACTACTATGCAATATGAAATTATTGGCGGCACGCACGATTTATTATTAAATAGAACTTTAGCAGAAGTAATGCAAGCCAACTTAGAAAAAGTAGGTGGAGTTACTTATAGTGAAGAAGAAAAAGCATTTGGAAAAAAATTACAAACTAGTTTTTTAACACAGGCACCTGCTTTAGAAGATGCAGCAACTATTAAACCTTTAAAAACAATTCCCGATGCGGGCGATGGTTCAACGGATGTAGGTGATATAAGCTATGCTATACCCACTGTGGGTTTGAGCGCTGCAACTTGGATACCTGGCACACCTGCACATAGTTGGCAAGCTGTAGCTTGTGGAGGAACAGAAATAGGTACCAAAGGAATGTTGGTGGCCAGTAAAACAATGGCGCTTACTGCTATAGATTTATTGACCCAGCCCAATATTATAAAAACTGCTACTGAAGAATTTAATAATGCAAAAGGCAATTATAATTATAAAGCTTTATTAGGTGATCGTAAACCAGCTTTAAATTATAGAGACAACTAATAAATAAAAGCCATTAATCATTGCTTGCTTCAGGACGCATTTGAGGGAAGAACAATACATCTTGTATAGAAGGTTGATTTAACATCATCATACATAACCTATCTATACCTATGCCAATACCTGAAGTGGGTGGCATACCATATTCTAGTGCTCTTAAAAAATCGTGGTCAATAAACATAGCTTCATCATCGCCGCGTTCCATTAAAGCTAATTGCTCTTCAAATCGCTTGCGTTGGTCAATAGGGTCGTTTAACTCTGTATAAGCGTTGGCTAATTCTTTTCCATTCACCATTAATTCAAATCTTTCTACCAGTCCTTCTTTACTACGATGCTTTTTAGTAAGTGGACTCATTTCAATAGGATAATCAATAATGAAAGTAGGTTGTATGTATTTAGGTTCACTCGTTGCTCCAAAAATTTCATCTATTAATTTACCCTTGCCAATGGTAGGAGCTACCTCAATATGTAATTTTTTACAAACCTCTCTTAAAGCAGCTTCGTCCATTGATGTAATATCAATACCAGTATTTTCTTGTATGGCCTCAATAATACTAATGCGTCTAAAAGGGGCTTTGAAATTAATAGTTTTATCTCCCACTTTTAACTCTGTGGTGCCGTGTAGGGTGAGTGCAATTTTTTCAAATAATTGCTCTGTTATTTCCATCATCCACAAATAGTCTTTATAGGCAGTATACCATTCTAATACTGTAAACTCTGGATTATGGGTACGATCCATTCCTTCGTTTCTAAAATTTCTACTAAACTCATATACCCATTCAAAACCACCTACAATTAATCTTTTTAAATACAATTCATTTGCAATGCGTAAATAAAATGGAATATCTAAGGCATTATGATGGGTGATAAAAGGTCTTGCTGCAGCACCTCCAGGAATAGATTGAAGTACGGGGGTATCTACTTCTAAAGCACCTCGACTATTCAAAAATTCACGAATCGTATTCACTAGTAAAGTACGCTTCACAAAAGTTTCTTTCACAGCGGGATTAATGATTAAATCGGCATAGCGTTGACGATATCTAAATTCAGGGTCGGTCACCGCATCAAATACATTGCCTTGCTCATCTCTTTTAACCACAGGAAGTGGCTTTAAAGACTTTGCGAGTAATGTAATAGTGCTAGAATGAACAGAAATCTCTCCTGTTTTAGTGGTAAATACATAGCCAGTAGACCCAATAATATCCCCTAAATCTAGGCCGTTTTTAGTAAGGGCTTCCCAATAAGACTTGTCTTCGCCAGGACAAATTTCATCTCTTTTTACATAGAGTTGTAATAAGCCTTTGTCATCTTGTATTTTAATAAAAAGTACTTTGCCTTTATCATTCACGCTCATAATTCTGCCCGCAACACAAACTGATGCATACGCTTCCTTATTTTCTTCTTTATAGTTTTCTTTGATATCATTAGAATAATGTGAAACGGGATATAAAGCAGCGGGATAGGGATTAATACCTGCTATTGATAGCTGCTCTAATTTTTCTCTTCTTATAATTTCTTGTTCTGATAGAGATTGACTCATAGATAGTATATATTATAAATACAAAAGTAAAACTTAGCGCTCAATTAAAGAGAGCTTGAGATAATATATTTAAAAAACAAAGTCCCCCTGATTGCTCAAGAGGACCTCGTATATAGATGGGTTAGTAAGTACGGGAATCAGATTCCCTACACAATATTAAATATACTTTTTTCTAATTCAAAAAATATTTTAAACAAATTTTTTGACGTTATCCACAATTAGCTAGTTTATGGTACTTAGATAAAATAATTTTTATTCAAAATAATTAACTGCATAAAATAAAATTTTTAAATAGTTATTAAAATTAAATTCTCTGAAATGCCTATGAATAAAGGGTTTCATACAATGAATGTAATGTGAAGTAGTAACTTAAATTTTATATTCATAACTAAAATAAGTATACCCATCGGGTATATTTTTATAGAGAAATGGCTGAAAAAAAATTTTTTACAAAAAAGCCTTATTACCTTTGATTTAGGCCAAAAACATACTTATGAAGCTATCTGCACCCGTTTCAGTTCAATGGTTAGCAACGCTAACTTCCTCTGAATTAATAGGTAACTCCTCCTTAGAAATTACCGGAGTTAATGAAATTCATCAAGTAGAGAATGGTGATGTGGTATTTGTAGATCATCCTAAATATTATGATACTTGCTTACAAAGTGCAGCCACTTGTATTATAATTAATAACAAAGAAGTAAATATTCCTGCAGGTAAAGCTTTATTATATAATGAAGATCCATTTGAAGCTTATATAAAAATTGTACAGCATTTCAAACCTTTACAAATAAGTGATAAAGCCATTGATGCTTCGGCTATTATTGGTAAAGAAACAGTTATAATGCCTGGAGTATTTATAGGGGCTAATGTAGTGATAGGAAAAAATTGCTTGATATATCCCAATGTTACAATACTTGCTGATACCATCATAGGAGATGATGTTATTATTCAAGCTAATTCAGTCATTGGAAGTGACGCTTTTTATTATAATGCAAAAAAGAACCGTCCCCACTGGTATAAAAAGCTACTGAGTTGCGGTAGGGTTATCATTGAAAATAAAGTAGAAATAGGGGCCTGCTGTACCATAGATAGAGGGGTCAGTGGAGATACTATTATAGGTATGGGTACCAAAATTGATAATATGGTACATATTGGACACGATACCCAAATTGAGGCCAATTGTTTATTTGCCGCTCAGGTAGGTATAGCAGGTGGGGTTAAAATAAAATCGGGAGTAACTATTTGGGGGCAGGCGGGTGTAAATAAAACATTAACCATTGGAGAAAACGCTGTGGTTTTATCTCAAGCTGCAGTTTTAGCAAGTATAGAAGGAAATAAAACCTATATGGGCTTTCCTGCAGAAGATGCCTCTATTAAAAGAAGAGAATTGGTATGGATTCGTCGTATACCAGAGCTTTGGAAAAAAATAATGGATAAAGAAAAGTAAACAAGGGCGCACTTATTGTAACTGGTGTAACCTAGTTAACTGTTCACATACTCTTTTTATAGTATCATTGATAGCACGATACCTAAAAGAAGGAAAAGCTTTTAAAAATTTCTCATTATTAAAATATACTTTGGCCTGTGCGGTAGCTGCTGTTTCTTTAGTAAGTAGTGGGGTTTTACCAGTAAATAAAGATTTAATTGCTTCTAGCCTCCAAACAATAGCTGCTAATAAAGGTGTTACTTTTCTAAAAGGAGGTCGTTTCTTAAAAGCATTCGCTATTTGCGTAAAAATATTTTTATACCCTACATTTTCAGCGCTAATAATATAACGCTCACCCACTATACTACTCTCCATTAATAGTTGCATAGCATCCACTACATCTAGTACATCAACAAATCCACTTATTCCATCGGTATACCAAGGAAACTGATCATAACTCGATTTAAAAATTTCAGAAGATCCTTTATTCCAATCTCCTGCACCTAGTATAATAACAGGATTTACAATAGCTATGGGCAACCCTTCAGCCATACCCCTCCATACTTCCATTTCAGCTAAGTATTTCGATTTTCCATAAATACTATTACTCGTTTCAGGTGTCCAACTCATCGATTCATCAATAGGGGCGTCTTCTCTAATTCTTCCTAAAGCTGCAACGGAACTTACAAAAACAAGCTTTTCTATTTTTTTATCAATACAAATATTAACCACATTGGCCGTACCTTCTTGATTTGCTTTTAGCATTGCTGGTGCATCTTTAGGAGAAAAAGAAACTATAGCAGCACAATGATATACTTGTTGAACCCCTTCCATAGCATCCATTAATGAGGACATATCTAATAAATCACCAGCCACCCAATGTACTTTTTCAGCACCTTCAAAATGAGGTATTTTACGACGATACAATGCTTTTACCAACTTTCCTTTAGCTAATAAAGATTGAATTAAATGAGACCCCACAAGACCACTGGCACCAGTTACAAAAATCATAAACTAATTTTTATCTTTTAATAATCTAGCAATGTCTTGCTTGAGTTGTTCTATTTCCAAAGTCTTTAAACCATCGTAAATTTTTCCTCTTACCTTACCTTCTCTATCCACTAAAGCAAAAAATTGTGTATGGATAAATTGATCGTCTATTTTTTGAACATTATTTTTTGGGTCGTCTAATAAATAAGAGCCTCTCGCCATTAGATATAAACTATCTTTTCTTCCTGTTAAGAATATCCATTTTTTAGTATCAACCTTTAATGAATCTGCATACCTTTTAAGCACTGGCACAGAATCGGTGCCTGGATTACAGGTATGGGATACAATTTGAAAGTCGGGTTCATTTTTATAAACCTCATAAATATCTTTCATATGGGTATTGAGCTTAGGACAAATTCCTTTACAAGTAGTAAAAAAATATTCAACCACGGTAACTTTATGTAATAACTCTTTATCGCTAAAAGCTTGTCCCTCAGCATTGGTAAATTGAAAAGGTTGAACATAACTTAGCACTGGTAATTGTACTTTCCAATTATTAGTACCCCTAAATAAAAAATAATAAAAAGCAACTAATAAAAGAGAGAAAAATATAATATAGGTAAGCCATTTTTTTGACATAGAAAATATATTAAGAACTTCAAAGATACTATTATTTTAAAGTAATTATGGCTTACACAAAGCGCTAAAACATTGTAAGGTTATAGTATTTGATTTATCTTTACACTATGTTTAAAAAATGGAATTGGGACGCTATTGGCATTGGGGCTTCGCTGGCCTGTGCTATTCATTGTGCATTGTTGCCTTTATTTTTTAGCAGCTTACCCTTATTAGGAATGAATATTATTCACAACTCAAAATTTGAATTGGGAATGATATTACTTTCCTTTGCCATTGGTGCTTATTCCTTATACCACGGTTATAAAAAACATCATCATTCCTTTGGACCCATTATTTTATTTACATTGGGTATTTTACTAATGCTCAGCAGACTCGTTTTTAGAAATATCGAAATAATTTTATTATTTCCTGCTGCATTTTTTATTATTATAGCACATATCAACAACCATTTACGCTGCAGGGTGCACAATCACGCTCACGCAGATGATTGTGATCATTAATAGTAAAGGTACTATTGAAATTAAATTAACTGGGTATTAAATTAGACAAGACTATAGCTTACTTGGCCGTCTTTTTCATCTTTAATTTGAATACCCATCGCTATTAATTGATTTCTAATTTTATCGCTGGTGGCAAAATCTTTACGAGACTTGGCATCTTTACGAATTTCAATTAATAATTGTATAACCCCGTGTAATTGTGCTTGATGAGCATTGGAGGCTACTTGTAAGCCTAAAATATTTTCAATAAAAATAGTCAACTGAGATTGAGCAAAAGCCCAGCTAGCACTAGCAATGGCATCTGCTTCTATATGTTTATCTTTTAAAGAGTTGATAAGGGGAACTATTTCAAATAAATTAGCCACTACTTTGGCAGTATTTAAATCGTCCTCCATAAATTCATTTAATTCATTCACCCAAGTAGTTAATTGTTTATCTAATGTCGCATCTGAAGCTTTGGTGGAATTGGTAAAACTTTGTGCCTTTAACCATTCGTAGGCTTCCATTAATCTTTTAAGTGCTTTTTCAGAAGCTTGCAAAGCTTCATTGCTAAAATCTAAAGTACCTCTGTATTGGCTTTGTAATATAAAAAACCTAACCGTCATAGGACTATAGGCTTGCGTTAATAGGGGATGTGTGCCTTCAAAAAGTTCACTTAGCTTCACTACATTATTGTAGCTTTTGCCCATTTTACGACCATTAATAGTGATCATATTATTGTGTATCCAATAACGAGCAGGCATTGTATGATTAGATACTGTACTTTGTGCAATTTCACATTCGTGGTGTGGAAATTGTAAGTCCATACCCCCTCCGTGTATATCAAATTGTTTACCTAAATACTTAGTGGCCATAGCTGAACATTCAATATGCCAGCCTGGAAACCCTTCGCCCCAAGGACTTTGCCAACGCATAATATGTTCTGCAGGTGCTTTTTTCCATAAAGCAAAATCAACTTTATTTTTTTTCTCGTCTTGATTATCTAAAGCTCTTGTGGTATCGAGTTGGTCTTCTATGTTTCTTCCACTTAAAATTCCATAAGGCTGATTTTTTTGTGCATACGCTTGATTATATTTCAAAACATCAAAGTATACAGAACCATTCACTTCATAAGCATAACCATCTGCCATAATTTTTTTAATCATTTCTATTTGCTCTACAATATGTCCAGTGGCTGTGGGTTCAATACTAGGAGGTAAATTATTAAACTGATGCATTGCCCAATGATATAAATGGGTATACTTTTGCACCAATTCCATAGGTTCTAATTTTTCTAAAATAGCTTTAGAGGTAATTTTATCTTCGGCTTCTCTACCTTCTTCTTCAAAATGTCCTGCATCGGTAATATTTCTAACATAACGCACTTTATAACCCAAGTGTATTAAATAGCGGTATAAAATATCGAATGTAATAAAAGGACGGGCGTGGCCTAAATGACTTTCACCGCTCACCGTAGGACCACAAACATACATACCTACATAAGGCGCATTCAATGGTTCAAAAACTTCTTTTTGACGCGTAAGAGAATTGAATAGTTTTAGTGGCATAATAAGTATTGCCTCAAAGATATTTTATTTTAAATAAATACTTACTTCTTCTTAAAAGAACTTATTTCTTTAAAATAAGATCGGCCATAATCATATGATGATCGCTGAGATTTTCATCCACCGATTCCCAACCCTTCACCTCCCAATGACTACTGGCCAATATATAATCAATTCTTAAAGTAGGAGAAATACCTAAATAAGTGGCGCCAATACCAAATCCTTTTTTTAAAAAAGCATCCTGCCAATTTCCTTTGATAGTAGTATAAGTGTAGGAGCCAGGTACATCGTTAAAATCACCAGTAAGAATGGCGGGATAATTGGTTTTTTCAATGGCTGATTTTACAAGAGCTGCTTGTACAGATCTTTCCATAAAAGCAGTACGCATTTTTTTAAATAATCCTTTTTTATCATTGATAGAAATGGCATCGGTGTTAGTAGAGGGGTCGATAGCCTCATACTCTTTTTGTTTAAATTTATAAGAAGCGAGATGCGTTGTAAATATTTGAAGGGTGTCGTCTCCTTTTACAATAGTGGCGCTAATTAAACTTTCTCCACCAATATAAGCTATGCGTTGTGCTGCAAGTATTTTATATTTTGAATAAAGTATACAACCAGAATAATAGTCGTTTTGTGCTATTTGAAAATCTTTGGAGAAAAAAGAATAAGGATATTTTTTTATAAAATAAATGGCGTGGTTGGCAGCATCATTAGGTCTTTCATTGGTATTGTATTCTTGTAAACAAATAATATCAGGATTCCATTTTTGAATAGAATAAGCCATATCTTCTGATCGTAATTTTACATTACTTGAAGACATTATTCCATTAAATCCTTTTACATTCCAACTTAAAATTCTTAAAACATTTTCTTTCTTTTTCTGAGCAAAGGGGGTGCCTGGATGCCAAGCAAATAAAACAGTTACTGTCTGCCAGCCCATTATTAATGTAGCTATGGGTAGTAAGCTAATAAGGGGCTTCGCTATAAGCCAAAATAGAATGAATAAAATTTCAAGAAGAATTAAATAAGGAGCTAGTAATGCTAAAAATCCGTTGACCCAAATAAAACTAGAAGGTGTAAAAAATAGGGGATATAAAAATAAAAGGGAAACCCCTACATTAAAATAAATAAATAATTTTTTAACTACACGCATAAAGTTGATAAAGACTATTTATTTTTTGGAGCTAAACTATTATTTAATAAATGTACCAATTGATGCATCCATTTTCCTAGATCTTTTCCTTTTTTTAATAGCTGTATATAGGTAAATCCTATAACACCGGCTACTAAATAACTTATTATTAAACTCATTCGTGTTTCTTGTAAACTAAAAGCTTGTAATACGAGATAAATTAAAACCAGTATCCAAGCGGGTAGCCCAGTTCCTATATTTTTAAGTAAACGATAATTAGCATTTAAACTTAAAGCAGCCATAGCAATTGCTATTACCCCCACCTGAGCCCCCATTAAAGGTAGTGGGGCACCTATAAAAATATAGATAAGCCCTGCCAATATACCTGCATAAAAATAAATAGGAAAAATATGTTTATTAGCAGCTTGCTGTTGAAGTAAAAAACCAAAGGCACTTAGCCAAATCATATTAGTGAGTAAAACCCAAAAACCATCGTGCACCCAACTATAAGTAAACAAAGTCCAGGGCTGATGTATGAACTGCTCTGTGCTAGCGTATAAAATACTGGGAGACATTATTTGAGTATAAAACTCTTCTAACGGATAACCATTTAAATAATATACTACTTTTAAAAATCCAATGATGGCATACACGACCAAATTAATAGATAGCAACGCTATTAAGGCATTATTATCGGCACCTATACTTGGCTTTAATTTTGAATCGGTTTGCATTAATAAGTGATATCTTTCTTTTTCCAAATATACACCAATATAAAACCTATCACGGCCCCTCCCACGTGGGCCCATCTTGCTACATTGTCTCCCGCAGAATTTTCAATACCCTTATACAATTCAAAGCCAAAATATAAAATACCCAACCACTTTGCTTTTATAGGAAATAGAAAATAAATGTAGATATAAGTATTAGGAAATAAATAAACAAAGGCAATCAAAATTCCAAAGACCGCACCACTCGCTCCTAAAGTAGCGGTATCAACCATTTTAGTATAATAACTTGTAATTAATTCCATCAGAGAAGGTGCAATACCAGGTGTGGACAAATTCACTTTATTATCGGCCAGTATTTGTGTAAGTGGAATATGATGTTTGGTAGAAAAATTAAATACAGCATCACTGAAAGCAGGACTATGTATTTTACTCAATAATAATAATTGCTGGTATTCATTAGCAAAAGGCACTAGTTGATAAGATAAAATAGCTAAGTGAATAACAGCAGCGCCTAATCCACATAACATATAAAAAAGTAAAAATCGTTTAGGCCCCCAAATATTTTCAAGAATAGAACCAAACATCCATAAGGCAAACATATTACCTAGAATATGTCCAAAATCTCCGTGTAAGAACATATGAGTAATTAATTGCCAAGGCTTATATAAATCGCTTTGCCAAGCGTGTAAAGCAAAATAGTCTTCAAAAGAAAAACTACTGGTAGGACCAGCAAAAGTATTTTGTGCTAAAAAAACTAAACCATTAATGATTAATAAGTTTTTTATAATAGTGGGAAGCACTTCAAAACGAGTAGGCCTAAATTGCGTCATTCTGTATAATTTGCGTTTACTATTAAAGTAAGTCTTTTCTTTTTAATTGAACTACATTTTCTATATGAAGTGTATGAGGAAACATATCTACTGGTTGAATAGCCGTAACAGCATACTTTTCATTTAATAAAGATAAGTCTCTTGCTTGAGTTGCAGGATTACAACTTACATACACAATAATAGGAGCCTGCATAGCTAGTAATTTTTCAACTAATTTTTCGTGCATTCCTGCTCTAGGAGGGTCGGTAATAATAACATCGGGTTTACCGTGTTTTTGAAAAAAAGCGTCATCACAAATTTTTATTACATCTCCTGCATAAAAAGCAGCATCCGTTAATTGATTTAAGCTTGCATTTATTTTAGCATCCTCAATAGCTTCTTCCACTACTTCTACTCCAATTATTTTTTGGGCATTTTTACTACAAAAAATACCAATACTTCCTGTACCACAATACAAATCATAAAGAATTTCTTTACCCGTAAGCGCCGCGAAATTTCTTGTTACTTGATATAATTTTTCAGCCTGCTTTGAATTGGTTTGAAAAAAAGAAGTGGGACTTATTTTAAATTGGAAATCTTCTAAATACTCTGTAATATAACCACTTCCTGCATAAACCTGAGGCACTAAGCCCTGCATACTATCGTTACGCTTTGTATTAATTGTATATAATAAAGTAGTAATTACCGGAAAACGGGCTACTAACATTTGCAAAAGTGCTTCTCTTTTTTCTTTGTCTTCATAGCCTAAAATAATATTTACCATCCACTCTCCCCTAGTAGTATTACGAATAAACATATTACGAACCCAGCCCGTGTGTTGTTTAATATTATAAAAAGGCATTTGATTTTCGATAGCAAATTGAACCACTGCTTTTCTAATTTCATTGGTGGGTTCCGCTTGTAAATAACAAGTGTCAATGTCTACCACTTTTTCAAAAAATCCTCTAGCGTGAAAACCCGCCACCCCTGGAGGCTTTTCATTGACCTGTGGTGTAGAATTATTAGCTCCCTGCTTCATTGCTTTAAACTCATCGAAGGGAATAAATTTTTCGGTGGCAAAAGTATATTCTACTTTATTTCTATAAGCCTGCGTTTGAGGGGCCCCTATAATAGGAGAGATAGGTGGTAGATTCACTTTAGCAATTCTTGTTAAATTATCTACTACTTGTTTATGCTTATATTGTAATTGCTGTTCATAAGGAAGCATTTGCCATTGACAGCCTCCACATACACCAAAATGACTACAAAAAGGAGTCACTCTGTTTTTTGAATAAGAATGAAAAGTTTTTACAAAACCTTCCGCCCAATCGGCTTTATTTTTTTGTAATTGAACATCTACTATATCTCCGGGAACAGCCCCTTCTACAAAAATGACTTTACCCTCCACTCTTGCTAAGGACTTACCCTCGGCGGCATAGTCTTCAATGAATACTTTTTCTACAATAGGAGCGGGTTTAGATTTTCTCACAGCAACAAAGGTACTACCCAAGCATTATATTTATGGTATATATTGTTATTTTTACTCAGTTTTTAAAAAGAAAAAAGGTAACCGATGAGAAATATAGTAATTGTTTTTATCCTTAGTATTTTAGTTCCACTTGTAAGTATAGCTCAAAATAATAAAGCTGCTGCTACAACTAGTGCGCCCACTGGACACGCTATACAAATAATTTTAAAGCCCTATCAAAATACTAAAATTTATATTGGAACCAATTATGGTAAAAATAGAGTTTTAGCAGATTCAACTATATTAAACGCACAAAGCGAAGGTGTTTTTGAATCCAAAACAAAATTAACACCCGGTATTTATTTTGTAGTCTCTCCCAAGTATTCTATTCTCTTTGATTTTTTAGTAGATGAAAAACAACATTTTAAAATTATTGCAGATACCTTATCTCTTAATAATTTTCAAATCATAGGTTCTACAGAAAACGATATATTTAAATCCTACTCAAAATCTATTAATGATTTGGGTATGCAATTAAAAACCATAGAAAATAATTATAAGACGGCTACTAATGCAAAAGATTCTGCCCGCTTTAAAGAATTATACATCAATAAAGACAAAGAAGTAAAAGCAGTAAGAACCAATCTGATAAAGACTTACCCCAAATCTATGACTGGCTTCTTTTTAAATGTGATGCAAAGGCCTGAAGTGCCCGCTGTTCCTATAGTGAATGGCAAAGCCGATTCGCTTTACCCCTTTTATTATGTAAAAAATCATTTTTGGGATAATGTAATTTTTAACGATAATCGATTAATTCGAACACCCTTTTTTGAAGACAAGCTTGATGAATATTTTAAAAATTATGTATCCAGAGAACCCGATTCTATTATTGAAGAGCTGCAGTATATGTTAACCGTTGCCAAAACCGGAAAAGAAATTTATCCTTTTTTACTTTTCAAATTCACCAATAAATATATAAGTCCTGAATTTATGGGACAAGAAAAAGTTTTTCTACACTTGTTTCAAAACTTTTTTGCCAAAGGTGATACTGTACTTTTAAATGAAGCTTCAAAAAAATCAATTACAGAAAGAGCCTATAGTATGATGGCCAATCAATTAGGATTAGCCGCACCTAGCTTGGTGATAAATACCCCAGATGATAAAAAAATATCTCTTTATGATCAAAAAGCACCTTACACTTTTTTAGCATTTTGGGATCCTACTTGTAGTCATTGTAAGGTAGAAATACCCCGACTTGACTCTTTTTATAAAGCGTCTTGGAAAAATTTAAAAGTAAAAGTATTTTCTGTCAATATTAATTTTAAGGAATTAGCTGCTTGGAAAAATTTTATTAGTGATCATCATTTAGAAGATTGGACCCACGCTTATCAAACAGAAGAAGATCTCAATAAAGAAATAAAAGCAGGCTTACCCACTACTATTCGTCAGCAGTATGATGTTTTTAAAACACCTACTTTTTATTTATTAGATGCTAATAAAAAAATTATAGCTAAAAATTTAAGTTTGGAGCAGTTCAATGATTTTTTACAAAGCTCCCAAAAGACGCAGCCAAAAAAATAAGTACTAAAATACAGCCGCCACTACATCTCTTATAACTTTAGGCTTACCTAAAGTATAATAATGTAAAACAGGCACCCCTGCGGCTTTCAGCTCTTTACTTTGAGCAATTAACCACTCGGTTCCCACTTGCTCACAAGCTTCATCACTGGAGGCAGTCAACATTGCATTTTTTAAATCCGAAGGAATATCTACATAAAAAATATTAGGTAAAATAGTTAACTGCTTTTTATTGGTGATAGGTTTTAATCCTGGTATTATAGGCACTGTGATACCTCTGCTTCTACAAGCATCTACATATTCAAAATATTTTTTGTTATCAAAAAACATTTGAGTCATTATATATTCAGCACCTGCGTCTACTTTTTCTTTGGCGCGCGCTAAATCAAATTCCATACTAGGTGCTTCGAAATGTTTTTCTGGATACCCTGAAACCCCCATACAGAAATCGGTTTTATTTCCGTTCACAATATCTTTATCTAAATATTCTCCTTTGTTCAATCCCACTACTTGCTCTAATAATTCAATCGCTTGTTTGTTACCATTGGGTTCTGGAATAAATGTCTTTTGATTTTTTTCTGCATCGCCTCTTAAAATCAATAAATTATCAATGCCTAAAAAATGTAAATCAATTAAAGCATCTTCTGTTTCTCTTTTAGAAAAACCTCCACAAATAATATGAGGCACCGCATCTACATTATAATGGTTCATAATAGCTGCACAAATACCCACGGTTCCAGGTCGTTTGCGCACATCTATTTTTTCTTCTGTACCATCTGCTTTTTTTCTTATAATAGTTTCACTTCTATGATAAGTGACATTAATCCAAGAAGGCTTAAACTCCATCAAAGGATCTAAGTGTTCATAAATGTAAGAAATGGTTTTACCTTTTAAAGGAGGTAGTACCTCGAATGATACCAAAGTATCTTTGGCTTTCGCCAAATGTTCCGTCACCTTCATAAAAATTTACTTTAATAGAGATTGGGTTGTCTCTAGATAGAAACTTAACGCAATACACTATGGCGCAAAAATAGATAATATTATTAAGTGATAGGGCGAAAACCTCCATTTACCCTTATTTTTGTGTAAATTTCTATGGTGAATCTAGCAATACATACCCATAAACTTATCAAGCAATACAAGGGCCGCAAAGTAGTGGATGAAGTAAGTATTTCTGTGAAGCAAGGAGAAATTGTAGGTCTCTTAGGTCCGAATGGTGCTGGTAAGACCACCACTTTTTATATGGTAGTAGGTTTAATTGCACCCGACCAGGGCAGTGTGTATTTAAATGAAGAAGACATTACTAAACTACCTATGTATAAGAGAGCTCAAATGGGTTTGGGCTATTTACCTCAGGAAGCAAGTGTGTTTAGAAAGTTAACGGTGGCAGATAATATAATGGCGGTTTTAGAAATGACTTCACTCACCAAAGAAGAAAGAGAAGATAAGCTTGAAAGTTTATTAGATGAATTTAACTTACAAAAAGTACGAAATAATAATGGGGATAGTTTAAGTGGGGGTGAAAGAAGAAGAACAGAAATAGCAAGAGCACTTGCGGTAGATCCTAAATTTATTTTATTAGATGAACCTTTTGCAGGAGTAGATCCTATTGCTGTAGAAGATATACAATCGGTAGTAGCCAGATTAAAATTAAAAAACATTGGTATTTTAATTACAGATCATAATGTAAATGAAACACTTTCTATTTGTGATAGAGCCTACTTATTAATTGAAGGAAAAATATTTAAACACGGCTCTGCGGAAGAATTAGCAGCCGATGATCAAGTGCGTCGTTTATACCTTGGCACCAACTTTGAATTAAAACGCAAAGACTGGATAATTGAAATGGGCCAGAAAGATAGATAAGCCTACTATGAAAATATTTAGCCCCGCTTTATCAAGATTAGCGCGCCTTCGTTATGGGCAAATTGAACATTGGAGGAACGATCCCATAGCAGCACAAAGAGAAGTATTACAAGATTTAATTACACACGGTCAATACACTCAGTTTGGATTAAAATATCAGTTTGCAGATATATTTAACATTAGAAAATTTAAAGACACCGTTCCCATTCACGAATACGAAGACCTCAAACCCTATATTGAAAAGATATTAGAAGCAGAAGAGGGTATTCTCTGGAACACGCCAGTACAGTGGTTTGCAAAGAGCAGTGGTACTACTAGTGATAAAAGTAAATTTATTCCCCTAACCAAAGAAAGTATTGAAGACAATCATTTTCAAGCGTCCAAAGATGTGCTCACTAGTTATTATCATATTTTACCCGATAGTGATTTACTTACAGGAAAATCTTTAGTAATTGGTGGAAGTCATCAGGTACATCCTATCAAAGAAGATATTCAATACGGAGATTTAAGTGCAGTACTGCTTCAAAATTCTCCTTTTTGGGCAAACTTTATTCGCACTCCTGAATTATCCATTGCTTTAATGGATGAATGGGAAAATAAAATTGAAAGTTTAGCACAACATACCATTGAAGAAGATGTAACCTCTATTGCTGGAGTGCCCACTTGGACATTGGTGTTACTCAAAAGAATTTTAGCCATTACAGGAAAGAAAAATATAAAAGAGGTATGGCCTAATTTTGAATTATATATTCACGGAGGCGTTTCTTTTACACCCTATAAAGAACAATTTAAAAAAATAATAGGACCCCATTGTAATTATATTGAAATATACAATGCTAGTGAAGGTTTTTTTGCAGCACAAGATAGAATTGACCAAGAAGGAATGTTACTTTACTTACAGCACGGAATTTTTTATGAGTTTATGCCTATTGAAGAATATGGAAAAGCACATCCCATCACTTATGGATTAAGTAAAGTGGAGGTGGGCAAAAATTATGCTATGGTTATAAGTACCAATGGAGGTCTATGGCGTTATTTAGTAGGTGATACCATTCAATTTGTAAGTATATATCCCTTTAGAATAAAAGTAAGTGGTAGATTAAAACAATATATTAATGCTTTTGGGGAAGAGCTTATTTCAGACAATAGTGATAAAGCTATTAGTGCCACTTGCGCTGCGATGGGACTTACTATTAAAGAGTACACAGCGGCACCTATTTATATGTCTGATCAACAGAGTGGCGCGCACGAATGGTTAATTGAATTTGATGAAAATCCAAAAGACCTAGAAGCATTCACGCTTTTATTAGATAAAAATTTACAAGGGGTGAATAGTGATTATGAAGCGAAGAGACATAAAAATATTGCTTTAGGTCTTCCTCAGGTGATAGCAGTGAAAGCAGGTAGTTTTCATCAATGGCTAAAACAAAAAGGGAAATTAGGAGGACAACATAAAGTGCCCAGACTTTCCAATGAGCGTATCTATGTAGAGGAGATAAAAAAAATACACTTAGCTTAAAACAACACAATCTTGTTATCTTTGATTAAATAATGATTTATGAAATTACTTACCTCAAAAGTATCTATTGTCACAGGAGCAGCGCGCGGCATTGGTGCAGCGATTGCTTTGAAATTAGCCGAGCAAGGAAGTCATATTGCTTTTACTTATGTTAGTGATAGTAGCACTGAAAAAGCAAATAGTTTAGTAAGTGCGATTGAAAAATTAGGAGTAAAAGCAAAAGCTTATCAAGTGAATGCGGCCGACTTTTCCGCTTGTGAAAGTTTAGTAAATACGATAGTGTCAGATTTTGGAACGGTGGATATTTGTGTAAACAATGCAGGCATATCTAAAGATAATTTATTACTTCGCTTAACACCAGAACAATGGGATGAAGTAATGAATACTAATTTGAAAAGCGTATACAATATGACAAAGCAAGTGATACGCCCTATGATGAAAGCGAAGAGTGGAAGTATTATTAATATGAGTTCTATTATTGGAATTCGTGGAAATGCAGGACAAAGTAGTTATGCTGCTAGTAAAGCGGGTATCATTGGATTTACAAAGTCGATTGCTTTAGAAATAGGTAGTCGTAATATAAGATGTAATGCTATTGCACCTGGTTTTGTTGAAACCGATATGACTCATTATTTAAATGAGGGAGAGGCAGGAAAAGCATTTTTAGATAAAATTCCTTTGGGAAGATTTGGTAAAGCTGAAGAAATTGCCAACACTACTTTATTTTTAGCAAGTGATTTAAGTAGTTATATCACAGGGCAAGTAATTAGTACTTGTGGTGGTTTGAATATTTAAATTCGAGCGTCAATTTCTTTTTTCAAATTCGCATAAATACTTTCCACAGTACCTTCTCCTTTAATGGCTACTACTTTATTAAATTGTGCATAGTAAGAAGCTACGGCTGTAGTTTTATCGTGGTATTCTTTAATTCTTGCGCGTATAATGGATTCGTTAGTATCATCGCTTCTGCCTGAAGTTAGGCCGCGCCCTAATAATCTTTTTACCAATTCTTCTTCACTCACTTCTAAAGCTAACACCACATTTATTTCATTGTTTTTTTCTTTCAATAATGCATCTAGTGCTATACATTGTGCAGTAGTGCGAGGAAAACCATCAAATAAAAATCCTCTGGCAGTAGCGTGGGCTTCTAAAAAATTTCTAACCATTCCAATAACCACTGCATCAGGTACCAATTGTCCTGCATCCATTAAACGCTTCGCTTCTAATCCTAATTCAGTTTGATGGGCAATTTCTGTTCTTAATAAATTGCCAGTGCTTAAATGCTGTAAACCAAAAGATTCAATGATGTGCTCGCTTTGAGTGCCCTTGCCGCTCCCTGGAGGGCCAAATAATATTAAATTAAACATGTTGATTTGTTGATGGTAAAGATACAGAACCGGCGTAAATTTTTAGAAAATTTAAGAGATAGTTTTATTTTAGACAACTGTGAACAAAAAAGATGAATAGTTGTTAGTATTTTTATCATTGAAATGAGTTCTATGTATAAAATTATCTGTGGTTTACTTTTACTCAGCACGGCCGCTTGCTCGCAAGGACCTTCGCATAGTAATTTAAAAAAAGCATCTATGTCAACAAATCAAAACAAGTATTATTCTACTACCAGTAATGAAAAATTGGTCTTACCCGATAGTGTTTGGAAACAAGTCTTATCTCCAGAAGTATATTATATAGCAAGAGAAAAAGGAACCGAAAGGCCTTTTAGTAGTGCCTATGAAACCAGCAAGGAAGTAGGGACTTTTCATTGTGCTGCCTGCGGGAATCCTCTTTTTAAAAGCACGGCTAAGTTTGAAAGCGGTTGTGGTTGGCCAAGTTTTTTTGAACCTATCACCAAGGGCTCCATTATTTATTTACCAGATAATTCACACGGAATGCAGCGCACTGAAGTTGAATGTGGAAAATGTAAAGCCCATTTAGGACACGTCTTTGAAGATGGTCCACCTCCTACTGGATTACGCTATTGTATCAATGGTGTAATTCTGCGCTTAGAAAAATAAATAAAACTTGTTTTATTGTGTTGGGGTTACTGCTGCTTTATGCTTTTTTGAAAAATAATACATAGCATAAATGGTGATAAAAGTTCCTACCAAAGAAAGTATCATTACACTTTGTGAAAAAAATTGAGTCCATTGTATTTGCAAATTCATTCCTTCTTTTGCCAGCATCACACTTACACTACCTACATAACCAACAGCATCTGCTACATAAATAAAAAAACCTGCATTGCCTTTCATAGAGAAAGCAGCAATTAATCGATCGAAGAAAATAGAATTAAAAGGGATATACACTAAATATAAACCAAGTCCTACCCATATCATCCACCAAAATGGATTTAATAGTTGATGTGAAAAATAATAAGTGGATACGCCAGCAATAACAAAGCCTAATAAAATAAATATATGAGCCACCATTAAGGCTTTAAAACTATTTTTAATAAGCACCACAGCTCCCATTATAATTAAAATAAAAATAGTAATTGGAATTTCTGTTTGCGTAAAGATGGCAGGTCTTGAAGTATAGCCCATCTCCTTCCACATATCGGCAGAAAAATTATCACGAATATCTCTGAAAATAGTTGCAAATAAATAAATAGAAACAAAAGCAATAATGCCAGGCAAATATTGTTTTAATAAAAATGTTCGCTCCACTGATGTCATAGGAATGCGTTTAGTTCTAAGCATTTCATCTTCTAAAGAAGGAGCAGGCACTTTTTCTAAACCATAGACACATATAATTAATGGTAGTACAAAAACTAATCCCGTACAAAAGGGTACCCAAAATTCTGAAATATGATACGCAGACATTAACCAAGCACCTACCGACTTAACCCAGCCTGAAGAAAAAATAAAACTTACTGCTAAAGCAGCGCCTATAAAATCTGTACTCTTGCGCCCTTCTACATAAGAAAAAACCACTCCCCATAACATACCCAAGGGAAATCCATTTAAAAATAAAAAAACTATATTATAAGGTGCGGGTACTAGCGCAAACAATAACCAAGCCATCCAGGAAATTCCTGTTAATAAAAAAATAATTTTATATCTATTTACTTTTTGAAGCCCAGAGATAAATTTAATACCATAAAATTTGGCTAACATATATCCTAACATTTGGCTTATCACTAAAGCAGTCTTATAAGCAATGGGGCCAAAACTAAGCCCATCAAAAGTACATACTGTAAATGATTTTCTAAATCCAAATACAAAAACATAAGTACCAAAAGAAACCAGGGCCGCATAAAGTGCAATGGATTTGTCTTTAGATAAAATGGCCATACAATTAAATTTAAGTAGTCTACTCAAATTTACATTTAATACAATTATAATAATGACTAAATTAGTGTTTTATGAAACAGCCTTCTATATGTATTTCACCTATTGATTGGGGTCTGGGTCACGCTACTAGATGCATTTCCCTCATCAAAGCATTTGAAAAACTCGGGTATCGCGTTTACATAGCCACCGAAGGATATCACGAACTCATTTTAAAAGAAGCAGTGCCCGATGCAACTTTTTTACAGCTCAGGGGCTACCGAATTAAATACGCTCCTTGGGGTTTTATGCTACCACTTTTTTTAGTTTTTCAATTACCTCAAATTATATATAGTATTATTTATGAACACCAATGGCTGAAAAAAAAACAAAAAGAGTTTCATTTTGATATAATTATATCAGATAATCGATTTGGGTTTTATCATTCAAATGTACCTTCTGTTTTTATGACGCACCAGTTGAACTTACAAATGCATTTTAAAATGGCCACTCGATTATTTCAAATTATACAATATGCTTGGATGAAAAAATTTAAAGCTTGTTGGATTCCAGATATAGAGGGAGATGATAATTTATCGGGCATATTGGCTCATCCCAAAAATAAACCTAGTATCCCCCTTTGGTATATGGGATCATTGTCAAGACTTATTGAAAATGGGCCTGAGGCTTTTTCCAAAGATACTAGCGCGGATACTACTATTTTTTTAGGTATTGTATCGGGACCAGAGCCACAAAGAACTATACTTGAAAATTTATTATGGAAATCGGGTAATGCACTGCATCTTCCTTTTGTAGTAATGGCGGGTACTCCTGATAAAAAAGTAGCGAATAAAATTATAGAGAAAAATAAAAATGCAACACTCTATGCACATTTAGACGCAGCTGCATTGGTAAGAGAAATTAATCGCGCCGAATATATTATTTGTAGAGGTGGTTATACTACTTTAATGGAACTAGTTCCCTTTGATAAAAAATTAATTTTCATTCCCACGCCTGGACAAACAGAGCAAATGTATTTAGGAAAATTATGGCAAGAAAAAAATTGGGCACTCTGTTACACTCAAGAAAATTTTAATTTAGAACAGGTATTACAAAAAGCAAGTAGCTTTCATTTTAAAACAGCGCCTTTTAAACCTTGTACTATAACTTCTATTGATAGCGCTTTAAAAAAATTATTAGTAGCATAATGGCAGTTCAAAAAATTAATATAGAATCATTTATTACTGACTCAAGTAATGCTATTATTATTGATGTAAGAAGTCCTGCAGAATATGATCACGCTCATATACCAAGTGCACTCAATCTTCCTTTATTTGACAACGAAGAGCGTGCTTTGATTGGCACTACTTATAAAAAACAAAGTAGAGAAGCTGCTATAAAAGCAGGGCTTCCCTTGTTTGGAAATAAGATGCTAGCAATGGTAGAAAAAGTTGAAAATTGGGTAACTACGCACCAAAAAGAAAATGCAGTTTCTAAACCCAGTTTATATATTCATTGTTGGAGAGGAGGAATGCGAAGTGCAGCAGTGGCTTGGTTATTAGACTTATATGGCTATAAAGTAATTCAATTAACCGGAGGATATAAAGCGTATAGAAACTGGGTGCTGCGTCAATTTACCATTCAGTATGATTTAAAAATAGTAGGGGGTTATACTGGTTCTGGAAAAACAGAAATTTTACACGCGTTACAAAATAAAAATGAGTGTGTGTTAGATTTAGAAGCCATAGCGCATCATAAGGGTTCTGCTTTTGGTGCTATTGGACAACTTCCACAACCAAGTCAAGAGATGTTTGAAAATATTTTAGCGAATAAATTATTCGAGCTGCATCAAAAAAATAAAAGTATTTGGTTAGAAGATGAGAGTCAAAGAATTGGTAAAGTAATTATACCTACTAGTTTTTTTCAGTGGATGCGAAAAAGTACTTGTTATTTTTTAACCATTCCTTTTGAACAAAGACTAGATTTTATTGTGGAGGGTTATGGGAAATTAGATACAAAAAGTTTGGTGGAAGCAACACAAAGAATTCAAAAAAGATTAGGCGGTTTAGAAACTAAAAATGCCATTCAATATATTGAACAAGGAGCCATCAAAGAAGCGTTTTCTATTTTGTTAAAGTACTACGACAAATGGTATGAAAAAAATGCACAAAACCAAGTGCTACCCAAAGAAAAATTAATTCGAGTGAGTTCGGCCGTAGTAGATCCTTTTCAAAATGCAACATTACTAGAAAAAATGAAGTAACTTTCTTTTTTAAATTTTATGCAACAATTACTTACTTGGTGGATGTTCGCTATTCGGGGATGGAAAATTGAAGGTAAATTTCATTTTGAATTAGCCAAGTCTATAATAATAGTGGCGCCTCATACACATTGGCTTGATTTTTTTTTAGGGCTGGCTGTTCGAAAAAAAATGCATTTTGAGTTTGTACATTTTTTAGGGAAATCTGAGCTTTTTTGGCCACCCTTGGGTTGGTTTTTACGCTCCTTAGGAGCTTATCCCGTTGATAGAAAAAATAAGCACAATATGGTAGAGCAGGTGGTAGAAATTTTTAATAAAAAAGAGCGCTTTCATTTAGCTCTTTCACCAGAGGGCACTAGGAAAAAAGTTACAAGGTTAAGAACTGGCTTTTATCATATTGCTAAAAATGCCAAAATACCTATTGTAATGACCGGTTTTGATTTTAGTAAAAAAAAGGTGGTTTTTGCAGAGCCCTTTTTTGTATCCGAGGACGAAAAAGCCGACTTATTTAAAATTGTAGAGTTTTTCAAGCAGTTCAAAGGCTATATTCCCGAATATGGAATTACCGGAGACCTTGAAAATTAGTGTCTTGTTTAACAAAATATTGTTTTTCCTTATAAACTATATTAGTAATTTTGCCCCAAATCCAATTTATTTCAACAAATAAAACAGATACAATATGAAAAGTAAAATTTTTTTAGCGCTTGCAGTTCTTAGCTTAGGTGCTTATTCTTGTGTAAGTCCTAAAAAATTACAAGAGGCAGAAGCTAAATATGGCCAGTTAAATGGAGCTTATGCCGATTTACAAGGAAAATATCGTGATGCGCAAGATGCTATTGCTAAAAGTAAATCAGATGCTGAAAAAGCAGCGGACAAATCAAAATCTTTACAAAACACTATTGACGAGTTAAACAAACAAGTTGATTTTTTAAAAAACAATAACAATGTTGTTTTAAGTCAATTAAAAGATTTATCAGTAGTCACTAGCGCACAAGCAGAAAGTATAAAAAAGTCTTTGGACAATATTGGTGCTAAAGATTTATACATTCAAGGTTTACAAAGTTCTATGGCTCGTAAAGATTCTATTAATATGAACTTAGTAATGAACTTGAAAGGTGCAATTGGAGACTTAAACGATGGTGATATTAATGTGAAAGTAGATAAAGGGGTGGTATATGTTGATATCTCTGATAAATTATTATTCAAAAGCGGCAGCTTCAATATCACTGATAAAGCTAAAGTAGTATTAGGTAAAGTAGCCAAAGTATTAGCGGCGCAACCTAGTATTGAATTTATGGTAGAAGGCCATACCGATTCTAAGCAATTAATTAGTGGTGGTAACTTAATGGAAGACAACTGGGATTTAAGCGTGAAAAGAGCTACATCTGTGGTTCGTATTTTACAAGACACTTATGGTATTGAGCCTAAGCGTATGACTGCTGCTGGTAGAAGTGAATATCTTCCTGTGGCAGAAAACGATACTCCCGAACACAGAGCGGCTAATCGCAGAACAAGAATTGTTATTCTTCCTCAATTAGATCAATTCTTTAAATTATTGGAGAAAAAATAGTTTAGATTTTATGTAACGAGTGTTTTTCGAAATACTCTTTAAAATAGCTAACCCCTTCCTACTCAGGAGGGGGTTTATTTTTGCTTTGACCTGAGTTGCTCGTATCTTCGCAATATGCATCAAGCGTATTTAAATGGTTTAAACGAAAAGCAGTTAGAGGCGGTATTACATATAAAGGGACCCTTAATGATTATTGCTGGTGCGGGTAGTGGTAAAACAAAAGTATTAACTACACGCGTCGCTCATCTAATGCATAGTGGTGTAGATGCATTTAATATTTTAGCCCTCACTTTTACCAATAAGGCCGCAGCGGAAATGAAAGAGCGAGTTGAAAAAGCCTTGGGTAATACTGACGCGAGAAATTTATATATAGGTACTTTTCATAGTGTCTTTGCAAGAATTTTAAGAGCAGAAGCCGAAAAACTAGGTTATCCGAAAAGCTTTACTATTTATGATACCGATGATTCCAGATCTGTAATAAAAGCAGTGGTGAATGATATGGGCTTAGATGATAAATTATACAAGCCTAATATTATACACAATCGTATATCTGGTGCTAAGAATGCATTAATAGGTCCCGCAGACTATGCTATGGATACTTTTTTAAAACAAGAAGATGCAAGATCTAATCGTCCAGCCATTGCAGAAATTTATGCAAGTTATGCTGCAAGATGTTTTAAAAATGGAGCTATGGATTTTGATGACTTACTTTTTAAAATGCACGAACTATTACAAAATTTTCCAGAGGTCTTACACAAATACCAACATAAGTTTAAATATATTTTAATTGACGAGTACCAGGATACCAACCCCGTTCAATATCAAATAGCAAAATTATTAGCTGCCGTACACGAAAATTTATGTGTGGTAGGTGATGATGCACAAAGTATTTATAGTTTCCGTGGAGCTACCATTGAAAATATTTTACAATTCCAAAAAGATTATGAAGATGTGAAGTTGGTGAAGTTGGAACAAAATTATAGAAGTAGTCAGTCTATCATTGAAGTGGCAAATTATGTGATTAAAAATAATGTCGGCCAAATTCCCAAAGAATTATGGACCCAAAACGAAGCAGGAGACAAAATTAAATTAGTACGAACAATGACCGACAACGATGAAGGTAAATTCGTATCCGATGCGATTCAGGAAAAAAAACTTAGAAATCATTTTTATAATAAAGACTTTGCTATTTTATATCGCACCAACGCACAAAGTAGATCTTTTGAGGAAAGCTTAAGAAGAACGGGAATTGCCTATAAAATTTATGGTGGTCTTAGCTTCTACCAAAGAAAAGAAGTGAAAGATTATATTGCTTATTTGCGCGTTATTGTCAACACCAAAGACGAAGAGGGCTTAAAAAGAATTATTAATTATCCAGCAAGAGGTATTGGGAAAACTACTTTGGAAAAATGTTTAGTCATAGCGGGTGAACAAAATATTAGTTTTTTTGAAGTACTAGAAAAAGCAAAATCTTTTGGTTTTAAAGCAGGAACCCTCACTGCTATTGAAGAGTTTGTGACAATGATTAAATATTTTCAAAATCAACTTACTAAACATAATGCCTATGATGTGGCTGTTCAAGTGGGTAAGCACACGCATTTGGTGAAAGAATTATTTAATGATAAGTCTACAGAAGGGTTGGCGCGTTATGAAAATATCCAAGAATTATTAAACTCCATAAAAGAATGGACAGAGAGTCCTAGTAATGAGGATGGTGAATTGGGTGATAAAAGTTTAGACTCTTACTTACAACAAATTACTTTAATCACCGATGCTGATAATGATACTGGTGATGAAGACACAGTAAAATTAATGACAGTACACGCTGCTAAAGGACTAGAGTTTGCCTGCGTATTTTTAGTAGGATTAGAAGAATCTTTATTTCCAAGTGGTATGAGTGTGAATACCAGAGAAGAATTAGAAGAAGAAAGAAGACTCTTTTATGTAGCCGTTACCAGGGCTAAAAAACATTTGTGGTTAACTTATGCGAATACTCGTTATAGATTTGGTCAATTAGTTCAAAACGATCCAAGTAGGTTTATAGATGAAATGCCTGAAGACAAAATTGATAAAACAAGTTCGGGTGGTAAAGATACTGTTCCCACTAGAAATATTTTTAACTGGGGCGACACTGAAAAAATGACTAGTAAAAAAACAGCAGGAGCTACACCAAGCTATCTGCCTGTGGTACCACCCAATACTTTACATAAAAACCATATTCCCTCCGCTAATTTTACCGCTTGTGATCCATCGATATTAGAAGCGGGTACAAAAATTGAGCATCAAAAATTTGGATTTGGGGTTATTAAAGAAATTGAAGGATCGGCCCATAATCCCATTGCCATTATTGTTTTTGATAAAAATGGGGAGAAAAAGATTATGTTGAACTACGCTAAGTTGAGTCTGGTACCCTAAAAGTCTTTCGAGTTCGGAAAAATAAACCTCAAATGGAGCCCAAGCTCTTTTCTAGCTACCCTTTTTGATTATTTTTGTAGTGTAATGAAACAAAATTGAAACTATGATTACTACAGGCAATCCCATTGTAAGTATTTACACTGAAATGACTCCCAACCCAGAAACTATGAAGTTTGTGGCTAATAAACTTTTGTACCCTGGAAAAAGTATTGACATTGCAGAGGAAGGTCTTGCTTTTGCCTCTCCGCTTGCCAAAGAATTATTTAGTTTTCCCTTTATTAAAAGTGTTTTTATAGCTAGCAATTTTGTAACTCTTACAAAAAATACAGAGCAAGATGATTGGCAAGATGTTATTCCCACTATCAAAAACTTTTTAAAAGAGTATTTAGAAAATGGTGGAGTGGTGGTGAATGAAGAAGAAGTTGCTAAAATGAAACAAGAAGCCAGCAACGCAGTGCACGCAGATGATGATGATGTAGTTAAGCGCGTGAAAGAATTATTAGAAAATTATGTAAAGCCTGCCGTAGAAATGGATGGTGGCGCTATACAATTTAAAAGTTATAATGACGGCGTTGTAAATTTAATGTTACAAGGTTCTTGTAGTGGTTGCCCTTCTAGTATGGTTACTTTAAAAGCTGGCATTGAAGGTATGATGAAGCGTATGATACCAGAAGTAAAAGAAGTAGTAGCAGAATCTGAGTAGTATTTAGATGCCCTTAATAAAATATAAGGACATCTAAATATACCCTCTAATGATTTTGTTCAAAAAATTAAGAATTTTTCGAACCTATTAAGTTTTAGAACTTTCCATAAAGTTCTCTCAATTTTTCTTTGGTCATTTTAGTTTCCCACTGAGGACCCAAAGCGTTTTCCCATAAAGGTTTCATACCCAGAGATACATTTATCATAGTATCAAATTGCTCTTCGGTTAAATTTGCACAGATACCTGTAGGAATTTCAATTTTATTTTTTTCTACCATCCACTTAAACTCTTTCACTCCTGCAGGATAATATTCTTCCAAATGATTCATTACAATACAATTCCCTATACCGTGTTTAGTACCTAATAAATAGCTCAGACCATAACTGATAGCGTGGGCCACGCCTACCTGACTATACGCAATACTCATTCCGCCTGCAAAAGAAGCCATCATCAATTGATCATCGCTTTGATCATCCCATTTGTCTTTATGCACAAATATTTTTTGACAGAGATCTAATGCCTTTTCTCCATAACTTTTACTAAACTCATTTAAAAAAGTTCCTTCTAAACTTTCAATACAATGAATATAACAATCCATTCCTGTATAAAACCTTTGATTCGCAGGAACATTTTTAATTAATTCTGGATCTAAAACAATTTGATTAAAGGGCGTGTAATCGGAGTTCATTCCTAATTTACGAGTAGGTCCTGTTAATACAGTGGTACGGCTAACTTCAGCGCCAGTGCCACTTAATGTGGGAATACCTACTTTGTAAACACCCGGTAATTTTACCAAATCCCAACCTTGATAATCTGCAGAAGAACCCGGATTAGTCATCATTAAAGAAACAGCTTTGGCTAAATCCAAAGTAGAGCCTCCTCCAATACCAATGATACCGCTAATTTCACCAAACTCTGCTTTTAAATCTGCCGCTAGCGCATCTACTTGTTTTGTTTTGGGTTCCTGCGTAACATCTACATATACAATTTTATCTTTTCCCCTTAACGGAATTCTGCTTGCCAAGGGTTTGCCAATAAAAAAATGATCTAAAAAAAATATCATTGGAAATTGACCCTTTCTATGTGGCGCAATAATTTCATCTACTTGATTAAATGAACCGCGACCATACACTACATAATCCACCATTTTAAAATTACGAAACTGCATATCTATTTTTTTTCTGGTAGTAAAGTTACCATCTTTTAATATTTACTCGGCTAATCTCTTTTGTAGTTCTTCTAAAGATACCCCCTTGGTTTCTGGCACTTTAGTAAGTATCCAAACCAATTGCAGCGCCATCATTACACTAAAAAAAGCAAAAATGGGCCAAGGATTTTCTTTGAATATTCCATATTCACTATCTAAAAAAACCGGTGTTACTAAAGTTATGAGTGCTGCAAAAACCCAGTGAATACTAGCTCCAAATGCTTGTCCCTTCGCCCTAATTTGGGTGGGAAAAATTTCTGAAATCAATACCCATATCACCGCCCCCTGCCCAATAGCGTGGGCTGCAATAAACAATAATAAAAAGCTAAGCATAAACTCGGGGGCACTATGATTTATAAAACCATAAGCCACCATTGATAAGCTTATAATGTATCCGAAAGAACCAATAATTAATAAAGTTTTTCTACCAATACGATCAATTAACCAAAGACCCACAAAAGTAAATACCAAATTCATCAAGCCTAATGATATAGAGCTTAATAAAGAATTATTTTTAGCAAAGCCTGCTTCTTCTAATATTCTAGGGGCATAATATAACAAAAAGTTGATGCCTGATGCTTGATTAAAAAAAGCTACAAAAAAAGCAATGGATATAATTTTACGGTGGTGCTTTGTAAATAGCTGCACCTGGCCCTGCGCTTTTTCTTGATCATAGGCCAACTTTATTTCTTGAATGGTTTGATCAATATTTTCCACGCCCACTATAGCTAAGTTTTGTCTAGCAGCAGCTTCATCATTTTTAATTGAAAATAACCATCTTGGACTTTCGGGTAAACCCAAAGTCATTAAAGTATAGAGTGTGGAAGGAATTAATAATACTGCTAGCATCCAACGCCAATCATTGTCGCCACCAAAACCTGCTAAAAAATAATTAGAGAGGTAGGCCACTAAAATTCCAAAAACAATATTGAACTGATACATCCCTACCAATTTGCCTCTATTATTTTTATTTGAAATTTCAGAAATATAAGTAGGCGCCGCCACTGAAGAAACTCCAATAGCAATTCCTCCAATGAGTCTAAAAAATGAAAAAGTATAGGGGTCTTGAGCCAGTGCAGAACCAATAGCAGAAGCTACAAACATTAGACCCAACCAAATTAAAACTTTTTTACGCCCATATTTTTCGGTGGGAGCACCCGCAAATACAGAACCAATAACGGTTCCCCATAATGCCATAGACATTATAAAAAAGCCGTGAAATAGTGGAGTGGTATGCCAAAGCGCTTGAATGGGTTTATCTGCTCCAGAAATGACAACCATATCAAATCCAAAAATAAAACCTGCGAGTGCCGCTACTACTGTTGATTGAAATAGTTTTCCTTTATTCATTGTGGGTGATTATTAATTATTTTAAAAGTTGTGCTGCCTTTACTAAATCCTCGGGGGTATCAATTTCTATACCCATATATTGTGTAAGTACCATTTTAATTGAAACCCCATTTTCTAAATACCTGAGGCATTCAATTTTCTCTGCTGCCTCTAGTGGTGTAATGGGCCATTGCGTAAATTGAAGTAGTGCTTGTTTTTTAAAGGCATACACTCCAATATGTTCAAAATAAGTAATGGCTATTTCTGTGTTTCTCGCATAAGGAATCACGCTTCTTGAAAAAAATAAGGCGTTAGCGTTTTTATCTATAGCCACTTTTACATAATTGGGATCAGCAATTAAATGTGGCTGTGTTAAAGTTTGCATCAAAGAAGCCACTTCCACTTTAGGGTCTTTAAAAACATCAATTAATTTTTCAAGTGGTTCTTTTTTTACAAAGGGTTCATCGCCTTGTACATTGACTACAATATCTATGGGTAAATGAGCAACGGCTTCTGCAATTCTATCTGATCCACTTTCGTGTTCTTTTTGGCTCATAAGCGCTTTGCCCCCGTTAGAAGTAATTTCATTGAAAATAATTTCACTATCGGTAACTACATACACTTCATCAAATAAACCTGTAGCTAAAGTATTATCATAGGTGTGTCTAATCACAGTTTTATCGCCCAGCGGTTGCATTAATTTTGCAGGAAAGCGGGTGGCAGCATAGCGTGCAGGAATAAAAGCTCCGATAGTACTCATTTAGGTATTGTAGTTTTTTTAAAAATTAATTTAATAATCGGACTTTATCGATTTATCAAAAGGAGCGTTGAGTTGATACGCTAGGGATTTATCTTTGGAATTATCCATTACATCTAATCCATAAGTTATCTCACTCATAGGAGTATAATTATAAGTGCCTAATAATCGATCCCAAAAGGAAAAAATATTTCCATAATTACTATCGGTTTGAGGGCGCTTGATATGATGATGTATTCTGTGCATATTGGGAGAGACTATAATATATCCAAAGCTCTGGTCGAACCATTTTGGAATTTTAATATTCGCGTGATTGAATTGAGTAAGCACTACACTTAAGCTTTGATATATCATTACCATCCACATAGGTGTTCCTAAAACAAAAACAGCAAAAATAGCAAAGACAGCTCTTACCACCGACTCACCGGGATGATGTCTATTACCTGTAGTAGTATCTACTTGTGTGTCGGCGTGATGCACCATATGAAATTTCCATAAAAATTTTACCTTATGTTCTATTCTATGCACCCAATAAGCACCTATAAGATCTAATAACAATAAACCTATCAATAGTTCAAGCCAGGGGCCTAATGGTAAAAGATGTAATAATCCAAAATTTTGTAACACGGTCCAATCGCTTACTTTCACCATCACAAGTGCAAATAAAAAATTAATGATAATAGTGGTGAATGTAAAAAATAAATTTAGGCCTGCGTGTTTAAATTTATTGTATTGAAAATTAAATAAAGGCACTGCTAATTCTACCATCCAAAAAAAAGTAATTCCCCCTGCTAATAAGAGTGCTCTATGTAAACTTGGAATGTGTTCAAAATAATTTTTGATAAGCTCAAGCATAGTTTTGATTTTATACTATAAATGTAAATAAAAAACCCGATGTACCATTACTTGGGACACCGGGTGTAAAGCATTATGTTCATTAAAAAAGTGTATGCTTCAACACTTTATAGGATAGGGAGTATTAACTATTTAACATTAAAGGCATCACCAACATAAGAAGGTCTTCTCCTGGTACCTGCTCAGAAGGCTTAATAAGTCCTGCTTTGCTTGGGGTAGAAAGTTCTAAAAAAACATCATCTGTATCTGCCGCCGATAACATTTCAATTAAAAATTTAGCATTGAAAGCAATTTGAATATCTTCTCCTTTGTATTCACAACTCATTCTTTCATTTCCTTCAAAACTAAAATCAATATCTTGCGCCGCCATTTGTAATTCATTGCCCGTAATATTCAAAGCCACTTGATTAGTGCTTTTATTACTAAAAACATTTACGCGACGAAGTGCATTTTGAAAATCGTGTTTATTGACAGTTAATCGATAAGGATTCTCTGCCGGTATAACTACTTTATAATCGGGGAACCTTGCATCAATTAATCGACAAATTAATTGTGTAGACCCGTGCGCAACAAATAAATGATTGTTGTTAAAACTTAAAGTAATGGGATCGTCGTTATCGGGAAGTGCATTCTTTAAAAGGTTCAATGGTTTTTTAGGCACAATGAAAGAAGCGTTTTGTTTTGATTTAGTGTCGGTTCTTTTATAACGCACTAAACGATGTGCATCGGTAGCCACAAACTGAACGCTATCTTTACTTAATTCAAAGAAAACCCCTGTCATTGCAGGACGAAGATCATCGCCACTCACGGCAAATAATGTTTTATTAATAGCTGTTAATAAACTACTGCTGGACATATTAAATTCAGTAGTATCATCGGCAGTAGGCTCTTTAGGAAAATTATCTGGATTCTCTCCCATCACTTTATACTTACCATTATCGCTGGTAATTTCTATACTATAGTTTTTATCTATATTAAATGTAAGGGGCTGGTCGGCGATATTTTTTAAAGAATCAATTAAAATTTTAGCAGGTATACATACGCGGCCATTGGCCTTGCTTTCTACATCCATTTGTACACGCATCACCGTTTCTAAGTCGGTGGCAATGATATTTAATTTTTTATCTTCTATTTCAAATAAAAAATCTTCCAAAATAGGAAGTACCGTGTTGGTATTAATAACACCCGAGATTTGTTGAAGATGTTTTAAAAGCGAAGAAGAAGAAACAATAAATTTCATAGCATAATACGGTTTTGTTTTCAAGGAGGTGGTAACTAGAACCTAATAACCTCATATAACACTAACGAAACTAATGCAAAATCTTAAGATTAAAAAGCTATTTTAGCATTTCTTATTGACAATCTTATCTACAAAATGCAAAAAATTAAAATAAGCAAAGAGCAGGCTGTACAAAGGATACGGCATTTTTGTGCCTACCAAGAAAGGGCCCAGCAAGAGGTGAGAGATAAGCTTTATAGTTTTTCAAGAAGTTCCCAAGAAGTAGAAGAAATTATTGCAGATTTGATTTCAGATAATTTTTTAAATGAAGCAAGATTTGCTGAAAATTTTGCAGGTGGCCACTTTAGAATAAAAGCTTGGGGTAGACAAAAAATTAAATATGCTTTACAACAAAAAAAAGTAAGCCCCGCCAATATTAAAAAAGCCATTCAGTCTATTGATGACAATGATTACCAAAAAGCTTTGGTAGCACTTGCCACAAAAAAATGGAATTCTCTTAAAGGAGGAACCGCTCTTAGTCGTAAGGCAAAAACACAATCTTTTTTAGTTCAAAGAGGCTTTGAAATAAACTTAATAGGTCCTATTGTACAAGCACTAAACAAGAAGTAAGAATTTTATTTGAATATTGTACCTTTAATTGATAAGATTATACAATGTCTGTTAATACCCTAAGCTTTTCATTAATACAAACTTCTTTATTTTGGGAAGATAAAGAAGCCAACCTAGCTATGTTGGAAAAAAAAATTAAGGGGATAGAATCCTATACAGAAGTAGTAGTGTTGCCTGAAATGTTTAGTACCGGTTTTAGTATGCGCTCTTCCGATTTTGCGGAAACTATGGAGGGGCCCACGGTGCAATGGATGAGGCGTATAGCTTCAGAAAAAAAAGTAATTCTAGTGGGTTCATTAATGATTGAAGAAGAAAATAATTTTTATAATAGACTCATATGGATGCTACCCAATGGTGAATTAGGGTTTTATGATAAAAGACATTTATTTGCTTATGCCAATGAAGACAAGCATTACACTGCAGGAAATAAGAGATTAATTGCAAGTGTAAAAGGATGGAAAATAAATTTACAAATTTGTTATGATCTAAGATTTCCTGTGTGGGCAAGACAACAAGCAGAGCCCTATGATGTACTTCTGTATGTAGCTAATTGGCCTGAAAAAAGAAATCACGCTTGGAAAACTTTACTCACAGCGCGCGCCATAGAAAACCAATGTTATACTATTGGAGTTAATAGAGTGGGTGTAGATGGCAATAATATTGCCTATAGCGGAGACTCTTTAATAATAGGACCTCTTGGAGAAGTGCTCTATCACTGCGCTTACGAGGAAGATGTTTTTACCATCACTTTACAAAAACAAGAACTTACTCATACTAGAAATCAATTTCCTTTTTGGAAAGATGCCGATTTTTTTCAAATTCAATAAATAGTAATTCAAAATTATATGCTCACAAATATATCTGTCAAAAAATTATTTACAGGTGAGGTTTGGTTAGAAGAAGTAGTCATTACCCTAGAGCAAGGATTAATAAAAAATATAAGTAAAGAGGGCTATGATGCTGCTACTAGTATGGCGGTGGTGATACCCGCATTGATAGATCTTCAAATTTATGGAGCAGCAAATAAATTATTATCTGAATTTCCAGAAGCAGATACTATTGAAAAAATTTATCAATATTGCTTAGCGGGTGGAGCTGCGTATTTTCAGCCCACCATTGCTTCTCAAACTAATGAGGTTATTAAAAAAGCAATTGATGCTGTAAGGGCTTATAAGAGTAAGGGTGGTAAGGGTTGTATGGGTTTACACATTGAAGGTCCTTGGATAAATGTAGAAAAAAAAGGAGCCCATCTAGCAGAAATTATTCACTCTCCTTCTTATGAAGAAGTAGAAGCTATTTTACAATATGGTGAGGGTTGTATTGGAATGATAACGCTTGCCCCCGAAGTAGTGGATGCAAAAATTATTGATCTAATTCAAAAAAATAATATTATCGTATCGGCGGGACATAGCAACGCCTCTTATGAAGTGGCTACACAGTTTTTTAATAATGGCATTACAGTAGCTACACATTTATTCAATGCAATGAGTAGTTTACAACATCGTGCCCCGGGAATGGTAGGAGCATTAATGAATCATCCAAGCGCTTGTTGTAGTTTAGTAGCGGATGGATACCACGTCGACTTTGCTGCAATTAAAATAGCTAAAAAAATAATGGGGGATAGATTATTTTGTATTACCGATGCCGTGACAACCACTACTAAAGGTTTCTATCAACATAGTTTGGTGGGTGACAAGTATGAAAGCAAGGGTGTGTTAAGTGGCTCTGCATTAACACCTTTACAATCGGTAAAAAATTTAGTGGAAAAAGTAGGTATAGAATGGGGAGAAGCTATAAGAATGTGCAGTGTTTATCCTGCAAAAATAATGCATCAAAATACAATTAAAGGTAGTATTGAAATTGGCGGAAAAGCAGACCTGGCTTTATTAAGCGAAGATTTTAATTTAATTAAAATGAGTGTAGCTTAATAATTATTTTCCAAAAGCATTCCACCCTTGAGCAGTGATATCAAATAGGTTTTTACCCTTGGTAATTAATTTGGCTCCTTCTTCTTTGTCACACATATATCCAATTACACTTATCTCTTCTTGTAAAGTAATTTTATCGTAATCGGATTGCTTCATTGTAAATAAAAGTTCATAATCTTCTCCTCCATTCAATGCACAAATGGTGGGATCTAATCCAAACTTAAAAGCGGCGGCACGACTAGACTCGTGAATGGGAATTTTTTCCTCATACACACGACAACCCAAATTGCTTTGTTTACATAAATGTAAAATCTCACTACTTAAACCATCACTAATATCCATCATCGCTGTAGGGACAATTTTATTGTTTTCTAAAATTTCAATAATGTCTTTTCTAGCTTCTGGTTTTAATAATCGACCAACGATATAATTTTCATTTTCTAAATTGGGTTGTATTTGTGGATTTTCTACAAATATTTTTTTCTCTCTTTCCATAAGCGTTAATCCTAAAAAAGCCGCACCTAAATCTCCTGAAACACAAATTAAATCGCCACTTTCGGCAGTACTTCTTTGTATATATTTATCGGGCGCTACTTCACCCAAAGCAGTCACAGAAATAATAAATCCTTTTTGTGAAGTTGAAGTATCTCCCCCTACTAAGTCTATATCATATTTTTCACAAGCAATATGTACCCCTTCATAAAATTCTTCCAATGCTTCTAAGCTAAAACGATTACTAAATGCAATACTCATAGTTATTTGAGTGGGTATGGCATTCATAGCATATATATCGCTAAGATTCACCACCACCGATTTATACCCCAAGTGTTTCATAGGAGTATACATTAAATCAAAGTGAACACCTTCTATTAAAAGATCGGTAGTAATAACAGTTTGTTTTCCAAAATGATCTATGATAGCAGCATCATCTCCTATGGATAAAACAGTAGAGGCATTTTTTGTTTCAAAATTTTCTGTGAGATGATCAATTAAACCAAACTCACCCAATTTATCAATTTCAGTTCTTTTTGTTGTCATACTTTAAATTATAAATTTCCTCCTTCAATAACATTTAATAAGGATGCGTGAATTTTTCCGTTAGTAGCTATGATGCCCGGCTGATAAGGGCTGTAGGGGTTTCCTTTTAAGTCGGTCACTTTCCCGCCCGCTTCTTCCACCATTAAAAAACCAGCAGCACTATCCCAGGCCTGCAATTTATGTTCATAAAATCCATCGAATCTTCCTGCGGCTGTCCAACACAAGTCAATTGCTGCGCTTCCCAATCTTCGAACAGGTATTGCTTTGCGAATTAATTTATCAAAAATTTGTAGGGGACCATTGGCTGTATCTAAATATTGATAAGGAAATCCTGTGACCAAACAACTGCTTAACAAATTATCTTTATCACTCACTACAATTTTGTTTCCATTTAAAGTTGCTCCCTTTCCTCTTTCTGCAAAAAAAAGTTCATTCATAAATGGATTATACACGGCACCTAAAATCATTTTTCCCTCTTCTTCTACACCAATGCTCACACAACAAATGGGAATACCGTTTGCAAAATTAATAGTGCCATCAATGGGATCTATGATCCATTTTATTTTTGAGTCTTGTTTAATTTCACCGGTTTCTTCACTTAAAATAAAATGACTAGGAAAAGCTTCCTGAATGACTGAGAAAATGGCTTTTTCAGAAGCGTGGTCTGCCTCTGTTACTAAATCGTTAAGAGAGCCCTTGCTATGTATAGAAAATGAACCGTTAAAAAAATGTTTTAATTCCTGCGCGCCTGCTTCTACCGCTTTTAAAAGTGTATTTTTAATCATACAACAAAAGTAGGCTCGTTTGCTCGAATAACATTCCTATTTTTGCAGATAATCCGTAAAAAATAAACCCAAAGCCTAGATGCCTATTTTTGAGATTAGCTTACCCAAAAGTCTTCAAAAGGCTTTAGGTATACCCCCTAAAAGTCCCAAAAGAGCGCAATTACGCGTACTTAAAAAATTACTTCGTAGGGCAAAGTATACTGCCTTTGGTCAACAATTTGAATTTGATAAAATTTTATTAACCAAAAGGCCCGATAAAGTTTTTCAACAAAAAGTTCCTGCTTATAATTATAATAAAATTTATGCGCAGTGGTGGCATTTAAGCCTTGAAGGAAAATCTGATATTTGTTGGCCTGGGAAAATAAAATATTTTGCATTAAGTAGTGGCACCAGCGAGTCTGCTAGTAAATATATTCCTATTACCAACGATCTTTTAAGAGGGAATAAAATTATAATGATAAAACAACTTATTAGTTTGTTTAATTATAGAAATGTAAGTTTTGGTTCTATTGGTAAAGGTTGGCTCACATTGGGCGGAAGCACCGATTTACAAAAAGGGGCTGGTTATTATGCTGGTGATTTGAGTGGCATCACAGCCAAAAAAGCACCCATTTGGTTTCAGCCATTTTATAAACCTGGTAAAAAAATTGCTAAGGAACGAGATTGGAATAAAAAGCTAAAAGAGATTGTAGAAAAAGCACCTCAGTGGGATATTGGATTTATTGTGGGTGTACCCGCTTGGATTCAAATGTGTATTGAAATGATTATTAAAAAATACAAGCTGAATCATATTCACGAAATATGGCCCAACCTTGCTTTTTTTGCACACGGAGGTGTGAGTTTTGAACCCTATAAACACGGTTTTGAAAAATTATTAGGAAAGCCTATTACTTATATAGAAACTTATTTAGCAAGTGAGGGTTTCTTAGCTTGGCAAGATAAACAAAATGGAGTGGGTATGCGATTGTCTTTCAATCAACATATCTTTTTTGAATTTGTCCCCTTTGATGATAACAATTTTGATGAAAATGGAGAAATGGTAGAAAACCCAAATGCTTTATTAATTCACGAAGTGGAAGAAAATAAGGATTATGCTATTTTAATAAGTACTGTTGCAGGGGCTTGGCGTTATCTGATAGGAGATACCATTCGTTTTGTGGACAAAGCCAATGCAGAAATTATTATTACAGGAAGAACCAAACATTTTTTAAGCTTGGTAGGAGAACATCTTAGTGTAGATAATATGAATAAAGCTATTCAGCTGGTGAGCGAGGAATTAAATATTTCTATTCCTGAATTTAGTGTTACGGGCATACCTTATGAAAATTTATTTGCACATCATTGGTATGTGGCTTGTGATGAAGCGGTGGACAAAGAGCTACTCATACAAAAGATTGATGAGAAATTAATTGAGCTAAATGATGATTATGCTGTTGAAAGAAAAACAGCCTTGAAAAACATTTTTATAACTGTGTTGAAAGAAAAAGTGTTTATAGATTTTTTAAGAAGCAAGGGTAAAATAGGCGGTCAACACAAGTTTCCAAGAGTTATTAAAGGGGCTCTATTAAACGATTGGAAAAATTTTATTTCCTCTTTATGATAGCGCCCATTATAAAGGGTCTGGTACTTGGATTGATCTTGAGTATTTCTGTAGGCCCTGTTATTTTTGCAATTATCAAACAAAGTTTAACCAACGGATACAAAGCCGGATATATTTTTGTAGCAGGTGTTTCTTTAAGTGATATGACGCTTGTTTTTATTTGTAATTTTTTTACTTCTTTTTTTGCTTTAGCCTTATTACATAAAGCGTTCATTGCACTACTCGGTGCTGGGTTTTTATTAGTGATGGGTGTTTATACACTATTTTTTAAAAAAATTGTTTTTGAAACAGATAATGATTCAAAAAATAAGTTGATGCGAAAAAGAGATTGGGTATCTACTTTTTTATCGGGTTATTTTATGAACACATTAAACCCAAGTGTGTTTTTATTTTGGTTTGCTTGGACAGCCGCAATATCTTCTTCCGCTGCTGAGACTAACAATCCGCTCATATATAGGTTGGTGGTTTTTGGAACCTGTTTATTATTTGTACTTTTTTCAGATATATTAAAAGTAGCCCTTGCTAGTAAATTACGCCCCAAGCTTACACTTAAAAATACTATTATCATAAATAGAATTTCGGGTATCATAATTTTAATATTTAGTGGTGCTTTATTCTATGGGGCTTTGCACTACTAATTATAAATAATATCGTAAATTGCTTGTGTGAAAAATTTTACGCTCATTAAGTTTTGTCTTTTTTTGTTTTTCATCTGCTTGTTACCCACTATTAGTAAGGCACAAGGGGGTCAGCTCTTGTTATTAAAAGATAGAGGAGTTGTGGTAAGGTCTTTTACACACGGTGATTTTATTAATTTTCAATTTAGCAATGCACAATGGATAACTGGTTATATTAATTGGATTAAAAACGATTCCATTGAAGTGAACCAATTTGCTTTACAGGGTGCAATGACTCAATTGGGCACTTATAATCAGGACACGCTTAAATTGGGTAAGTTGGTTTTACATATTAATGAAATAAAAGCATTTGCAAAAGACAGGGGACACTTTAATAGTGTATTTACTAATGGGGCTTTTTTAAAAGCGGGGGGTATTGGTTATTTGGGTTTAAATATTATTAATTCTTTAGGAAGAAAGGACCCCGTTTTTGAATCTAAAAATATTCCCAGATTGGTGGGGGGCGTTGGCGCTTGGTTATTAGGCGTGATAGTAAAAAAATCGAATCCCGATGATCGTCCTATTGGAAAACGATTTAGCGTAGAAATTTTATAAACTGTATTTGTGCTAAAAAAAATTCGTCGCGTTTTTCTCTATTTATTTCTTAGCTCCTTACTATATGTGCTCATTACAAAATTTGTTGAGCCGCCCATTACTATTACACAAATAACCAACGCCTTTGGACTTGGGTTACAAAGAGATTATATTTCTTGGAAGGATATGTCTTATAATATAAAACTTGCTGCCATAGCAAGTGAAGACCAATCTTTTACCGACCATATGGGTTTTGATTGGGATGCTATTGAAAAAAGCTTACACCCTAAAAAGAAAAATAAAAAATCTAAAATACCTCTTGGTGGGGGTGCCAGCACCATTTCTCAGCAAACAGCAAAAAATGTTTTTTTATGGCAAGGGGGTCGTTATGATAAGTATATCAGAAAAATTCCAGAAATATATTTTACTTTCTTAATTGAATTTATTTGGGGAAAGAAAAGAATTTTAGAGGTATACTTAAATGTAATTGAAACAGGGCCCGGTTGCTTTGGCGTTGAAGCTGCTGCTCAACATTATTTTCACAAGTCCGCAAAAAATTTATCAAGGGCTGAAGCTGCTATGATAGTGGCTGGTTTTCCTAATCCCAAAAAATTTACTGCCTCTCCAATGACAAGAAGGGTTTCTTGGCGCTATCCGCAAATTTTAAGAGAGATGAATAATATTGAAACCGATGAAGATGTAGCTTCTCTTTTGAAAAAATAAAATTTTTGGATTTTACTTATCCAAGTATTGAATCAATTATAGCAATAGCGTTTTGTGTTCTTTGATCGCCTTTACCGCTAACAATGCCCCAGGGTGTTTTTTGGTTAATTAAAATATCTTTATAAATAGCGAACAATTCTTTTCTTGGTTTTTCATCGGGGTATTCTCTCATCTCGTCTAAAGTCCAGGGTAGGTCTATATCACACAATAAATAAAGATGGTATTTTCTTTCGTGTATTTGATCTAATATATAAGTATGGCAATTATTAAAAACATATTCACACCACACTTTCATCACATACATATCGGTATCAATAATTATTTTATGAGAAGCGCTGAGGTTGTTTTGCTCGGTGGCTTTTTGTAAAGCTTTCTCTTCTAAATTAATTTGTCCCTTAGCAATAGTTAATAAATCGTTGAAATTATATTTAGTGCCATTTTGATGTAAATATTGTCTAGCATATTCTTTACAATCAACTGCATTGTAATGTTTAGCCAGGGCCTCGCATAGGGTAGATTTACCTGTTGACTCGGGACCCAGTACTACAATTTTTTGTACTGTGTGGTTGTTGAAATTTTTTTCTTTAGTCATTTTGATGAAGCTTGGCTTTTTTCATCCAGGAAATCCATCCCATAATAGCAAGTATTAATAAAACAATAAACTGAACGCTAGTGAATGCATATCCTTTTATAAAATACAAAGGTATGGAGGCAATATTGGTAACCACCCACCAAAACCAACTTTCTACTTTTTTTTGAGCCATCAACCACATTCCAGTATAAGCAGAGGCGCTTGCTAATGCGTCGGCCCAGGGAATGGCTTCTGGTGCGAATGATTGTTTTAAATACACTAAAGAAAAATAAATGATACCATAAATAAAAATAAAAAACAAAGACTGCTGAATTTTTTCTTTAAGTGTGCTATTTGTAATATGTAAAATGAGCTGTTGATTGGATTTATTTTTTCTTGTCCACAAATACCATCCATAAATACTCATAGCGGTGTAATATAAATTCACGCTAGCTTCTCCTATTAAATGCCCTCTTAGGCTTAAATAAATATATATGGTGGTGTTTAATAAACCCGTAGGAAAAACTAAAACATTTTCTTTTCTACTATACCAAACAGATACGATGCCCGATATAACTGCAATAGCTTCTAACCAGCTGGTATGTATAAGACCATTATATATTGAAGCAAGTATTGGTGACATAGAATTGTTTAGTGGTATTTTGTTTTTAGAGCGTTATGTGTTTTTCATTTTTTGTAACTGTGCTTCAAGTCTGAACATTTCATCTCTTTGTTTAGCGGCTTCCATAAAATCTAAAGCCTTAGCAAATTTATCCATTTGTTTTTTAGTTTGGGCTATGGCTTTTTCTATTTGTGGTATAGTGGTAAATTCATTAGCGCCCTCTGCCACCATTTCAAGATCGTCGCTGGTTTTAACATTAATATTATTCAGTGTATAACCTTTAATATCTAAAACGGCGGTTTGTGCCATTACTTGTTCTATATTTTTTATAATAGTGGTGGGTGTGATATTATGATCTTCATTATATTTTAGTTGCTTTTTTCTTCTTCTGTTGGTTTCATCTATGGTGCGCTGCATACTCTTGGTAATTTTATCAGCATAAAATAGTACGCGCCCATTCACATTTCTAGCGGCCCTTCCCGCAGTTTGTGTAAGCGATTTTTCATTTCTTAAAAATCCTTCTTTGTCTGCATCTAAAACCACCACCAAGGAAACTTCGGGTAAATCGAGACCCTCTCTTAATAAATTTACACCCACCAACACATCAATAACACCCAATCTTAATTCTCTTAAAATTTCTACGCGCTCCAGAGCATCAATATCACTATGAATGTATTTTGATTTTATTTGAATACGGCTTAAATATCTATCCATTTCCTCCGCCATTTTTTTAGTAAGGGTGGTTACTAAAACCCTATCGCCCTTTTCTACTTGCTTTGCAATCTCTTCTAATAAATTATCAATTTGATTTTTAGTAGGGCGCACTTCAATGGGGGGATCTAATAATCCGGTGGGTCTTACCACTTGCTCAATTACAAGACCCGCTGTTTTTTCTAATTCATATTCTCCGGGTGTGGCGCTAACAAAAATAGATTGACCCACCAGGTTTTCAAATTCATTAAAATTTAAGGGGCGATTATCAATAGCACTTGGAAGTCTAAAACCATATTGTACTAAATTCATTTTTCTGCTTCTATCTCCTCCATACATTCCTGAAATTTGTGGTACGGTTACGTGACTTTCATCCACCACACATAAAAAATCTTTAGGAAAATAATCCAATAAACAAAAAGGTCTGGCACCTGGCTTTCTTCTATCAAAAAAACGAGAATAGTTTTCTATGCCAGAACAATAGCCCAATTCTCTTATCATTTCAATATCATATTCTACGCGCTCTTTGATTCTTTGTGCTTCAATATGCTTTCCTATATTTTTAAAGTAATCTACTTGAGCGCGTAATTCATCTTGAATTTCATAAATAATTTCTTGCAACATATCCTTGGGTGCCACATATAAATTAGCTGGAAAGATGGCTGCATTTTCCATTGTCTCAATTCTTTTACCGCTTTCTACTTCAATGCTTTCAATAGATTCAATTTCATCTCCAAAAAAAGTAATGCGGTATCCGTAGTCAACATAAGGCAATCGAATATCTACCGTATCGCCATTTACTCTGAAAGAACCTCTGTCAAATTCGGTTACGGTTCTGTGATAAAGACTATTGACAAGTTGATGTAAAAAAGCTTGTCTGGGAAGTATCATACCAGCGCTAATTCTTATAATTCCTTTTTCATATTCTGTGGGGTTGCCCATTCCATAAATACAACTCACGCTTGCTACTATAATAATATCTCTACGACCACTTAATAATTGTGCTGTGGCTTGAAGTCTTAGTTTATCTAGCTCTTCATTTATACTTAAATCTTTTTCGATATAAACACCAGAAGTGGGTAAGTAAGCCTCGGGTTGATAATAATCGTAGTAAGAAACAAAATAACCCACGGCATTATTAGGAAAAAATTGTTTGAACTCTCCATAAAGCTGTGCCACCAAAGTTTTATTGTGTGTTAAAACAAGGGTGGGTCTTTGTACATTTTGAATGAGATTGGCAATGGTAAAAGTTTTACCACTTCCTGTTACACCTAAAAGTATTTGATGTTTTTCTGCTTCTAAAACCCCGTCGGTGAGTGCTTGTATGGCTGAAGGCTGATCGCCCGACGGGGTATAGTTGGATACTAGTTGAAATGGCATTAGCAAATTTACACGCTATAGTGCATCTAAAAACATAGAAAGTTTTTCAATGGCTTTTGCGGTTTCGCTAATTTGCTCTTTTGTTTCTGGCCAATTTTTTTGTTCAATAGCTTCGCGCACACCAGGAACTGTTTTTACTCCATAGCCCGTATAAAAACCGGGGGCATATATCGTGTGTTTGAACCAGGGTCTGCGAGGAAGGCCGGTTTCGGATAATAGTTTTTGTTCTGCAGTATAAATTTTTGAATTTAATGCCACTAATTGTTCTGCTGTTCCTTTTGTTTTAATTTCTTCTATGTGCGCGGCTGCTTTTTCAAGTTTAGAAAGAGCGTTGAGTATAGGTGAAAAATCTATATAGGGTACTTCTGGCATTAACTTGGGTATAGTTAATCCTTCTGTGGGATCTGCCGCATAAGCATATGCTTTTTTATTGACCAGTTCATTTTCAATTGCTGTTTTTTCTCTTAATTGGTCGACATTATTTATTAATTCATTTATATAACCTTTGATAGTGGTGTGAAGTGAATTATAGTCAAAGGGTAATACATCTGCACCAGCAAGTCTTAGTGCAACCCTTCCTGTTGTTTTTGCTAGAGCCACACCATAAGCGAAGTTGGGATCTTTAAATCTTCTATACATATCATATGAATCATATATAGAATGATATTCTCCTCCTTCATTTTCTCCTCCATAACCAATAGTTAATGAAGGAATACCCAGGTGTTGTATAAAAGAAGAATAGTCAGAGCCCGAGCCCATTGCACCAAGTGGATAATGGGTTGCGGCGAATGCTTCTTTTTTTGCGGCTGTTGTATTAGCATTAGTAGCGCGCGCGGCTTTATATCTTTCAAAAACACTTACTCCTGTTTGTGGATCCATAACCGATTTACTAATTTCTGTTATCAGCGGAATAAAAGCGTGTGACCCTTCTGCATCTAAAAATCCTCTTCCATTTCCATCTGAATTAATATATGCAACAGCCTTGGCTTGTAATTCTGCGGCGTGGTCTTCAACCCACTCTGTAGAACCCATTAATCCGGGTTCTTCTGCATCCCAAGCACAATACACTAAAGTTCTTTTAGGCTTCCATCCTTGTTTTAATAAACCGCCAATAGCAATGGCTTCTTCTAACTCTGCCGCCATTCCACTTATAGGATCGGCAGCACCATTCACCCAACCATCGTGATGATTTCCTCTTACAATCCATTGATCTGGAAATTCTGCACCCTTAATAGTTGCAATTACATTTATACCGGGTCTTAGCTTCCAATCAAATGCTAATTTTAAATGCACCATTGATTTGCTTGGACCAATATGATAAGTGAAAGGAAGTCCGCCGCCCCAAGCTCTTGGAGCAACAGGGCCCGACATATCTTTTAATAAAGGCGCGGCGTCTCCATAACTAATAGGAAGCACTGGTATTTTTAATAAATTAATGGCGTCGTGATGATCTACTCTTGGTGCATTTTCTGTTGATGCAATATTGGGCGTCGTGGGGTCTCCTGGATAAATTACCATATCCATTATAGATCCTCTTTGCACGGTTTGATCGTTTTTAAAAGAACCAATGGGATACTCATCTCCAGCACCATAGCCATCATCCATTGGATCTGAATAAATTAAACAACCAATAGCTCCGTGTTCTTGTGCTACTTTTGGTTTAATACCCCTCCAGCTTCTTCCATATTTTGCTATTACAATTTTTCCTTTTACATCAATTCCATATTTAGCAAGCGTTTCATAGTCTTCTGGTAAACCATAATTTACAAAAACCAAATTAGCGGTCACATCTCCGTCAGCGCTCCAACAATTATAAGTAGGAAGCTGGTCTGCCTGATTAGAGGTAGCATCTTCTTTAAGTGGGGTTTCTTTTAATTTAGCTTTATAGTTAGTAGCACCAGACATTTCAAGCACGCGCGTTAGTGGAGTAGGAAACATTAATTGATAAATTTCTGTTTTTGTTTCCCAGCCCGCCTCTTTAAATATTTTTACAATTTGATCCGCCACAAATTTTCCTCCTTGTGATCCTACGTGGTGGGGCACAGAAGAAAGTAGTTTTATATTTTGACTCACGCGACCAGCACTTAATTGTGCATCAAAATCATTTTCAATTTTATTTTGTTGTGCCGCGTTTTTAAAACCCAGTATTGTGTTTTGTGCAGGGGCGCTATTATACATTAAAACTGTTGCGCCTAAAAAAAATACTACTATAAAAATTTTAAGGGGTTGTATTGTTTTTTTCATTGGAAAAATTTTTTCTGTGTTATATTATATATTTCTTTTTAAATAACCAGTATAGTCTGGTAATTTATATTCATAGGCCTCTTGCATAAAACGAGAAGTCATTAAAAAATCGGCGGTGGTTCTATCACAAGCCATAGGAAGGTTCCAGGCAACCGCTAATCTTAATAGGGCTTTCACATCGCTATCGTGGGGTTGTGCTTCCATAGGATCAAAGAAGAAAAAAATTACATCAATGTCTCCTGTGGCTATCATCGATCCAATTTGTTGATCGCCGCCCAGCGGTCCGCTTAATAATTTTTTTACAGGTTGGTCTAGGGCCTCCTCTATTAGTTTACCCGTGGTGCCCGTGGCAACGAGCGTGTGTTTAGATAGGGCCGTTTTATTGTATACCGCCCATTCTATTAAATCTCTTTTTTTATTATCGTGTGCAATAAGGGCGATTTTTTTTCTTTTTTCAAGCTTTCTAATATTATTTGCCATAATGATATAATTAAAAATTAACTAGTGGAGAGGGTTTGGTTTCTAAATAAAAAAACTAGTGCCAAGGTACCAAAAATTATTGGTTGTGGTATGCTTATGTATTGTAAAAGAAAAATAATAATCAAAAGATAAAGAGGATATAAAAAAAATAGAAGACAAAATAAAACTGAATCAAAAAAAACTGTGCCCTTGGTTTTTTTATCTACAAAAGAATAGAGGGTGGTATAAAAAGGAAAATTAAAATAATACAGGGGGGTTTTTTTAATAGGGGGTGTGTGGGTGGTGGGAATAATTAGGGTAGAGAGTTTTGAAAAAACGGCGTTATTAAAGTCTACTCTGTCTTTAGCTGTAACAATGGGTGTGTTTTGAATAAAATTTTCTAAACAAAGATTTACTCTTTTTCCTATTCCTTTAAAATTATTATATGCAATGCCCGCAAGATGAATTTGAATAAAAAAGTTTTCTTCGTGACAGGTTTGTAAAATTCTTGCCGTTCCTTTTTTAAAGGGTTGTAGGGTATTGGTGTTTAAACAAGTGCCTTCTATAAAAATTAATACCGCTTCGTTATTTTTTAAAAGCCTTTTGGTTTCTACAAAAGCATATTCATTAAGATGTAAAAATTGTTTTCCCTCTCTTAGCCTATATACCGGGATCATATTTAATAGCCTTAATAAAAAGCGGTGGTGTTTTTTAGTGAAAACATCGCCCCTTGCTAAAAAATTAATTTTTCTATTATATCTAGAACCAATAATAATTGCATCTAAAAAAGAGTTGGGGTGGTTTGCAATAATTAATAGGGGGCCGCTTGTATTTAATAAATATTTATTCTTGATATTAATTTCTGCACAGAAAAGCCATAGCGCAGCGCGTAAACAATATTTTAATATTGTAATCAATTTTTTTTATAAATATAAAAAAACCGCACCATAGTTGATGCGGTTTAAACTAACTAACCCTAAAAAACAAAACTCTATAGTTTTTTAAATATTATTTTCCAGCCTCTTCTGTTTTTAATGCAATTTTAGCTCTTATTTTGGCCTCTATTTCGTTGGCTAATTCTGGATTGTCGTGTAAAATTGTTTTTACCGAGTCTCTTCCTTGGCCTAGTTTATTATTATCATAACTAAACCAGCTTCCGCTTTTTTGAATTATTTCTAATTCAACACCCATATCAATTATTTCTCCAATTTTACTTATTCCTTCTCCAAATATTATTTCAAATTCTGCAGATCTAAAAGGGGGTGCTACTTTATTTTTCACCACTTTAACTTTAACTCTATTTCCAATAGCCTCATCTGCATCTTTAATTTGAGCCATTCTTCTAATATCTAATCTTACAGAGGCATAGAATTTTAAAGCATTACCTCCAGTAGTGGTTTCTGGATTTCCAAAAACAACACCAATTTTTTCTCTTAATTGATTTATAAAAATGCAAATGGTATTTGTTTTATTAATAGTTGCAGTTAATTTTCTTAAAGCCTGGCTCATTAATCTTGCGTGTAATCCCATTTTACTATCTCCCATTTCTCCCTCAAGTTCACTCTTTGGAACTAAGGCTGCTACTGAATCTATAACAAGTACATCAATTGCACCTGATAAAATTAAACGGTCTGCTATTTCTAAAGCTTGTTCACCATAATCTGGTTGAGATACTAATAAATTATCTACATCAACGCCTAATTTTTTTGCATAGACACTATCAAATGCGTGTTCTGCATCCACAATAGCACACATTCCTCCTTTTTTTTGTGCTTCTGCAATTACGTGAATGGCAACTGTTGTTTTTCCAGAAGATTCTGGACCATATATCTCAATAATTCTTCCTTTTGGTAAACCTCCAATTCCTAATGCGGTATCTAAACCTATTGAACCGGTTGATATTACTTCTTGTGGTTCTTGACTTTTTTCATTCATCATCATTACACTACCCTTTCCATAGTCTTTATCTATTTTATCGATGGTTAATTTTAAGGCTTTTAATTTTTCTACGTTTGGGTTGCTCATTGTTAATCGTTTTATGTTTTCTTTAATATTTATGTGAAGGTAGGGATAAAATGTGAATAAACTAAAAATTTTAGTATTTATTTTACTAATTTGATTAGTTTTTTATATTTTTAGGGTATTATTTTATTTTAATTAATTGATTATCAATGTATTTATATTTTAGTAACAAATTTAGTATTTATTATTATTTATTTTAAAAGTATTTATTTAAAAGAATTAGGGTTTGATTTAATTGAATTTTTAATTCTATTTAAATGATCTATATAAATGTAGTTTATTTTAAAGAATTCATTTTATATACTACTGTGCATTACTGCTGTATTATTCTTTATTAATACATTATTTATTATAAACTACTATTATTAGGGCTGTTAATATCTTAATATCTTACTTATTCACTTATTAAATAGTATATATTTATAAAAAACTACATCTTCTAAAATATAATACCAGTAAGGGTTTTAGTAAAATTTATAGTTTTTAAATAGATACCTAATTTTAATTTTTATCATTAATTAACAGCTTATACACTGTGAATTAACGGGTATAAATAATTACTTTTTTTAGCGAAGGACCCACTTTTAAAACAAGACCTATTATTTATTCTTTTTTTATGCAGATAAATGAGTTTAAAAACCCGAGATATCCACGAAATATTTAATTATCCACCAGCCCCCTGTTAGTTTTTTATATAATAATAACCCCCTTTTTAAGCCAAAATATAGCGTTATAACCCCTTTTACTAGCTAGAAAACATTATTTTTGCCCTCCTATAATTATTATATATATGTCAATTATTCAGAACATTAGAGAAAGAGGTGCCTGGATCATCTTTGGAATTATCGCTATTGCCCTTATTGCCTTCATATTACAAGATGGATTGGGTAGAAAAAGAGGGGCGAATGATGTATCAACCCTAGGAAAGGTGAATGGTAATGTTATTAATAAACAGGATTTTGAAGAAAAATTAGACTTACAAGTACAAAACTATGCCTCACAAGGTGTAAAAAGAGAACAATTAATGGGTTACTTATGGAACCAAGAAGTAGATAGATTATTATTAAAAGACGAAGAAAATAAACTTGGACTTACTGTAGGCACCAAAGAATTGACAGATGTTTTATTTGGAAACGAGTCTCCGTTTAAACAAGAATTTACAGACCAAAAAACTGGAGAGTTTAAGGTTAATGATGCAAAACAAGCAATAGCACAAATTAAAAAAAGCAAAAACGCAGATCAAATTAAACAAATTGAAAAAATTTATATAGAACCCTCTATTGAAAACAGACTTAGAAATAAATACCAGGTAATGGTAGTTAGAGGTGTTCAGGTTCCAAAATGGTTAAGCGAAAAACAATATGCCGAATCTAATGCCATATCAAGCATTTCTTTTGTGGGCATTCCTTATACAACAATTGCTGATAGTACTATTAAGGTGAGCGATGATGATGTTGCTGCGTATTTAAAAGAAAATGCCGCTGCTTATCAGGTGGATGAAACAAGTCGTACCATTTCTTTTATTGGATTTAGCGCCGCCCCCTCTGCATTAGACTCTATAAATGCAAGAAATGAAATAGAGGCGTTGAAACAAGATTTTAAAAATAGCACAGAGACAGCCAAATACTTAAATAAGGTAGGAACAGAGATTCCTTATTATGATAGTTATATTAGTAAAAAGAGTTTACAGATTCCTCAAAAAGATTCTGTGTTAAGTGCCGGTGTGGGCGGAGTGTATGGTCCTTATGTTGATGGAAGAAATTTTACTATTGCAAAAATATTGGGTGTTAAACAATGGCCAGATAGTGCTAGCTTCAGACATATTTTAATTGCCACCGTAAATCCACAAAACGGACAACAGGTTAGAACAGATAGCGCTGCTAAAAAATTAGCAGACAGCATTAGCCTTGCCGTAAAAGGAGGCGCTTCTTTTGAAGAGATGGTTACTAAATATTCTGATGATGCTGGAAGTAAAACAAATGGTGGAAAATATGAAATGTTCCCCCAAGCAAAAATGGTTCCAAGTATTAATGATTTTTCTTTTGATAATCCAGTGGGCACAAAATCGGTGGTGAAATCTGATTTTGGATATCATTATATTGAAATTTTAAAACAAACACCGAAAGGACCTGCGTATAAAATAGCGTATTTATCTAAAACCGTAATGCCAAGCAACGAAACCATTAATGCAGCATCTACTGCAGCGGCACAGTTTGCTTCTAGTAGCAAGGATATAAAATCATTTAATGCAAATGCGGTGAAGTTGGGTAAACAAGCCATTCCTGCAGCAGGCATTAAAGCAAACGATTTTGATATTCAGGGTATTGGTACTGCAAGAAATATTGTAAGATGGGTTTATGAAAAAGAGGTGAATGATGTGTCAGAACCCTTTGAGCTTGGAGATAATTATGTGGTAGCAGTAATTACTGCTGAAGAAAAAAAGGGCCTAGCAAGCGTTGCTGCTGCAAGACCTCAAGTAGAAGGAATTATTAGAGATAAAAAGAAAGCAGAAAAAATTAAATCTACTATTAAAGGAAAAACTTTAGAGGCTATTGCTGCTGATGCAAAGGCAATTGTTCAAAGAGCAGATAGTATTGGTTTTAGTTTTGCTATGATCACAGGCCTTGGCAATGAACCAAAATTAGTGGGCGCCGCTTTTAATAAAGCACTTATTAATAAAGTAAGCGAACCCATTGCGGCTAATTCTGGAGTTTATACTATTAGTGTAAATGCCGTTGGCGCAAAGCAGGCCAGCCAAGACCCCAGCTTTTTCAAAGACGAACTATTAGATAGAACCAGAAGTCTTATGTTTAGATCGGCAAGCGCCTTTAAAAAAGTAGCTTCGATAGTTGATAATAGATCTAAGCTCTATTAGTACTAAATAATTTTTATGGCCGAGTTGTTTAATAACAAAGTGGCAGAAAGCGGATTGCTTACTATTGATCTTGCAAGTTTACTTCCAAGTAATGAAATAATTTTGTTTGATATAAAGCCCTATTTATTCAAAGAGCTTATATTAAAAGAGAAAGAATTTCGCGCCTCTTTACTTAATATCGACTGGTCTATATATCAAGATAAAATAGTGGGTATTGTTTGCAGCGCCGATGCCATTATTCCTATGTGGGCAAATATGCTAATTGTATCTTCCTTACACCCCTACGCGAAAGCGGTTTATTTTGGTGACGAAAATAAGGTGAGAGAACAACTACTACAAGAAAGCATTAGTAAAATCAATACCGAACTATATATCGACCAAAGAGTAGTAGTAAAGGGTTGTGGAGAAACACCCATTGGAGAGTCGGCCTATATTGCTATTACACAAAAACTTAGGCCCATAGTTAAAAGCATTATGTATGGAGAGCCCTGTAGCACAGTGCCCGTATATAAAAAGAAATAATTTTAGTGAGCTTCTAACCAATTTTTTCCAACACCCACTTCTGCTTCAACGGGAACACCATTAGGAAGCACCATTGCCCCCTTCATACATTTTAAAATTAATTCTTTAAGCTCGGGCAACTCTTTTTTGACAGCATCAAAAACCAATTCATCGTGTACTTGTAAAATCATTTTTGATTCCCATTTTGTTTTTTTCATCTCACTATGAATTTTAATCATTGCAAGCTTGATCATATCTGCTGCAGAGCCTTGAATAGGAGAGTTGATAGCATTTCTTTCTGCAAAACCACGAACAGTAAAATTGCTACTATTAATATCTCTAAGCCATCGTTTTCTTCCCATTAGCGTTTCAACAAAGCCCGCTTCTTTTGCTTTGTTAATTTGTTGGTCCATATATAACTGAATATTAGGAAACTCTTTTTTATAGTTATCAATAATTTCTTTAGCCTCCGTTCTTGAGATACCCAAATTTTCTGCTAAACCAAAAGCGCCTTGTCCGTAAATAATTCCGAAGTTGACGCTTTTTGCTTTGTATCGCATTTCTTTGGTTACCGACGCCTCTTCAATTCCATAAATTTTTGCAGCGGTAGCGGTATGGATATCTTTACCCAGTTTAAAGGCCTCACACATATTAGGATCGCCACTAATAGCAGCTACAATGCGAAGCTCTATTTGAGAATAATCGGCGCTTACTAGTACTCTATCTTTTTCACGAGCAATAAATGCTTTTCTAATTTCTCTTCCTCTTTCGGTTCTAATAGGAATGTTTTGTAAGTTGGGATTAATACTGCTCAACCTTCCAGTGACGGCCACCGACTGAGCATAGCTAGTGTGCACTCTACCTGTTTTGGGATTTATTAATTCACCAATAGAGTCGACATAGGTAGATTTTAATTTTGTAAGCTCTCTAAAATTTAAAATATCATCTACAATTTTATGTTTAGTAGCCATTTTTTGTAACACTTCTTCACCGGTGGCATACTGACCCGTTTTTGTTTTTTTAGCTTTAGGGTCTAGTTTTAAAATATCAAATAAGACTTCGCCTAATTGTTTGGGTGAAGCTAAATTAAAACGAACCCCTGCTTGTTTATACACCCGCTCTTCACTAATTTTTGCATCCACTTCTAAAACCTTACTATATTCTTTCAAAAAATCAAATACAGCAAATTGTATGTCCTGAATCCAAGAAAAATCATCCACTAATATATTTGGTATATTCATATTACCAACTATTTTTAATTCTTCAATCAAATGTTCATAGGTATGTTTACTATCCAACCAAGCTAAATCGAAATTTTCGTCATAAATGTTTTTCAAAAATTCTAAACTGTCTTGATTATAGAATTTAATATTGTTTTTTCCATAATAATTGTTTATGTAATCAACACATCTTTGGGAATCATCAACAATATCACAAGTATGTAATTCGAAATCACTCAATTCATTGTAAAGTATATGACCAAATGAACCATAATTTGTTCCTGTTTCAATTATTTTTTTTGGTTGATTTAACATTAAAAAATTTGATACGAAAGAAACACCTCTCATTGAATTAATCAAGTTAGTTTCACTCCTGTTATCAATCATTCCACCATTATAGTTCCATATTGGTTTATTGTTGACACATTCATTAACTAAAAAATCAAAAACCTCCCCTTCAAAAATTCTATTCATATTTTATATTTTTGGTCTCGCATACATACTGAAACGTTTATTGTTTCTTGTGTCAGTAAAAACTATGTGAGATTCACTTGTATTTGTTAATTTAATTATTAATTCTGGTGTCACTTTCTCATCTGTTGCCGTTGCGAAAATTTGAGGTTCATCGTCATCAAATTGGACTACCCATTCGCATGGAAAAAATGTTTGTACAGAATTCGATTGTTGTTCTATTTGTTTTTTCTTGGACTTTGCCATTATTTAATTTTATTAAGTTTTGGTAATATTAATTTTGTTTCGACAGGTTTTTCAAC
>CAXBQH010000004.1:0-107446 GCA_963977985.1 uncultured bacterium
AGTTATTCCTTTAGCTGTGAATTGGCAAATAAAAGAAAAAATTTTAATTAATACAATGCCCGTGCCGATGGATCTTGAGCGTCTTTGTGCAATAATTCGCAGCTCTGCTTATGCTGGTAATTTACCCATTGAAACCCTTGATAATAAAGATCCCTTTAAGGATATCCCTGTTTTTTTTAATAAAGTAAATAATGCTCTTCAAAAACAATAAATAGAATACTCATCATTTTATCCAATAATATCTAACTATGAAAAATAATTTATAATCTACTTCTAAAATTTTATTCAACTTTTAAAATTAATCATATGAAAACAAATCGAAGAACTTTTTTGCGTAATGTTTCTTTCACAACTGCAGCTGTTGGCCTAGGTGGCGTAGCTTCTGGTTTTACTGCCAAGAGTTATGCTAGAATAATAGGTGCTAATGATAGATTGAATATTGCTTTAATGGGATGTGGGAGAAGAGTGGGGGCCTATTATAGTGCCATTCAGAACAAAAAAAATAATGTAGATGTTGCTTATATCTGCGATGTAATGAAAAAACAAAGAGAAAAAGTGGCCAAAGATCTCAACGGAAAAATTAGTGGTAAAGCCCAACTAGTAAATGATATTCACGAAGTATGGAATGATAAAGAAGTAGATATTATTTTTAATGCAACACCAGATCATTGGCACGCACCTGGAACTTGGATGGCAATGCAAGCTGGTAAGCACGTATATATTGAAAAACCTTGTAGTCATAATCCGCGTGAAGGTGAATTACTGGTAGCATTTCAAAAGAAATATAAAAAAGTGGTGCAAATGGGTAACCAACAAAGATCTGCTAAGGAGTCAATTGACATTATGCAACAAATACATAGTGGTGTAATTGGAGAGGTATACAAAGCCCTTGCCTTTTATTCCAATAACAGAGGGGCAGTGCCAGTGGCTAAAAAAGCAGCACCTCCAGAAGGACTAGATTGGGAACTTTGGCAAGGACCCGCTCCTCACTTGGAATACAATGATAATACTTGGGATTACAATTGGCATTGGTATGGTTGGCATTGGGGTACTGCAGAGACAGGCAATAATGCAACACACGAATTAGATGTTGCTCGTTGGGCATTAGGAGTAACCTATCCACAGCATGTAGAAGTGGAAGCAGCTAAAAGACATTTTTTAAGTGATGGATGGGTGATGTATGATACTATGGATGCTACTTTTCGATTTCCTTCCAATAAAATAATTAAGTGGGATGGTAAAAGTAGAACAGGTTATAATACTTATGGAAGTGACAGAGGCACCATTATTTATGGAAGTGAAGGATCTGTTTTTGTGAATAGAGGAGGATATATTTTATATGATAGAATGGGTAAAAAATTAAAAGATAGTAAGTCAAAAGGTAATGAAGCTGGAAATACACTTGGAGGCGGAGGTGATATGACAGATGACCATATTGCAAATTTTTTCAATGTCATAAGAGGTACAGAAAATAAATTAAACTCACCCATAGAAGAAGGAGCCATTAGTCAAATGATGTGTCATTATGCTAATATTTCTTATCGAATTGGAAAACCATTTGATATTAATACTACCAATGGACATATTTTGGATAAAGAGGGAATGAAGTTATGGGGTAGAACTTATCAAAAAGGATGGGATCCAAAAATATAATGGTGTACTTGAAGTGTTAAGACTAAGGTGACTGCATAATAGCACTTATTAAGTGCACTAACTGCTGTATATCATTAAAGTCCATCACCTCCACAGGAGAATGGGAGTACCTTCCAGGCCAAGATAATGGAATAGAAGGTACTCCTTTTTGTAAAAATCCTTGACCATCGGTTCCTCCCGCAGTCATACCATATTGTACTTTGATATTATTTTGTTTAGCTACTTCTAGCATTTTATTCAGATGTGTTCTATCTATAAAATTAATACTCTCCAAAACTCTAATAACAGCGCCTTTTCCTAAAGGGCAATAACCAAACATTTTTGATTCCATAGGAGCATCGGAAGAGACATAGGTATCGATAGGGAATCCAAGGGTTATGTCTGTTAAATTATTTTCAGCAAAAGTGGAACCTACCAGTCCCGTTTCTTCACCTGTAGAAAAAATAAATGTGATTTTTTTATGAAGGGTATGGGGGTTTATATTTTCTAATGCTAACAATAAACTTGCACATCCCACGCGATCGTCAAAACCTCTAGCAGAAGCTTTTGAGTCACTTAATCTAACTAATGCTTTTGGCATAGTAACAGTTGTTTTACCAATTAATACACCTGCAAGTAATGCTTCTTGTTTAGATGTATAACCAGCATTAACATATAATGGATGTATACTTAAATTTCTTTGTGTATTTTGTAAATAATTATTCCTTGGCTCAAAGACAGCAGGTACATCGTGGTGTTCTAAATGAACTAGTGCCGTATGACCTTCCCAAATCCAATTAAAAAATCCTCCTACTTCTTTAAGTGCTAATCTTCCATCGGAAAGTATTGAATCCACCACAAACCCTACTTCATCCATATGTGCCACAAAGACATCGTGTTCTTTCCCTTTTCCAAAACTGATAATTATATTTCCTTTTTCATCAGTAGTAGGATGGGTCCATTTAGGTAATGAAGAAAGAATAAAATCTCTTACTGGTTTTTCATCAGGGGCTACTCCGTAACAACTCACTAATTGGCTTAATAATTTTTCTTCTTTTTGAAAAGAAGTATATCCTATGGATTTTTGATTGATATCATTATAATTAATGGTAGATACAGTCCAATCCATATTATCAATACCTCTTAGCCAACATTGTATTAATTGTTCCACAGAAGAAATACTAACGGTTTCAATGGGTGTATTTATATAATTACTTGAAAGTCCTACTTCGTATACTTTTGCATTTCCCCAATTAGGAGCTATTGTAGAAGGATGCCTAAATGGAATACTTGGAGTAACTATTTCTTGAGGTGTTTTGTTGGTGGGGATAATTTTGTTTACTAAAATTTTATCCTCTTGCGCTGTATTTTTATTTAAAAAACGATTAAAACGAATTACTTCATCAAATGGGCCATATTCATTAACTACGGCTTCTAAGCCTTTTCCATTAATTAATTCTAGTGTCGTAAATGCAAAAACAACAGTTCCTTGAAAATGAGTCTTAAGTAAGGTTTTAGCAACACTAGCAAGTGCAATACTGGCAGCTTTAGTACTTATAGAGGGAGCAGTGTAATATTTATCTGCTAGTACCATTGGCTTTTTTCTTAAGGTAATGGGATCAAGTAGTTTTATACCTTTTTTATATACCTCACTTGCATTAGATACCCCAACATCTATAATAGCATCTTGCCATTGAAATACAGATTTATTTTTTTCAGGATTTACCCTTAATCCATCATAATGTGAAGAAGGTGTTGTAGAGACAGCAGGTGTTGTAGCAGTTTCACTATTAATCATCATATCATTTCCCTGTAGAAATTGATGATACATTTTGCCCTGATGTCCAAATCCTACGGGGGCTATTTTTAAATAACCATCTTCTTGAATTTGACTAATGACATATCCTGGTTCATCTAAAGGGGTGGTAAATAATCTTATAGGATGACCACTGCCTATAGTTAAAATAATATTTCCTAATTTATCTTGACGACAAATTCCTTTATCAAATAAGCTTTTAATAAACTGTTGTGCTTGTTCTTCTCTTCCAGTTACAGAACTGGTTTTTGAAAAAGCCATAATAGTATTAGTAAGTTCCTTTTGCGATATATTATTTTGTGAAAACGCAACATAATGGATGCAAAGTAATACCCATAAGAATACATATTTCATTTGGTAAGAAATTTAAGCTTTTAAAAAATAATGATATAAGCGGTATATCATAATATTATTTTGACACTCGATATGCATAGCACTTTAAAGATAATAGATTTTGCATAATAACAAAAAATCCTGCCTAAATAGCTTGTAATTAGTAATTTATAGGATTCTTACTTATATAAAATAAGTTTAATTCAATAATTTTTTTTAACTTATGTTTTATTAGCAACTTAAATGTATTTAAAATGAAAACTAAACTTTTGTGCCTAGGAATATTTGTTTTTTTATTCCTTCCTTTCAATTATGCACAAACTAATTTATTAAATATAAATGATGCTATAAGTTATAATAATTGTGATAATTGTTGGAATAGAGATTCATTAGGTAACCATAGAGCAGTTGTACAAGTAGTTGATAATTCTAATTGGGTTAAATTAATTTTACCTTGGCGACGCAGAGATAACGACCCTCAAAATAAAAGAATCATCATTCAAGATGCACAAACAAAATCTAATATTCTAGATTTTAAAATTATATCTATTAACAGAGAGTGGGCAGAAATTCATTTTAAACCCATTACTGGTAAAGGCCTTTATTATATATATTATATGCCTTATAAAAATGAAGGTCGTTCTAATTATCCCAAGGGTGTATACTTAAAACCTATTGAAAACAATATTCCTGATGTACCCACTAATGGTGTTGCAAAGGTTGTTTCATTTGAATCTATTGATGCATTAAATAGTTTCTATCCTATGGAGATTATTGCTACAAAAGATGAAAAAATAAAATTTATTGAAAATGCTAGTTCATTGAATAATCAATCAATTCCTTCATTCATAGTTATTCCAGAAGATAGGGCTTATCCTATTAAAATGAAAGACGATCTCCCACTACGATGGATACAAAAGGACTTAACAAATTTTGAAGCTAGTGCAGATAAAGGTGAATGGTATGCCTTTCAGTTGGGAGTTTATTCTTTAATAGCAGCACATCATATACAAGTTGAATTTTCAGATTTAATATCTACCAACGGTGCTGTTATTAAGGCATCTGCTATAAGTTGTATTAATACAGATGGCATAAGTTATGAAGGCGACCCATTTAAAAAAGTAGTAGATATAGATTCTAATAAAATACAAGCCCTTTGGTGTGGAATAGATATTCCAGTGTCAGCTGCGGCTGGAATTTATCAAGGTAAAATAAAAGTAAAAAGTAAAGAGTTTAGTTCTAAAGAAATAAATTTTACTTTAAAAATTAGTCAACAAATAGCCATAAATAATGGAACAGAGAAGCCTTGGAATCAATCTCGATTAAAATGGCTAAACTCAACTATGGCACAAAAAAATGAAGTTATCAAGCCCTACACACCTTTATTAGTAAAAGGAAAAGAAATTAAATTATTGGGAAGAAAACTAATCTTAAAATCGGATGGTTTGCCTGCTCAAATTCAAACTTTTTACAATACTGAGATGACAGATTATGTTACTCAACCTAAAAACATTTTAATAAAACCAATAGAGTTTATATTAAAGGCAACACCTATTGAAAAAACTACTACAAAAACTAATTTTTCCTATAAAAAAATAGAACAGGGGATAGTACAATGGACAGCTACTACACAAATGAAGTCATTAGAAATGCAGGTAAATGGATCTATTGAATTTGATGGTTTTATGGTATATAAAGTTAAAATAACTGCTTTACAAGATGTTTCATTTCAGGATATTCAAATGCAAATCCCTTTTACTAAATCTTCCTCAAAATATATGATGGGCTTGGGCCAAAAAGGGGGCATCAGGCCTAGTCAATTTGACTGGGTTTGGGAGGTAGCTACTAAAAATCAAGATGGAGCTTGGATAGGTGATGTTAATGCAGGTATTCAATTTTCTTTAAGAGATGAAAATTATGTGAGACCCCTAAACACTAATTTTTATTTACAAAAACCTTTACATCTACCAGTATCCTGGGGTAATAATAACAAAGGAGGAATTCATATCACTGAAAATAAAGATACTGTTTTAGTGAATAATTATAGTGGCTCTAGAGAACTTAAAAAAGGAGAAAGCGTTCATTATGATTTTACCATTTTAATAACTCCCTTTCATACCATCAATACAGATTTTCAATGGGGGGCTAAATTTTACCACGCTTATAAACCTATAGATACTATTAAAGAAAATACCAGTGCTACTATTGTTAATATTCACCACGCCAATGAAATTAATCCTTGGATTAACTATCCTTTTATTGAATATGGTAAAATGAAATCTTATATTGATGAAGCGCATCGTAAAGGATTAAAAGTAAAAATTTATAATACTATCCGAGAATTATCTAATCACGCTTATGAAACCTTTCCTTTAAGAAGTTTAGGTAATGAAATATACTCATCAGGAAAAGGAGGGGGCTACAGTTGGTTACAAGAACATTTAGGTGATGATTATATTGCTGCTTGGTTTGTTCCTAATATTAAAGATGCTGCTATTGTGAATAGTGGTATGAGTAGATGGCATAATTATTATATTGAAGGACTAAATTGGTTAGTAAAAAATGTAGGTATTGATGGACTTTATTTAGATGATGTTGCATTTGATAGAGTGACTATGAAAAGAGCTAAAAGAATTTTGACACAAGAAAACCATCCAGGTATTATTGACTTACACTCTGCCAACCAATTTAATAAAAATGATGGGTTTAATAATAGTGCTAATTTATATATGGAACATTTCCCCTATTTAAATAAATTATGGTTTGGGGAGTATTTTGATTATCAAAATTCAAGTGCTGATTTTTATTTAACTGAAGTAAGTGGAATTCCTTTTGGACTGATGGGAGAAATGCTTCAAGATGGAGGAAATCCTTACAGAGGATTAGTTTATGGTATGACCAATAGAATGCCTTGGAGTGAAAAGGCAGATCCAAGATCGATTTGGCAACTTTGGGACAATTTTGGAATTAAAGGTTCAAAAATGATTGGATATTGGAGCGAGAACTGTCCTGTGTCAACCTCTGACCCTAAAGTATTGGCAACAGTGTATAAGAAGTCTACATCGGCCTTAGTAAGTATAGCAAGTTGGGCCGATAGTGCTAGGGCAGTAGATATTAAAATAGATTTTAAAAAATTAGGTTTTGATCCGCAACGCTGTACAGTTAATTTTCCTAGCATTGCTAATTTTCAATCCATTGATGCTTCTACTATCAACAAAAATTTATTAAATAAGGGAATTATTCCTTCACTATTTATTGATAAAGCAAAAGGGCTTGTACTTATCATCAATGAAAAATAAGGATTGAACATAAAACAATTTATGTATGAAAAATTTCAATTTTAAAATTTTAGTTTTATTTATTAGTTTTTTATATACTAGTAAAATATTTTCTCAAGCTCCTCTTACCAATGATAAATTTTCAGAGGTAAGTGCCCGTGAATATTATATGGATTTTACTACCTATCCTTTTTCTGATCCAGATCCGGTTGCTAATTTTTCTAAAATCTATCCTTACTTTAGGTACGATGGTTTTACAGAAACGCCCATTCAAAAAAAATGGAAAGTCATAGAACTTGAAAATGATTTTATTAAAATTTTAATTCTACCAGAAATTGGAGGTAAAATTTGGACAGCTATTGATAAAAAAACAAATCAATCATTTATTTATTATAATCATACAGTAAAATTTAGAGATGTGGCCCTTCGCGGCCCTTGGACCAGTGGAGGTATTGAAGCGAATTATGGCATTATTGGACATACGCCTAACTGTGCTACGCCTGTTGACTATATCATTTCTAAAAAAGAAGACCAGAGTATTAGTTGTTATATTGGGGTTTTAGATTTATTAACTCAAACTCAATGGCGATTGGAAATTAATATGCCTAAAGATAAAGCCTATTTTACCACTCAATCCTTTTGGTATAATGGAACATCTACGGAGCAACCTTATTATCATTGGATGAATGTGGGGTTAAAGGTGAAAGGAAATTTAGAATATATTTATCCCGGAACAAATTACTTAGGACACGAAGGAGAGTATAGTGATTGGCCTATTAACAAGACCAATGGGAAGAATATTTCTTTTTATGAGAATAATAATTTTGGTGGGTATAAATCTTACCACGTTTTTGGGAAGTATACTAATTTTTTTGGCGGCTATTGGCACGATGATAATTTTGGAATGGTTCGATTTGCTCAACACGATGAAAAAGCAGGTAAAAAAATTTGGATATGGGGCCTCTCTAGACAAGGTATGATTTGGGAGAAATACCTTACCGATACCGATGGACAATATACTGAAGTACAATCTGGACGCTTATTTAATCAAAATGCTGAAAAAAGTACTTTTACCCCATTTAAGCACTATAATTTTTTACCCTATAACACAGATATTTGGAAAGAATATTGGTATGGAGTTTCTAAAACCAATGGTATGGTTGAAGCTAATAAATCGGCTGCCTTAAATATGATTCAACAAAATGGCAGCTTAAAAATTTTATTATACGCGGTTGAAAATATTGATGATACACTTAAAATAAAAGTAGATAATAAAATTATTTACAGTAAAAAAATACAAATTAAAGCGGCCTCGAATTTCTCTGATTCTATTTTATATACCCATAAGAGTGAACCCTACACGGTGACTTTAGGGCCTTCTACATTACAATATAATAGTGATGCTAATAGTAATACTTTAAATAGACCTATTGCTTCACCTTCTTCCATCAACTGGAACTCTTCCGAAGGCTTATATATTCAAGGGAAAGAGTTAATGGATCAAAAATTAAATGCAACTGCGCAAGAAAAATTAACTGCCTCTCTACAAAAAGACAGTAATTATGTCCCTTCTTTAATAAAAATGGCTTCTTTACTATTACAGCAGCATCAATATAATAAAGCTTTACAATTAGCAAAAAGGGCTTTGAGCATTGATGCACACGATGGGGCAGCTAATTATTATTATGGAATAATAAATGCACAACTTAAAAATTATGTAGATGCAAAAGATGGTTTAGACATTGCATCTTTATCTGTAGCCTACCGATCTGCTGCATTTACGGAACTAGCTAAAATTTACTTTATTGAAAATAATTTACAAAATGTGATTGAGTATTGTGATAAAGCCATAAGTTATAATATGTATAATATAACTGCTTTACAATTAAAAGTGATGGCGTATCGCTATTTAAAAAATGAGAGTGAATACTATACCACCATACAACTTATTAAAAAGTATGATCCATTAAATCATTTTGTAAATTTTGAGAACTATTATTTTTTAAAAATGAAAAATAATAGTTCTTATGAACTAAATAAAGCAAAAGAAAATTTTACCCAACTTATTAAAAATGAACTTCCTGTTGAAACCTATTTGCAAATTGCAAATGAATATTTATCGCTAGGTTTATATGAAGAAGCGCAGAGTATTGTTCAGCTTTGTCCATCCAATAATTTAGTTTCTTACTATGAAGCTTATATTTTGCATCTAAGAGGTATGCCTTATTTACCTTCTTTACAAAAAGCTGAAACTGAATCAGCTGCATTTGTATTTCCCTTTAGAAATACAGATATTGATATTTTTGAATGGGCTAGTAACAAAACCGAGGATTGGAAGCCAAAATACTATTTAGGCTTATTATATAAAGATCGTAATAGAGTGGTAGAAGCCAAGCAGTTGTTTGATAAAATTAATTTTAGTGCTGCTTATGCACCTTTTTATGCAGCTAGAGCCGCTTTATATAATAGTGAGAAGAAGGACCCTTTGATTAATAACAAAATAGAATCAGATTTAAAAAAAGCAATTGAAATTGATTCAAGTTCTTGGAGATATGTCAAAGCATTAGCTGAATTTTATAATCAAGCAGCCTATTCTAAATCTCTTTTTATTATTTCAAACTATTATAAAAAGCATACTAATAATTATATAATAGGAATGTTATATGCTAAAACACTTATTCTTAATAATAAATACAATGAGGCAGATGAATTATTAAATACTCTAAATATTATTCCTTTTGAAGGTGCTACAAAAGGGCACGAATTATATCGTGAAGTAAAGTTAATGCAAGCACTCAATCAAATACAGCAACAAAATTATAATACCGCTTTGTCACTTATCAATGTATCAAAATTATGGCCTGAAAATTTAGGGGCTGGAAAACCATATGATGAGGATATTGATATAAGATTAGAAAATTGGCTCTCTTATATTTGTTTTAAAAAATTAAAAATGGATGATAGTGCAAAACAAATGTTGAATACTATTATTCATTTTGAGCCTCATATTAAAAATACAGTAAGTAATTATTATCTTACTAATCATATTATTAGTTTAAAAGCTTATCAAGAATTAAAACAATTAACTACAGGGAAGAAGTGGTTGACTCAACAAATAAGAACTAATCCAAGTTTAGAAAAACTTAAAATAATTCAGCAGTTTAGTTTAGATCTTGAAAAAATTAATTTTTCAAAATTGCTCTTAGCATTTCAAGATGATCTAACCCTTAAAATTTTAAAAAATTTATAGGTACAATGCTCAGATAATTATGGTGAAATTTTTATCTACCTAAAGTATGTTACTTACTAAAAAACTAAAGCTCCTACACATTCATAAAAAATGCAAAGGAGCTTTAAGTGGCTGTAGGGGGAGGGTTCGAACCTCCAGAAGGCAGTTAGCTATAACACAAAGTTCAGTGGTCGACCCTGGTCGCCTATTGCTAGACGGCTCTATGTTACGTTTATCCCGTTATCCTCACCTCCGAGACAAGGAGGCATGTTTGCCAAGATTTCATCACCCCACAGTGTTATTTTCCTGGTTTGATAAATCAAAACTAATAAAATGGTATATATGTTGCAAATAATTTAATTAAATATTTTAAAATATAGAAAATAATTAATAAAATTGTAAATAATTTAAAAATATTTAAAAATGCAACTGAAAACAAGCCCTAAATTAGACATTGACAAAAGCTTAGATAAGCTGGATTTGCAAATTATTCAAGCAATGATGCAGGATGCTGAAATTTCTTATGCCGATTTAGGAAAGCAATTCTTTGTATCGGGAGGTACTATCCACGTTAGAATAAAAAAATTAGAGGAGCTGGGTATTGTAAAAGGCAAGCGCTTGGGAGTTGATTTAAAATTGCTTGGTTATGATATTATTGCCTTTATTGGTATTTACTTAGAGAAAAGTTCTATGTATGACGCCGTGGCATTGGCCTTGAAAAATATTCCTCAGGTAGTAAGGGTTAATTATACCACAGGCAATTATAGTATGTTTGTTGAAATTGTTTGTAAAGACATTCAACAACTTCGTTTTGTCTTGCACGACGAGCTACAAAAAATTAAAGGAATAGAGCGAACAGAGACTTTAATTTCTCTGGAAGAAAGTTTTTCGCGCAATGTGAAAATAGTTTAAGATTTCATTTGTAAATTACATCAAACCTACGCTTATGAAACCCTGTAATTCGCAAGATGGTAGAAGGGGCTTTTTAAAAAAGTCGGCATCCATTGCGGCATTATATTTTACGCCTTCAAGTTTAGTAAAAGCTTTTGCAGTGGAATCGGTTATTCCCTCACCCATTGCTAAAGAAAAATTAACTATTACTATTAATGGTAAATTAATGAATCTTGAAATTGATGCAAGAACCACTTTACTTAATTTATTGCGAGAAAATTTAAGTTATACCGGTACTAAGAAAGGTTGTGAAATGGGTCAATGTGGAGCTTGTACCATTCATATTAATGGTAAAAGAACGAAGTCTTGTATTCAATTAGCCTTAAATAATCAAAATAATAAAATTACTACTATTGAAGGTTTAAGTGAGGGAGAGAACCTGCATCCTATGCAAGCTGCTTTTTTAAAGAACGATGCTTTTCAATGTGGTTATTGCACAAGCGGACAAATTATGTCGGCAGTGGCTTGTGTAAGAGAAGGCAATGCCAAAACTAGAAAAAGTATTCAAACTTATATGGATACCAATATTTGTAGATGCGGTGCCTATCAAAACATTGTAGATGCTATTGAAGAAGTAGCTAAGTCAGGTGTTAAAATTTAACTCTTTCAACTCTATTAATTCAACATTATGAAATCAATTAATAATACAATATTCTGGGAAGATGAACGCGTTGATGGTGCAGATAAAGTAACCGGAAAAGCAAAATATACAGCAGAGCATAGTTTACCTAATATGGCTTATGCCGTTTTTGTAACGAGTACCATTGCCAAAGGCAGCATTAAAAGTTTAGACATTTCTAAGGCATTAACAATGCCAGGTGTTATAGATATTATTTATTATGAGAATTGTCCCCCTGTACCTGGGTATAACCCCAATGCAGACCAACGACCTAAAAATGTTTCTGAATGGAGGGGCTATAAAGTATTATATGATAATAAAGTACGCTTTTATGGTCAGCCTATTGCTTTGGTGGTTGCAGATAGTTTTGAAAATGCAAATGCAGCTATTCGTTTTGTGAAAGCCGACTATGAGATAGAAAAATTTGAAACCAATTTTGATAAAGCAAGATTAGATCCAGCCAATTTAAAATCTCCAGTAAATTATAAAAGAGGCACAGAAAAAAAATTTAAAGAACAAGCTTTTTTTATAGAACAAGAATATAATATTCCCATAGAAGTACATAATGCAATGGAACTATTTGCCACTATTGCCTATTGGGAAGGGGAAGATAAAATTACTTTATATGATAAAACACAGGGTCCTAAAAGTACACAGTCTACTATTGCTAGAACTTTTGGTTTAGTAGATAAAAATGTAAGAGTAATAGCAGAAAATGTAGGTGGTGGTTTTGGAAGTGGATTAAGAAGTTGGCCCCACGTGGTAGCTACTTGTTTGGCAGCTAAAAAAATAAATAGGCCTGTTAAATTAGTACTTACCCGCCCTCAAATGTTTACTATGGTAGGTTATCGTCCACAGTCTTGGCAGAAAATAGGTATTGGTGCTGATGCAGCAGGAAATTTTATGGGAATTAGCCACGAAGCCATTAGCAATACTTCAAAATATGAAGATTTTAGAGAAGGTATTGTAGAAGCTTCTAAATTTTTATATGCTTGTGAAAATGTAGATACTAAGTATAGCTTACTACCTCTTGACTTAAGCACTCCTATTTGGATGCGTGGTCCGGGAGAAGCTACTGGCTGCTTTGCATTAGAGAGTGCCATTGATGAGTTATCTTATAAATTAAAAATGGATCCCATACAGTTAAGAATTAAAAACTTTACGACTGTAAATCCAGAAAATAAATTACCCTTCTCTGATATCAACTTAAAAGATTGTTATGCTTATGGGATGGAAAAAATTGGATGGAAAAATAGATCTATGATTCCAGGAGCAGTGAAAGAAAACGGAATGTTAATTGGATATGGTATGTCGGTAGGTGTATTTGGTGCAGGTAAGGGTGTGGCATCGGTAAGAATTGTATTAAGTAATGAGGGTAAATTATTATTAGAATGTGCTGTAAGTGATATGGGTCCCGGTACCACTACTTCAATGACTAAGATTGCTGCAGAAGCAATGCAAATGCCTATTCAAAAAATTAAATTCAAATTAGGCGATTCCGATTTACCTCCGGGTCCTTCTCAGGGAGGTTCTGGTACAACTTCTACCGTGGGCTCAGCAGTTGATTTAGCTTGTAAAACAGTACAACAAAAATTAAAAGAATTAGCTATTCAGTTTGCTCCTGCTTTTAAATCAATGGCAGCCGATACACTAGAAGTAAAAAATGAAATGGTATTGTCAAAATCAGATGCCAATACCAAAATTGATATTACTGCTTTATTAAAATTAGCAGGTCAAGAAAAAATTGATTTAACTATAACTTCTAATGGTAAAACTGCTGCACAATTAAAATATACTAGCAATTCTTTTTCTGCTCATTTTGTAAAACTTGCAGTGAATCCTAAAGACGGTGCTATTAAAATTTTAAATGTAGTTACTACTGGAGATGCTGGAAAAATTGTAAGTCCTAAAACTGCAAGAAGTCAAATGATAGGTGGCGTAGTGGGAGGTATTGGAATGGCTTTAACTGAAAAATTAGAATTTGATCATAATACTGGACAAATAACCAATGCAAGTTTTGGCGCCTACCACGTGCCTTTGCATTCTCAAATTCCTGCCACCGATGTTTGGTTTGTGAACAAGCCCGATGTTAATATGAATGAGATTGGTGCTAAAGGTATAGGGGAGATAGCTTTAATTGGATTTGCAGCAGCTGTAGCTAATGCAGTATATAATGCAACAGGTAAAAGAGTGAGAGACTTACCTATAACACCAGATAAATTAGGGTATAAAACTTCAAAGGCTTAAAGTTTATAACCATTATCTGCTACTAATTGAGCACAAATTCTTCTACGAGCTTCTTTGCTGTTGAAGGCTTCTACTTTTGTGAATCTCTTTAGTCCAATATTCATCATTCGTAATTCATCACCTTCTGCAAAACTATTTAAGGCATCTTTACCCGCTTTATTTATGGCATCTGCTGCATCATAAATATAAGTGCGCATTATATCTATTTGAATAGCTGCTGCTGCTTCGCCTTTCATTGCAACTAATTTTTCAACTCTTAATAAAGCAGATTCTGCGTGATATGCAATAATAGACATATCTGCAATATTCATTAAGATTTCTTGCTCCTTACTTAAAGTCATCATTAATTTTTGTACTGCAGCACCTGCTACCATTAAAATACATTTTTTAAAATTGGCGATGGCTTTCTTTTCTTTAGCAAAAAGTCCCTCGTCTGTGTCACTAAAATCAGGTACACTCATTAATTCTTTTTGTACTTCTAAAGCAGGGCCCATTAAATCTAAACTTCCTTTCATAGCTCTTTTTAATACCATATCCACAGTGAGAAGTCTATTAATTTCATTAGTGCCTTCGTAAATTCTATTGATACGACTATCTCTATATGCTTTTGAAATTGCATATTCATCGCTATAGCCATTTCCACCGTGTACTTGAACACCTTCGTCCACCACATAATCTAACACCTCACTGCCAAATACTTTTAAAATAGCACATTCAATAGCATATTCTTCAGCAGCTCCTAATAAAGATTCAGACAATGATTTTCCAGAAGCTAATAATAATTTCTCTTGTTCATCAATATTATGAGATACTCTGTATAAAGCGGTTTCACCTACCCATAAACGAATAGCCATTTCAGCTAACTTATGACGAATAGCACCAAATTTTACAATAGGTAATTTAAATTGCTCTCTTGTTTTTGCATATTGAATAGTTTCTGTCAAAGCTCTTCTGGCACCTCCTAATGTAGCTGCCCCTAATTTCAATCTACCAATATTTAATACATTAAATGCTATAATATGACCTCTTCCAATTTCTCCTAAAATATTTTCAACAGGCACTTTACAATCTTGAAAATATAATTGCACAGTGGAAGAACCTTTGATACCCATCTTGTGTTCTTCGGGTCCTTGTGTGAAGCCCTCTGTTCCTCTTTCAACAATGAAAGCGGTAAATTTTTCTCCATCTATTTTTGCAAACACAGTATAGATATCTGAAAATCCTCCATTGGTGATCCAACATTTTTGTCCATTAAGTATATAATGTTTACCATCGGCCGATAAAGTAGCAGTGGTTTTAGCACTTAATGCGTCTGAACCACTATTGGGTTCGGTCAAACCATAAGAACCTTTGTATTCTCCCGTAGCTAACTTAGTTACATACTTTTGTTTTTGTGCTTCTGTTCCAAAATATAAAATTGGTAAAGTACCAATGCCGGAATGTGCTGCATTGGCAACGGAGAATGAATAACCACCTCCTAAATAATCGGCAACAATTACAGAAGTCACAAAATCTTTACCTGAACCTCCGTAGGCCTCTGGTACTGTAATACCTAATAAACCTTGTTCACCTGCTTTTGAGAGTAAGCCTGGCATTAATCCTGGTTCTAATTTATCTATTCTATCAGCAACAGGTAATACCTCCGTATCTAAAAATTGGTTACACATATCGCGCACCATTTGTTGTTCTTCGTTAAATTGTTCTGGGATAAAAATAGAATCGGCTGGTACTTCTTTGATAATCCATTCACCCCCTTTGATAACTTTAGTTGTCGCTTCCATAGAAATTTATTTTATAAATAGTTTATTATATTTTTTTTATTTTGTTTTTTCTTTTTTAAAGCAAATCCTTGTTGTTCAAATTATCGTACACTCTTTGAAAAACATTTTTTACCACTTCAATTTCTTCTTTTGAAATATCTACCAATGCTTCATTCATAGTTTGATTGGCTAATTCATAAGTAATTTGTTGCAAGGGCTTAGCAATATCTGTGAGATAGACTAAATTGATTCTTCTATCTTCTTTACTTGCAACACGCACTACGAGTTCTTGTTTTTCTAAATTATCAATGAGTCGGGTAGTGCTTGCTTTGTCTCTAAAAGTTCTATTGCCTAATTCAAGTTGACTCAATCCATCTTCTTTCCACAAGTGATATAAGATGGACCATTGTTCGATAGTAATATCAAGACCCGCATTTCTAAAATTCTTTTGTAATCGTCTGGCTACAGCAGTTGTGGCCATACCATTTATAACACTGTATAATTCTCCTCTTTTAAATTGGTTGTTTGACATATAGTTAGTTATGCAACTAATATAAAAGTACAACCAATTTTATTGATTTTTACAATTTTTTGTCAAAAAATAGGCTTTTTGGGCAGATTTTGCAGGTTTTTGATAGATTTTCCTGGTTTTTTAAGGGTTTTCCCTACATCAGATTTTTACGCCTAATCTTAATTTGGATGGCATTTTCGATAGGTTTTTCGGCAATCAGTATTAAATAACCACCCCCGCCAGCGCCAGATAATTTATAGCCAATGCATTTAGATGCATATTTCTGAATGATAGGTTTTATGCTTTCATCAAGCATATTGGGAAACATTGCAATTTGTGCGTGAAAGGAATCAAGAAATGAAGTACCAAATGCATTTAAATTTTTATTTAAAATAGCATCCCAACATTTATTTGCAGCATCGGCTAAATTTTTAGCACCATTTTCACTTATGTTGGTATTCGCTAACACATCATAATTTTTACCTCTAGGATCTAAAGGAATTAAATAAATATGATTTTCCAACCAATCTAAAATAGAATCATCATTAATAGATTTTATTTCTGAAGGCCAATAACTCTGCTTAGAATAATAATGATAATTTAAACAAGGCATTACAATTCCTAAGGCATCTTGAGAGCCTGCTACTTCTTTTGTGCCTGGAGGATTTTCATAACTAAATAAAACTTTACTTAATTGAATGGGATCTCCCTCAGGTAATTGTGCTTTCCATAATTCAATGGCTTTATTTCTAGTACTACTAGCCATACCACTTCTATTATTAAATTCAATAGTGGGTTCAATTGAAATAGTTATAACAGGGCCAGGACATAATTTATTTACATAAGGTTGATCGAGCCAACCTCCTGCAAGGTCAATACGAAAAGGAATAATGGAATGAGTTCTTAAACTAGTGGTAGACCTAGCGGGTAAACCTTCACTAGGTACTCTATCAAGCACAATAAGTTCAATATTTTTAGTTTTACACAGTTCAATCTTGCTAGGAGTGTTACCATCTTCATTCACTACAAAAATGGAGGGTTGTATTTCTTCTAATTCACTTAAAAAATCGAGTAGGCCACTGCCTTTATTTATTTTACACTCTTTTACACAAGCCAGTGATTCTATCATATACTTTCTTTCATCTTGAGTAATGACAGGATATCTTCCTTTTAATTCATACACTGTTTTATCGGAACCTATACAAACATATAAGTCGCCATAAGCGGCAGCACTTTTTAAAAAAGCAATATGTCCACTGTGTAATAAATCAAAACAACCGCTTACTAAAACTTTTTTTTGCATAACCTCTTAGAAATTAAATTCGAAACTACAATTTATTTTTTATTATAAAGCTCTATCTAAATGCACATAACCACCATCTATATGAATAAGTTGTCCAGTAGTATGACTCGATTTTTCAGATAATAAAAATGCTACTGTATTGGCAATTTCTTCTTTTGTGGTAAATCTTTGTCCTAATGGAATTCTTTTTTTAATGGTCGTTAATTTTTCTTCTGGTTGAGGCAAAGCTTGTAACCATTTTTCGTATAGTGGAGTGTAACATTCAGCCACTACTACTGCATTTACACGAATGCCGTATGTTAATAATTCTACTGCCCATTCTCTAGTGAGGGCATTGCGTCCTCCATTGGCGGCTGCATATGCAGAAGTGCCACCTTGGCCAGTTTCTGCAGTTTTAGAATTGATATTTACAATACATCCTTTTGAAATCTTTAAATAGGGCAGTGCGTAATGTGCTAATAAATAATAGTGAATTAAATTTTTATGTAAACTTTTCATAAATAAATCGTAGTTGCCATTTTCTAAACCTACACTATCATTCTCTCCTGCATTATTTACTAAGCCATCAATTTTACCAAATTTTGTTACTATTTGTTTTATTGCATTTTCGCAAGCGGCGGGCTCTGTTAGTTCTGCTACTACTTGGTCTGCTTGATAACCTTGTTTTTGAATCAATTTTACAAGTGCAAGATTATCTTCTTCACTTCTTCCAATAATAATTGGTATAGCGCCTTCCGAAGCTAATACATTTGTGATACCCTCTCCAATACCTTTGGCACCACCCGATACTATAATGATTTTATCTTTTAATGCTAAGTCCATATTTTAAATTTTATAAAAATTAATTGCATTGTTTGCAAAAAATGCTTCTTGCTCATAAGTACTAAAAGTATTGAAATAATTTTGTATACATTCAAGCCATCTAGCATAAGAGCAAGCTACTAAACATACAGGCCAATCACTTCCAAACATAATTCTTTCAGTTCCAAATGCTTCTACTACAGTATCTATGTATGGTTTTAATATTTCAGCAGACCAACTTTCCCAATGCGCTTCGGTTACCATTCCACTTATTTTACAATAAACATTTGTATTTTGTGCAATTGCTTTAATTTCTTTTTGCCAATTTTCCCTTTCCCCTTTTTTTATATTAGGTTTTGCAATGTGATCAATTACTATGGGTAGTGAGGGTAATTGTTTTACTAAAATATTGGCTTCTTTTAATTGATGTTCATAAATAAGTAAATCATAAGTATAATTATATTTTGCAAGTGCAGTTAAACCCTTTTGAAAAGAAAGGTCTTGCATAAAACCTGTTGGCTCTGCTTGTATAATATGCCTAAATCCTTTGACTATATTTTCTTTTTTGTAGAATTCAAGATTTTGTTCAATTTTTTTATCTTTTAAATCAATCCAGCCTACTACACCTTTGATGAATGTATTATTTTTTGCAGCTTGAATTAAAAAATTAGTTTCAGCAATACTTTGATCTGCTTGTACTGCTATACAACCTTCCACTTTATTTTCCTTGAGTAGAGGTGCAATATCCTCAGGTAAAAAATTTTTTCGAATGACCTTCATATTTTCATTGATCCATTCTTGCGTTTTGGGATTATAATTCCAAAAATGTTGATGTGTATCAATGATTTTCATTCCTATTTTAATTTTTTGATGGGTAGGCAACAACTTTTTGTTTACTACTACCTAAGCCATCAATTCCTAATGCTACCTCATCTCCTGGTTTTAAATAAATATTGGGATTAAAGCCAAGTCCCACTCCAGCTGGAGTACCAGTGCTAATTACATCTCCTGGAAGTAATGTCATAAATTGACTACAATAAGAAACAAGTTGCGGTATATTAAAAATTAAATCATCTGTATTGCCATCTTGCATCATTTTTCCGTTTACACTTAACCATAATCTTAGTTTGTGTGGATTGGATATTTCATCTTTGGTAACTAGCCAAGGTCCCATAGGCGCAAAACTATCACAACCCTTACCTTTATCCCAAGTGCCGCCTCTTTCTAATTGAAAAGCACGCTCACTTACATCATTATGTAATACATATCCCGCTACATAATCCATAGCTTCTTGTTCTGTAACATAACTTGCTTTTTTACCAATAACCACTGCTAATTCTACTTCCCAATCTGTTTTTTCTGAATTTTTAGGAATAATAATAGGATCGTAAGGCCCTGTTAATGAAGTGGTAGATTTCATAAATAGTATAGGCTCAGTAGGAATAGCAGCGCCGGTTTCTTTGGCGTGCTTTGCATAGTTTAATCCTATACATAAAATTTTGGAAGGTCTTGCTATAGGTGAACCAATTCTTTGTTCATCGTCTATGATAGATAAATTTTCATTTTGTAAGATAGTAGCTAATTTTTCTATACCATTTTGATCAAAAAAACTTTCATCATAGTCTTTTATATATTTACTTACATCATAATTTTTTCCATTGATGTGAATGCCTGGTTTCTCTTGACCTATTTTACCAAATCTTATTAATTTCATTTTTAACTATTTAAGGTTACATAGCCACCATCAATGGCATAATCGCTACCAGTAATAAAACTAGCTTCATCGCTACACAAATATAAAACTTGATGAGCTATTTCAATAGGCTTACCCATTCTGCCGATGGGTTGTGTTTTGGATAATTGATCAAACATTTCAGCTTCTTTACCTGGATAATTCTTTTTTAAAAAACCATCTACAAAAGGAGTGTGAACTCTAGCAGGTGAAATGCTATTGCATCTTATATTATCTTTTATAAAATCTTTTGCCACACTTAAAGTCATAGCGTGGACTGCTCCCTTACTCATACTGTATGCAAAACGATCAGCAACACCCACTTTCGCAACAATGGAGCTTATGTTTACAATGGCACCACCCCCTGTTTTTTGCATCAGAGGTATAGCTGCTTGTAAACTATTGTAAACGCCTTTCACATTGATATTAAAAATTTTATCAAAATCTTGTTCTTCTGTATTTAATGCATTTCCAATGTGAGAAATGCCTGCACAATTAACTAAAATATGTATTGATTCTATTTTATTATAGGCTTCTTTAATTTCATTTTGATGGGTTACATCTAACACCAATGCAAAAGCCTGTCCTCCCTTTTTTTTAATAATTTCAATAGTACTTTCAGCGTTTTGCGCGCTATTATCTACCACATAAACTTTGGCACCTTGTTGGGCTAAGAGAATACAAACTTCTTTTCCAATACCACTTCCTCCGCCAGTCACCACTGCAGTTTTTTGTTCTAATGAAAACATATGATTTATAATTTATGGTAAAATGAAATTCTATTATTAATAAAAAATATTGTTTATAGTGAAACGCCTCTTTTCCAAGGTATAAAATCATCTTGATGTAATTGCACAGCTTTTGGAATTATTTCTCCACTAGCAGCTTTAATACAATACTCTAAAATTTCTTCGCCTACTTCTTCAATAGTTTTTACACCTTCTATAATTTCTCCTGTATTTATATCAATAATATCAGACATTCGTTTTGCTAATTTAGTGTTAGTGGAAACTTTTATTACTGGACAAACTGGATTTCCAGTAGGGGTTCCTAATCCAGTGGTAAATAAAATTAAAGTAGCACCACTAGCTGCCTTTCCTGTGGTGGCTTCCACATCATTACCGGGCGTACAAACTAAACTTAATCCTGCACGAGTGGCAGGTTCAGTATAATCTAATACATCTACTACTGGCGCTGTTCCTCCTTTTTTACAAGCCCCCGCACTTTTTATAGCATCTGTTATAAGACCATCTTTTATATTACCTGGGGAGGGATTCATATGAAAGCCACTACCTACGGAATGGGCCATATTATTATAATCCTCCATTAAACGAATAAATTTATGAGCAGTGGCTTCATTTACACATCTATCAATTAATTCTTGCTCTGCACCGCATAATTCTGGAAATTCAGCAAGTAATATTTGACCCCCTAAGGCTACTAAAATATCTGCTGCGTGGCCCACCGCTGGATTTGCAGATATTCCACTAAAACCATCACTACCACCACATTTGACACCAATACATAATTTACTAAGTGGAGCTGGTTTTCTTTCAATAGTATTTGCTTCTTTTAGATTTTCAATGGTGGCTAGAATGGCAGATTTCACTAATTGCTCTTCGCTTTGTGATTGTTGTTGTTCAAAAATTAGTAAAGGTTTATCAAAACGAGGATTTCTCTTTTTTAAATCATTTTTAAAATCATCTATTTGTAAATGCTGACAACCTAAACTTAATAAAGTAATACCTGCTACATTCGGATGATCTGCATAGGCTGCTAAAAGTTGACTTAAAGTGGAAGCGTCTTGTCTAGTTCCGCCACATCCCCCTTGATGATTTAAAAATTTAATGCCATCAATATTTTTAAATATTCTTCTATCTTGGGAGGGAGCCATAGTAAGATGCTCTTCAATAACTATACTCTTAGACTGGTGTAAATTTTTTACTACTTGAGTAGCAAATTCTTTATACTTATCTGTAATAGTATAACCAAGAGCGTGATGCAAGGCTTCTTTAATTACATCTAAGTTTCTATTTTCACAAAAAACAGTGGGAATAAATAACCAATAATTAGCCGTACCTACTTTTCCATCAGAACGGTGATAGCCGTTAAAAGTTTTATTTTTAAACTTATTAGTATTGGGTGGCTGCCATTGATAGTTAGCATTTCTATAGCTGTAAGCATCGGCTTCGTGCTTTGTATTTGTAGTTGTCATTTTTTCTCCTACACTAACTTTATCTACAACAATTTTGCCTACCGTGATGCCATACATAGTTATTAGCATCCCTTTTTCTAAGTCTTGAATAAAAAATTTATGTTTTTCCTCAATGTCATCCTTTAAAAAATAGGTAATATTTTCAAATTGAATTGTAGTACCCTTTTTTAAATGAGTGAGGGCTACTAATACATTATCCTTAGGGTGAATTTTTAATACTTTTATATTTCTTTCCTTCATAAACCTGCCTCTTTTAAGTAAAACTTTGAATCTACAATTTAATTCAAAGAATTAAAAAATCCTATTTCTGCCAAGTAAAAAGCAGTTAACTTTATGATATGCATTATTTTTTGGATTGGATACTTGTGATTTTGACCCTAATGTATGCTGGCGTTCTAATTGCCTATCGTTATTGGTTTGATAAACTTACCTATTTTGACTTCAAGCCAGATCAAAATGGTCCTACATTTACTCGTTTTTCTATAGTGGTTCCCGCTAGAAATGAAGAGGCGAATATTAAAAATTGCTTGGACTCTCTAATAGCTCAATCTTATCCAAAAGACTTTTTTGAAGTTATTGTTATTGATGATTTTTCAGAAGATAATACAGCCACTATTGTAGAAGCTATTCATCAAAAACATTCTCATATAAAATTATTAAAGCTTGCCAATTATTATAAAGCAGATGAAATTAGGTCTTATAAAAAGAAGGCCATTGAAAAAGCAGTAAGCCAAGCTAATGGTGATTGGATAATTACCACCGACGCTGATTGCATTGCACCAGAGGATTGGCTTAAATTATATCATCAATATATTTTAGCGCATCGCCCGGTTTTTGTTGCAGCGCCTGTTATGTTTATAAAAGAGAGAGGAATATTAAATGAATTTCAGGTGCTTGATTTTTTAGCCTTGCAAGGTATTACAGCAGCTGCTGTAAGTGCTGGTAAACATTCTATTAGTAATGGGGCCAATTTAGCTTTTGAAAAATCGGCTTTTATAGCAGTAGGCGGCTATCAAGGTGTGGATCATATTGCGAGCGGAGATGATATGTTTTTAATGCATAAAATGAAACAAACATTATCTAATAGAATTGGATATTTATTTCATCCTAATGCCATTGTAAGAACTAAAACAATGCCCACCTGGAATGAATTTATGATGCAAAGAATTCGTTGGTCAAGTAAAGCCCGTTTTTATGATGATACATCTATATTCTGGGTCTTACTTTTAGTATACTTATATAACTTTAGTTTTTTAATAGCGATACTGATGGGCTATTATGAATCCTTTTTGATTGCTATAGTTTTTAAAACTTTTTTTGAACTTTACTTTTTAGATCCAGTCGCTAAGTTTTATTTTTTACAAAAAGAACTTCGTTATTTCATATTATATCAGCCCATACATATAGTGTATACCTTATTTGCAGGTTTTTTGGGTCAAATAAGAACCTATACCTGGAAGGGTAGAAGGGTGAAATAAGAAATAAGGCAAGATTTTCCCTAAAAAGGGGGTTTTTGAGCCCCAAATTTGCCTTTTTAACTGCCAAAATTGACCTTCTTTTTGTAATTTCGCGTACTAAATAATTGAATTATTATGTCGACTGAAACTGTTGAAAGCACTGTAGCCGCGTTAAGCGCCAAAGATTTTGCCACAGACCAAGAAGTTCGCTGGTGCCCAGGTTGTGGAGATTATTCTATTTTAGCTTCTGTACAAAGAGTGATGCCAACTATTGGCGTTCCCAAAGAAAATATTGTTATCATAAGTGGTATTGGTTGTAGTAGTCGTTTCCCCTATTATATGAATACCTATGGGATGCATTCAATTCACGGTCGTGCTACCGCTATTGCTAGTGGTTTAAAAGCAAGCCGTCCTGAATTAAGTGTATGGATTGTGGCTGGAGATGGTGACTCAATGAGTATTGGTGGTAATCACACCATTCATATGTTAAGAAGAAATTTTGATGTAAATTTTTTAGTATTCAATAACCAAATTTATGGTTTAACTAAGGGGCAATATTCTCCAACATCAGAAGTAAATAAAATTACCAAGAGTTCTCCTCAAGGTAGCATTGACCATCCATTTAATCCTGCTGCTTTGGCTTTAGGAGCAGATGCAAGTTTTGTGGGTCGTACTATGGACCGTGATCCTAAGCATATGCAAACAATGATTGCTCGTGCTGAAAAACATCAAGGCACTTCTTTTTTAGAGATCTACCAGAACTGTAATATTTTTAACGATGGTGCTTTTGAAATTTTCACTGAAAAAGCTACCAAACAAGCTTATGGTTTATATGTAGAACAAGGAAAGCCATTAACTTTTGGAGCCAATGGTGAAAAAGGAATTCGTTTCGACGGTATTCGTCCAGAAGTAGTTGAAATTGGATCTAAGTATAGCGCAGATGATATGTGGATTCACGATGAAAAAGATTTTTATAAAGCACAAATATTAACTCGTTTATTTGATAATCCTTCAGAAGAAGGTGCTAATTTCCCAAGACCTTTTGGTGTCTTCTATACCAATGATCGTCCTTGCTATGAGCAAATGATGACTTTGCAAATGGAAGAAGCTTTAGCTAAAGGTGCTGGAGATTTAGATAAATTAATTCGCGGAAAAGAAACTTGGGAGATTAAATAAATTGTTTTTAGTACGCCTACTTTTATAAGTCGATATAATTTCTTTTAAGGGCAGTTATTACCATAGCTGTCCTTTGTTTTACCTGTAGTTTTCTAAATACTCTATCTCTATAGCCATAAATAGTATTCACACTTTTGTGAAGTGATTGGGCTATTTGTTCGTAGTTGAGATCCTTGCTACATTCTTGAATAAAAAGTATTTCATTTTTAGTTAAAGGTTTTCTATTATAATTAAATTCCCGAATTTTTATTTCCTTTAAAACATTACTGGTAATAATTTTAGATTTATCGGCCGATAAATGAAAACGAGTTCTCTGTCTGACACAGGCCTTTAAATCTATTAAGGGCTCATCGGTAAAAAAAAGACCGTTCAATCCATTTTTCATTAAAAAGCATATAGATTTTATAAACTTGGCATCTGATTTTAATAATATATAGGGGTGTTTTCCTTTGGCTTTTATGGCTTTGATTACTTTGAGTAGTTCAGCATAATTATAGCTATCTGCAAGTATGCATAAATCGGGTATGCGTTTATCTTCTTTTAAAAATTGACAGAGAGATTGAATATCTCCAGTGCTAAAAATAACTTTACAGTCTTCTTGTTTTTCAATAGCAAGTTGAAAAGAATATCGAGTGATAATTTTTTGTTCAAGATATACAATACTAAACATAGATTTGTTTTAGTACAAATTAAAATAAAAATGATGGGAATAAAAATGGGTTAATTTGTACTTTACACTTTATGCTAGATAGAAAGTATGCCTCTATTTTTTGATAATTATTATGCGTAAATTATGTGTAGATAAATTACTAAGCTAAAACTTATAATAATCTTAATTGTGGTTCTATAATCTTAAAACTTTTTCGATGCTCTTTACATAAACCAAATTGGGCGATGGCTGCGCGGTGCGCTGCAGTGCCGTATCCTTTATTTTTATTCCATCCATACTGCGGATACTTTTTATGTAATTTTTCCATATAACTATCACGATGTGTTTTAGCAAGTATACTGGCAGCTGCAATATTGGCATATTTGCCATCGCCCTTCACAATGGTGATATGAGGAATTTTTTTATAAGTATAAAATCTATTTCCGTCTACTGCAATAAATTTTGGCTTGGGTTTTAATTCATCTAGTGAGAGGTGCATACAAGTAATAGCAGCTTTTAAAATATTGGAGGCGTCAATGGCTGCAGCCGATTGACTGGCCACTGCCCAAGCAATGGCAGCTTCTTTTATAATAGGGGCTAGATATGCTCTTTGTTTTTCAGTAAGCTGTTTACTATCGTTGAGTAAGGGGTGATAAAAATCAGTTGGTAAAATAACTGCTGCTGCAAATACAGGTCCAGCATAAGCACCACGACCCGCTTCATCGCAGCCCGCTTCTAATAATAAGTTTTGATATTGGTTAATGAGTGTTGGCAATGGAAATATTCAATTTAGTAATTGATTGTTCATTTTTATGCAAAACAAACAATGTAAAATTGAAACATATTGCTGAGAAACCAAAATCAAACTAGTCTCTTCTGTCTTTACTTTGTACCTTTGTAGCTTAAATGAATAGAAGTGGATTTGAACCAACATAAATCAAATAAAGTTGCGAATTGGCTGTTTCTAGGAGTAGGGATGACAGTTATTCAAATTGCTTTAGGCGGTATTACACGCCTAACCGGAAGTGGACTTTCTATTACAGAGTGGGATGTGGTGACGGGGGCTTTACCACCTATGAGTGAAGCTGCTTGGCAAATTTTATTTGAAAAATATAAAACCACGGCTCAATTTAAATTATTGAATTTTGATTTTACCATTAGTAATTTCAAATTTATCTTTTTTTGGGAATGGTTTCACCGTTTATGGGCAAGAAGCATAGGATTAGTATTTGCTTTTGGGTTTATTTATTTTTTAGTAAAAAAATATTTTCAACCAAAAATGATTAAGCCCTTACTTATATTATTTTTATTAGGGGCTTTGCAAGGGGCTATAGGTTGGATTATGGTGGCTAGTGGTTTAGAAGGCGATGCAGTGTATGTAAAACCTACCCGATTAGCACTACATTTTATTTTTGCTTTGGGTTTACTATCTTATACTTATTGGTTTGCTTTGTCTTTATCGGTAATACCTATTAAAGAAAATGCGACACAAAACTATTCTAGTTCAAAAATTAAATTGATTAGAAATATAGCTTGGCTTATTTTACTAGTTTTATTTTTTCAATTAATCTATGGCGCATTAATGGCGGGGCATAAAGCAGCTAATGTGGCAAGTAGTTGGCCAACCATTAACGGAGAATGGGTGCCTACTACATTGGTGCAGGGCTCTAGTTTTTTCTTAAATGCTATTAATAATACTATCTGGATACATTTTGTACATAGAGGTCTTGCGTATCTTTTGCTTGTATTAGTGATACTTTGGACCATTCGTTTATGTACAATAGAGGGTAATAAATTTTGGCTGCGTGCAAGAATAGCTCCTGCTATTTTAGTACTTGTACAAGTTCTTTTAGGTATTTTTACAGTATTAATGAGCGTACATATTATTCCCGGCGTTTGGGGTGGGTTTGAATGGTTGGCGCAACTACATCAACTAGTGGGAATGCTTTTATTATTGTCGGTCATAAATATTTTATACGCCACTAAATAATTAGTTTATGCAAAAAGATATTGCTTCTATTCGTCGTGATTATCAAATGTCTTCTTTAGATGAAGCAAGTACTGCTGCGCATCCTATGGACCAATTTACACATTGGTGGCAGGAAGCTACTGCAAGTAATATTGATGAAGTCAATGCTTTTGTACTTTCTACTATTGATGCTAACCGCGCTCCTTCGTCGCGCGTAGTACTTTTAAAAGGATACTCCTCAGAAGGCTTTGTTTTTTTTACTAATTATAATAGTGATAAAGGAAAAGAGATAGCAGCGCATCCGGTAGTGGCAATGAATTTTTTCTGGAAAGAATTAGAACGACAAGTGCGCATTAAAGGAAATATAAAAAAAATAAGTACTGAAGCGTCGGCTGAGTATTTTCATTCCCGTCCCTTGGGCAGTCAAATAGGGGCTTGGTCTTCACCCCAAAGTCAGGTTATTGCTAATAGAGATTTTCTTGAAAAAAATTTCGCGGCACAAACTGAAAAATACAAAGATGGCATCGTGCCTCTGCCTCCACATTGGGGTGGGTATATTGTTGAGCCTACACAAATTGAATTTTGGCAAGGTCGTAGTTCACGCTTACACGATCGTATTCGTTATAGTTTTGAAAATAATCAGTGGAATAAAGTAAGATTAGCTCCTTAGATAAAACTAAGAATTTTAAAACTAGTGGTAAGTTTAATAAAAAAATTCCACTCAAAAGTTCCACTCAAAAATTTACCCAAATTTTCAAGGGTAATCTTTTTTTAGATTACTTCTTACGAGCTAATACTTTTTTGGCAGCTTCAACAATATTCGGTGTATCTAAGCCATACTTAGCTAGTAATTGATTGGGGGTTCCACTTTCTCCAAAAGTATCTTTGGTGCCCACATATTCAATAGGTATAGGACAATGGGTAGCGGCCACTTGTGCAATACAATCTCCCATTCCACCAATAATATTATGCTCTTCACAAGTAACAGCACAGCCAGTTTTTGAAATACTTGCAACAACAGCTTCAACATCCAATGGCTTTATGGTATGTATATTCATTACTTCTACACTTACTCCTGTAGCTTCTAAAATTTTTCCTGCTTCAATAGCTTTCCAAACTAAATGCCCGCAAGCAAATAAAGTAATGTCTTTACCCTCACTTAATTTTTGTGCTTTACCAATGACAAAATCAGATCCATCTTCTTTAGTAAAATTGGGCCACTTGGGTCTTCCAAATCGCAAGTATACAGGGCCGTGATGTTTCGCGATAGCTTTAGTAGCTGCTTTGGTTTGATTAAAATCACAGGGTACTACCACGGTCATACCTGGTAACATTTTCATCAGTCCTATATCTTCTAAAATTTGATGAGTAGCACCATCTTCACCTAAAGTAAGGCCTGCGTGCGATGCACAAATTTTTACATTTTTATCGGAATAAGCAATGCTTTGTCTTATTTGATCGTATACTCTACCTGTACTAAAATTAGCAAATGTGGTAGTATAAGGAATTTTTCCTCCAATGGTTAATCCTGCAGCAATGCCCATCATATTGGCTTCCGCAATACCTACTTCTATAAATCGATCTGGAAATTCTTTTATAAATGGACCTAATTTAAAAGAGCCTGCTAAGTCGGCAGTTAATACCACTACTTCACTATTTTCTTTAGCCAACTCGTGAACACCTTCTCCAAATCCTGCTCTGGTTTCTTTTTCGTTGAGGGCTACAATATCTTTTACATTCATAGAATTTTATTTTATTGATAATAGTGGTACTATTCAGTATATTAATTTTCAAAACTGGAATAAAAATAAGGGGTCTTGGCTTCAAACTCTGCGCTACAAGTATCTACCATTTTATAAACTCTAGTAATACCCCAAGCTTTTCTTTTTTCATAAACAGCATCGTCATTGGTATTACCTATTAATAATTTAGCAATTTGCATATCACTAAATCCGTGTTGCTTAGCTTCTTTCATTAATTCAATAGATATGCTATCGATGGTATGCTGCATTAATTCTTTTTCAATGTTACAAATAATTCTTATTTGATATAAAAACCAATTGTCTATACCAGTGGCAGCTGCAATAGAACGCACAGTAGAGCCTTGCATAAGCGCATCTTTAATTCTAAAAATACGATCCCATTTAGGAACTTTGATATATTCCATTAACTCTTCATTCTTCATTAAACTCTTTCCATAATAACCTAAACCAATGGCTTCATTTTCTAAACTTTGACAAGCTTTTTGAATGGCTTCTGTAAAGCTTCTTCCTATAGCCATCACTTCGCCTACACTTTTCATTTGTAATCCTAAAGTATCATTGGCTCCTTTGAATTTATCAAAATTCCATCTAGGTACTTTTACAATGACATAATCTAAAGCAGGTTCAAAGTAAGCAGAAGTAGTTTGAGTAATTTGATTTTTTAATTCATCTAATCTATAACCAATGGCCAACTTTGCAGCAATTTTTGCAATGGGATATCCGGTAGCTTTAGATGCTAGAGCCGAAGAGCGAGAAACTCTTGGGTTAATTTCCACAGCAATTAATTCTTCTGTCACCGGATTTTGAGCAAACTGAACATTACATCCACCTGCAAAATTTCCTAAACTACGCATCATAAGCATAGCTTTGTTTCGCATATCTTGAAATGAAGTATCGCTGAGAGTCATTGCAGGCGCCACAGTGATGGAATCTCCAGTATGCACTCCCATAGGATCTAGATTCTCCACAGTACATATAATAACTACATTGTCTGCTTGGTCTCTTAATAATTCTAATTCATATTCTTTCCAACCTAATACTGCTTTTTCCACTAATACTTCGTGAATAGGAGAGGCTTTTAATCCTTTTTCTAATGCTGCATCTAATTCAGAAGCGTCGTGTACAAATCCTCCACCCGTTCCTCCTAATGTGAAAGAAGGACGAATTACCAATGGGAAACCGATGACTTGTGCAAATTCTTTTCCTTCTAAAAAACTATTGGCTACTTTACTAGGCGCTACAGCTACACCAATTTTCACCATTAATTGTCTAAACTGTTCTCTATCTTCTGCCAAATCAATAGCTGCCACATCCACACCAATCATTCTACAATTATATTGTTTCCATAAACCAATTTCATCGGCTTCTTTACATAAGTTCAATGCTGTTTGTCCACCCATAGTAGGAAGTACAGCATCAATTTGATTTTCTTGTAAAATTTGTTCTAAGCTTTCAATAGTTAAGGGTAATAAATACACTTTATCTGCCATCATAGGATCGGTCATAATAGTAGCAGGGTTACTATTAATAAGTATTACTTTAATACCTTCTTCTTTTAAGGAACGAGCTGCTTGTGAACCTGAATAATCAAATTCACAGGCTTGGCCAATAATAATAGGTCCTGAACCAACAATTAAAACCGATTTTATGGAGTTGTCTTTTGGCATAGCGTACAAAAATATAAATTGCGCAAACCTACTAAAATTTACCTGAATTTACTCCAATTTACGCTTAAACATTTTTATCCTTTTTTAACACTATCTTTACCCCTAATTCAAGTATATGGCAGTTATCAAAGAAGGTTCCAAAGCGCCCGCCTTTAAAGGGATTGATCAGCACGGCAATACGGTTTCTTTAGCCGATTTTAAAGGGAAAAAATTAGTTCTTTATTTCTATCCCAAAGACGATACGCCAGGATGTACTGCGCAGGCTTGTAATTTGCGCGATAATTATAAAGCCTTGCAAAAGAAAGGCTTACAAATTTTAGGTGTAAGTGTAGATTCTGTAAAGTCGCATCAGAAATTTATTACCAAATATGATTTGCCTTTTTCTTTGATTGCCGATGAGGATAAGAAAATAGTCGATAAATATAATTTATGGGGCCAGAAAAAATTTATGGGCCGCACTTATATGGGTACTACTCGTACTACATTTTTAATTGATGAAGCTGGAATTGTTAAACATATCATAGATAGACCAGATACTAAGGACCATACCAAAGAAATTTTAACAATAAGTGGTTGGTAGTAATTTCACTTTGGAAGTAATGGTGTTTTTCAATTAATTTTGCCCTACATTTTTTTGTATGGATGTAAATAAATATTTTTTCTTTATAGAAAGAATTGGAAGTAGGTATTATTTAATAGCTGGTGTTGTTTTCATTTTATTTTATGTAGTATTGAAAAATAAAATTCTACATAAAAAAATTCAAACCCTATTGCCCAAGAATTCCGATTATTTGCGTGAGATAATGTATAGTACCATTACCATTTTGATGTTTGGTTTTATTCCCTTATTTTTTATTGCAAATCCTGTGATGAAACCCCATACAACATTGTATGATTCTATTAGTGATTATGGATGGGGGTATTATATAGTAGCTTATCCCATTATGTTCTTAATGCACGATACTTATTTTTATTGGACGCATCGTATTATGCATCATAAATTACTATTTAATACGATGCATTTGGTGCATCATAAATCGACGAACCCTTCTCCTTGGGCAGCCTATGCTTTTCATCCATTAGAGTCAATAGTAGAAGTAGGAATTTTTGTAATTTTTTTATTTACCATTCCTGTGCATAGGTCGCATATTATTATTTTCTTTTTGCTTTCTATTATCTATAATATTTATGGCCATTTAGGTTGGGAATTATATCCCAAAGGTTTTAATAAAAATGCTATAGGCAAGTGGATTAATACTTCAGTGAATCATAATCAACATCATAAATACTTTAAAGGTAATTATGGTTTGTATTTTCTTTTTTGGGATCGTATGATGGGTACTCTTCGCGCCGATTATGATCAGGCTTATGAAGAAGTGAAAAGCCGATAATAAGTCACTCTTAGTTTTCTGGTCTTAGTTTTCAGGATTTAGTGAAAAATACTAAATACACACAAGCTTAAGATATAAGCTAGTCCTGTCATCATAAAAAATTGAATAGTTGGCCATTTCCAAGACTGCGTTTCTCTTCTTACCACAGCCAGCGTGCTCATACACTGCATTGCAAGTACATAAAATATCATTAATGAAAGGGCCGCCGCTAAACTATACACAGGCGTGCCATCGGGTCTTAAAGCAGCTTTTAATTTTTCTCTAAGTGAGCTATTATCTGTTTCCTCCACACTATAAATAGTTGCCATCGTACCCACAAAAACTTCTCTAGCTGCAAAAGAAGTTACTAATGCAATACCAATTTTCCAATCAAAGCCTAGGGGAGCAATCACAGGTTCTAATTTTTTACCAACAATACCTGCATATGAATTTTCAAGTTTTTCACTGTGGTATTTTTTTTCAATTTGCTTTTCAGCATTTATCTTTTCATTACCTGTAACAATAGTGTTTTGGGAGAGTGCTAATTTTTCTTTAGCATAATTGGCATCTATTTTTTGCATACTTGCAGAAGGGCCATAGCTACTTAAAAACCATAATAATAAACTGATGACTATAATAACCCTACCTGCATCTTTTACAAAAATGCCTGCTTTTTGTATCATAGTAGTGCCAATATTTTTCCAACGAGGAGCGCGATATACAGGCAGTTCTAAAATAAAATAACTTTTCTCTTTAATGCGTATAAACCATTTTAATACCATACTTGCTAATAATGCCATCACTATGCCTAGTAAGTATAACCCCATCATTACTAAGCCTTGCAAGCTTAAAAAACCAAAATAAATTTTATTGTCAATGACTAAGGAAATTAAAATAGTATACACCGGTAGTCTTGCAGAACAACTCATAAAGGGAGTAACCATAATGGTGAGTAATCTCTCTTTTTTATTTTCAATATTTCTTGCACTCATTATAGCCGGCACCGCACAAGCAAAACCACTAATCATAGGCATCACACTTTTTCCATTTAAACCTACTTTACGCATAAGTTTATCGCTCAAAAAACTTATACGAGCCATATAGCCAGTGTCTTCTAGTAGAGTAATAAGTCCAAATAAAATCATTATTTGAGGCACAAAAACGACAATGCCTCCTAAACCTGCTACTAAACCATTCACTAGTAAGTCCTCCCACCAAACATTCGGTAATACTGAATTTAAATAAGTGGTGAGGTTAGTGAAAATCCATTCAATTCCATCCATAGGAAATTTTGCCATCCAAAAAACCGATTGAAATAAAATAAATAACACTGAAAATAAAATAGCGTAACCACCTACTCGATGTAAAAAAATAGCATCTAATTTTTCAGCTCTTTTTTTGTTAGCACTAGGGTCGGGTATACTCACCCTTAATTTCATAATTTCTTGTATATGAGCATACCTTTCTACAATTTCTTCTGCCTGGGTTTTGGTTCGATTAAAATTATTTTGAATTTCAATTTGTTCAATCTCTTTTTGCATTTCACTATCTAATGGAAATGTTTCGTGGTGCATTAAATAATGTAAGGCTGCATAATCGCTATGCGTGGGGTACAATTTTTTAAAAGCTTCAATAGCAACAGGCGCTAATTTTTTATTATCAATAAAACTCTTTTGATTTTTTGATCGAGTGGTTTGAATAATACCTGTTAATGCCATTTTTAATTCTTGTAGCCCTTTATTTTTTCTAGCATCTATGGCCACCACGGGTATACCTAAATCTTCTTGTAATCCGCTAATATCAATTTTAATTCCTTTTTTAGCTGCCAAATCATTCATTGTTAAAGCCAACACCACAGGAATTTTCAAATCAATAATTTGTGTGCAAAAAAGTAAATTTCTTTTTAAATTACTTGCATCAGCCACTAGTAATATTACATCTGTTTTTACTTCTTCATCCACCCCCATCAATACTTTATAAGCCACCCATTCATCTTCTCTTTTAGGATAGAAACTATAAGTTCCAGGTAAATCAATAAGCGTGGTAGTTTGTCCCGCTAATTGCATTTGGCCTGTTTTTTTATCTACAGTGACGCCTGGGAAATTGCCCACTTTTTGTTGCATACCGGTAAGTGCATTAAAGAGAGAACTTTTTCCGCTATTGGGATTACCTACAAGGGCTATATGTATGCCAGCATTCATTTGCTCGCAAAGCTAGGTTTTATGAGGGGCAGAGGTTTACGAAATTAGAAATTGAGAGCAGGGCCTTTTATGATAAAAATCATACCAAATTTGAATGTGGATGATTATTTGCTCCCTGCTTTATTTAACTTTGTGGCTTAATTTGACATCTATGCGTAGACTTACTTTGTTTTTAGTGGTTTTAGTTCCCCATTTTTTGAATGCTCAAATACTGAAAAGAGCCGATAAACAACTTATTCAAAATTTAGAAAATCATATTAAATTTTTAGCCAGTGATGAATTGGAAGGGCGTCGTGCTGGAACTGCGGGTGAACAAAAAGCAGTAGACTATATCATTACTCAATATCAAAAAGCTAAAATACAACCTGCGGGTACGAATGGGTATATTCAAAGCTTTCCTATAGATGAAGGAAAGAAATTAACCGCTAGCTCTTTTATAAAAATTAATCAACAAGCGCTTTTATTAGACGATGCTTTTTTTCCTATTTCAAATAGTGGTTCAGGAAAAATCAAATCAATGGCTTCTATTGCTTTGCACGAAAATGGTCAAGTTTGGTTTAAAGATGTAAATGATGTTTTGGAAGAAAATGCGAGCAATCCTCATTTTGATATCAATGAATGGTTGCTTAGCACTACTAAAGAAACAAAACAAAAAGGGGGCACTGCTTTATTTTTATATAATAGTGGTAAACTCGTGGACAATATTCAATTTTATAAATACGATACTACTAAAGCGCTTAGCCTGCCCGTTATTTATTTTACTAAAAAAGGTTTTTCAAAATATTTTAGTGATGAATTAAGTACTTATGAAATTGAAGCTAGTATTGAATTTGAGCACGCTACAAGAACAGCTCATAATGTGGCTGCTTTTATTGATAACCACGCAGCTCAAACAGTTATTCTAGGGGCTCATTTAGATCATTTAGGGTACAATGAAGACCATAATGCATTAGATGTTAATAATAGTATTCGAAATGGTGCCGATGATAATGCCAGTGGTACGGCGGGTTTAATTGAGTTAGCTAAAATTTTACAAAAAAAATCGCCCGCGCATAATAACTATTTAATATTACATTTTTCCGGTGAAGAGTTAGGTTTATTAGGAAGTAAATATTGGTTAGAACATCCTACTTATAACGGTGATTTTAATTATATGATTAATATGGATATGATAGGGCGCTATGATACTGCTAGAAAATTAACTGTGGGAGGATATGGTACTTCTTCTCAGTGGTCAACAATTTTAGCCAATGTGCAACATTCATTAATCACACATTATGATAGCGCAGGTTCAGGTCCTAGTGACCACGCTAGCTTTTATAGAAAAGATATGCCAGTGTTATTTATGTTTACAGGCAGCCATAGCGATTACCATAAAGCAAGTGATGATTGGGATAAAATAAATTATGAAGCCGAGGGTCAAATTATAAGATATGTTGCATCTATTATTAAAGCCACCGACGCTTTGGGTAAATTAGATTTTCTAAAAACTAGAGAAGCGGCTATGGGCCGAAGCACTAAATTTACAGTGAGCTTAGGAGTGATGCCCGACTACGCTTTCACAGGCGCGGGGGTGAGAATAGAAGGAACTAGTCAAGGAAAGCTAGGAGAAAAATTAGGTCTTAAAGGGGGTGATGTTTTATTACAATTAGGAGAATATAAATTAGTAGATGTGATGAGTTATATGCAAGCACTTTCTAAATTTAAAAAAGGAGATAAGACAGTGCTAGTGTATAAAAGAGGCGCCGATGAATTAAAAGCAGATATTGTTTTTTAAATAAATATGAGGTGAGTAGTAAATTAATTTTAGATCAAGACGCTATTAACGAAAGTGATTTTGAAGGCACGCGCCTACTGGGTATTACAGCACCTATAAAAAATTATCAATTCTGTATTTTGTTGAATCAATATATGGGTTTTGAATTTAGATTTAATCCCAATCACGAAATTGCCTTAAAAAGAAAAAATAGAACTTATTATTTTTCAATGTATGAAGGCAATGAGCCCAATACTTCTATTCATCATTTTGTGTACCATAATCAATTCGATGGTGAATATTTATTACCAGAATTAAAACATATGGATTTTATTTGGTGGATCAAAGGAGAGTGGATTGAAGATGAAAAAGTAAACGATATCTTACAAACCGTCAGAGGCATTAAAGGGGTGCAATTGGTGGCAGAATTAACACCCGATCAAATAAAAAATAAAGGCCATCTTATTTTTGAATAAATAAGGCCTAATGAATATAAATTCTTTTTTCTTTAGCTATAGTACATTCTCCAATAGGTGTGGTATAAGCAATGCCAAATTCTTGTAAAATAGTTTGAACTTCTTTTAAGGCACTTGGTGCCACTGCTATTAATAAACCTCCATTGGTTTGTGGATCGGGTAATAATAATTTCGCTTCTTCAGCATTTACTGTATTATCTAAAACAACGCCCTCACTACAAGAGTTCCAATTACGGGCCGTTGCTCCAGGTATAGTTTTTTGAGCCATATAATTTCTTACAGCCGGTATAATAGGAATAGCATTGTAATGAATATCGGCAGATAACTGACTGCCTTGCATCATTTCTGTTAAATGTCCTATCAATCCAAAACCAGTAACATCCGTCATTGCGTGCACTTCTTTCATTTTTCCTAAGGCAGCTCCCGCTTTATTAATAGTAGTGAGTTGTTGTACTAAAAGTTGTAAATCATCCTCTGTTAATACTGCTCTTTTTTGTGCAGTGGCCATAATGCCCACACCTAATGGTTTGGTTAATAATAATACATCACCTGCTTTTGCAGTATCATTTCTTTTTAAATTTTCTATAGCTACTAAGCCGTTGACTACTAAACCAAAAATAGGATCTTGACTATCTATACTATGTCCACCCGCTATTACAATTCCTGCTTCAGTACAAGTTTTGCGCGCTCCCTCCATTACTTTTGCAGCTTCACTTGCAGGTAGAGTAGCGAGGGGCCAACCCAATACCGCTAATGCAAAAATGGGATTGCCCCCCATTGCATAAACATCGCTAATGGCATTCGCTGCAGCAATTTGTCCAAAAGAAAATGCATCATCTACAATAGGCATAAAAAAATCGGTAGTACTTATCATTGCGGTTGTATCATCTAATTGATATACGGCGGCATCATCTCTACTATCATTTCCTACTAATAAATTTTTAACCTTGTTTTTGGCGCCTACATTATGTGATGCTAATATTTCAGAAAGTATAGCAGGTGAAATTTTACATCCACAACCACCCCCTTTGGAATGTGCTGTTAATTTGATACTCATTTTACATTATTTTATTTCAATACATAAATTGTTAAAAGCTTCTATAGTTTTTTCATCTCCTTTGCTTAACCAATCTTGCAATGCTTTTGTTAATGCTTCACTTAAATGTTCTTGCAATTTTTTTATCTCCCAAACTTTGTTGGTTATTTCTTGCAAAGAAATAGGATTCGTTGCTACTGATGAAAAAGAACTTTGATTGATGTTCATCCCAATACCTATGATGGACCAGGTCCAAACATTACCTCTTACTAGGTTTTCTATAAGTATACCTCCTGCCTTTCTGTCACGAAAATAAATATCATTAGGCTTTTTGATTTTGGTTTCATCTCCCGCAAATTTTGAAAAAAAAGCCTGGCAGCCTAGGGCAATGGCTGCAGAAAAGGCCATTTGATCGGCCGGGGTCCAAATTTTATCGGTTTTTAACTGCTTTAGCTCTAAAACATAGGTGGAAAGTAGGTTTTTCCCTTTTTCACTTTCCCAAACACGACCGTGTTGGCCCTTTCCAGCACTTTGAAACTCAGCAGTATAACAACTGCCAGATAAGGCCAAACCTTGTTGAACTTGTTCCCTGGCATAACTATTGGTACTAGGAATACTAGTAAGTTCGATGAGCGGCGCTCCAAGTAGGATATTTGGTGTGGCAGGTAACAAAGAATTGCTATTTTTGTAAAGTTAGTTTAGATTCATTTTAGATACCTAAATTGTTTTAACTATAAGCATTTAATAAATAAATAAAATATCATTGGAACCTCTTTCTGCCCTAAAAAATCGTAAAAAATCTTCGGTCTTACAACTTACCCGCAGCTCAAAAATTTTCAAAACAATTATACAAGCTATACAAGACAAAAAGGGTACAAATATTTTAAGTTTAGATTTAAAAAAGATTCCAGAGTCTACCAGTGATTTTTTTATTATTTGTGAAGCCAATAATACCACCCAATTAAAAGCCATTGCTGATTTTGTTGAATTGGAAGTCAAAACTAAATGTGGTGAAATTCCTTATAAAAGTGAAGGAAAAAATACAGCTCAATGGTTATTGATAGATTACATAAATATAGTCGTACACGTAATGCATCCTGAAGCAAGACGCTTTTATCAATTGGAAGATATGTGGAGTGATGCAGATACTAAAATGCACGACCTTTAAACCATTTATTAAAAAATTTGTTTATTAATAGTTACCGATGATACCAGATAATAATAAGAAAAAAGGATCTCCTTTGAACGATGGACCCAAAATGCCGAAATTTAATATTTATTGGATTTACGGATTAATAGCTATTTCCTTATTGTCTGCTCGTTTTTTTCAAACTGCTCCCGATATTTTAACCACCACAGAACTTGAATTTAAACAAGTAATGTTAAGCGGAGGAGATGTAGAAAAAATTGACTTAATTCAAAATAAAGAATTGGTTCGTGTGTATATCAAACCCGATAGTATTGATAAAGATTTTTATGTTCAAAAATTAAAACGCAAAATTGATAAATCAAAAATTAAAGGGGTGCCTTTATTTGAATTTAGTGTGACCGACTGGAATAGTTTTAATGAAAGACTTCAAAAATTTTATGAACAAAAAAATATTCAAGAAGTTCCTCAAAATGCAGTGAAGGAAGGAGAGTGGTTTGGTCCTATTGCCAATACCATATTTTCTTTGGTGCTCATTGTTGTAGTTTGGATTTTACTTATGCGTAAGATGGGAGGAGGTTCTGGAAGTGGCGGTGGTCCTGGTGGCATATTTAATGTAGGAAAATCTAAAGCTACTTTATTTGAAAAAGGCGGCACTAAAGTAAATATAACTTTCGCTGATGTTGCAGGTTTAGAAGAAGCCAAAGAAGAAGTGATGGAAATTGTGGACTTCTTAAAACAACCCAAAAAATATACAGCCCTTGGAGGTAAAATTCCTAAAGGTGCATTACTTGTGGGCCCGCCCGGTACAGGTAAAACTTTATTAGCAAAAGCTATGGCAGGAGAGGCGCAAGTACCTTTCTTTAGTTTAAGTGGATCCGATTTTGTGGAGATGTTTGTAGGTGTGGGTGCTAGTAGGGTTCGTGATTTATTTAAGCAAGCGCGTGAGAAAGCACCTTGTATAATTTTTATTGATGAGATTGATGCTATTGGTCGTGCTCGTGGAAAAAATGCGATGATGAGTAATGACGAAAGAGAAAATACTTTGAACCAATTATTGGTGGAGATGGATGGATTTGGTGGTGACACCGGTATTATTATATTGGCAGCTACCAATCGCCCCGATGTATTAGACTCTGCTTTATTAAGACCAGGTCGTTTCGATCGTCAAATTTCAATTGATCGTCCTGATGTAAAAGGACGCGAAGAAATTTTTAAAGTGCATTTAGGTCCATTAAAGGTTTCAGAAAATTTAGATGTTCATAAATTGGCTGAACAAACACCAGGTTTTGCAGGTGCTGATATAGCTAATGTGTGTAATGAAGCGGCTTTAATTGCAGCTAGAAAAGGAAAGAGCGATGTAGAGATGAAAGATTTTCAAGACGCTATTGACAGAGTTATTGGCGGCTTAGAAAAGAAAAATAAAATTATTTCAAAAGAAGAAAAAGAAGTGATTGCTTACCACGAAGCTGGTCACGCTATTTGTGGTTGGTTCTTAGAACACGCGTATCCTTTATTAAAAGTAACCATTGTTCCTAGAGGTACTGCTGCCTTGGGATATGCGCAGTATACACCCAAAGAGCAATACTTATATACCATTGAACAATTAACTGATCAAATGTGTATGACACTTGGAGGTCGCGCGGCTGAACAAATTTTCTTTGGAAAAATATCTACCGGTGCCTCTAATGATTTACAACAAATTACTAGAATGGCTTATTCTATGGTGACCACTTATGGAATGAACGATAAAATTGGTAATATAAGTTTCTACGATCCAAGTCAGGAAAATGCTTTTCAAAAACCATTTAGTGAAGAGACGGGAAAAATAATTGATGAAGAAGTGCGTAAAATGATTGATGCTGCTTATCGCCGCACATTAGACTTGCTCACTTTAAAGAAAGCAGAAGTAGAAAAATTAGCTAAAGAATTATTAGATAAAGAAGTTTTACATAAAAGTGATGTAGAAGCTTTAATTGGTAGAAGGCCTTATGAAGAAGAAAAAGTAGTTAGTCTTGAAACAGAAGAAAAGACTGCGGAACAAAAAACTTCAGAAGTATCTGAAACTTCAAAAGATTCCGAAGCATCTGTAACTTCCGAAACTACAGCAAATTCTTCTTTTGACGCTTCACAAAATTCTACCACTACATAAAACACTTTCCTAAGCTTAGAAATTATTTTGATGCAATCACAAGGAGCGAAAACTAAAATTTTACAAAAAATAAAACAAGCTTTAGAAAAGCCTGTGGCAGTTCCTTTTCCTGATCAAATTGCAGACAAACCCATTTTTATTCCTACAGAACAAGAATTAGCTATTGGCTTTGCGCAAAAATTCACAGAATTATTAGGCAAGTTTGTTTATTGTAGCGACGAGGCAGAACTAGCTCAACAATTAGGAAAACTTATACATTCCCAAAAATGGGAGAAAATTTATTCAAGGGAAACAGGATGGTTGGATGATATGAAAGAATTTAGTTTTGATCCTGTCACTACCGATGATTTAGCTGGTTGCGATGCTGCCATAACTTTATGTGATCATTTAATTGCAAGAACAGGTACTATTGTACTTAGTAGTCAACAATTGAGTGGAAGAACTTCAAGTGTGTACGCACCTATTCATATTTGTATTGCTTATACGCATCAATTAGTTTTTGATCTGAGTGATAGTTTAGCCTCATTTAAAGCAGAATCAGATATGTTACCCTCTATGATTAGTTTTGCCACAGGTCCTAGTCGAACAGCCGATATCGAAAAAACTTTGGTGGTGGGGGTACACGGGCCCAAAGAAGTGTACTGTTTTTTAGTAGATAAGTTATTAGATTAGTAACTTTATTACAGCAACCTTCATCATTTAAATTATTTACTACATGCAATGGGTGCCAGGTAAAAAAATTTATTTTCTATCAGATTTTCATTTAGGGGCCCCTAATGAAGAGCAAAGTCTTTTACGCGAAAAGAGAATTGTGCGTTTTTTACAAAATGCTAAAAAAGACGCCGCTGCAATATTCATTGTAGGAGATATCTTCGATTTTTGGTTTGAATATGCTACTGTGGTTCCCAAAGGTTTTGTAAGACTTTTAGGATGTTTGGCCGATTTGTCTGATGCTCATATAGAGCTTCATATTTTTACAGGCAATCACGATTTATGGATGAAAAATTATTTCACCACTGAATTCAATGCCAAGGTTTATTTCGAACCTCAAGTTTTTAATTTTGCACAGAAAAAGTTTTTTATAGGACACGGAGATGGATTAGGTCCGGGAGATAATGGCTATAAATTTTTAAAGAAAATATTTACCAATCCTATATGCCAATGGCTGTTTGGATGGTTGCATCCAGATATGGGTATACCCATAGCGAATTACTTTAGTAGTAAAAGTAGGGCAAAGACAGGCACTTCTGATGAAGTATTTATGGGAGAGGACAAAGAATGGTTAATAATATATTCAAAACAAAAAGTAAAAGAAATACCAGCAGATTATTTTATTTTTGGTCATAGACATTATCCATTAGATATTGCTATTAATGAAACGAGTCGATATATCAATTTAGGGGATTGGTTAAGAAGCAATACCTATGGTGTTTTTGATGGAAATACGATGCAATTAGTTGCTTGGAAAGAAGAGTCACCCATTAATAATGTATGATGAATTTAGATGAACAATATTTAAATAATTCCTTACGCAGCTATATTATTATTGCTACCATATTTATAGTGTCATTGGTAGTGAAAAGGTTTATTTCTCGTTTTATTGCAAGCATCATTTATACTTGGATTGATAAAAAGAATCATTCTGATTTAAGAAAAAGCCACGTTCACCGTCTGGTCATTCCTATTGAACAATTTTTAATTTATTTGGTAGCGGTAATAGCCCTCTATGAATTACATTTTCCTGCAGAGTGGAATATACATTTATACAAATTAACGCTTCAAGTGGTGGTTGAAGCGGTGGTGAAATTATTTTTTATTATTTTATTTATTCGTGTTTGTTTAAGAACACTCGAGTTTGTAGCAATAGTTTTAGAAGAAAAAGCCAAACTCACCAAAGATCAATCTGATGATCAGTTGGTATTATTTTTCAGAGATTTCTTTAAAGTAATTTTATACATCATTGGTTTTTTATTAATTCTACATTATGTATTTAATGAAAATATTGGCAATTTAGTTACCAGCTTAAGCATTGTGGGTGCCGCCGTGGCATTGTCTATGAGAGAGAGCTTGGAAAATATTATTGCTTCATTTATTATTTTCTTTGATAAGCCTTTTACCATTGGTGATTTAGTGAAAGTAAATAATTTTACAGGCACCATAGAAAAAATTGGTCTTAGAAGTACCCGCATTCGTACCCAAGATAAAACCTATATATCTGTGCCCAATAAGCAAATGGTAGATACCATTGTAGATAATATAAGTTTAAGAACAGACCGAAAAATTGAATTAGACTTACAATTACACGTAACTACTTCTGCACAAGAATTGGCAGCTTTTAGTCAATATTTGAGAACCCAGTGCTCAGCGCTAGCTTCCGTTTCTAATGTAATGGTGTATGTTTCAGAGGCTGGAAAACAATTTCACATCTTACATATGGAATGCTTGGTGAGTATGCAATTAAGCTTGCAAGAATTTTTAGCGTTGAAAGAAAAAATAAATGTGATGGCCATTAGCTATGCTAATGAAAATAAAATTTTATTTGCCACTCAGGCTTAAACTAATTTTATTAGTAGTGGTGCAAAGGACTATTACAACTATTGAAACTATTTAAAGAGTTTCTTTAAGAGATACTAAGAATTGCTTTATATTTTTTAAACTATTTAATAAAGCACTATTTTTTTCAGCTTTTTCTTTATTATTTTTTAAGTAGGTTTTAGCACCTTCAATAGAATACTTTTTTTCGCGTAGTAAATAATAAAGTTGTCGCAAAAATTCAATGTCCTGGGCTCTAAATAATCGATCTCCTTTTCTGGTTTTTCTGGGTTGTAATTGCTTAAATTCTTTTTCCCAATATCTAATTAAAGAAGCATTTACATTAAACCAAGTAGCTACTTCACCAATGGGGTAGTATAATTTTTTAACCAATTCTTCTGAAGAAGGAATATTTAAAGTATGTATTTCTTCATCCATAGAGGCAAATGATTTTCTTCCTCTTTTACTTACAGAAGCCGTTGTTGAAAATGACATAGGGGTTCTTGAAACAGTAGGTAATATTTCTTCGTTCAAACTACTAGTTTCTATTTTTTCTACATTAGTTAATACCTCAAATGTGGGAGTATTTTCAGTAGTGGAAGACTTTATTTTAGCTTCTAGCCCAAATAAGTCAAGTTGATGCAAGCTTTTTGCCATAGAACAAAGTTAGGGGACAATGAATAGCAACTAAGCTGGGTAAATGATTGGTGGATAAATTGTTAAGTATGACCTATTTTTGCGAATGCATTTGTTTATACTTAATAGTTCTCAATTTGATGTACCACAGCTTATCCTTAACCAAAAGGTATTGGATATCATTGAACTAGGACAAAGTATTCCAGGCATTCATATATATGTAGTGGGCAGTCCCCTCCAAAGTGCAAAAAGAGTTACGATTCAGTATAAAACTGCACTAGAGGCAAAAAAATTAATGGGGGAACTTTCACAGCCTATTATTTTTCATTTTGGAGCAACACTTAATGTTGATGCCTCTATTGCACAATATTTTATTCCTTTAAGCCCTGCTACTAGTTCTTCGCCTATTTCTTTTTTCAAAAAATGGGCACTGCAAAATGCGTATAAAAAATTTATTCAAAAATCAAAGGCCACTTATGCTATCAACGATTGGGCTTCTGATTTTTTAGTAAAATATTATAAAAAATATAATACTAAAATTAAAACTGCCTATTTACCTACTTCAACTGTCGCCCATATTGATTGGGTGGAGTTAGCTGCTGCCAAAAATAAATTAACAGAAGGCGCTCATTATTTTTTGGCTTTTCAGCCTTTAGAAAATTTTGTGGATATGCTTAAGGAGTTTTCTGTTTTTAAAAAATGGCAACAAACCAATATGGCCCTTGTTTTTATTTTTGAAAATGAATTAGCGGTTTGGCAAGCCAATAAATTAATATCAGGCTACACTTTTAAAGATTCTGTAATTATTAAGAGTATTAAAGATTTAGAGATGAGTTGGATAGCAGCCACTTATGCTATCACCTTCAATGGCACTTATTTTGATAAAGCTATATTAATGGAAATAGCGATTCAATATAATATTCCTTTACTCATTAATACCCCTATGGGTCAACAGCAGCCTATAGTTTCAGCTTGGACGGGGGCAGGTGAGTGGTTTTCTTTTGCACAAAAAGGAGCATTGTCTAATCATTTTAAACTTTATTATAAAGATGAGCAGTACCGACAAACAAGGGCACAACAAGCGAAAGAATGGTTACATCATTTATATGCTCAAACAAAGCAATTGGCCAGTGTCTTAGTACCCCTCTCGCATAAGAGCGCATAAGTTTCTTATGTAATTAATTTGTACTTTTGTTGTTCAAATTTTTAATATGCATCAGTCAAGTATTCAAGTTCAAATAGGATTAGACGAACAGAAAATTCCTCAAAATATTCAATGGTCAGCAACAGATAGCACCGCTACAGAAGCACAAAATGCGCGCGCTATGATGCTTACTTTTTGGGATCCTACCGATAAAACTGCTTTGCGCATAGACTTATGGACCAAAGAAATGATGGTAGATGAAATGGCTGATTTTTTTTACCAAAATTTAATGGGAATGAGTGATACCTATTTGAGGGCTACGCAAGATGAAGCTTTATCCAATGAATTTAAGGAATTTGCCAAAACTTTTTATACAAAATTTAGAGCCAGTCAACTTTCAGAAAATAATAAATAATACAATTATGTCTTTAGAAAATGAAGTAATGTCTTTAATGAAAGACGCAATGAAAAACAAAGATGAAGCTTTGTTAAGAGGATTAAGAGCTATTAAAGCAGAAATTATAAAAGCAAAAACTGAGCCAGGGGCCAATGGTACTATTACAGCTGAAACTGAATTAAAACTTTTGCAGAAATTAGTGAAACAAAGAAAAGATTCTTTAGCCATTTTTGAACAACAAAATAGACCAGATTTAGCCGCAAAAGAATCGGAAGAGATTGCAGTGATAGAAAAATTTTTACCTGCTTCCTTAAGTGAAGAAGAAGTAAAAGCAGCAGTGCAAGCAATCATTACACAATTGGGAGCTTCAGGCCCACAAGATTTAGGTAAAGTAATGGGAATGGCTACTAAACAATTAGCGGGTCAAACAGACGGTAAAGTGATTGCTGCCATTGCTAAAACTTTATTAAGTGCTTAGTGTATGTGGTTAGATATACTCACGGGCACCCTATTTATAATTGCAGTTTTGCAAGGCTATAGAAGTGGATTTATAAAAGCAGTCATTTCATTTTTTTCTTTAATGATAGGCTTGCTATTGGCTTTTCAATTTGCAGGTTGGGTATCAAGTATTTTAAAAGAACATACTAAGATAGCTTCTCACTGGTTACCTTTTATTTCCTTTTTAATGATTGTAGTGGGCGTACTTATTTTATTAAAATTTATTTCAGGTCTTTTACAACAAACCGCTGAATGGTTATTACTAGGTTGGTTGAATAAATTAATGGGCCTTCTTTTATATGGTTTTATATATTTTACAATATTAAGCGCCATCGTTTATTTTTTACAAATACTAGGTGTTGTACAAGCGGCTGAAATGAAAGAGTCTTATAGCTATTCCTATCTTCAACAATGGTGGCCATATTGTTTAGAAAAAGCATCTCTATGGATGCCCTCTATAAAATCAACTATGGCTAGTTTTTCCACTCCTTTTAAATAGTCCCTTTTCTATTAAAATAGATTGATTCTTAATAGGTTAACAAATTGTTATTTATTCAAGTACTATATTTTTAGGATCTCTTTGCTTTACTAGTTTTTACTATGAATTAACTACCTTTAACACATCAGTACATCGTCAAAAGATTTATCATTTATGGAGTATCAAATTATTAAGGAGGGGAAGTTTGAATATGTAGAAGTGGGAGAAGGGGAAACCTTAATGCTTTGTCACGGACTTTTTGGGGCCCTCAGTAATTTTTCAGACTTAATAGAAAAATTCAGACATAACTATAAAGTAGTGGTGCCCATTTTACCTTTATTTGATTTAGACATTTTACATACTTCGGTATCGGGTTTACAAAAACATATTGCTGCTTTTATTGAACATAAAAATTACACTAACATTCATTTATTGGGTAATTCTTTAGGAGGCCACGTAGCGCTGGTTTATATTTTAAAGCATCCAGAAAAAATAAAATCTCTCATTCTTACAGGAAGTAGCGGTTTATTTGAAAATGCTATGGGCGATAGTTATCCTAAAAGAGGCGATTATGAATATATCAAAAATAAAACAGCACAAACTTTTTATGATCCTGCCATTGCTACACCAGCTTTAGTGGATGAGGTTTTTGAAATTACCCGCAATAGATTGAAAGTAATTAAAATAATTGCTTTAGCTAAAAGTGCTATTCGTAATAACTTAGGAGAAGAGTTGAATCAAATTCAACAACCCACTTTATTAATTTGGGGTAAAAATGATATAGTTACTCCCCCTTTTGTAGCTGAAGAATTTAAAAAATTAATTCCTAATAGTCAATTACATTTTATAGATAAATGTGGCCACGCTCCTATGATGGAAGTGCCTACTGAGTTTAATACCATTTTAGAAAACTTTTTAGCTTCTCTACCAAAATAACTATCTAATGCTTACACATCAACTAGCTATCAAAGGTTTCCCTATGCTTCGTTTAGAAGATACTGCCTCATTTGTTTTACAGTGTATGGAAGATTATGAAGTACAACATTTACCTATTGTAAAAGATGATTATTTTATGGGCCTAGTTTCTAAAGAGTGGGTATTAGATATGGCCTTAGACCAGACAATGGCTCAAAGAGCAGATGAAATACTCCCTATTGCAGTGAATGGAAAAGAACATTTCACTAAAGCTTTAGAATTGTTTTCTAAACACGAACTTTCTTTACTGCCTGTGTTAAATGACCAAAAAGAGTGTATAGGTGTGATTACTCAGAAAATATTAAATGAAAACACTACTCGATTTATAGGGGCTGCACAAAATGGAGCCATTTTGGTACTTTCCATTTCACCTTATCAATATTCTTTAGCAGAAATGAGCCGCTTGGTAGAAACTAATAATGCTCAAATATTACAATTAAATAGTTTATTTGATGAAACCACAGGGGCAATGATTATTACGCTAAGAATTAATCAAGAAGAAGCTTCAGCTATTATTGCAACTTTTGAGCGTTATGATTATCAAGTGCTTCATTATTTTGGCAAATCGCCTATGCACAATGATATAGAAAGTCATTACCATCATTTAATGAACTATTTAGATGTGTAATAAAGTAAAATTTGTATTCCTAGTATTTAATTTTTTAATTTTTTCCAATTTTGTTTCGGCGCAAATAAAAATTAGTTCCATTCAAATTGAAGGAAATAAAAAAACTAAATCCTATATTATTTTAAGAGAGTTGCCTTATCATCAAGGCGATAATATTCCCAAAGACTCTTTAGCTATTTTAGATACTACCGCAGAACAACAATTATTTAATACTGCTTTATTTGAACAAGTAAGTGTTCGTTCGCAATTTATTGATAGTGCCCAAGTGCTTATTAAAATAAAAGTAAGTGAAAGATGGTATTTATTTCCCATACCTTATTTTAGATGGGTAGACCGAAATTTTAATCAATGGTGGAATGAACAAAATAGAAGTTTAGATAGAGTGAATTATGGAGTAAGTGTAAGGCAGGCCAATGTTTCAGGTAACAATGATAAACTCACCGCTGCTTTTATAACGGGCTATACTCAACAATCTTTGCTTAGATATCAAATACCTTTTATTGATAAAAAATTACGATATGGAGTATCTTTTGGTTGGCAAAGTTTTACTCAAAAAGAAATAAATATTGCTACTCAATTAGATAAACAAATTTTTTATAAAACGCAAGATATCATTCAAAAAGGATACAGAACTAATGCTACTGTTTTGTATCGACCTAATTTATATGAAAGGTATAGTTTTCAAGCAGGCTTTGGTAAAAATGAAATTAGCGATTCTGCTTTTTTAATGCAACCTTCTTTTTTACCCAGCCTTCAAAAAACATTTTCATATGTGGAAGCTGCTGTTTCTTATACCCAACTACATTTCGATTATAATGCGTATCCCACCAAGGGGCAGTCCACCGACATTTCTTGGTATCAAAGATTTTCTAAAAATAGTAATCTCACTTCGCTTCAATTAAGAAAAATATGGGCCCGGCCTTTTTCTAAAAATAATTTTGTTTTGTTGGAATCTAATTCTTTGGTAAAATTTTTACCGAATAATAATTATACCGATAATAAATTATTAGGCTATGGTAATTTACAAATGAGCGGGTTGGAATATTATGTTGTAGAGGGAAATGCCGCTTCTATTTTTAAAGCCTCTTGGCAGCACTCTTTAGGAACTATGAATGTGAAAAATTTAATTTTGAAAAAAAGACTGCCATTTATAAAATATCAATTTTGGGTAAAAGCATTTACACAATTGGGTTATGTGTATAATGAGCAGCCGCAAGCTGGGAATCGACTTACGAATACGCTACTAAGAACAGCGGGTATAGGTATGGATATTATTAGTATTTATGATTTTGTCTTAAAAATTGATTATAGCTTGAATCAGCTTGGGAACAAAGGTTTATATTTGCACGGAGCCTTTAATTTTTAAATTCTAAGAATGAAAGTAGCCATATATAGTAGAGGTGTTGATATTGATCAGCAGCAATCATTGCAAGCTTTATTTGATGCGTTGAATAAATATGCTGTTAGTATTTATGTATATCAAGAATTACTAGATAAATTTAATCTTAAAGCTGCAGCAGGCAAAGAACCTTTAATTGCTTTTAGTTCCTTCTCGGGTCTTCAAGATAGTATCGATTGTTTAATTAGTTTAGGAGGAGATGGTACTGTACTAGATGCTGTTACCCTGGTGGGAAATAGTCAAATTCCTATTTTGGGGATTAATTATGGAAGACTTGGTTTTTTAGCTACCATTTCAAAAGATGAATTAAGTATAATGGTGGAGGCTTTAGTGAATCGAACTTATGTAATAGAAAAAAGAACATTATTACATTTAGATGCTAGTCCTTCCATTTTTGGAACTTCCCCCTATGCATTAAATGAATTTGCGATTCATAAAAGAGATACTTCTCCGATGATAAAAATTCATACTTATTTAAATGGAGAATTTTTAAATTCATATTGGGCCGATGGCATTATTGTGGCTACGCCAACAGGTTCAACTGGTTATAATATGAGTTGCAATGGACCTATTTTATTTCCAGATTCTGCAAGTTTTGTAATTACACCGGTAGCACCCCATAATTTAAATGTACGATCTATAGTTGTGCCAGATAGTTCTGTTATTTCATTTGAAATGGAAGGTAGAACAGAAGAATTAATATGTTCTCTAGATGCAAGAAAAGAAATTGTACCCAAAAATATACAGTTAGCTATTAAAAGAGAATCTTTCTCTGTGAATTTCATAAGACTCAATGAGAATAGCTATTTGACTACTTTAAGAACAAAGCTCACTTGGGGCTTGGATAAAAGAAATTAGCATATGCGTAAATTTTGTATTTACTTATCTTTTCTTTTATTCATAAGTGTGCATTCGCGCGCACAATATGTTCAATTATTTGAAAACAAGGGTGAACTAGGTGTATTTGCAGGGCAGGCTTCTTACAATGGAGATATAGCACCTCAATTACAATTTCTTGCTTGGAACTATGGAGTATTTTATAAAAAGCAATTAAACGATTATGTAGGTCTAAGACTTAACTATGAGACTATTCCATTGGGCGCCTTAGATACTCTTACTAGTAAAGATATAAATGCCTATGTGAAAGCAAGAGGGTTATATTTTAAAACTACTTTTCAGGAATATAGTTTAATGAGTGAATTATATTTTTTAAGATTTATTAATGGCAATAAAAATTTTCGATTCACGCCGTATTTAGGAATTGGATTGGGGTATATGACTGCTTTGAAAGATGCCTCTAACGCACCTAATAAAATGCCTTCTTCTATAATTACAGCACCTATCAATCTAGGTTTCAAGTATAATATTGCAGGCTCCTTTAATCTTTTTGCTGAATTTACTTATCGTTTTACCAATACTGATTCATTGGATCATTTTGCCGACAACCATTCCTATACCAATCCCATTGATCATTTGGTTTACCAGCCAAGTGCTTCTGGAAAAGATCAATTCTTTTCAGCCAAATTGGGGCTTACCTATAATCTTTTAAAAATTTATGGCCCCGACCCCAGGCCTAAAGCCAAAAGAAACAATAATTCAAGCAAAGAGTCTAATTCTAGTAAAAAAGCTGGAAACAAGGGTTTATTTGGTTTTTTTAAACGTAAATAAGCTAGTTATTTTCATATTTTCGCACCATGGAAAACCTGGATCTAAGCAAGTTGCCCCAACATATAGCTATCATAATGGACGGGAATGGGAGATGGGCACAAGAACAAGGCCAGGATCGTTTATTTGGTCATTATCAAGGGGTTATAAGTGTAAGAAAAGTAGTGGAAGCGGCTACTGAAATTGGAATTCAATACCTTACCCTTTATGCTTTTAGCACAGAAAACTGGGAAAGGCCCCAGGAGGAAGTAACAGGTCTAATGACCTTATTTGTTGATACTATTGCCAAGGAAGTACCTGATTTACATAAAAACAACATCAAACTTCGCTTTATTGGTAATTTAAATTTACTACCCCCTCACGCAAAACAAGCCCTAGAAAACGCCACTGCTCAAACAGCTCAAAATACAGGACTCACCCTAATAGTAGCCCTAAGTTATAGCAGTCGATGGGAATTAGTGGAAGCCACAAAAAATATAGCCACTAAAGTACAACAAGGTACCCTGCAAGTGGATCAAATAACAGAAGCGACATTGTCTGAATCCCTTGCTACCAAAGACTTTCCCGATCCTGAATTAATGATTCGTACTAGTGGGGAATATCGTATTAGTAATTTTTTATTATACCAATTGGCCTATGCAGAATTGTATTTTAGTGATATAAGATGGCCAGAATTTAGAAAAGAAGATCTAGTAAAAGCCATTGTAGAATTCCAATCCAGAGAGCGTAGATTTGGCAAAACCAGTGGTCAAATTCAATTGAATGAAGAAAAAAAATAATATGTTTATTTCCACTTTTAACAAAGACTTTCAATTATTACGAGTAATTTGCGACACTTTTAAAATTCTAAATGTTTAGCCGCTTAGCAGATGCATAAATTCCTCCTTTTTTTTATAGGGTCAGTATTGGTTCTTTTATTGAATTCGACTTCTTATGCCCAGGACGCCCCTGCTAAAGATTCGGTGTCTCAAATTAATGTTAAACTGATCAATATTTTTAACCAAAAAACACCTTCTAAATATAAAATTCGAAACATCAAAGTAGTGGGTAATGAAAATTTTGATGAGAACTTATTGCTATCCCTTTCTACTTTAAATATAGGAGATGAAGTTACCATTCCAGGGGGCGATAATTTTGCAAAGTCTATCCACAAATTAATGGATCAAAATTATTTTAGTGATGTAAGTATTTATTTGACAGATTTAGTGGGCAAAGAAATTGATGTTGAAATTAATGTTACTGAAAGACCCCGACTTTCTAAGTTTACTTTTTTAGGGGTAAAAAAATCGGATATAGATGAATTGTCTGGTAAAACTGGCTTAACGCCTAATAGGGTCATTACTGATAATATGAAAATTACTGCTATTGATGGTATTAAAAAATATTATGCAGAAAAAGGTTTTCAGGATATTAAAGTAACTATTAAAGAGCGTAAAGACCCTGCCAGAAAAAATAATTTATTATTAGATTTTGTAATTGACAAAGGACCTAAAGTAAGAATTAACAATATAAATTTTGGTGGGAATAAAGTGGACGAGACAAAGCTTAAAAAAAGTTTGAAAGAAATTCACGAAAAATCCAGAATGACTTTATTTCCTATTAACGATAAGCCCATCATTGTTAAAACAAATCCTTATACTTTCGAAGAATATATGTCTGAAAAGGGTTTTTTAACTTTTACGAAAACAAGAAAAATTTTAAATCCCTACATTAGACTCTCTCTTTCTTCTGCCAAGTTCAATGAAAAAAAATATGAAGAGAGTAAAGAAAATTTATTGAATTATTACAATTCATTAGGTTTTAGAGACGCTGTTATTGAAAAAGATACCGTGTATCATAATGCAGGTGGCAATTTAAATATAGATGTACAATTAAAGGAAGGTCATAAATATTATTTTGGAAATATTAATTGGAGAGGGAATACCAAATATTCAGATTCAATTTTATCTGTTATTTTAAATATTAAGAAAGGAGAGATTTATAATAGAGAAACTTTATTTAACAAATTAGGTAAAACACCCACAGCAGAAGGGGGAGATGTAAGCGCCTTGTACCAAGATGATGGTTATTTATTTTTCAGAGTAGATCCAGTGGAAACCGCTGTATATAATGATACCATAGATTTTGAAATTAGAGTGGTGGAAGGTCCGCAAGCAACTATTAAAACAATTCGTATTGCTGGTAACGAAAAAACAAAAGACTTTGTTATTCGTCGTGAGATTAGAACGATACCTGGAGATAAATTTAGTCGTAACTTATTAATTAGATCACAACGAGAGATAGCTCAATTAAATTTCTTTGACCAAGAAAAAATAAAAATTGATCCCGTGCCTAATCCAGAGGATGGTACCGTTGACATTAATTATGGGGTGGAAGAAAAATCGAGTGATCAGTTAGAGTTGAGTGCTGGATGGGGCGGTTATATTGGACTTACAGGAACTTTGGGTGTTACTTTTAATAATTTTAGTTCTAAAAATTTATTTAAAAGACAAGCCTGGGATCCACTTCCAATGGGGGATGGACAAAAATTAAGTGTAAGGGTACAGAGTAATGGTAAAGCTTTTAGATCTACGAACTTTTCATTTACGGAACCTTGGTTTGGTGGTATTAAAAGAAATACTTTAACCTTCAGTGTTTACAATACTAAGTATGGTCAAACTTATAATTTATTGACTGGTATGTATGATCCCAATGCTGCTGACTCAAGATATATTTCTACCACTGGTGCCACAGTATCATTTGGTAGACAGTTAGCTTGGCCTGATGATTATTTTTCATTGAGTTTGGGATTGAACTATACTAGATATACATTGAAAGATTATGCTATTGACCCCTACAATCTTCCGAATTTTAATAATGGAGTGGTAAACAATATTAACTTTAGAATTGCTCTACAAAGAACTTCTATAGACCAACCTTTGTTTCCAAGAACTGGATCTACCTTCTTATTGAGTGCACAATTAACGCCTCCTTATTCTTTAATTACTCCTAATGTAAATAGTGCCGCTAATCCTTTTGAATTATTAGAGTATCACAAATGGAGATTCAATGGAGAGTGGTTTGTGCCCTTAGGAAAGCCTGCAGGAGCAGATCATAATAAACAATTTGTATTAAGATTTGCAGCTAAATATGGATTCTTAGGTGCTTATAATAGTGATTTACCCATTTCTCCTTTTGAGCGTTTCCAAGTAGGAGATGCTGGATTAAGTAATCAGTTTGCTTTGTTAGGATATGATATTATTGCACATAGAGGTTATCCAGTATATGAAAGCTCTAATCCAAAAGTTAACCCCGATCAACAAACTGCAAGACAACATTTCACCATTTTTAATAAATACGCGGTAGAAGTTCGTTATCCTTTAAGTTTAGCGGCAAGCAGTACCATTTATGCCTTAGGATTTTTTGAAGCAGCCAATGGTTGGTATAGTATGAAAGAATATAATCCCTTTAACTTAAGGCGTTCGGTGGGTATTGGAATGCGTTTTTATCTACCTATGTTTGGATTGTTAGGATTTGATTATGGTATTGGTATTGATAGACTTAATGCCACCAACACATTGAAAGATGCAGGAAGATTTACCTTTATGCTTGGCTTTGAGCCAGAATAAAAAATAGTTTATTATAATTTTCAAATTATAAATGATATAATTTATGCAATACAGAAAACATTTATGGGCGTTACTTATAGGGCTTGCATCTTTTTTTTCTGTGCAGGCACAAACCAAATATGCAGTCATTAATACCAAATATATTTTGGATAAAATTCCTGAATATAAAGATGCTGATAACAAATTAAAGGCATTGGGTGATCAATGGCAAAAAGAAATTGATGACAAGCAAATGGTACTTGATAAAATGTATAAAAACTATGAGGCAGAGCAGTTTATGCTTTCAGAGGACCTCAGAAAAAAGAGAGAAGATGAGCTATTTGTAAAAGAAAAAGAGTTGAGAGATTTACAAAAAAAGCGATTTGGCTATGAGGGCGATTTATTTAAAGAAAGGCAAAAATTGGTAAAACCCATTCAGGACAAGGTATACAATGCGGTACAAAAAATGGCTGCAGCCAGAGCTTATGACTTCATTTTGGATAAAAGTGAAGGAATAACCATTATATTTGCAGACCCAAAACTGGATAAAAGTGACGATGTTTTGAAGGAATTGGGAATTAATAATTAGGGTCTACCCACAAAAAAAAGATCAAAAAATAAAACAATATCTTATGAAAAAAGGTTTCTTAGTAGCTGTTATTTTATTTATGGCAGCAGCATTTACTACAAGTGCCACAGCACAAACAAAGATTGGTTATTTTGATGACCAAAGCGTTATTGCCTTATTCCCTGGTATCCAAGAAAAATTAGATACAGTTCTTAAGTCATATGCACAAGATTCTTTACAAGAAGAATACAACTACACTTTAAAAGATTATCAAATTAAGGATAGTATTTTCAGAAGAGATTCTGCTGAATTATCTAAAAAAGCAAAAGCCTACGAAATGGCTACTTCTGATTTGAATAAATTAAAATACAAGTTAATTAACTGGCAACAATACCAACAAGGTATGATGCAACAAAAAGAAGAAGCTCTTTTATTGCCCTACAGACAAAAAGTAGCAGCAGCATTAAGTGAAGTGGTAGCTGAAAATAAATATACTTTGGTCTTAAAGGCAGACGCTCTGTCTCCTTATGCGCAACCTTCTATAGCAGATAATTTAACAATTCGTGTTGCTATTAAATTGAAACTTCCTTTACCTAAGGATGTAGAAGATGCTTTCAAATCGGCTACAGGTGGAACTGCTACAAAAGCAGCTGCTCCTGCTAAAAAAGGATAAACTTTTTAAAAATATTTTTGGAGAAGAACCTCGTTGTTATGCAACGAGGTTCTTAGTTTTACACTATAGTTCAATTAAATAAATTTTATGGCTGCACCCATTGGTGTATTTGATAGTGGTTATGGTGGTCTCACCATTTTAAAGGAATTAAAAAAACAATTGCCTCAGTATGATTATATGTATTTAGGCGATAATGCAAGAGCGCCTTATGGGACCAGATCTTTTGAAACAGTATATCAATATACTTTAGAGGCAGTGCAGTGGTTTTTTAAACAAGGATGTTCTTTGGTTATTATTGCTTGTAATACTGCCTCTGCTAAAGCACTTAGAAATATTCAACAATTAGATTTACCTCATATAGATACTACCAAAAGAGTATTAGGTGTTATTCGTCCTACCACAGAAGTAGTAGGTAATTTTTCAAGCCATCAACATATTGGAATTATGGGCACTTTAGGTACGGTACAAAGTGACAGTTATCCTATGGAGTTAAGTAAATTTTTTCCGAAACTAAAAGTATTCCAACAAGCCTGTCCTATGTGGGTGCCTTTAATTGAAAATGGTGAATTTGATAAACCAGGGGCTGATTATTTTGTACAGCAATATTTAAACGAGCTTTTTAAGCAATCAAAAAATATTGATACCATTTTACTAGCTTGTACTCATTACCCTTTATTGGAATCTAAAATAAAATCATTTCTTCCCTCTGGTGTTACCTTAGTTTCACAAGGAGATATTGTAGCAAAAAGCCTTGCTAAATACCTTCAAAATCACCCTGAAATGGCAAACAAATGTAGCCAAAGCGGTAAATTAAGCTTCTATACCACTGATAATGAGAAAGTTTTTGAGAAGCAAGGAAGCTTGTTTTTTGGTCAAAAAATTGAGGCAAAACACACAGATTTAGCTTAAAAAATGAAAAAATACCCTATTTTTGCCGTCCTTTCACAGGTAGTGGTATGGTGACTGCTATTGAAGTGGGAAAATTTAAGAAAAAAGCAAGTTAAAGACATCCAAAAAGACAAACAATGAAACGTACATTTCAACCACATAAGCGTCGTCGTAAATCTGTACACGGTTTTCGTAAGCGTATGCAAACTGCTAATGGCCGCAAGGTATTAGCTAGCCGTAGAAAGAAAGGTCGCAAAAAATTAACTGTTTCTAGCGAGAAAGGTTTAAAGTAAATTTAATCTAGTAAGAGTTCCTTCCTAGCTATTACAAATAAATTCAATAATTTTAAAGTCCTTCCCAATTCTAGGGAGGGACTTTTTTTATCAAATTAATTTTCTGCAGTGCCTAAGGTTTTTACATATCAAAAACTAGATAAATTAAAAAGTAGAAAACAAACACAATTTTTATTTTCTAAGGGGCAAGCTATTACTGTATTTCCCATTCGACTTGTATATACTATTGAAATAATTGATAATACTATTTCCACTACACATTCTTCTTTATTGCAAGCAGGGGTAGGGGCGCCTAGTAACACTTTTAAAAAAGCAGTACTTCGTAATAGAGTAAAAAGATTATTAAGAGAGGCGTATCGTTTAGAGAAACCTAGTTTTGTTAACCAAGCTGCACTTGAAAATAAAAAAGTAAATTTATTTTTTTTGTATACCGACACCTTGGTGCTTACCCAAGCAGAAATACAAGCTAAAGTCAAAGAGGCTTTAGCACTGCTACTTACTAAATTGAAAAAAGCTTAAATAAAAAATCTTGCTTACCTTAAAAAAAATAATCAGCTTCCCTTTTATTGTATTAATTCGTATGTATCAATACATCCTTTCACCTTGGATGGGTCCTAGTAAATGTAGATTCACCCCCAGTTGTTCTCATTACACTAGTGAAGCCATACAAAAATATGGTCCTATCAAGGGCATTTATTTAGGTGCCAAAAGACTGAGTAAATGCAGGCCGGGTGGAGGGCAGGGGTATGATCCCGTTCCTTAAATAAGACCTGTGCTTTAAAATAGAATAATAATTATTTTAAAATTTTTATTTAGCTGCAGCAAAACGATCTTCTATTACAGACCAATTTACTAAGTTCCAAAAAGCTGCTAAATAATCGGCCCTTCTATTTTGATATTTTAAATAGTAAGCGTGTTCCCAAACATCGGCACCTAAAAGAGGATGACCTTTTACCTCTGCTACATCCATCAAAGGATTGTCTTGATTAGGTGTAGAGCTTACTTCTAATTTTCCCTCTTTTACAATTAACCAAGCCCAGCCACTTCCAAAGCGAGTCATTCCAGCAGTTGCAAATTTTTCTTTGAAGCTGTCAAAACTTCCAAATGCACTATGAATAGCATCGGCTAAAGCACCCGAAGGAGTACCTCCTTTTTGTGGTGCTAAGCTAGCCCAAAAGAAACTATGGTTCCAATGTCCGCCACCATTGTTTCTCACAGCAGGACTAATACTGCCAGCATTTTTTACTAATTCTTCTAAACTTTTTCCTTCATTAGCAGTGCCTGCAATAGCCTTGTTTAAATTGTCTACATAGGCTTGATGATGTTTGCCGTGATGAATTTGCATAGTTAAAGTATCAAAATGGGGTTCTAAAGCTTCGTGTGCATAAGGTAATGCGGGTAAGGTAAATGACATATTCTAATGTTTTAAATTGTTTTTTAATGAAGCCTAAAATTACAATGCTTTGGGCTGATTTAAGCTAGACTTCCCTATTTTTTTTCTACTAGAATTAAAGACTATCTAAATAGATATTCAATATTTCAAAACAAAAGATGAATTTATAGTAAAATGGTTATCGCTTGGCTTTAAAAAAAGATTGCATAAGCGCTGCACATTCGTCTTGTAGTATACCTCCCACAATTGTAGTGGAGGGGTGAAAGGGATTTTTTTCTGTGACCCTTCTATAACTGTTTTTCTCATCATAAGCCCCAAATACAATATGACCTATTTTATTCCAATACAAGGCACCTGCACACATTAAGCAAGGCTCTAGTGTCACATATAATGTAGCTGCTGGTAAATACTTTTCTTGTAAGTTTTCGCAAGCAGCACTGATGGCTAAAATTTCAGCGTGGGCGGTTACATCTTTTAACAATTGTACTTGATTGTAGGCTTTGGCAATTACTTTTTCATTCATTACAATGATGGCGCCTACGGGAACTTCCTCTGCGTCAAAAGCCCTTTGTGCTTGTTGCAGGGCTTGACGCATAAAGTTTTCGTGAATAGCTTGCACTATTGGACCTATAATTTTTGAATACGAATATTTCTATAAGAAACTAGATCTCCGTGATCTTGTAGTGCAATATGCCCAGAGAATATTTTTCCAAAATCGGGCGATTCGCCTTTAGAAAATTTAGATCTTCTAATAAGTTCTTTCCAACTATCATCACCTACGTGAGTGCTCACTACGGTAACATCATTTAATATTAAATCTAATTTATCTTTTTTAAAGATGATATCAACTTTATTCCACTGATCATAAGGTTTTACAACACCTTCTTTACCTACAATTAAATCATATAAATTTCCTGCTCTATGGCTAATAATTTTTGCATCAGGATGTCCTTCATTATCCAACACTTGCATTTCTGGTCCCGTATGCCAAGTGTTTTTATATTTACTAGGGTCGTCTTGTACAAAAAAGATAATACCGCTATTACCATTTTTTGAAATTTTCCATTCTAATTGTAAATGAAAATCATTGAAACTTTCATCGGTTACAATATCACCTCCTTCTTTTCCTTCTTTTTTTAATGCTGGATCTAATACAATGGCACCCTCTTCTACTTTCCAAGCTCCCCCTACACTGGTTTTACCATAACTATGCCAGCCATTAGTAGTTTTGCCATCAAATAGGGGTATCCATTTTTGAGCATAATTGGAAGTAGCTATGAAGCTTACTATATAAACAAAAAATATTTTTTTCATAAACTGTGTTTTAGTAATTCATTTAAATGATTTGAACAGAAATAATAATAATATAAATGTATTTACTTTTTTAAGAGTAAAATGTATTTAATCATTTGTTCTACATCTTCTTGTTTTAATTGAGGATGTGGTGTCATTGGAATCGCGCCCCAGTTACCGCTACCACCTTTAATTACTTTTGCTGCTAACATTTTAATATTAGCCTCCGTATTTTCATATTTGGCTGCTACATCTTTATAAGCAGGGCCAATATTTTTCTCACTTGTTTTATGACAAGTTAAGCAATCACTTCCCGCGATGAGGGTTAAACCTTTTTGATAATCTGGATTATCAGCTAATGTATTTGCGCTAGAAGCAGTGGCTTCTTTTGCACTTGTAGTTTTTGTTGCCTCAGTGGATCCACCTCCACCACAGGCGGTTGCTAAAATAGCCATAGTTACCATACATAAAACCTTCTTCATAATACTTCTTTTTTAATAGTTTAAATACCTAAAATTTTCTTGTTATAAGATTCATCTGAACCTGTACTAGCAAAGTCATCAAATGCTTTCTCGGTTACTTTAATAATATTTTTTTGAATAAATACTGCTCCTTCAGCAGCACCTACTTCTGGATGTTTGATAGCACATTCCCATTCCATCACTGCCCAACCCTTGTAATTATAGGCAGCAAGTTTACTAAAAATACTTTTGAAGTCTACTTGTCCATCTCCTAAAGATCTAAACCTGCCAGCACGATCAATCCAATTTTGATAACCACCATACACTCCTTGTTTCGCACTAGGGTTGAACTCTGCATCTTTCACGTGAAACATTTTAATGCGATCGTGAAAAGCATCGATATATCCTAAGTAATCCATACATTGTAAAACAAAATGAGAAGGATCATATAATAAACAAGCACGCTTATGTTGTTTGACTTTATCTAAAAACATTTCATAAGTGACTCCGTCGTGTAAATCTTCACCAGGATGAATTTCATAACAAAGATCTACGCCTACATTATCAAACTCATTTAAAATTGGCATCCATCTTTTGGCAAGTTCAGTAAAACCAGTTTCCACTAATCCAGCGGGCCTTTGTGGCCAAGGATATACTGTATGCCATAATAAAGAACCACTAAAAGTAGCGTGTGCATTTAATCCTAAATTTTGAGAGGCTTTAGCTGCATACATTAATTGTTGTACAGCCCATTGAGTTCTAGCTTTGGCATTACCGTGCACTTCTTTAGGGGCAAATCCATCAAATTGAGCATCATAAGCTGGATGCACTGCTACTAATTGTCCTTGCAGATGTGTAGATAATTCTGTAATCTCTAAACCTGCTTTAGCAACAATACCTTTGATTTCATCTGCATAGGTTTTGCTTTCAGCAGCTTTTTTTAAATCGATACATCTAGCATCCCAACTTGGAATTTGGACTCCTTTGAAACCCAAGCCTGCGGCCCATTTACAAATACTCTCTAAAGTATTGAAGGGCGCTTGATCACCCATAAATTGAGCTAAAAAAATGGCAGGTCCTTTGATTGTTGTCATAATTTTATTTTTATATTACATAAGGTGTCCATTTCTGAGAGGACTGTGAAGAGGCAACTACATTATCTATAAATGCCATACCTCTGATGCCATCTTCAATACCAGGGAAATCTAACATTTCAGCAGTGGGTGTAGTACCATCTATTTTACAACCCAAGGTTAAAGCAAAGTTGCGATAAATATTTGCAAATGCTTCTAAATATCCTTCTGGATGTCCGCCGGGAGTTCTCGTGTTGTGAATAGCAGTGGCAGATAAATGTGCTCCATAGTTTCCTCCAGCTCTTAATACTTGTGCAGGTTGATCTAACCATTTTATATGTAATGTATTAGGTTCGTGTTGCATCCATTCTAAGCCACCTTTTTCACCATACACTCTAATTTTTAAATTATTCTCTTCACCTGCAGCTACTTGTGATGCCATTAGTACTCCTTTGGCGCCATTGTCAAATTTTAACATCACAGAGCCATCATCATCTAATAATCTTCCCTCTACCATTGTATTTAATTCAGCGCATACATCGGTTATTTTAGAACCTGTAATATATTCTGCTAAATGTGCAGCGTGAGTTCCTATATCGCCCATAACAGAACTTTTACCAGATTTTTTAGGGTCGGTTCTCCAAGCAGCTTGAGTATTTCCTTCTTTTTCAGATAATTTACTCAACCAACCTTGTGCGTATTCCACCCATACTTTTCTAATTTTTCCAAATTTTCCTTCTCTTACCATTGCTTTGGCGTGTTTTACCATTGGATATCCAGAATAGGTATGCGTTAAACAAAGTAGTAAACCTGTTTCTTCTAATTTTTGTTTTAATTGTTTCGCTTCCTCTAAAGAAAAAGTAATGGGTTTTTCAATCACTACGTGAAAGCCGTGTTCTAGCGCCATCATTGCAGGTGCAAAATGTGCAAAGTTGGGAGTGACAATAGTAACAAAATCCATTCTTTGGTTCGCAGGAAGTGCAGCTTCTTTTTTTATCATTTCTTCAAAACTGGTATAAGTTCTTTCTTTGGGAAGAAACAAAGCTTCGCCGGAGGCCATTGCCACTTCAGGTCTTACACTTAGTGCGCCACAACTAACTTCAATGAGGCCATCCATATTTGCGGCAATTCTGTGAATGGCTCCTATAAAGGCATCTTTGCCTCCACCTACCATTCCCATTCGTAATTTTCTATTCATACTGGATTGTTTTTTAAGCGTACAAAAACCGTTAATTGTGTCATAATAACACTTTCAGACGGTTCTAGTAGCAATTTCCTTATTATTTTGCAAATAACCCCCTTTTTTAATCAAAAACTTTACAAAAAATAAGAAATAAAAATTATATTTATCGAACCATTTAATCCGTACTTGCTATGTCCACCAAAGTCAACAGGCGTAAGCTTATTAAACAAGTCATTACAGGTTCTGCAGCTATTGCTTCAAGTGCTGTAGTGCCTTCACCAATTTTAGCGGCAGTGAAAAATCAAAATACACCCCTTAAAGGAAATATTCAACATTCTGCTTGCAGATGGTGCTACGATCGTATTCCCATTGCAACATTGGCAAAAAATTTTAAGCAATTAGGTATGGTGGGAATGGATTTAGTAGGTCCTTCCGACTGGAAAATTTTAAAAGAAAATAATCTTATTTCCACTATGTGTAATGGTGCAGAAATAAGTTTAACTGAAGGTTTTAATACGCTACAATACCACGATAAATTAGTAAAAAATTATACCGATCATATTAATTATGTAGCAGATGCAGGTTATACGAATTTAATTTGTTTTTCTGGTAGTAGAAGAGGAATGGATGATGAAACAGGATTGAACAATTGTGTTACCGGTTTGAAAAAAATTATGTCTCTTGCTGAAAAAAGAGGAGTAATGATTCATATGGAACTGCTCAATTCAAGAGTGGATCATAAAGATTATATGTGCGATAGATCTACTTGGGGTGTTGAATTATGTAAAAGACTAGGCTCACCCAATTTCAAATTGCTATTTGATATTTATCATATGCAAATAGATGAAGGAGATATTATTCATTCTATTAGAACCAATCATTCTTATTATGGACATTACCATACTGGAGGGGTACCTGGTAGAAATGAAATTGATGAAAGACAAGAATTATATTATCCCGCCATTATGCGCGCGATTTTAGCCACTGGATTTAAAGGATATGTAGCACAAGAATTTATTCCTGCTGATAAAGATCCTATGGCATCCTTAGCTGCAGCCATTAAAATTTGTGATGTATAAAAAATAAAATTTCAAAAAATAAAGTGTACAACTACAAAGTTCAAAAATTATAAAATTTAAATCAATAAAGTTCAAAATATAAAATTTCAAAAATATAAAGTTCAAAATTAATTCTAAATAAAAACAAGAAATATGGCAGCACAACAGTATGATGCAATTGTAGTAGGATCGGGCATTAGCGGCGGATGGGCAGCTAAAGAGCTAACACAAAAAGGATTAAAAGTTTTAATGTTAGAGCGAGGCCGAAACATTGAGCACATTAAAGATTATGTAAATGCTAATAAAGAAGCTTGGGATTTTCCTCACCGTGGAACACGCACCCAGGAAATGATTAAAGACTATCCTGTTTTAAAAAGAGATTATCCTTTAAATGAAACCAATTTAGATTATTGGTGTTCAGATAAAGAGAGTCCCTATGTGGAAACTAAACGCTTTGATTGGTTTAGAGGATACCACGTGGGAGGTCGTTCCTTAATGTGGGGTCGTCAATCTTATCGTTGGTCCGATTTAGATTTTGAAGCCAATGCCAAAGATGGTCACGGAGTGGATTGGCCTGTTCGTTATAAGGACATTGAACCTTGGTATGATTATGTAGAAAAATTTGCAGGCATTAGTGGTAATCGCGATGGCCTTGCAGTTTTACCTGACGGACAATTTTTACCTGCTATGGATTTAACCTGCGTGGAGAAAGATGTGGCTGCAAGATTAAAAGAAGTATATAAAGGTACTCGTCATTTAATTATAGGACGCACTGCTAATATTACAGTTCCTCACGAAGGTCGCCCAGGATGTCAGTTTAGAAATAAATGTTGGTTGGGTTGTCCATTTGGTGGTTATTTTAGTACGCAGTCTTCTACTTTACCCGCGGCTATGGCTACAGGTAATTTAACTTTAAGACCTTGGAGTATTGTAACTGAAATTAAATACGACAAAGATAAAAAACGCGCAACGGGTGTAATGGTATTAGATGCCGAAACCAATAAAACAATAGAGTACAGCGCAAAAATTATTTTTGTGAACGCTTCAACTTTAAATAGTACTTGGTTATTGATGAACTCTGCTACTGATGTTTGGGAAGGTGGATTAGGAAGTAGCAGTAATGCTTTGGGTAAATATTTAATGGATCATCATTTGGGAGTGGGTGCTGGTGGAACGATAGAAGGATATGAAGATAAATATACTTATGGTCGTCGTGCCAATGGATTTTATATTCCTCGTTTTAGAAATGTAGGAGATGATAAACGCGATTATGTTCGTGGTTTTGGTTACCAAGGAAGCGGCTCTCGTCAAAACTGGAGAAGAGATGTAGCAGAATTTACCATCGGAGGTGATTTTAAAGACGCATTAACAGAACCCGGTAGCTGGACCATTGGAATGGGAGGTTTCGGTGAAATGTTACCCGATGAAACTAACAAGGTAACCTTAGATAAAAAAGTGAAAGATAAGTGGGGATTGAATGTCTTAAATATTGATTGCGAATTAAAAGAGAATGAAAAAAAGATGCGCAAAGATATTTTAGCAGATGCGCAAGAAATGTTAGAAAAAGCAGGTGTAAAAAATGTAAATGCACACGATGGAGATGGCACCCCAGGTAGAGGTATTCACGAAATGGGTACTGCTCGTATGGGTAAGGATCCTAAAACTTCGGTATTAAATGGAAATAACCAAGTATGGGATGCGCCCAATGTATTTGTTACAGACGGATCTTTTATGGCAAGTTCATCTTGTGTGAATCCTTCTTTAACTTATATGGCATTTACTGCACGCGCTGCTGATTTCGCAGTAAAAGAATTAAAAAAAGGAAACTTATAATTTATAATATTTTAAATACAATTTTATGATGAATAGAAGAGAAGCCTTATCAAGAGTGGCCCTTATTATGGGAGGCACTGTATTAGGTGCAGAAGCTTTTTTATCCGGTTGTACTACGGGTGCCGCTAAAATTACTTTTTCAAAAGAGGATATTTCATTTTTAAATGAAGTAGCTGAAACTATCTTACCTGCTACACAAACGCCAGGTGCCAAAGAAGCAAAAGTGGGCGAGTTTATGACAGTGATTGTAAATGACTGTTATGAATCAAAAGACCAAACTGCTTTTATGGAAGGGATAAAAAAATTAAATGAAGCTTGTACTAAAGCAGTAGGTAAAAATTTTATGCAAGCCACTGCTGAACAACGCCATCAATTTTTAGTAGATTTAGACAAAGAAGCTGCTGCTTTTCAAAAATCAAAAAAGCCAGATGAAACCAAGCACTATTTTACTATGATGAAAGAGCTTACCTTATGGGGATTCTTTAGCTCAGAACCTGGTGCTACCAAAGCTTTACGTTATGTTGCAGTTCCTGGAAGATACGAAGGTACGGTGCCTTATAAAAAAGGAGATAAGGCTTGGGCTACTTAATATATATAGTAGATTCATTCATTAAATAAATGGTCAACTAGTTTTTATAAATAGTATCTCTCCCAACAAATAAACTTTTAAAACGATTGTATGAATAATTCAAGAAGAAAATTTTTGCGTCAAAGCGCTTTAGCAGGGGCAGCTTTCAGCTTGCCTTTTGGAAAAGAATTAATGGCAATGGCTGGAAAATCAAAAGCGATAGGTATTCAATTATGGACCGTAAAACAAGCTTTATATAAAGATACGCTGGGAGTGCTTAAACATTTATCTAAATGTGGGTATAAACAAATTGAAGGATTTGAAGGTGATTTAGGTATTTTTTGGGGTATGAAAAATACTGAATTGAAAAAAGTGTTAGATGATTTGGGAATGAAAATGGTTTCTTCTCATTGTAACAACACCCAAGATTTTGAAAGAAAAGCAGCACAAGCAGCAGAGATAGGTATGAAGTATTTAATTTGTCCTCATAAAGGAGCACAAAAATCGATTGATAATTTTAAGCGCTTCTCTGATGAGTTTAATGCTTGTGGTGAAATAACCAAGAAAAATGGTTTACGATTTGCATATCACAACCACGATTATTCATTTGTACCAATGAATGGAATTGTACCACAGGATTTAATGATGCAATCTACTAATCCTGATACTGTAGATTTTGAAATGGATATGTACTGGACAGTAGCAGCAGGAGTAGATCCTATTGGATATATGAAAAAATTCCCGAATCGTTTTAAGTTAGTGCATGTAAAAGATTTAGCTAAAACTTCTACTGGCATTGAATCTTGTATTATTGGAAAGGGAACTATTAATTATAAGTCTTTATTACCACAGGCAGCCGCACAGGGCGTACAATATTATATTGTTGAGCAAGAAGCGTATACTGGCACTTCAGAATTAGATTGTGCTAAAGAGGATGCTGCTTATTTAAAAACACTTCAATGGTAAGAGAGTACTAGTTTTAAAACCGAAGGTTTCTGGCCTCCCTATTTAATTAGTATTTTTGCAAAGTTGAATGAAGCGTTATGATAAATAAGTTAAAGCAACTTGCAAAAACATTGGAAGGTGATCTTTTTTTCGATAAAATGATCAAAACCTTGTATGCTACAGATGCTTCTAGTTATAGAGAGTTTCCCTTGGCTGTAGCCATACCAAAAACTCAGCAAGACATTGCAAAGCTTATTCAATTTGCATCTACTCATCAAACATCTTTAATTCCAAGAACCGCTGGCACCTCACTTGCAGGACAAGTAGTGGGTAGCGGTATTGTGGTGGATGTCTCCAAGCATTTCAATAAAATTTTAGAGCTCAATAAAGAGCAAGGTTGGGTAAGGGTAGAGCCAGGCGTTATTCGCGATGAATTAAATATGTTTTTACAAGAACACGGATTGTTTTTTGGTCCAGAAACTTCTACTGCTAATAGAGCGATGGTGGGTGGAATGGTGGGTAATAATTCTTGTGGCTCTAATTCTGTAGTTTACAAAAGTACCAGAGAACATTTATTAGAAGTAAAAGCTTTTTTAAGTGACGGCACGCAGGCAGTTTTTTCAAGTGTATCTACCGATGCCTTTCATCAGAAATGTGATTTGAACACACTGGAGGGAAATATTTATAGATCGATGAGAGCTATGCTTAGCAACTATGAAAATCAAGTAGAGATAAAAAATCAATTTCCCAAAAAATCGATACTCAGAAGAAATACAGGTTATGCTATAGATATTTTAGTAGACGCCGATCCCTTTACTGCCGGAGGGCCACCCTTTAATTTTTGTAATTTAATTGCTGGCTCTGAAGGAACGCTGGCTTTTATTACTGAGATAAAATTAAATCTCGTGCCTATCCCTGCTAAAGAAGTAGGTTTATTGTGTGTGCATTTTAATAGTATTGATGAATCGCTCCGTGCAAATTTAATTGGTCTACAATTTCAGCCAAGTGCTAGTGAACTTATTGACCATTATATTTTAGAATGTACCAAAGAAAATGCCGAGCAAGCAAAGAACCGATTTTTTGTACAAGGAGACCCAGGAGCTATTTTAGTCATAGAATTTGTCAGAGAAACTAAGGAGGAAATTTTGGAACTCACGCAAAAAGTGGAAGCAGCAATGCGTGCAGCTGGCTTGGGTTACCACTTCCCAGTGTTGTATGGTGCTGATGCAAAAAAAATATGGGCTTTGCGTAAAGCGGGATTAGGCTTACTTAGTAATTTACCAGGAGATGAAAAAGCGGTACCTGTTATAGAAGATACTGCAGTAGATGTAAACGATTTACCTGATTATATTCGTGAGTTTAATGAAATATTAAAAAAGCACGGTCTTTATTCCGTGCACTATGCGCACGCAGGTTCGGGTGAACTTCATTTGCGTCCTATTATTAATTTAAAAACAGAGCAAGGGAATCAACTTTTTAGAACCATAGCCCAGGAAGTAGCTACACTAGTAAAAAAATATAAGGGTTCTTTGAGTGGTGAACACGGAGATGGAAGATTAAGAGGTGAATTTATTCAACAAATGGTGGGTGCTAAAAATTATGCTTTATTAGAAGAAGTAAAAAATATTTGGGATCCCCAACATATATTGAATCCAAATAAAATTGTGCATACCCCTTCTATGAACTCTATGTTGAGGTATACGCCAGGACAATTCACACCAGCCTTTAAAACTATTTTTCGTTTTCATCAACAAAATATTTTACAACACGCCGAACAATGCAATGGTTCGGGAGATTGTAGAAAAACACATTTATCAGGAGGTACAATGTGTCCTTCTTATATGGCTACTCGCGATGAAAAAGATACTACTCGTGCAAGGGCCAACATACTCAGAGAATTTTTAACACACTCTGAAAAAGAAAATAGATTTGATCATAAAGAAATTTATGAAGTAATGAGTTTGTGTTTAAGTTGTAAAGCTTGTAAATCGGAATGTCCTTCTAATGTGGATATGGCTAAACTTAAAGCTGAATTTTTACAACATTATTATGACGCTAATGGAGTTCCTTTCAGAGCAAGGTTAATAGCCAATTTCACTAAAGCGGCTCAATTAGCTTCTATGGCCCCGCGTATATATAATACTATTATTAGTAACCCCCTCACTGCAAGTGTAGTTAAATTATTTTCTGGTTTTGCCTTACAAAGATCAATGCCAAAAATAGCCATTCAAACCCTTCAAGCCTGGTATAAAAAAAATTATAAAGCTCCTTCCACTCCCATAAAAAAACTGTATTTATTTTGTGATGAGTTTACCAATTACAATGATGCACCTATAGGTATTAAGGCCATTGAATTATTGCATACTCTGGGCTATGAAGTTATTATTCCTTTTCATTTGGAAAGTGGTAGAACTTGGTTATCGAAAGGTTTAGTTAGAAAAGCTAAAAAAATTGCCAATCAAAATATTGAACTTTTAAGTTCTTTGATAAGTGCTTCCACTCCTCTCATTGGCCTGGAACCCTCTGCCATACTAACTTTCAGAGATGAATACCCCGACCTTGCCACAGACGAAAATGTAGCAGCTGCACAACATTTAGCTAAGCATAGTTTTTTTATTGACGAGTTTTTAGCAAGTGAAATGCAGGCAGGAAATATTACAAAAGATCAATTCACTGATCAAGCCAAATCTATTTTATTGCACGGACATTGTCAACAAAAGGCAGTGAGCTCTTTATCGGATACGGTAAAAGTACTTTCATTTCCTACAAATTTTAAAGTTGATACTATTGCTTCAGGTTGTTGCGGTATGGCGGGTTCTTTTGGATATGAAAAAGAACATTATAAAGTTTCAATGAATATTGGAGAGTTGGTATTGTTTCCCAAAATAAGAGCACATCATCACAATTGTACAATTGCTGCTGCAGGTACCAGCTGTCGTCATCAGATTAAAGATGGTACGGGTGTTCAAGCTCTACATACAGTAGAAATACTACATACTGCGTTAAGATAGTTTCACTAACAATACTTATTGAATTAAAACACCTTCTTTTTTTATAGCTTCTAAAGCTTGGTACAAAGTATCTAAATCGGCCACTGAATTGAATGCATTTATTGAATAGCGCATATACACATCATTTTCCTGACGCATAATAGGAATTTCAATTTTATAGTCAGTGAATAATTTTCTTTGTAAAACCTCAGGTTCAGTACTACGAAGAGGTATGCTTATCATTTGTCCAATCCACTGATCGTTTAAGGGGCTGATAGGTTGGGTGCCCAGTAATTGGTAGAATCTACCTGCATTGGATAGCACTATCTCGTGACATTTTTTGGAAACCGCTCTCCAATTATTTTTTTCCATAAATTCAATAGAAGCTTCCACTGTTAAAAAAGCTGAAAAGTCGCGTGTACCAATCATTTGATGATAATCTAAAAATGTAGAAGCAGAAGGTTTGAAGGCTTTGTAACCCCAACTTACAATAAGAGGGTCGCATAAATGTTGGACCGATTTATGTGCGTATAAAAAACTACAGCCTTTAGCTGTCATCATCCATTTGTGACAAGCGCCTGTATAAAAATCGGCATTAATTTCATTTAAGTTAAAGGGAATATGCGCAGGCACGTGGGCTCCATCTACAATGGTAATTAACCCTTTTGATTTTGCCATCGCACAAATTTCTTTCACTGGAAATATTAAACCGGTAGCACTTGTAATATGACTGATAAAAATAGCTTTAGTAGTGGGCCTGAGTCCTTCAAAAAAATTTTCAATAAATTTTTCTTTTGTGGTAATAGGTAAATGTATTTTCTGTCTTCTATAAACGGCTTTACTTTTTTTGCAATAATAATCCCAAGTGCGATCGCAAGCACCATATTCAATATCGGTAGCTAAAATTTCATCGCCTTCTTGCAATGGAAAATTTTTGGCAATCATATTCACTGCAAAAGAAGGATTGGTGACCATCACTAAATCGTCTTTATCTGCACAGCCAATGAATTTTGCTAAAGCTGCTCTGGTGTTGGCTAAATAAGTAACCCCATCAAAAGCAATAAATTGAACCGGCTCCGCCTCTAAAACTCTTTGCCAATGCTGATATACATCAAAAATGGGTTTAGGAGTGGCACCAAAAGAACCGAAATTTAAAAAAGTAATCTCGGGGTTTAATAAAAATTGTTCACGCAAATTTTCCATAGCTACCATTTTTATTTTTTTATTTAGAACTTTAAAGGTAGCATAAAAAAATCTCGATTGATTTTATCAACCGAGATTTTTAAAGTGTTATTTATATTGATGTTGGTGATATCAAAAATATAAATGATACCATTGATAGCAATACACCATAACTATACTCCTAAACTCCAACCTTCACGATAGGTTCTTTTAACATATTGATTGGCTTCTTCAAAATTGGTGATTTTCATATTAGGTCCATCCCATAATAATTGAATGTTTCTTCCAGGATAAGAAGTACTTCCTTTTTTATCTGTAGACTTAATATCATAACTTCTAATAGCCAAATTACCCATCAATACTGATTCAGTTAAGGGACCTGCTATATCAAAATGGGAACTTAAAGCTTTGGCTTCTTTACTACCTGCACCTGCAATACAAGCTTCCACCCAAGCAGCATAGTGTCCGCCTTCGCCCCCTTTCACTCTATCAACAGTTTTAGGAACAGTGGTAGTTTTAGTTAAATTAGTGGGAAGTAATTGAGGATTGATACCATAAGTACCTGCCATCATTTTTCCTTTAGTACCTTCAAAAATTACACCATTACCACCGTCGCCCATAATTTCATTAGGTCCCAATTCAGCAGGTCGTTCTGGTTGAATACCACCATCCATCCAATGTAATTTCACATTGGGCTTTCCATTTTGACCTTGGAATGTTAAAATAATATGAGATCCCATAGGACCAGAATCTGGTGCGTATAATTTTTGCCAAGGAGCTGTATAACGAGTGGCAACGCTACATTCTGCAGCAATGGGATAACCTAAACCAGCTACTGCAAAAGCAGGTGCCATAATATGACAAGCCATATCACCTAATGCGCCGGTTCCGTAATCCCACCATCCTCTCCAATTAAAGGGAAGTAATCCTTCGAAATAATCTTTTTGGGGAGCGGTACCTAACCATAAATTAAAATCTAATTCAGGGGGTATAGCGACAGGGGTAGTTGAAACTGGTCGATTAACTCCTTGAGGCCATACGGGTCGGTCTGTATAACAATATATAGTATGAATATCGCCAATTAATCCAGCAGCGTGCCAATCTTGTAACATACGCACTCCATCTCCTGAAGAACCTTGGTTACCCATTTGAGTCACTACATTATAATCGTGCGCCGCTTTGGTCATAATTCTTGCTTCATATATATCGTGTGCCATTGGCTTTTGAACATATACGTGTTTTCCTAATTGCATCGCTGCCATAGCTTGCACGGCGTGCATATGATCGGGTGTAGAAACTGAACAAGCATCAATATGCATATGTTCTTTATCTAACATTTCTCTATAGTCTTTATAATATTTGGCTTTCGGATATCTTTGACGACTTTTCACTGCTTGTCTATCATCTACATCGCATAGAAAAGCAATATCTGCTTTACCGCTATTATAGAAAGCAAATAAATCACTTTCTCCTTTTCCGCCAGCACCTATACCGGCAACTTGTAATTTATCACTTGGAGCGGTAAAACCTTTTCCTCCAAGGACGTGTCTAGGTAAAATGTAAAAGCCTCCTAAAGCAAGGGCAGAATTTTTTATAAAATCCCTTCTTGATTTATCTGATTTTTTCTTGGACATAGTAAATCTTTATTTGGTTTATAATCGTGGTTGAATAAGTATGTTAAATTATCAAAAAAATTGGAATTTTTAGAATTATTTTGATAAGTGAATATTGGACGACTTGCTTTCGTGAATAAGCCTTAAATTGCTTAACAATTTTTACTTATGTCTACCAGTATTCAACCTTTGCGTTCCTATTTTGCCACAGGCGCCACGCAGTCTTATGCGTTCAGAATAGAGCAGTTACAACGCCTTAAAAAGGCAGTTCTAGATGCTGAAAAAGAACTTTATGAAGCCCTCTATGCCGATTTGAAAAAAACGCAGGAAGATGCTTGGGCAACAGAGATTGGTTTTTTCTTAAGTGAATTAAACCATACTATAAAAAATTTAAAGCAGTGGATGGAGCCTACATCTGTGGCTACCAATTTGGTCAATTTACCTTCCGCAAGTTTTATAGTACAAGAGCCATTAGGGGTAGTATGTATCATAGCACCTTGGAACTATCCTTTTCAACTTTTATTCACTCCACTTATAGGAGCTATTGCTGGTGGCAATTGTGCTGTCTTAAAACCAAGTGAGTTTGCACCCGCTACAGCAGCAGTAATGCAAAAAATTATTCATTCTTTATTTTCAGATAATTATATAATGTATATAGAAGGAGAGGGGGCTGCAGTGCTTCCGCCCTTACTCTCTGAAAATAGATTTGATCATATTTTTTATACTGGTAGTACCCTGGTGGGAAAAATCATTTACAAATTAGCTGCAGAACAATTAGTGCCTGTTACTTTAGAATTAGGAGGGAAAAGCCCCGCAGTGATTTGTGAAGATGCTAATTTAAGAGTGGCTGCTCGCAGGTTGGCCAATCCAAAATTTTCTAATTGTGGTCAAATGTGTATTGCACCCGACTATATTTTGGTGCCCCCTGCTCTGAAAGATAAACTTATAGAGGAACTAATAATTGCTATTCAAGCATTCTATGGAAAAGAAGCAGAAGCTTCAGAGCATTATGGAAAAATAATTAATGAAAAACAATGGTTGCGTATAAATGCTTATTTAGGGGATGGAGAAATTGTGTATGGAGGTAAATCTAATAAAGAAAAATTATTCATTGAACCAACTATAATGGTGGGGGTAAGTCCAGAAGCAAAAATTATGCAGGATGAAATTTTCGGACCACTACTACCCATTCTTACTTATCAAAGCAAGGAAGAAGCTTTATCTATTATTCAAAAAAATCCTAACCCATTAGCATTTTATGTTTTCGCTGAAAATAAAAATGATCAGCAGTATTGGTTGACAAATGTACCTTCAGGAGGAGCTTGTATTAACAATGCTACTATGCATATTACCAACCACGATTTACCTTTTGGTGGTAGAGGTTTTAGTGGAACAGGAGGCTATCACGGTAAATCTAGTTTTGATACTTTCACGCATTCAAAATCGGTTTTAAAAACGCCTACCTGGATAGATCCTAGTTTTAAATATCCCCCTTATAAAGGGAAAGCTTGGTTATTGAAAAGATTAATAGGGTAATTCTTTAAGTCAATGAAAAATAAAAAAACTATTATGATAAAAATTGCTATAGCATTAGGTGTAGTAGTGGCAGCCAGTGTTTTAATGAAAAAACAAGGTATGTCTTATCGTCAATCAATATTGAAAACCATTTACCCTGCGATTATGTGGTCGAGTAAAGCCGCAGGTAAAAAACAAATTCAATGGAATCAAGAAAATAAAATTCCACTGGTACCCATTTATAGTCTTACCACCAAGGATATCAATGGTAAAGATTTTGATTTTAGTTCAGTAAAAGGAAAAAAAATATTATTGGTAAATACAGCTAGTGATTGCGGGTTTACAGGGCAATATGAAGCGCTTGAAAAATTACAGGAAAAATATTCCCCTAATCTTGTTGTTATTGGATTTCCAGCCAATGACTTTAAAGAGCAAGAAAGTAAAGACAATGAAAGTATTGCCACATTTTGTAAGAAAAATTATGGTGTAAGTTTTCCTTTAATGTCAAAATCGGTGGTGGTGAAAAAACAAAATCAAAATGAAGTGTTTCGATGGTTGTCAGAAGCTTCTATGAATGGTTGGAATCAACAAGCACCCGTTTGGAATTTTTGCAAATATTTAGTGAATGAACAAGGGGTACTCACGCACTATTTCCCAATGACAGTAGATCCTTTGGATGCATCAGTAGTAGAGGCTATTGAAAAAAAATAAAATTTCCTAGTTAATAGAACAGTGTTCGTGGTAGTTTTCAAGTACAATTTTACCAGACTCAATTACAAGGTCTTTGTATTTATCTTTAATTTCATCTAAGATTGCTTCAATTTCTTGTTGCGTTGTAATGCGCACTAATTTATTTCTATATTCTTTGATATTGGGAAGTCCTCTTAAATAATTTGCATAATGTCTTCTCATTTCATTAATGCCTGCAATGGGTCCTTTCCACTCAATGGATTTAATTAAATGTTTTCTGGCTACTTCAACTCGCTCTTCAATAGTAGGGTCGGTTCTTTTTTCTGAAGTGGCGACAAAATGTTTTATTTCTCTAAATATCCAAGGATATCCAATGGCTGCTCTTCCAATCATAATACCATCTACCCCATATTTATTTTTATATTCAAGTGCCTTCTCAGGTGAATTGATATCACCGTTACCAAAAATGGGAATATGCACACGAGGATCATTTTTTATTTCTCCAATTAAAGTCCAATCAGCATCTCCTTTATACATTTGTACTCTTGTGCGTCCGTGAATGGAGATGGCTTTCACTCCCACCTCTTGTAATCTTAGCACTACTTCGTGAATATTTTTTGAACTTTCATCCCAGCCCAATCTTGTTTTTACTGTAACAGGTAGGTGGGTGCTTTTGACAACGGCTGCGGTGAGTTTTACCATTAAATCTAAATCTTTTAATACGCCTGCACCTGCTCCTTTGGTGACTACTTTTTTTACAGGACATCCAAAATTTATATCAATTAAATCGGGGTTAACAGTATCAACAATTTTGGTACAAAGCGCTAAAGCTTCTTCATCGCCACCAAATATTTGAATGCCAATGGGGCGTTCATAATCAAATATGTCTAATTTTTGTTTACTCTTAATTGCATTTCTGATTAATCCCTCACTACTAATAAATTCAGTATACATAAGGTCGGCACCGTTTTCTTTACAAACGGCTCTAAAGGGGGGATCGCTCACATCCTCCATAGGAGCAAGTAATAAAGGAAAGTCGGGTAATTGAATAGGACCTATAGAAACCATATATATTTGTTATCTTGCATCAGACTGATACAAATGCAAATGTACCAATTATTTGATAGTAGGCCTCCTTTGAGAATGGCCCTTTTTTTAGGTATCACAGGCATAGCTATGTTGGCAGGTGCCTTCATAAGTTTTTCTATTGTTTGTGCAATTTTACAAATTCCATTTTCCTCTATTCAAAATATATTATTGCAACCTAAGTATGCCACTATGGCTCAATTGGCCAATGCACTTGCTTCTATCATTGCTTTTGGTTTGCCCAGTGTACTACTTGCATTTTTTATTAAAGGAAATTGGATACACAATATGGGTTTTAGACCTATTAAATCCTATCCCTCCATAGTGGTGGTTATTTTATTAGCGCTAACAGGATTACTATTAAGTGGCGCTTTAGGTTCAGTCACCGAAAAAATTCCAATCCCTGCTCATTTTAAAAATTGGGCCATCAGCTTGGAAGACCAATACAAAAAAGCAATGATCTCGATGACCCATATGTCCTCATTGAAAGATCTATTTTTTACATTAACAGCAGTAGCTATTATTCCTGCCATAGTGGAAGAAGTTTATTTTAGAGGTACGCTACAAAAAATTTTATTGGATTGGACAGGTAAGCCTTTTATAGCAATTATAATAACTGCCATTTTTTTTAGTGCTTTTCATTTTTCTTATTTTGGTTTTTTATCCAGATTAGCTTTAGGCGCTATATTGGGTTATATTTATCATTATTCTAAAACTATTTGGCTGCCAATTTTGCTTCACTTTGTAAACAATGGAATTGCGGTAGTAACTTTATACTTATTCAGAAATAGTGCAACACCCGTAGAAAAAATAATGGATGATAATTTACCCATTTATTGGGGAGTGGTAGCGCTCATAGGTATTTATTATTTATTCATTCAACTTAAAAATTATTATATAGATGCAGGATTGGAAAAAAATATTTAGTAGTAGTCAATTAACAAGTGCTTCTATGGTGATGGGCATTTTAAATGATAATGACATACCTGCAAAAACATTAAATAAACAAGATTCTTCCTATGTTTTTTTAGGAGAAGTTGAAGTATATGTACCTTTAGCTATGTTTGAAAAAGCCAAGGCATTGATTGCTACAATTCAAATGGGCACGCCTAGTCATTAATTTTTTATACCTTTATTTTTAATAAATATACTATGGCATTCAAGGCATCTAATTTTAAAGTAAGAGCACTCTCTGCAATTGTTTTTGTGATTATTATGTTAGCGGGTTTAGTTTGGAACCAATGGTCTTTTTTTACGCTGTTCTTAATCATTCAATTAGGTTGCTTATATGAATATCAAAAACTATTAGCACTCATTTATCCCTCTTATAAAAATATTTCAATGGTTCATCAATGGGGTTTATTAATAGTGGGCTGTTTAATGATGATGACATTGGGGCCAGTGGATTTGAACATTTTTGGAATGAGTATTAAGTATATAGGAAGTAGGGCACTGCCCCTAGTGCTAGGGCTTATGTTAGTAGTAGATATTTTTTCAAAGAAATTTCAATTACAAAATTGGGCTATTTCTTTTGCGGGACTCGTATATATTCCAATGGGATTGTCATTATTTTTTCAATTGAAAAGTTTTATGACTACTACTTATTATGAAAATTGGACTTTTTCTATTCCTTTATTATTAATTGTGGCTATATGGGTAAATGATACGATGGCATATTTGGTGGGTTCGGTGATTGGTAAAACCCCATTGTCTCCCATCTCTCCCAATAAAACTTGGGAAGGAACCATAGCGGGTGTTGTTCTTTCTATTTTAATAGTCTCAAAGGGAATGGCTTTAATAGTACCTATACAAGAAAAATATATTTTTTACATAAGTTTTGTGGCCTCCATTGCAGGAAATTTTGGCGATTTGTTAGAAAGTAAATTAAAGCGTTTAGCTGGTGTAAAAGATAGTGGGTCAATGATGCCCGGCCACGGTGGGTTTTTAGATAGATTTGATTCAATCTTATTTGCCACGCCTTTTGTATGGCTTATTCTTCATATTCTGTTTTAGATGCTTTAGATTTGCAACCAAATATACACTATGACCATACATAAAGAAGGTACGGCTACCATATCTCTTATAGCAATTTTAATGGGGGTCTTGAACATAGTTAACTTTTCATATTTATATCCTCTTAGTGCTGCAGGTGCTTGGTGTGTATTTATTATAACGCTCGCTTTTTTCTTATTTATTGTTTCTTTTTTTAGAATACCTAATCGCACACTTACCATTAGTGATGGCGCCATAGTATCACCTGCTGATGGTAAAGTAGTAGTCATTGAAGAAGTGCAACCAGATGAATTTTATACAGAAAAGAGAATTCAAATAAGTGTATTTATGAGTCCTGCTAATGTGCACGTGAACCGATTGCCCATTGCAGGTAATATCATTTATAACAAATATCATCCTGGTAAATTTTTAGTGGCTTGGCATCCTAAATCTTCTACCGATAATGAAAGATGGTCGGTAGTGGTTGAAAATAGTCGGGGGAGTATTTTATGTAAACAAATTGCGGGCGCCCTAGCAAGAAGAATTTGTAATTACACAACCATAGGAAAATCCTATCAACAATGTGAAGAGTACGGATTTATAAAATTTGGAAGTAGGGTAGATCTTTTATTACCCTTAGACGCTACTATTCATACCAAAATAGGGGATGTAGTAAAAGGAGGCGTTACTGTACTTGCTAGTTGGAAATAATATTTTCAAATAGCCCATTTATAAAATACTTTCTAATTCTTTTAAATGAGTAATGGTATGTGTGGCAGGTACCGTGGGTTGTATTTTTAAATGATTTACAAATATAGAATCCATATTGGCGTTAATAGCGCCTTGTATATCTGCAGCTTCATTATCTCCTATCATAATACTTGTTTGTACTTCTGCGTTGGCCGCTTTTAATGCATATTCAAAAATTTCTTTATTGGGTTTTAAACTACCACTGGCTTCTGAAGTAATAACTTGTGTAAAGAAATGGGTTAAATTGGCATTTTTAATTTTATTAAATTGAACCGATTCAAATCCATTGGTAATTAAATGCATTTTGTAATGCTTACTTTTTAGATATTCCAGAATTTCATAAGTATAAGGAAATACATTCTTTTTATGAGGGAGTATCTCTAAGTATTCAACAGACATAGCTTTGGATAAAGATTCATCTGCAATTTTAAAATCTAATAAACTTAAGTAAATGCGTTTCCATCTTAATTCTTCCTGTTTTATAAATCCTTTGGTATACCTATCCCATAACCGATGATTGTGTTCGCTGTAAGTGGCATAAAAATTATGGAAATCTTTAATGCCATTGGCTGCTAACTCATATTTTTGATAGAGATCCCATAAGGTTTCTTTGGAGTTTGATTCAAAGTCCCACAGGGTATGATCAAGGTCAAAAAATAAGTCTTTGTAAAGCATCAATAAATATTGTATTGAACGAATTTACAAATTTGATGCTTATCTTTATTTTTTATTTAGCGACCTTTTAAATGAATACTATGTGGGTAGTTGTTACAGGTGCTTCTCAGGGTATTGGTTTTGCAGTAGCAGAAGCTTTTGCAAAACAAGGATATCATTTGTTATTAGGTAGTAAAACTGATTCACATTTACAATCGGCTGTAGCGCAATTACAATTAACTTATCCAAATGTTACTATACATAGTAAGCAAGTAAACTTAGCTATACCCGAGGAGTGTAAAAAATTTGGTGAATGGTGTTTGAGTTTGGGTACTCCTTCTATTTTAGTGAATAATGCGGGATATTTTTTACCTGGAAATTTAATGGAAGAAGAGTCTGGTGTTTTAGACGCTCAAATTGCCAATAATTTGTATTCAGCTTATCATACTTCAAGAGCCATTGTGCCTGCTATGATACAAGCGGGTAGTGGACATATATTTAATATTTGTTCCATAGCTTCTTTGCAAGCATACCCACAAGGTGGTTCTTATAGTATTAGTAAATATGCCCTCGACGGGTTTTCAAAAAATTTAAGAGAGGAACTAAAAGAGAAAGGCATAAAAGTTACTAGCGTGTATCCTGGAGCTACTTATACTAATAGCTGGAAGGGGAGTGGTGTAGATCCTGCTAGAATAATGGAAGCACAAGATATTGCTACAATGATTTTTGCAGCCACTCAGTTAAGCCCACAAGCAGTGGTGGAAGATATTGTTATGCGACCTCAATTAGGAGATATCTAATTTTTTCACCATTTTTCATTCACACCAAGGCTAAATAAGGCAAAATCATATTTAACAGGATCGGCTGCATCTAAAGTTCTACAATAATTGGTTAATTCAATGGCTGTTTGCCAATCTGTTTGTTTTCTTTTTATAATACCTAAATTTCTTGAAACCCTTGCTACGTGCACATCTACCGGCATAATGAGTGCGGAGGGAGCTACCCTTTTCCAGATCCCAAAATCTACTGCTTGTGCATCGCTTCGAACCATCCATCTTAAAAACATATTAAGTCTTTTGCAAGTAGAACCTGCCAAAGGGCTAGCAATATGTTTTTTTGTTCTACTAGGAGCTTCTTTTAATGAAAAAAAATAATTATGAAAATGAATGAGCGCTTCTTCAACACTATTACAATTATTAAAAAAAGCAGTTTCTAAACTTTTATGAGTAGCGTAATGATGTTTTAAAAATGCTATACAGTATAATAAGTCGGTAGTATTAAAAGTTCTATGGGCAAAGCCCATTAATTTTTTTAAATCTTTGTCTTGGTGTTGAGTGCAAAAATGAAAAGGATCGTTATCCATTCTTTGAAGCAACTCTTTACTTTTATTAATAATGGTAGTTCTATTTCCCCAAGCAAAAATGGCTGCAAAAAAACCTGCAATTTCTATATCCTGCTGTTGGGTAAATTGATGCGCAATACTAATGGGATCTTTTTCAATAAAATCAATGCTATTGTATTGCTTAACTTTTTGATCTAGTAATTTTTGGAGGGCATCCATCATTCACCTATGGCTTGTGCGATATCTGCAATTAAGTCGTTGACATCTTCAATGCCCACGCTTAAGCGAATTAATCCATCTGATAATCCATTGGCTATTCTTTGTTCACGCGGTATAGAAGCGTGTGTCATACTTGCAGGGTGATTGATTAAAGATTCTACGCCACCTAAACTTTCAGCTAAAGAAAATATTTTTGTACTGGAGAGTACTTTGGTAGCTGCTTCAAGCGTATCTGTTTTTAAAGTAAAGCTCATCATAGCTCCAAATCCACGCATTTGTTTTTTTGCAATACTATGATTCGGATGATCTTCAAAACCGCACCAATATACTTTACCTACTTTAGGATGTTGTCTTAAGTAATGAGCTATTTGAATACCATTTTCACAGTGTCTTTGCATACGAACGTGTAAGGTTTTAATACCTCTTAATACTAAAAAACAATCCTGCGGGCCTGGAACAGCACCTGTACTTTTTTGAATAAAATATAACTGATCTCTTAAAGTGGGGTCATTCATTACTAAACAACCTTGAATAACATCGCTATGGCCCCCTAAATATTTAGTTGCTGAATGCATTACGATATCGGCCCCAAAATCTAAAGGATTTTGTAAATAAGGAGAGGCGAAAGTATTATCTACACAAACCCAACAATTATGTTTTTTGGCTATTTGAGCTACTGCTTCAATATCACTTATATTCATTAAAGGATTGGTGGGCGTTTCTAACCAAATTAATTTAGTGGATGCACTTATGGCTTTTGCTACATTATTGGCATCTGTGGTATCCACATATATAAATTTGATGCCCATTTTTTCATACACTTTGGAAAACAATCTAAAAGTGCCACCATACATATCGTGAGCAGCTATCACTTCATCTCCAGGAACCAATAAACGCATTACGGCATCAGTGGCAGCAACACCACTAGAGAAAGCCAATCCAAATTTTCCATTTTCAATAATGGCCAAAGCTTCTTCCAATGCAAATCTGGTAGGATTTTGACTTCTAGCATATTCATATCCTTTATGTACTCCTGGTGCCGATTGTACATAAGTAGAAGTTTGATAAATAGGTGTCATAATAGCACCAGTGCTAGGATCGGGATGTGCCCCTGCGTGGATATATTTAGTAGCTGGTTTCATATGTATTTTAAGTGGGCTTGTTTCCGTTTTTAAACATTCTATAAGAATAAATAGCAGGTACTAATACCATTATGATCATATTTATAAAAAATATGACAAATGAAGTTACAGAGCTAAACACAATACCTGCGATACATTGAAAAAGGCCACCATAGAGCCAAACTTTTCCCGCAATTTTATGTGTAGCATTCCAATTGTCTTCATTCTCTAATGTCCAAGGCAATTTAAATCCTGCAAAATAATTTTGTTTTAAGTGAGGCATATACCATCCCAAACCCGCAAAAGCTACTCCCAACATAGGAAATAATAATTTTTCAATTGAAATGCCTGGATGTGTAGTTGAATATAAAATCACTAAACAGAGTAAGCTTAAAAACACTACTGTAAAAAATCCAAATTTTTTAAATAAACCATCATCTACTTGTTGGGTTCTTTTGGGATCAATATTTTTAATATTGGCTAATAAAAAATAAGTGAATAAGCTAGCTACACCTAGTATGATGGGTCCTAAATAAATACTATCTTTTCCGCCAAAGCCATCGGCCTCACCCTTGATATTAAAATGAATGGGAATAATCTCGGGTAAACTTGGGTAGAGATAAGCTGCATATATAAAGGGAATTCCGATAAGGATACCCACATATAGGAGCATCAATTTTTTATTATCCATAAAATGGCTTTAGGTGCTAAAGTTACTATTTATTCGGTTTGCATCCATACTACGCTATATCCCCAAAAAAAATTACTTTTGCTTCAAATTGTATAAAATGAACAAAGGCCCCATTTCAAAGTTTATTGAACACCATTATCGACACTTTAATGCTGCTGCATTAGTAGATGCTGCCAAAGGCTATGAAAATCACCTTTTAGAAGGTGGTAAAATGCTTGTAAGTTTAGCGGGCGCAATGAGTACTGCTGAGTTAGGCATTAGTTTAGCTGAAATGATTCGCCAAGATAAAATTGCTATCATTAGTTGTACGGGGGCAAACCTAGAAGAAGATGTAATGAATTTAGTGGCACATAGCCATTATAAGCGTGTGCCTAATTATCGTGATCTTACTCCACAAGACGAGTGGGATTTATTAGAAAATCATTATAACCGAGTTACCGATACTTGTATACCTGAAGAAGAGGCTTTTAGAAGACTTCAAAAACATATCGTCAAATTTTGGAAACAAGCGGAAGCTAAGGGGGAGCGTTATTTCCCACACGAATTTTTATACCAAGTAGTTTTGAGTGGTGAATTAGAACAATATTATGAAATAGATCCTAAAGACAGTTGGATTGTAGCAGCTGCTCAAAAAAATATACCCATTGTGGTACCAGGATGGGAAGATAGTACCACTGGAAATATTTTTGCAAGCTATGTTATTAAAAATGAATTAAAAGCAAGCACTGTTAAAAATGGTATAGAATATATGGTGGCATTAACAGAGTGGTACCGTGCTAACAGTGGTGGAAAAGGAGTTGGATTTTTCCAAGTGGGTGGAGGTATTGCCGGAGATTTTCCTATTTGTGTGGTGCCAATGATGTATCAGGATTTAGAATGGCACGATGTTCCTTTTTGGAGTTATTTCTGTCAAGTGAGCGATAGTACTACTTCTTATGGTTCTTATTCTGGGGCTGTACCTAATGAAAAAATTACTTGGGGTAAATTAGATATTCATACACCTAAATTTATTGTGGAAAGTGATGCTACCATTGTAGTACCATTAATTTTTGCTTATATACTTGGACAGTAAATAAAAAAGCCCTTAAAAATCTAAGGGCTTTTTTATTTTTAAATTATTATTACCTAGCGGGCATATTTAAAGGAATATCTCTTTTAAGCATATCATCTCTTTGGGCAATTTCACAAGCAGTATGAAATACCATAGACACTCTTTTTTGCATTAGATCAAAATTAATTTTTTCTATAGTATCGCTGGGTTGGTGGTAATCGGCTAATAACATACCATCATAGAAAAATAAAATAGGTACACCTTTTTTTGCAAAATTATAATGGTCGCTACGGTAGTAAATTCTATTTTTATCGTTAGGATCGTCGTATTTGTAATCTAAAGTGATATTGCTAGAAGCTTTATTGGCAGCTTCATTAATAACTACTAAATCAGAGCTTAATTTATCGTGACCTATCACATATACATAATTAAGGGTATCTCCTAAATGTCTTTCAGTGTCCACACGACCTACCATATCAGTATTTAAATCTGCAGTTGTTTTATCTAAAGGAAACAATGGATGTTCTGAATAATAATCAGAACCCCATAGCCCTTTTTCCTCTCCACTCACCGTCATAAATACGATGGTTCTACGAGGTTTAAAACCTTTTTTGGCAGCTGTTGAAAATGCTTCAGCCATTTGCATTACGCTCACTGTTCCTGAACCATCATCATCTGCGCCATAATAAATAACATCACCTCTTTTGCCTAAATGATCATAGTGGCCAGTAAGCATTAGATATTCTTCTTTTTTATCGGTGCCTGGTAATACTGCCACAACATTACTGCTTTCTAAATTTTCAGTGGTTTTACTTACGCTGATACTTGCCTCAGTTGCATAATTACCTTTTTTTAATTCTTTGATAGAAGAAAGAGTACTAGCGCTATTGCCTAATAAAGCGGCTGCTAATTCAATAGAAACATTGGCCATTAAAAAACCTGGGTTGAGATTAGCTTTTACATACATATTTCCTTTAATAGGTGTTGGATTTTTGCGAGGGAAATCGGCAGATACAATAAATAAACCTGCGGCTCCTTTGGTGCTTGCCTGTCTTTGTTTGGCCATAGGAGAGGCAGGATTAGCAAAAAATGCACGATTGCCTCCTGGTCCCATTGTTACTGGTCCTGTGCTGGTACCTTCTATAACAACTACCATTTTTCCTTTCACTTCTAAATTTTCATAATCGTTAATTCCTTTTTCAGCATCTACTATTCCATATCCAGCAAATACTACTTCTTTAAAATTAGCATTACCATTAGCAATGGTTTGTAAATTAAAATTGAAGTCTTTGTCCCATTCAAATGAACGACCACCTACAGTGAATTTTTTTTCAGCCAAAATATCTTGATACACTGGATACACTTGTTGATAGCTATTGCCATTTCCAGGTAATAATCCCATTCTTTTAAACTCTGATTCAATGTAAGCAGCAGCGCGTTTTTGTCCGGGTGATGCTGTTTCTCGACCTTCCATTTCAGCACTCGCAATAATAGAAAGCTTTTCTTTTAATGCTTTAGCGGTGATTACATTGGCAAATGGTGTGAGCTCTTTTGATTTTTGAGCAAAAGACATTGTGCTCATAAGAAGCAAAGAAATTCCAAGTAGTTTTTTCATAAATTGTTTTTAAATTTTTAAGCGCAAGTGATTTTGTTGACTCTATTTTCATGTCTACCTCCTTCAAAAGCGGTAGTCATAAATTTCTCTATCATTTCAAAACTTAATTCCATACTCACAAAACGAGCAGGGATACAAATAATATTGGCATTATTGTGTAATCGAACAAGTTCGGCAACTTCTGTATTCCAACATAGACCTGCTCTTATTCCTGCGTGCTTATTAGCAGTCATTGCAACCCCATTAGCACTGCCACAAAATAAAATTCCAAAGCAAGCTTCTCCCTTTTCTACACTACTGGAGGTTGGGTGTGCGTAGTCGGGGTAGTCCACTGAATCGCTGTTATAAGTACCAAAGTCCTTTGTGCTATAGCCTTTTTCCTCGAGCCATTTTTTAGTAGCATTTTTATAATCGATACCTGCGTGATCTGCACCAATAGCTATGGGTTTGGAAGCATCAAATACAAATGACATATTATTTTATTTAGTAGTAAGTAGTATTATTTTACTTTATGAAGGTAGATTAATCCCAGGTTTCTTCTTCAGCTTTCATTTTTTTATGGGCCCATCTGGATACAAAAATGCTACACTCAAATAAAGTATATAAAGGAATAAATACAATGGTTTGACTATACCAGTCTGGACTAGGCGTTATAAATGCAGCTACAAATAAAATAATGACTACAGCATATTTACGGGTAGTACTTAAAAATTGTGGTGTGATAAACCCAATTTTAGTTAATAAAAATACTATCACAGGTAATTCAAAAGCAATACCACAACCTAAAATTAAGTTGGTTAAGTTATCCAAATAGTCAGCAAAAGTGGGTATGGTAGTGATAGCACCTCTAGATCCTAGTTGAAAGCCTGCCAAGAAATTAAATGTAAAAGGCCCCAAGACTAAAAATCCAAAAGCGGCACCCATAAAGAAAAAGAAAGAAACCCAAAAAATCATAAACCTAGTATTTTTAATTTCTTTTTCTTTCAAAGCGGGTTTTACAAAAGCCCATATTTGATAAAAGATATAAGGAAAAGCTACTATGAGTCCTCCCACAAAAGCCATACTAATACTACTTAAAAATTGTCCACCGAAAGTGGTGCTTTGTAATGATACTTTTACGGGAGGCATACAAAGTGAATCTCCTAAATGTAAAAAATGACTTAATCTACAAAATGCTCTATAAGTGATAAAGTCTGGATTTAAGGGACCCGTAATTACATAGTCCATTACCCAATCACGATAAATAAAAATAATAATGGAGGTAACTAATATTGAAATTAATGAACGAATAATGGTTCCTCTTAATTCTTCTAAATGATCGATGAAAGACATCTCAGATTCATCGTTTTTCTTAAATCGGTCAAATAATGCCATACTACATTTTAATGAGGGTTAAAGTTAAGCTTTCTAGTGGAAAAACAGGGGTCCAAAAGATAAAAAAAGGACTAGTGGATTTTAATTTTAGCCTTCTCAATTCTGGTATCACTTACTGCCAATATTTCTGCGTCAAAATGAGGTAAATGAATAATGGTACGGATTTTGGGTATGGACGCGTGGTGGTGTATTAAATAACCACTGAGTGTTTCTGAGCTATCTGCTGAAAAATCTATACCATATTTTTCATAGAGATAATCAAGCTCTAAGCGACCACTAAAAATAAATTCGGTCTCTGAAATCTTTTTTTCTATTAATTCTTGTTCATCATATTCGTCTTCTATTTCGCCAAAAATTTCTTCTAGCACATCTTCCATAGTTACAATTCCTGCTGTACCACCAAATTCATCTACCACCCAGGCAATACTTTTTCTTTTTTTTGAAAATAAATTAATTAAATCGGCGGCATTCATACTTTCAGTAACCAGTGGTATAGAATGCAAAATGGAAGCAATCGAAGAGGGCTTTTTAAATAAATCTAATTGATGAATGTATCCTATAATAACATCCAAGCTTTCTTCGTATACAATAAGTTTGCTTAATTTGGTTTCAATAAAAATATTACTTACGGTTTCTATAGAAGTATTGATGTCAACCCCTATAATTTCTGTTCTAGGCACCAAGCACTCTCTAATTTTTATATCGGGTAAGCTTAATGCGTTTTCAAATAAATCGGTATTGAGCTCCTGCTGTTCTTTCGATTGTTTGGTTTGTTGCACAAAATGTGCTAAATCTACTTTTGTGAATCCTTCTTTATTATGAATAATTCGAATTTGGAATAAATTTTTTAAGACCAATTGTGCTAAGTTGACCAGTAGAATAGTGATGGGTCGAAAAACTAAATGAAAAAAATTAGCAAGGGGTGCCAAAGTAGTAATCATAGCAACTGCTCTTGCTTTAAATATAGCTTTGGGAATAAGTTCCCCTATTAATAAAATTACTAGGGTAGATATAATAGTATTTCCTAATAATATAGAGTAGGGCCCCAAAGACCATTTATTCCAAATATAGGTATCTAATAAAGACTCAAATTGTATACCAAATACTACCAATGAAATATTCAGGCCTATTAAACAAGTGCCTATAAATTGTGTCGGAGCTTGTAAAAAAGAGGCAATTATTTTTCCTGAATGATGTCCCTGCTTTTTTTTAAGTTCTAAACTTAAGCGATTAGCACTTACAAATCCAATCTCATACCCAGAGAAAAAACCAATTAATATTAAGGAGGCTATTATAGCAAAAAGCATAGCTTAGTTTTATTGCATTCAAAATTAGAATTTACCATTCAGGTAATTTCGGTTTTGTTTCAACAATGTCTTCTATTTGCTCCATAATGGCGGGCGTTAATAAACTCGCTGTATGTATAGCGCTTAAATTATCTAGGAGTTGCGTTTTGTTAGTAGCGCCTAAAATGGCAGTGCTCACATTTGGATTTTTGATACACCAAGCAATACTTAAAGAAGCAGTACTTACTTTTAATGCTTTTGCTAGGGCTGCTAATTGTTGTACTTTTTTGACACTGGCTTGAATTAATAAGCGGTCTCTTAACCATTCAAATCCTTCTAAGTGAAAACGAGAACCTTCAGGAATACCATCGTTGTATTTTCCGGTTAAAAGCCCAGAGGCTAGGGGACTCCAGATAGTAGTACCCATACCTACATTTTTAAAAATTTCTAGGTATTCGTTTTCCATTTTTGTGCGCTCAAATAAATTGTATTGAGGCTGTTCCACGCAAGGGCCTATTAAATGCTGTGCTGCAGCCACTCTATGGGCTTCCATAATTTCAACTCCACTCCATTCGCTCGTACCCCAATATAAAATTTTACCTTGTTGAATTAAAGTATGCATTGTTTGCACTACTTCTTCAATAGGAGTGGTTTTATCGGGTCGGTGACAAAAGTAGAGATCTAAATAATCTGTTTGTAATCTCTTTAAAGCTTCGTGACAGGCTTCTGTTAAATGTTTTCTACTAAGCCCCGTTTGATTCGGTTTGTTTTCTTTACCTCTCCATCCAAAATAAGCTTTGGAAGATAAAACTATAGAAGTTCTATCCCAGTTTTTTTTACTCAACACCCGACCCATCATTTTTTCACTCTCTCCTGCGGCATACACTTCTGCATTATCAAAAAAATTAACGCCGGCATCGTAAGCGACGCCCATTAGTTCATCGGCAATGTTGTCATTAATTTGTTTGTGAAAAGTAACCCAGCTTCCAAAACTTAGTGTGCTTAGTTGTAAGCCTGTCTTTCCCATTTTTCTATATTCCATACAATAATTTATTTAGGTTTAGTATTAATGGTACTATCTGAAAGTAACGCAAAACTATTGGGTTGGGGTTCTAAGATATGTATATCTGTTAAATTTTGATTGGCTTCAAATCCCTTACCATAAATTTTAGCAATGGGATTATGTTGTTTTACAATTACTTCTTTATCGGTAGTGAATTTATTGGTATTTTGATCCCAGATCATTTCTTTACACCATAAAGTATCTCCCAAAACATTATATACTACCACATTGTCTTTTAAAAATATTTTATTTTCAGTTTCTTTATAATTCGCATAGTTGGCACTTAATTTACTTTCAATGTGTAAACTGTCTTTATAAAAATCTACTTTTAGGGTTTGGGGAAATTCCACCATTCTGCCACTGTCTAGTAAATATTTTTTCATTAATGGGGCCATTAGTTTAGCATTCATCTTTCCATCGGTACTTATATAAATTGATACATCTTTACCCACATCAATACCTCCAATACGCGCACTTAAGGCTTGTACTTCATTGACATTATTTTCGCAGGCAAACATAAAAAAGCAGCTACTCACTAAAGCAACTGCTAATCTGGTTTTATTAAAAAATAATCTATTAATCATATTTGCGTTTGTTAAACCAAACATCACTTAAGCTATAACCTAATGAAAATTGAACAAAATTTTCTTTATAATCATTTACGCTGGTGCCTCTTTGTCCTACTTGCAAAGCTAAATTTAGTAAAGTATATTGGTAATCGTAGGAGCGATATTTTCTAATGGGCAGTCCCATACCTAATGTCATTGCTGAAATTTTCAAGCCTTTACTGTCGATGTTTAAGTAGTCCTTTCCTGAATAAAAACCGGCTCTGTAAACCACTGTAGACCAATAACTTTCGTAGTTATAGGGATTGGGACAAAACTGGAGACCTACTCTATACATCCAAGAATTAGAGAGCACATCCTTTTGTCCATAAAAACTATATTTATCTTGCCAAGCAGCACTATTGTATTCCATACCCAAAACCCATTGGTCATAATTGCCTCTGTTATCATATTCTTTTTTATGTAAAGCTAGCCCTGCTGTATAATGTGCAGGAATGACAACAGTTCCTGGAATATTTTTTGAAGAGATGGCAGTATCGAGTGGGGTAGAAGCATTCACCGTAAAATTACCAGTGGAGCGAACCATATCTTGTTTTCCAGTCATAGTTTGATCTAAAGTGGCAGTAAACCCATAACTAATCGTGTATTCAGTTTTTTGTAAAGATTTTTCTTTTTGAATTTTATAAATGGGGAAATCTCCTAATAGGCCCCATTGAAAAAAAGCGCCACCAAAAATAGTATTGGTATTAGCAGTAGACTGAAAAAAATAATTGGAGTCGGTACTGTTTTGAAATGATTTTATATTTTCAATTTTCTTTCGTCCAAAATTATATCCTGTATTCACCCCTATGCTCAAATATTTCCAAGATTTACCAAAACCTAAAAATAATTGGTTCAATCCGCCTTGTCCTATATAATTATTAAAAATAGTATCTCCTGAAGAGATTCTTTTAGTTTCAGTGACTGCATAATTGATGGAAGAAAGAGGTCTTAATCCAAATGCCATTCCTGATTTTTTATTTTTATCCAAGGGTAAACCCACCACAACATAATTAGGACTTAAATAAGTGGATTGCTCTCTTCCGGTAGGTTCAGTCAATTTCTTTAAAGTGTTGTTATAAAAATTGACACCTAAATCAAAAGTGGTCAAATAAATAGATCCGTATGAAGCAGGATTATTAAAATTGATACTTTGTCCAAAGCTTCCATTCATAGAGGAAGTATATGCGGCAGAAAAACCTCCCATAGCTTGGCTTGTGGTATTTTGACTATTCACTACTTCTGTGCCTAAGCCATACCTTGAAAAAGGAGAATTGATTTGAGCCTTGGTAGGGGTAATAAAACACAATAAACTTAAAGTGGGTATTAGCCTAATTATTTTTTTCGCAAATAGCATACAGTCCTTTATATATTAAATTTTGGTCGGCAAATATCCTCTTTTTTAAATGAGGTACAAAATAAGAAATGTCTCCACCGGTTAATAGCACGTTAAAGTTGTCATATTTCTGCTCATAGGCTGTAATTATACCATCTATTTCAGCCGCCATCCCTAAAATTACCCCACTTAAAATATTGGTTTTGGTATCATAACCTACTAGGGGAAATTCATTGGAAGGGCTAATTAAAGGCAAAAGTGCAGTTTGTTCGTGCATTGCTTTAAAACGCATTTGCATACCAGGAGAGATACTTCCTCCTAAAAAAGCGTGTGCATTATTGACAAAATTATAAGTAATACAGGTTCCTAAAGAAATGACAAGATTGTGTTGCTGGGGATATAAATCTACCGCTGCAGCAATTAAAGCTAATCTGTCTGCTCCTATAGTTTCTGGCTTACCTACGGGAGTAGTGAAATTAATAAGTGAAGTGGGTCCTAATAAATGAAACTGCGTCTTTTGAGCCAGTAATTGTTCAATGTCTTTATTATGATGAATCACCGAAGATAAAATGGTTTTTTTAGCAGGAAATTCAATGAGTAATTTTTCAATTTCTTGCACATCACCAGTACTTAGCACACGAATTTCTTTAAGCGACCCATTCAAAAATAGGGCAGCTTTCATTCGGGTATTGCCAAAATCAAAACAAATGGCGGAAGACATAGCTTTGCTTTAGCTTCAAAAATAAAGCCTTTGTTGCAAAGTTTAGGTAAAACAATAGGCAAGTTGCAAAAGATTTCGGTTATTTGAAGTACAAAATGAGCGGGGATGAAAATAGCAGGGTTTACCATTATTAAAAACGCAGTAATCAATGACTTTCCCATTGTAGAAGCCATAAGGTCAATTTTGCCAGTGGTAGACGAAATGATAGTTTTAATAGGAGATTCTACCGACGCTACCACCTCTTTAATAGCATCTATAGGTGATCCAAAAATTAAAATTCATCATTCTATTTGGAATAAAAATTTAAGAAAAGGAGGTGCCGTATTAGCCGATCAAACCAATCAAGCTTTTAATCTTATTGGACCAGCATATACTTGGGCATTTTATATTCAAGCAGATGAAGTAGTGCACGAAAAATACCACGCTGCCATACAAGAAGGATGTAAAAAATATGCACAGGATACAGAAGTACAAGGGCTTTTATTTAATTACAAACATTTTTATGGCACTTACGATTATGTAGGAGATAGTAGAAAATGGTATGCCAAAGAAATTAGAATCATTAGAAATAATAAAGCCATAAGTGCTTATAGAGATGCACAAGGTTTTAGAATAGGTAATAAAAAATTACCAGTTGCAACGATTAATGCATCTATATATCATTACGGTTGGGTGAAAAGTCCCACTCAAATGCGAAAAAAAATTAAAGAGAGTAGTGTATTTTGGAATGATGATACTCAAATGCAGAAAATAAAAGCCGGTCCTGAAGATTATGATTTTACTGAATTTGACTCTTTAGTAAAATTTACCGAAACGCATCCCGCTGTGATGCTAGAAAGAATACAAAGAAAAAATTGGAATGTAGAGATAGATCTTTCTCAAAAAAAGTTTTCTTTTAAAAATAAATGCTTGTATCTTTTTGAAAAATTTACAGGGATACGACCTTTTGATTTTAAAAATTATAAAATAATTAGAAAATAAAATGTATTCTATTTCCGAAATTCAACAAGGAGTGGCTAAAGGAGATTTTCTTTTACTTGCCAAAGCTATTTCCTTTATTGAAAATGGAAATGAGGGCAGCGCTCGTTTTTTAGAAGAATTATTACCCTCTGCCATTCCTATTATTGGTGTGACGGGCCCCCCTGGTGCGGGAAAAAGCACTTTAATTAATGCACTTATAAGTACTTGGGTGGAACAAGAAAAAAAAGTAGCTGTGTTATCTGTTGACCCTTCTTCTCCATTTCATCAGGGTGCTATTTTGGGTGATCGCATTCGAATGAGGGATTGGTATTTACATTCTGGAGTTTATATTAGATCACTCGCTGCAAGAGGTCATTTGGGGGGACTGAATAGTGCTATGCTTTCACTGACTACTTTAATGCAGTCGGTAGGTTTTGATTATATTATTGTGGAGACAGTGGGTGTGGGTCAATCTGAAGTAGAGATTGCATCTTTAGCGGATACCACTGTGGTGGTGCTGGTTCCAGAAGCAGGCGATGAGGTTCAAATGATGAAATCGGGTTTAATGGAAATTGCAAATGTATTTGTGGTGAATAAAAGCGATCGACCCAATGCCGGAACTTTTGTACATCATTTACAACAAATGATTGCAGAAAATACTTCTCCACACAATAGACCACAAGTAGTAAGTACCATTGCTACTGAAAGAGAAGGTATTTCGGAATTATTGCGTTTAATTCAAGCGCATCAATCGGGGTTACAAGGGGGACATCAAAAAAATGAAATGTTATTTACAAAAGTAATGCAACTTATAATGACTCATAAAGTGAATCAAATTGATACCAAAAAATTGAAATTAAATTTAGAGAAAGCGTCGAGTGAGGCGCATTTCAATATTTTTAAATTTGCTCAAAATTTCTATTAAGATTTTTCTTGCTTCCACCATTTAAAAGTGATGTAACCAGCAATGGCAAATGGCATTGCGGCCAAATATAGAATACCTGAATTAAAACCTTTGCCCGCTTCTTGGCCAATTTGGCTGGCCGTTTTGGTACAAATAGAGCATTGTGCGAATGCACTTATTGCCACAACTTGGGACAGTATAAAAAAAGTGATGCGTTTCATAAAAAGCCAGGAAGTTAAGCTTTCGCTTTGGGTGCTTTTTCAGTTTTTGCAGCGGGTTTTGCAGCAGTTGCTTTTGCTTTAGGAGCAGTAGCTTTTTTTTCAGTGGCAGCAGCGGCTGTTTTTTTAGCTACTTTATGTGGTCTGCTTTTGCCAAATGAACCTTGAAATCTTTTTCCTTTAGCTGTTTTTTTATCTCCTCTACCCATATACTTGTTTTTTGTTGGTGTTTAAATGAAGAGCAAAATTAAAAAAACCCTCGCATATACGAGGGTTTTTTTTCAAAATCTTGTGTTTAAGCGATTTTAGTTGTTGAAACTATAATTTAGCGCCTAATTCTTTACCTGCTTTGAATTTAGCAACTTTCTTAGCTTTGATTTTGATAGTAGCACCAGTTTGTGGATTGCGTCCCATACGAGCAGCACGCTTAGAAACTGAGAATGTACCAAAACCTACTAAAGTTACTTTGTCTCCTTTTTTCAAGGCTTTAGTAACTGCTTCGATAAAGGCATCAACAGATGCATTTGCTTGAGTTTTTGTGATCTCTGCATTGTCAGCAATGTGAGCGATCAATTCTGCTTTGTTCATAGATGTTTTTTTAAAGTTTTAAAACGATATAACAAATTTATTGGGTTTTATCATCTCAAAAAATATTTTTTTCAAAAATTAAATTTTTATTATTCCCTTGAAACCCTTAAATAGTAAGGTTTTCGTGGTTAAATACTGAATGTTTGGATAAAAGTGATAGATTAGAAAATGATGTAAATCCTTGCTGGTATTGAGTTTGAAAGGTAATCGGCTGAAATATAGGCCAGCCTTGAGTTTTAGCTTTTTAAACTATCCACATTCAATTCACAATTTGCATTTCTGTACAAAAATAGAAGCATTTATCACCCCAATGTAGAGATACTTCCTTTAAATGCTCATTGGCCTGTAATGCTTGATAGGCTTGCCATAGCTCCTCATTGTCACAATATAATTGTAAAGTATAAGTGGGCGATTGGTCCTGAGGTACCTTAATTTGATATAATTTATGATCTGTAAATTTTTTACTTGCCAATACTAAAGGGATAAAATTATCTTTCATCCAGGCAAGCCATTGAAATTCCAAAGGGGCTTCTATTTGAAAACTTATATTATATACTTTCATTCCTTTTTATTATAAATATTAATAGAGCTCAACAACAATGGGACAGTGATCGCTATGTTTTATCAAAGGCAAAATAGTAGCTTCTTTGATGGCGCTTTCTAAACTGTCTGTGGCACAAAGATAATCGATACGCCATCCCTTGTTCTGTAGTCTGACGCTGGGGAACCTTTGAGACCACCAAGAATAAGCTCCCGTTTGAGTGGGATGTAATTTTCTATAACAGTCTATCCATCCATTTTTTAAAAACAAGTCCATCCAAGCCCTTTCTTCAGGTAAAAATCCGGATGATTTTTTATTGCCTTTAGGATCGTGAATATCAATTTCTTGATGTGCTATATTATAATCTCCTGCTACAATAATTTTAGCGCGCGTTTTTTTTAATTTTTTTAAATAAGTTTCAAATTCTTTCAACCATTGATATTTATAGTTTTGTCTCAACTCTCCGCTAGTACCTGAAGGGAAATAAGCATTGACGATAGTGAGCTCTCCTATGTCCATTCTTATAACTCTTCCTTCTTCGTCACTTTGTTTATATCCGCTACCTAGTTGTACAAAATCAGGTTTCACCTTACTAAAGATAGCTACTCCACTATACCCTTTTTTTTGAGCAGCTAACCAAGAAATGTGATAACCTAAACTTTTAAAAATTTGAAGGTCAACATCATTTTCACTAGCCTTGGTTTCTTGCACGCAAAGCACATCTATGGGATATTCTTTTAACCATTCGATCCATCCTTTTTTGATGGCAGCTCTAATACCATTTACATTATAACTTACAATGCGCATTTTATTTATGTTCCGGGGGGTTGAAAAATTTCTGCATAAGCCATAAGCAATAATAAGGATTGTAAAGGAGCTTCAAGATTTCCTTTAGTCACCATTTGACTTGGTTTTTTATATCCACTAATGGCCATTACTATTATTTTATCTACCAGTATAGTGGTAATATTGTTTTCATAATTCAGTTGAATAGAAAATTCGTGGTTCATTGCCTTACCACTAATGACTCTAGTGTGAATGATGGGTTGTTTGGCATAAAAGGTACCTAAAGGAGCAATACGAGTGGAATCATATCCATTGTATATAATATCTGGGTAGTAAAATTTATTTTCTTCTTTTACAAATTCTTTTACTGTAAAATATCCAATACTGTCTTTGTCTTGAAATATACGATGGGTAATTTCAGGTAAAAATTCTATAGCCCATTTTGGTTTATTGTCGGTCAATATGGGTTCTGCATTGAATTCAATATAAGCATCAAGGGAAAAATCGATATTATTTTTAATATCACGAAGAGGTTGTAAGATTTGATAGTACTCGCTTTTGTTAAAAAAAGGCCTTGTTTTTCTAATAACGCTTATGATATCTTTATAAGGATTATTTTCAGCTCTGTCTTTTTGATTTATTCTTTTTAAAATAGCAGTAGGCATTCTTAAAGCGTGCATACCTCCCTGATCGTTAAAAGAAATAAAGGATTTGCTTGTATCAAAAATAATTCTTGGGGTATTATGAACAAAAGGCATCCAGTAATTATCGGTAGCAAAAGCAGCTGGAATTTTAACATCGATATAATCTAGATCATCTCCTTGCGCATCTAAATAATTCATTGACTTGGCAATGGCATTGAAAAGTAAAGAGGGAAGACTAGGGGAAGTTTTAATGGTGTATCCTATGCCTAAAGAGTTAATAGGGGTGAAGCCTAATAATATGGTTTTTTGAAAAACTCGTTCTTGTTTCAAATTAAAAATGGAACAAGCTATGAACCAAATGGAATGTATGCTATCTTTTTTTGCATCTGAAAATTTCACTAAGTCATTTTTATAAGCGTATTCAGGATCCATTTCATACATTTCAATATAAGCGTGATAGGGAATATCTCTGCTAGCTGTCCAATCAATTTTTATTTTACCTGCTTGACTTGGTTTTGTAAGTTTTAAATTAAGTGTAGGATATTCTTTTACTCTTTGCATTTTTAATGAAGCAAATAGACTGGTATCCAAAGCTTCTAAAAATGGATTGATATTTGATGGAATTTGCCAGTAGTTAGCGCTGGGGTTAATATAAGAAAAGGCTTGCATTTGTTCCACCACCACCAAGGGCTTAGTAATATTTTGAGCACGCACAGCACTCGAAAAAAATAATACATAAAGAAATAATGCCGTGACGAAAGTGGGCTTCATAATTATTACAAAATATTAAGTCAAATTTAGTTTATTTAATGTACTAAGCTTGAATATTTATTTTAACTTCATTTATAGAAATTGTTAAAAAGTAGAAGAACTTATGAAATCAGTAGCTAAGCAAAGAATTATTCCAGCATTTAAACAATTTGACTTAGAAGGTCCCAAGCCTAGGGTCAATGAATTTTTATTTGCGCTTCAAATTTTTGTTGAATTTATCAAAGGATTTAGAACCTTACATTTCGTAGGTCCTAGTGTCACCGTTTTTGGCTCTGCAAGATTTGATGAAAATCATAAGTATTATAAAATGGCAAGAGAAATGGGCAAGCGTATTGCTCAATTGGGTTTTACTACTATGACTGGAGGAGGCCCTGGCATTATGGAGGCAGCGAATAGAGGTGCTTTTGAAAATTCAGGACATTCTGTGGGTTGTAATATAAAATTGCCTTTTGAACAATCACCTAATCCCTACACACAAACTTCTATTACTTTTTCTTATTTTTTTATTCGAAAAGTTTTATTGGTAAAATATTCTTATGCTTTTATTATTATGCCTGGTGGTTTTGGTACCCAAGATGAATTTTTTGAAACTTTGACTTTAGCACAAACGAAAGTCATCAATGATTTTCCCATTGTGGTGATGGGTAAAGAATATTACGAACCGTTTCATCAATGGGTAGATCAAATGATAGCAGCAGGCACCATTGGACAGGAGGATAAAAAATTTATGTTATTTACGGATAGTGTGGATGAAGCTATGGAACACATAAGTAAATATGTTCGTAAAAATTATACAGTCAAACCAAGAAAGCGCTTATGGTGGTTATTTGAAAAAGTATAAAATAGAAACCATTTTTATATTTAATCTAGCACAGGTTGTAACCATCTAGTGATATACTCCAAAGGCTTATTTTTTCTTTGCGTATAATCTAGTACTTGATCTTGACTAATTTTACCCACTCCAAAATATTGACTTTGTGGATGAGCAAAATACCAACCACAAACACTAGAAGCTGGATACATAGCAAGGCTCTCTGTTAATTGAATACCTGTATTTTTTTCTGTTTCTAATAAATCAAATAAAGTATATTTTTCTGTGTGGTCTGGGCAGGCGGGGTAACCAGGTGCTGGGCGAATACCTACATATTGTTCCTCAATCAAAGAAGCATTTGTTAAATTTTCATCGGGAGCATAGCCCCAATACTCTTTTCTAGTTTTAGTGTGTAAATATTCTGCAAAAGCTTCTGCAAGTCGGTCGGCTAAAGCTTGCAAGATAATTTTGTTATAATCGTCTAAGTTTTCTTCAAATTTTTTGATATGCTTTTCAATACCGTGAATGGTCACTGCAAAAGCACCTATATAATCTTCTTTATTTTCAGTAGCAGGGCAAATAAAATCGGCCAATGAAAAATTAGGTTGACCCGCAGTTTTTTTAGCTTGCTGTCTTAAAAAATGTAAAGCAATTTTATCTTTTCCTTGTTGCACAAGCACATCGTCATTCTCTGCACTCGCTGGCCAGAAACCTACAACACCTTTGGCGCTTAACCATTTTTGTTCAATAATTTGTGTGAGTAGTTTTTGTGCATCACTATATAATTTAGAAGCCACTTCTCCTACCACCGAATCGGTTAAGATAGCTGGAAAATTTCCGTGTAATTCCCAAGCAATAAAAAAAGGTTTCCAATCGATATAATCCACTAGTACCGATAGATTGTCTAACTCTATAGCTTTGTTGCCTGTAAATTGGGGCTTTACTGCTTTAAAATTTTTCCAATCAATGGCCACTTTATTTTCTAAGGCTTCTTTATAGCTAAGAGATTGTTTGGTTGTTTTTTTATTGTCAAAGTCGTTTTTTAAGGCCGCATATGTTTTTTCTAAATCTTGTAAGAAGGGAGCTTTTTGATCTTTATTTAATAAAGAGCCTGCTACTGTTACACTTCTAGAAGCATCTAAAACGTGTATTACCCCTTCACTATATTCGGGTGCAATCTTAACAGCTGTATGCATTCGAGAAGTAGTGGCTCCACCAATCATTAGTGGCATTGTCATACCTCTTCTTTTCATTTCTTTGGCGATGTAAACCATTTCATCTAAAGAAGGTGTAATTAAACCACTGAGTCCAATAATATCAACCTGATGTTGCTGTGCTTGCTCTAAAATTTTATCTGCAGGCACCATTACTCCTAAATCTATAATTTCATAACCATTACATCCCAATACTACACTCACAATATTTTTTCCAATATCGTGTACATCTCCTTTTACAGTAGCTAATAAAATTTTAGCAGGGCCCTTGCTGGGTCCTTCAGCGTTTACGGAAACTAATTTCTTTTTTTCTTTTTCTGCTTCAATGAAGGGCGTTAAAAAAGCAACACTTTTTTTCATTACCCTTGCACTTTTTACCACCTGAGGTAAAAACATTTTTCCCGCTCCAAATAAATCACCCACCTGATTCATACCTGCCATTAGTGGACCTTCAATGACTTCTAAGGGTTCACTGTATTTTAATCTTGCTTCTTCTGTATCTGCTTCAATAAAATCGGTAATACCATTAATTAAAGAATGTGCTAATCTTTCTTCAACGGATGTTTCTCTCCAAGCGGCACTTTTTACTTCTATTTTTCCTTTGGCTTTTACAGTATCAGCATATTGTATCAAAGCTTCAGTGGCTTCATTATTGCTATTATTTCTATTGAGTATGACATCCTCACATAAATTTCTTAAAGTGGGCTCAATTTCATCATACACTTCTAATTGACCAGCATTGACAATGCCCATATCCATACCTGCTTTCACTGCGTGGTATAAAAATACAGCGTGGATAGCTTCTCTTACAGTATCGTTTCCTCTAAAGGAGAAAGAAACATTTGAAACGCCACCACTTACTTTAGCCAAGGGCAATGTTTGTTTAATGACTCTGGTAGCTTCAATAAAATCAACTGCATAATTATTATGTTCTTCAATGCCTGTAGCAATAGCAAAAATATTGGGATCAAATATGATGTCTTGAGGATTAAATCCTACTTGTTCTACTAAAATTTTATAGGCCCTAGTACATATTTGAATTTTACGATCCTTGGTATCGGCTTGACCTATTTCATCAAATGCCATTACAATAACTGCAGCCCCAAATGCTTTGCAGATATATGCCTGTTCAATAAATTTGGCTTCTCCCTCTTTCATTGAAATGGAATTCACAATACATTTTCCTTGAACACATTTTAATCCCGCTTCAATGATTTCAAATTTAGAACTATCAATCATAATGGGAATCTTGGCAATATCGGGTTCGCTTTGTACTAAATTTAAAAAAGTAGTCATAGCTTTTACGCCCTCTAGTAAAGCATCATCCATATTCACATCAATAATTTGAGCACCATTTTCAACTTGCTGTCTTGCTACCGATAATGCTTCTTCATATTTGTTCTCTCGAATTAATCTGGCGAATTTTTTAGAACCTGTTACATTGGTTCTTTCTCCTACATTGACAAAATTGGTTTCAGGACGAATGACTAAGGGTTCTAATCCTGATAATCTTAAGTAAGGTTTAATATGTATTATTTCTTCACTCATAATTAAATAGTTGGATCTAGTATAGGAATAGAACGGGGTACTAGATTTTTTACACTTTCAGCAATATGTTTGATATGATCAGGGGTGGTACCGCAACAGCCACCTACAATATTTACAAATTTACTTTTAGCCCATTGCTCAATGAAATGAGCTGTTTGAGGAGGCTCTTCATCATATTCTCCCATTGCATTGGGAAGTCCCGCATTGGGATAAGCCGAAGTATAACAAGTGGCTATTTGAGAAAGTTCTTCAATATGGCTGCGCATTTCTTTAGCACCTAAAGCACAGTTTAAACCCACACTTAAAGGTTTTGCGTGTTCCACAGAAGTATAAAAAGCGGCTAAGGTTTGACCACTTAAAGTTCTACCAGAAGCATCGGTAATAGTGCCACTTATCATCATTGGTAATTCAGGCCTACCTTCTTTTCTACAAAATTCTTTCACTGCATAAATGGCTGCTTTGGCATTCAAGGTATCAAAAATGGTTTCAATTAAAATCACATCCACGCCTGCATCTATGAGTCCGCGAATTTGTTCGGTATAAGCGGCAACCACTTCATCAAAACTAACGGCACGATAACCAGGGTTGTTTACATCCGGTGATAAGCTTAGCGTTTTATTCAAAGGTCCAATGGAGCCAGCAATATATTTTTCTGTGGCGTTGGGATATTTGCTTTGATACTGTTCAATTGCTGCCCTTACACATTTTACAGCTGCTACATTCAGTTCATATGCCAATGATTGCATATTATAATCTGCCATAGCAATTGAAGTGCTACTAAAAGTATTGGTTTCAATAATATCGGCCCCTGCTTCTAAATACTGTAAATGAATTCCAGTAATGATGTCGGGTTGAGTAATACACAATAAATCGTTATTGCCTTTGAGGTCAGTAGGCCAATCAGCAAAACGGTCACCGCGGTAATCGGCTTCAGTTAATTTATGGCGCTGAATCATAGTACCCATAGCACCATCTATGACCAATATTCTTTTTTTGAGCGTCTCTTGAATTGACATAAATAAATTTTTATGCATACATCCAAAAGAAATCGGAGTAACTAATAATACTATTGAAAAAAAGGGGAGGGTAAATAGTATGGTTTATTAGTTCTTTTTTTTCCTTTCGGAAGGCAGGTTGAACAATAAACAAATCCACCTGCAATGCAGATGCAAAGTTAATACACTATTGTTTTACAGCCAAATAATGCTTGCAGTATGAAACTAAAGTGGTTTAAGGATAAGTAGCTTTAATATCTACATTAATTTTATCTGCCACCATCTTAATAAGCAATCCGCCTATATTAAAGTCCTTTAAAGTCACTGTAAATTGAGCAGTGGCAGTGGGAATCCCATTTTTAATTTCTATCACTGCGTTGGTTTGAAGGGATTTATTCACCCCGTGCACTTGCATAGTTCCACTTACGGTTACAGGGTATTTGCCGTCTTTAGAAAAATTAATACTAGCATAGTTGGTGATTTTTCCATTGAAAAAAGCCCTAGGATATTTATCACTCTCTAGATATTCTTCATTGAAATGTTTTTGCATCCCTTCCATTTCAAATTTAAAATCTTTGATAAGCATAATGAAACTTAGATCACCATTAGCTTGTAAGCGGCTCACCGCATTTTTATTAACGGCATCTATATCATTATCATCCACAGCAATAAAATGAACTTCAGCACGGGTAGTACTATAATTTTTTTGTGCCTTAGTATTATAAATGGTACCTAACAAAAATGCTGCAATTAGGATAGCTCTCATATTTAATGTTTAAACATCAAAATTATATAATTTATATGAAATCTCCTATTTTATATAATGTTGAATGGGTTGTCGATTAGAAATACTCTTACCCAAGGTCATTTCATCGGCATATTCTAATTCCCCTCCAAAAGCAATACCTCTAGCAATGGTGGTAATCTTACAAGTAGGGGTTCCTAATTTTTTTTGAATATAGTAAATAGTAGTATCTCCTTGAATATTGGGATTTAAGGCAAAAACCAATTCAGTGACTTTATCTTTTTTAACTCTTTCAATAAGTGCTTCAATAGTAAGTTGCTCGGGTCCAATTCCATCCAAAGGAGAAATGATGCCGCCTAATATATGATAAGTGCCATTGAATTGCTGTGTGTTTTCAATGGCAATTACATCTCTAATATTTTCTACCACGCAAATGGTGTTTTTTTGTCTTCCAGAATTGGCGCATATGGAACAAATACTTCCATCACTTATATTGAAACATTTTTGACAGAATTGAATTTCTTTACGCATTTTTTTGAGTACCTCACTAAAATGTTGGGTAATTTCTTGATCTTGTTTTAATAAATGTAAAACCAAGCGCAAAGCAGTTTTTTTACCTATGCCAGGCAATTTGGCAAATTCAGCCACTGCATTTTCCAATAAAGTAGAAGGTAGTTGCATACAGTAATAATTCTATAAAATTACTTATTTAAAGTTAAAGTTATTTCATTATCCCAATTGGCTCGAATGTTCAATGGAGTCGTAAATATCGTAACTATTTCTGGTTGTTGTTTTTTCTTGCCATAATAGGCCCCTGTATCCCACTGACCATTCTTATTTTTATCTAATAATAGTTTTAGCGTATACTCACCTACCGGGAGCTGTGCAATTTTTAAAATATTCGATGTAATGGGGTAGCTAAACTTTACTTTATCTTCTTGAGTGAATTGTAAAATAGGATTTTCTAATTTTTCAAAACCTATTAATTTAATACTAGCACTATTGTACGCTGAAGCAGCTTTGGTAATAAATTTAAGCGTATCAGTTTTAATTAAAATATTTTCTAAGCTGTCTTTGATAGAAGCCTGAGGTATGATTAATTTATACTTGGTGGCCGTTTTCCAAGGATAAGTAATACTAATAATTTCAGGATGTGCTGCATCAATACTTATGCGCGCATCTTCTAATTTTTTATTCATTGTATCACATAAACTAATAGAGAAACTATCATTAAAATGTACAGGTGTTTCAAAAGTTAAATGCAAGGGGTGTAAAATATCTTGTTCGCTTCCATCAAAATCTTTACTATATTTTAAAAGGGCAGTTTGTTTTTTTAAGGTTTTTACGGAACTAGTGGTTTTTCTTTTTTCAGGCTTTTTGGCTCCTTGAAATACATAGAGTTGAAGGGAGTCCTGGGCAGTTTCAATATGCACTGCACTATCTAAAAAGGCGAATAATTTGGTACTATCATCATATCTTTTGGTGTAATCATTGGGCAGCACGAAAATTTGATAATCACCTTTGGGTAAAAAATTGAAACTAAATTGCCCTTTGCCATTTAATTTGGTGTAATAATTCGGACGCTCTTTAAAAATAGCGGAGTCTTTGGAAGCGGGGTGTAATACCACTATAAAATTACTATCCACTCTTCCGGTTTGAGCGATGCGTACTTTCCCTTTTAGTTTTCCTGTATCTATTTTATCACCCGTACTAAAAACATAAGTAAAGTTTTTTAAAATATTTCCTTCGTTCACATCTTTGATGGCATTTCCAAATTGTATACTATAAGTCGTATTTTCTAATAAGGTATCGCTAATTCTTATTCTGATACTATTTAAACGAGCATCAATAAGGGGTATATTTTTTATAGTGGGGGATACAATTAAATTTTCTTGAATAGAACTAGTGGTAATGTATTCATTGAATCCAATAAGAATTTCTTTGGGATGTACTTTGGTGGCAGAGTCAATGGGTCTTGCAGCAATTAAATAGGGAGGTAAACTATCTCTAGGGCCTCCGCCTGGAGGGACAATATTGGCACAACCTTCAAATTGTAGTATAGTAGTGAGGGCTAAGCCCACACAAAATAATCCATAGAGTAATGAAAACTTTTTCATACACTGCAAACTTAAATGATTTATGCTTCTTCTATTTCACTCACCTCTTTTATTTGATGAAGTGCCACAGCTAATTCGTTTGTTTTTACAAAGTTGCACCAGTGACAATCTTCCTTGCCACAACCTATATAAAATTCCTTGGCTTGGATTTTCTGCCAAACCATTTGTATTTGCTGGCTAACAGTAGTAATGTCCGCATCGGAAATGGTCACCACCTTTTTTTCAAATTCCTTTTTCTTATTAGGTTCAATAAAATCAAATTCTGCTGAAGTGACCACCCAATTTTTGGGATGATGGTTTAAAAGTATTTTATAAAATACGGCTTGCCTCCAATAATCTCCTCCTAAGGGATTTTTTTCATTAGGGCCCTTTAACTGCTCTAGGGCATAATCTACATTTCCAGTTTTATAATCAACTACGACCACTTCATTTCCATTAAATTCAATTTTATCAATAGTGCCTTTTAAAGGGATGTCTTTTAAAAGCACATTATTGATACGAAATTCTGTCGCCACCATTTTATTCCAACTGTCTACATATTTTTGATAATAGGAGAGTAGCACGGTTTCCCCTAATTCTGTTTTATTTTTAAATTCTTGTTGTGTAAAAGCTTCCCGATGTCTATGCATATAATAGTTAAAGTCCTGAACAAGCGTGGTAGTATCGGGGAATTGCTGCTCTTCAGAAGCCTGCATTTTTTTGAAAAGTTTATTAAGGGCATCGTGAATGGCAGAACCAAAAGTGGTGGCTTCTGATTTGCCTGAGGGCACACGAATTAAACTATTATAATAAAAATGTAATGGGCATCGTAAATAATTATTAAGTGCCGTTACATTCATAGAGAATTTTTCCAATTTAGGTTGAATAAAATCATCTTCTAATTGTTCAATTTCAGGTGGTGGAGCTGTTTGTAAGCGTAATAATTTATAACTAGTGGTAATAGCTACTGGTAATTCTATTTTTTGAATTTGAGATTCTTTACCCTCTAACACTTCAATAATAAATTGACTTGGTTCTGCTTCTTTACCCTCTGCTTTAAAAGCGCTAAAAGAAATGGTTAAAAATTGTTTTGCTCTTGTCATTGCCACATAAAATAATCTTCTTAATTCTTCTATGTCATCGGCGTGCTCTAAACTACTTAAAACGGTATCGGGTAAACTATATCCTGCGTTGGCAGTTCTTCTTTTCTTTTCCCAATAATGTGCATTGGTGCCCGCTAAAAATACATATTGAAATTCTAAACCCTTACTTCCGTGTGTGGTTAATAAATTCACACCTGCTTCATTTCCTGTGGTAATAGGTAATGGAAGTCGTATATCTTCTTTGCGCATTAGTGTAAGCATCTCCACTAGTTCAGTTAAGTGAAGGGTAGGATGACGATGTGTTTCTTCTTTGATAAAATCAAAAAAGGAACTTACTATATTCAATTCATAATTTTTCTGATGACCCGTAAGTATACTTTGAATAATGCCTGTTTTTTGTAAAACTTGTTCTATTAAATTTATTAAAGTCACATTCGCTACTTGCCCTATTAAGTCTTCTAAAACCTTCATCGCTTTTGCTACTTCATTCATACCTCCCTCACTAAACAAAGTAGTTTGTACCTCTTTTGTTTTATCTACCAATACTTTTCTAAAAGTATTTTCTGGGTTTGTATATTTTAATTGATTTGCTTCTAGGGTGAGGCTTGCTATGGTAATGGGTGAAATTTTCCACCAAGAAAAATGTAAAATTTCAAATAATAAATTAGCTCCTTCATTGGGCTGGTCCCATTCACAGGCTAAATAATCTAGTATTTTTATAATTTGTTGGATGAGTACTTGATCAAATAAATTCGCTGTTTTTTTAGTGAATACTGGAATATTTTTTTGTTGTAAAAAATGTGCCATTTCTTCACCGTATTTATTTTCTTTATATAAAACGGCAATTTCTTTTGGAGCAATTCCCTGTGCTATCAAATGACTTATTTTTTCTGTAATGCCTATCATCTCCTGTTGTGGGTCATTGTAGGATTCAATAGAAGGGAGTACCTTAATTTTTTTATTTTCCTCTTGAGAAGCTACTAGGTTTTTAGTTAACCCATCTATTTTATTGATGAGTCTTTGTTCATTATTGTTAATTAATAAAGTAGAGGCATTTAAAATAGGTTGTGTAGACCTATAATTATTTTCAAGTACTATAGTAGTAATGGTTTCGTGGTAGTGCTTTTGAAACTGTAACATATTTTCAACATTCGCACCTTGAAATCTAAAAATGCTTTGGTCGTCATCGCCTACAACAAATAAATTAGGCTG
>CAXBQH010000005.1:0-81939 GCA_963977985.1 uncultured bacterium
TTATTTATTTTATCTAAGGCTTCTTGTTGGGTAATACCTGAATAACGAGTATGATGTTGTGGTGCATTTTTTACTTTATAATCTAATCCTAAAATACCATCAACGCCCACTGCAATACCTGCGGTATGATCGGGATTATTTTTTTTCCAAGTTTCACTCCAAATACCTAAGTGCCCACCGTATCCCACATACCAACTTAAGTTTTCATTGCCTTCAATGGGTGCATAAGTTTCATATACAAGGGTGGCTCTAAATCCATCCAAAGAAAAATAGCCCAAAGCTTCAATGGCTTTATTTGTTCTTATAAATTGTTTATAAGAGACAGCACTGGGGTACATTTTTACACCAAGGGCATAAGTATATGCTTTCTCGTAGGTTTTACGAGTGCTGATAGTATCAATAGTTATGTTTTGTGAAAAAGAATGGAGGGCTATAAATGCTCCTATCAAACTACAAATAATATATTTCATACTTTTTGATTGGGGGTAAGCAAAAGTAAGGAGAAATTGTAAAAATTTAAGGTTTAGAAATTACTAAATTTTCTATAAACAAGCCACACCTGCTGTAGGGAATCTAGTGAATTATGATTAGGTTTGTACTATGCATAGTTTTAAAGAATTAGCTGAAAAATTTAATAAGGATTTTGAAACGGAGCACTTTCCAAAAACCCCTGCTAGCTTATATGAGCCAGGTAATTATTTTTTAAGTATTGGAGGAAAGAGAATTCGACCTGTAATGTGTTTATTGGGTAATGAATTATTTAGTGACATTCATCCAGACGCGTATCAATTGGCCAATGCGGTAGAGCTTTTTCATAATTTTACTTTAGTGCACGACGATATGATGGATGCCGCTACTTTAAGAAGAGGTAAAACCACCGTACATATTAAATATGATGAAAGCACTGCTTTATTAGTAGGAGATGTAATGCTTATAAGAGCTTACGAGTACATTCAAAATGTGCAAGCCTTGCACTTGCCTAAAATTTTACAATTATTTAATAAAACAGCAAAAGAAGTTTGTGAAGGTCAGCAGTTAGATATGGATTTTTCTAAAAGAGACATAGTAAGTATGAATGAGTACATTCATATGATAACCCTTAAAACCTCAGTTTTATTAGCTGCTAGTTTAGAGATGGGGGCTATTATAGGAGGAGCCAGTGTGAACAATTGTAAACACTTATATGAATTTGGGAAAAAAATTGGTATCGCCTTTCAATTACAAGATGATTATTTAGATGCCTTTGGTGATGCTGCTGTTTTTGGGAAAGAACCAGGCGGTGATATCAAACAGAATAAAAAAACATTTTTATTAATTCACGCTCTAGAAGTGGCGAATGAAGATCAAAAAAAGCAATTAAGCGCACTAATGCAAACAGATGCTTCCGATAAAGTAGAAAAAGTTTTATCCATTTTTAAATCCTGTGGAGTAGATGCTTGGGCAGCCGCTGCTAAATCAAATTATATGAAAGAAGCATTTGAGCATTTGGAAGCTATTGCTGTGGTATCTGAAAGAAAAAAACCATTGATAGATTTAGCGCATTATTTAATGAATAGAAATCAATAATTATTCCCCTATACGATGAATTTATTTAGGAAAAAATCGATTGACAAAATAGTGAGTGATGCAGCATTGGGGCTTGAAGACGGGCATAGTGCCAGTGGTCTTAAAAAAGTGTTAGGTGTAAAAGATTTAACCTATATGGGTATTGCTGCAGTAGTGGGGGCTGGTATTTTTTCAACTATAGGCACAGCTGCTTATCACGGAGGACCAGGTATTTCCTTATTATTTATAGTTACGGCTATTACTTGTGGATTTAGTGCTCTTTGTTATGCTGAATTTGCAAGTAGGGTGCCTATTGCTGGTAGTGCCTATACTTATGCTTATGTAACATTTGGAGAATTAATAGCTTGGATTATTGGATGGGCATTAATTTTAGAATATGCCATTGGTAATATTGTAGTGGCTATAAGCTGGAGCGGTTATTTTGTGAATTTATTGGAAGGTTTTCATATTCATTTACCTGGTTGGTTAGCTACCAATTATGAACAAGCGCAGCAAGGTTATGAAGAAGCCCAACGACATTTTGCATCAGGAGGTACGCAAGAAACATTAAGCAAATTAGCTCGAATGGGTTATGATGCAATGACCAATGCGCCTCGTATTGGTTCTTTTAAAATTATATTGAATACACCCGCATTTATCATTGTATTTCTAATAACTGTACTTGCTTATATAGGTATTAAAGAAAGCAAAAAGAGTACCAATTTTATGGTTATCTTCAAAATTATTGTCATCATCTTCGTTATAGTTTTAGGTTTTTTCTATGTGGATACACAAAACTGGCATCCTTTTTTACCCAATGGTTTTAGAGGTGTTCTTGCAGGTGTCTCGGCAGTTTTTTATGCATATATTGGATTTGATGCTATTTCTACCACAGCCGAAGAATGTAAAAATCCTCAGCGTGATTTACCTAGAGGTATGATTTACTCATTAGTCATTTGTACCGTTTTATATATTTTGATTGCACTTGTTTTAACGGGGATGGTAAATTATGCAGCGTTAAAGGTAGATGATCCATTAGCGTTTGTATTTGAGCAAATGGGTTTACATAAAATTGGATATATCATTTCTATTAGTGCAGTAGTAGCCACCACCAGTGTTTTATTGGTGTTTCAATTGGGCCAACCAAGAATTTGGATGAGTATGAGTAGAGATGGCTTATTGCCTAAAAAATTCTCAAAGGTTCATACAAGGTTTGGTACCCCAGCATTTGCAACTGTCATTACTGGTATTTTTGTGGGCATACCTTCTTTATTTATGTCTATTAGTAGAATGACCGACTTAACCAGTATAGGGACCTTGTTTGCTTTTGTATTGGTATGTTTTGGCGTATTAGTTTTACCTGCTCTAAGTGGTAATAATAATAAACAAGCTTTTCGTTTACCTTATATCAATGGTAAATATATCATTCCATTATTAGCAGCCCTATTTATTTATTTGTCAAAAGATAGAATGGGTAATGCTTTGACAAAGGGTCTTGCAGAGGGATATCAAGAGGTTTTATTTTTAGTTTTTGTGGTCATCTTGGTTTTGGTTGCTGTGTTAAGTTATCTTAAAAGTTTCTCTATCATACCCATTATTGGCGCTTTATGTTGTTTATATCTAATGATTGAAATACCTCCTTTGAGTTGGTTGTGGTTTTTTATCTGGATGGGTATAGGTCTTGTAATTTATTCTTTTTATGGTCGTAGAAAAAGTTTATTAGCACAATGAAGTATCAGGTAGGCGATGAGATTATAGTTTTACATAGTAATGAAGAGGGGCGAATTATTGAGATTATGAATGAGGAAATGGTAATGATTGAGGTAAGAGGTGTGAAATTTCCGGCCTATATGGATCAAATTGATTTTCCTTATTTTAAAAGGTTTTCAGAGAAGAAATTATTTACAGAAAAAATAGTTCCCCCTAAAATTTACATTGATCAAATTCCAAAAGAAAAAATAAAAAAATCTGAAACCAAGAAAGAAGATGGGGTATGGCTTCAAATAATTCCTAAATTTATTTTGGACGATTTCAATGATGAAATAGTAGAAAGTTTAAAAATTTATTTATCCAATCATACCACCTTAGATTATACATTTACATATGAACAATCATTTGCAGGTAATGTAAGCTTTGCCATAGAATCTACCATACATTCATTTACCGATTTTTATATACACGATATTCCTTTTGCGGCAGTCAATGATAGCCCTAGTTTTGCTTTTGACTTTTCATTAGTAACGCCACAAAAAAAGAAAGCAGAACACTTTGAAAGCATTATTAAAATAAAGCCCAAACAGTTATTTCAAAAGATAGAAACTTTAAAACAAAATAATGAGAGCACTTTAAGTTATTTGTTATTTGAAAATTACCCTCTCAAGGAACAAGACAATCATATACCCTTGGATATTTTAAAATCGGCTGGTTTTAAAGTGTATGATGCATCAAAAATTAAGCAAAATTTACCTACCCCTAGGTCGGTGGTTGATTTGCACATTGAAAAATTAGTGGACAATTATAATCATTTGTCCAATTTTGAAATACTCAGTATTCAATTAGCAGAGTTTGAAAAATGGTTTGACCTAGCTCAAATGCACCGTTTACCTTCTTTGGTGCTCATTCACGGTATAGGTACTGGAAAATTAAAAACAGAAATTCACGACTTATTAAAGGTAAAAAAGGGGGTAAAGAATTTCATTAATCAATACTCGGAGTTTTATGGCTACGGGGCCACAGAAGTATTTTTTGAGTATTAATTTACTTTAATTTTATTTTTAAGTTAGTTCAATTATCTATTGAATATCAATAGTTTTATACCTAGTAAGTTATACTTTATTGTCACCTTATTATTTATTACCTTTGCATTACTACAAACCCGAGCTATCGTGGTAATTTATTACCAAGGAAAGTCCGGACAGCATAGGGTAACCCACCGGTGAAGAGCCGGCGTTTCGAGCAATCGGAATAGAGAAAGTGCCACAGAAAATAACTACCTCGAAAGAGGAAAAGGTGAAAACGTGCGGTAAGAGCGCACGGGTAAAACAAGTGATTGTTTTACAGGGTAAACCTTGGGTGCTGTAATGCCGCGTATAGGAGCGCTTAAGAACGACTCGTTCAAGTTCCAGGGTAGGCAGCAAGACACCAGCAGTAATGTGGGTGCTAGATAAATGATAGTTTAGAAACAGAATCCGGCTTATGAGGCTTGTAGTATTTTATTCATTTATTTCATTTTTTACAAAAAAGTGAAAGTTAAACTTAATCATAATGACTATTGAACAAATAAAGCGTATGAAGGACCAAGTGAGTGTCCTAAGGAGGTTTCTTTGATGTCGATAATAGACTTTACAAAGTAGCTACAGATAAACAGTTGTCTTTATCTCCCGGTTTTTGGGACGACAACCAGAGAGCTACTGCTACAATGAAAGAAATTAAGGTGAATGAGTATTGGATCCATTTATATCAAAATGTGGAAGTCCATTTGGAAGATTTTATAGTGCTATTCGATTTTTGGAAATCGGGAGATGCTACTGAGCAAGAAACCAAAGAGGCATTTGAAAAAGCTACTCATTTTATTGAAGATGCTGAGTTTAAGAGTACTTTAAATAAACCAGAGGATGAACTTCCTGCAATTTTACAAATTAATCCAGGTGCTGGGGGTACTGAAAGTCAGGATTGGGCCGAGATGCTACTTCGTATGTATACTATGTATGGAGAGAAGCAAGGTTGGACACTTCACACTTTAGATTATCAAGAAGGAGATGGTGCAGGTATTAAATCGGCTACTTTACAATTGGAAGGGCCCTTTGCCTATGGGTTTTTAAAAGCAGAGTCGGGTGTTCATCGATTAGTAAGAATATCTCCCTTTGATAGTAATGCTAGAAGACATACCTCCTTTGCATCAGTGTATGTGTATCCTTTAATTGATGACACCATAGAAATTGTAATTAATCCGGCCGACATAGAATGGGAGTTTTATAGAAGTGGAGGTAAAGGAGGGCAGAATGTAAATAAGGTTGAAACCGCTGTTAGGTTAAAACATAGTTCTGGAATTATAGTGGAATGTCAACAAGCAAGAACCCAGGGAGAAAATAGAGAGATTGCTTTAAAAATGTTGAAAAGTAAATTATATGAAGAACAGATGCGTAAAAAACAAGAAGCTTTGAACGCCTCTAATGCGAATAAGAAAAAAATAGAATGGGGTAGTCAAATTAGATCCTATGTATTTCATCCATATAAAATGATTAAGGATCACCGCACCGATTTTGAAGTGGGTAATATTGGACCTGTAATGGATGGTGAAATTGATGGATTCATTAAAGCCTACCTAATGTCAGAAAAAGAAAATTAAATTCAATTTTACACTATCAATTTTTTTTGACATTATTTTTTATAAGTTCCTCTTTACTTTTGGGTCGCAAATTTTCTTTCCATTGAAAACCTTTTAAATTCAATTCTTCTTTAGGGGTTTGATGTAAAGGGGTCATTTTTCCTATAAGTTGATTTCTGAAAACCACTTTAGCGGGCTCTGTATTTTCAAAATAAACTTCAATTATTTGTGCATTAGAATGGTTTACCCCAATAAAATTTTTATCATTATCTAAGGGGAAATAAATATTTTCAGCATTGCCTTTGGCGCTCATTTTATTAATTTCACCCTCTTCAAACCATACGCGTAGGGTATTTCCTTTCACTTGATTATAATATTGAGTGGTATCTAATTTGTTAATAGCAAAAGCATTTTCAAAAACATATAATTGTTCAGGTTTTTTATTTTTTACAAATAAATACAAAGTGTCACCAGTAATTTGATTTTCATTTGCCCAAATAATTGGGTCTGAAATGAGCCTAATAGTTGAATCACTCAAAGAATAGAATAAGCTATCGGCTTTACCTTGTAAAGAATCGGAATAAATTTTTACATTATGATAAGCTTCAAAATATTTATCTAAGGTAGTATCGGTAATGACCCCCAAGGAATCTCGGGCAGCAGGAATTTTTCTTTTTAAATCTGAAATTTTACCTGCATATAAAGTATCTGCAGCTATGTATAAAGTATCTTTTTTTTGCTTGAGTAATAGCAGTGGGTTTTCAGTGGCTAAAAAAGTGGATTTTTGTTTATTCGCTTTAATATTATTAGCCATCAAATCAAAGCCCAGCGTATCTTTAGAAGTATATACAGCATTTCCTTTAAATTCACCCATTTCTAAAGAATCATCCAATGCCATTTCATCGGCAATAAAGTGGTAGGTGCTATCATCTATATTAGATCTATCATACAAATATCCTTTTCTTGTGCCCGTATTATAGTTTCCATTAGAGGTACTAATCACTCTTTTGCCTGTTATAATTTTTGTGGGGCTTAAAAAATTAGTGAGTTGAGAATAGGTATTGTATTCTAAGGTATCTGTGATAATATTATTTTCAGGGTCGATTAATTCTACTTTTTTTCTAAATATAGCATCTCTGGTTTCACCATAGTAAAGACCTTCTGTGCTAGTTAGTATGGTTTTATTTCTTACTAGTTTGCCTCCATTTTTAAAGCTGCCTAATTTTAAATTAACATCGTAATCTAAAGAGTCGGTGGTTAAAATTCCTTTTCCGTCGGTGAGTTTTACTTTCTTTCTTAAATAGGCTTTTTTGGTGGAGCCCATATATTTTAAATAAGAAGCATAAATATTAACACTATCTGCATCATTAATATGCACATTGCCAAAATCTTCTAGTGTATTCAAAGTGGTATTTAAAATGATACTATCACCATACAATAAAGTTTTACCTTGTCGAATTTTAACGTGTCCTACTAGTATTAAGTAGTCCATACTATCCATTTTTTTAACATTATACACCTGTGCAGAGAGAAATTCTATCAGTTTATTATTGCCTGTAGCAGGATAGGGTTGTGTTATAAGGGTATCTTTCTTGGTTGAAGGGGTAGCGGTTTGTCCTTGTAACAAGGAAGCAGAAAAGCAAGTAAATAATATGATAAACAGCCCTTTATTCATTTTTCAAAGAATCGGCTATTGGCTTTTCTAATGGTGTAGATTTATCTTTCTTACCAAAAACAGATACATTAATATATCTTTTGGGGTGCACTTTAATATCATCTACCAGTGTATTAATACTTTTAAGGGTTCCTTGTAAATTTTGATAAAAAGCTGTGTCGTTCATTAATTTGGAAGCGGTACCATTACCCGCATTTAATTTTTGTAAACTGACATTTAAAGAGGCTACAGCCGTTTGAATAGTTTTGATAGTTTTAGTAAGGTCGGCATCTTTTACTGAAGTGGTAACACTTTCTAAATTATTTATAATTTTATTGAGCTTCTCATTATTATTATTCAAATTTTTGGTAAAAGCATTTAAATTATCAAAAGATTGGCTTACTGATCCATTTTGTTTTTGTAACATAGCTTCAATATTAGCCATTGAATTATTTAAACTTTTTGTAGTGGTGGCTAAATTTTGTAAAACAAGCGCTAAGTTTTCTTTGTTCTTGTCATCCAACACTGTATTAATATTATTCAATACTTTATCTAAAGAAGTTATGGCGTTTTTAGTTTTCTCTCCTAAGGGCGAAAGTGTATTAACAAAATCACCTAATAAACTAGTGGCTGGTGCTGTTTGTAAAGTGTCTCCCGATTTTAAATAATTTTTAGCATTCCCTAAAACAATACTAATACTACTTATACCAAGGGGGTTGTCTTGAATAGTGGCAATAGAATTGGTAGGAATTTTATAATTCTCATTTAATTTAACAGAAACAATGATAGAAGCTAGGTTGTCTTTTTGATTTTCAATTTCAAATACACTACCTACTTGATATCCATTGACAAATACCGGATTGGAAACAATCAATCCCTTAGTGTCTGCATATTTTGCGTATAAAAAATTACCTGGGTGAAATATTGTTTTTCCCTTAAGAAAATTAAAACCAATAATCATTAAGGCTATGGCAATTACCGTAAGTGCCCCCACTTTGGTTTCGTTGGATACTTTTATCATACTGCAATTAAATAAACTTTATGTAAAATTAGCTAAAAAAGGGGAGCTAATTAGCATTTGTCTTTTTCTGGTTTTCTAGAGAATTCTTGTATCTAAGCACAGACTTTGTGATTACTTCACAAATTTGATTTTGACCCTCTTCACTATTTAAGTAGTCTTCATCTTCGGGATTGGATATAAATCCGGTTTCCACAAGTACCGCTGGCATTTGAACAGCTGCTAAAACCCAAATACCTTTTTGTCTTTGTTTTGCTTCTCTGCTTAATCTTCCTGCGGCTTTGAATTCTTCTTCAATGGTCAGCGCTAAGCTTGCTGCTCTTTGAAAATATTGTTGCGTTAACAAGCTCACCATCATAGAACGAGTGGGATCTGCAGCATCTAATTCTTTAATTTGTTTTTCAGATACAGAGTCTAATTTTTCAACCACATCATCTACGGCATCATTTGCCATATCTTTTCTTTGATCTGATTTAACTACATTGTAAATAAAAGTTTCAGTGCCTCTAGCAGTACTGGGGGTATAAGTAGTTCTATATAATGGCACCACTCTAGTTACTTTTCTTTTTACACCCTTCTTGGTAACTGTATAAGTTTTTTTGGTATGACCTATTATTTCTCTATTTCTACTGGGGTCTGCAGAATTCGTGTGAATACAAATAAATAAATCACCTTTAGCTGCATTAGCTATATTGGCTTTTTCAACCACTGAATTATAAATATCTGTTCTTCTGGTAAGCACCACTTCAACATCGGGGATGGCATCGTGAATGTACTCTTCTAATTTTAAAGAAATAGCCAAGGAAACTGCTGCTTCAGTGGAGTATTTCCCATTGGCACCTGGATCGGTTCCGCCGTGACCTGGGTCAATGATAATTCTTTTTAAGGTTTTGGCTGAATTTTGGGCTTCTGAACAGAAGCTTATAAGGGTAAAAAATACAATAGAGGTATAAGTTAATGCTAAAATCAGTCTATTTTGCTTCATAATCAGTGCCTTAATGCTGTTTTAGTTTATTTTTGTTGCTGTGATAATAGCAGGACACAAAAATAACGAAAAATATAGGCGTTCTATTGTAAATAGTATCATTTTACTAATATTAACAATAGTTTTAATGCCTCAGATAGGTGTTTTTGCTCAAACTAAAAATCTGTCCACTAAAAAAGATACTGTTTCCTTAAAAGTGGATACCCTTTCTCAAAAAAAGGATAGTGTGCTCATAAGGTCATTGAGAATTTCCAAAGATAGTATTGATACACCTATCAATTATAATGCAGAAGATTCTGGTGTGATGATTATGAGTACCAAGGAATTCTTTTTATATGGTAAAGCAAAGACTGTTTATAAAACCTCGCAATTAGAAGCAGCCACTATAGTGTATGACCAACAAAGTCAAAATATAAAAGCCTATGGTGCCAAGGACACCACTGGGAATCCTTTGAGTAATCCTAAGTTTATAGAAGGTAGTATGACTTCTGTCAATGATTCTATTTTGTTTAATATGAAATCTGGAAAAGGGTTAACTAAAAATACCAATTTTCAACAAGGTGAAATTTTTATCAATGCCAACACAATGAAAAAAGTGAATAAGGAGGAAGCCTTTGCCTGGAAAGCCAGATTCACCACCTGTAATTTAGATGAACCCCACTTTGCATTTAGAACCAACAAGCTCAAAGTTATTACCGACAAAATTGGTGTGTCAGGGCCTACTTTCCCTGAATTTGAAGGTGTTCCTTTTCCTATAGGTATTCCTTTTGGTATTTTTCCTTTAACCAGAGGAAAGCATTCAGGTTTGATGGCGCCTGCATTTTCTTCCAGTGAAGATTTTGGTTTAGGATTTGAAGGGCTCGGATACTATAAAGTACTCAATGATAATTTCGATGCAACTGTAAGAACCAATATATATTCTTATGGAGGTTGGAGTGCGAATTTGAATAGTAAATATATTGTCCGTTATAAATATATTGGAAATTTTAATTTGAGTTTACAAAATACCAGAATACTCAACAGAAATATAAATATAGCCAATGAATTTACTGGAGGTAAAACTTTTATGTTGAACTGGTCACACTCTATGGATGCAAGAGCTTTGCCAGGAACTAATTTTTCCGCCAATGTAAATTTTGGAAGTACTAAGTACAATAGCTATTTGCTTAATAATCCTTATCAGAATTATCAAAATCAAATAAGTTCATCTATTAGTTATAATAAGTCTTGGAATAATAAATATAATTTATCTGTAAACTTAAATCATAATCAAAATAATAATTTAGGCTTAGTAAATTTAAGTTTGCCTAATATCAATTTTAATGCATTAACTATTTATCCTTTTCAATCCCAGGATCAAATTGGTAGTGGAAAGTGGTATGAAAAATTAGGCATTGGGTATAATGGTACTTTTCAAAATCAAATGTCTTTTTATGACTCTGCATTTAATTTTAATAGATTATTGGATACGATGCAGTGGGGTGCTAGCCATAATATTCCCATAAGTGTTTCCTTGCCATCCCTTGGACCCATTACTGTTACACCCTCTATTGGGTTTGAAGAAAAATGGTTTGGTCAACAAAATACAAAATCTTGGAATAATAAATTACACAAAGTAGATACCAGTTTTGAAAGAGGATTTTTTAGAGCACCGCATATAAGTTTTGGGGTGGGAACGGCTACTAGAATTTTTGGTACTTATAAATTTAAAAGTGATTATGTGCAAGCTATTCGTCACGAAATTAGACCCAGTTTGTCTTTCAGTTATTCGCCTGATTTAGCTAAATCATATCATTATTCAACTCAAATTGATACCTCGGGCAGAACCTACCGTTTTTCTAAATTTGACGGAGGGGCGCTAGGAGGCGCTTATTCTGAAGGTAGTTTTGGAGGATTAAGTTTTGGATTGGATAATTTATTAGAGATGAAAGTAAAAGAGAAAAATGATACCAGTGTTGAAAATTTTAAGAAAATTAAACTTATTGATGGTTTTGGTTTTACTTCTAATTATAATTTTTTAGCAGATAGTTTTCAATTGGGCAATTTTAATTTTTATGCGCGTACTGTTTTGTTTGATAAATTTAATATTTCCTCCTCTTTCTCATTAGACCCTTATGCTACTGATAGACAAGGATTCAGGGTGAATAAATTAGATATTGATCCTACTAAATTCAAATTTGGAAATATTACTAGCGGGGGTGTTTCCATTTCTACTTCATTTAAGAGTAAATCAAAAGAGGATGCTTCTTCTAAGAAAAAAGAAATTCCTATAGATCCTTTTATGACACCCGATGAACAACAAAGACAATTACAATATGTTAAAGCAAACCCTGCAGAGTTTACCGATTTTAATATTCCTTGGAGTCTAACCCTCTCTTATTCTTTTCAATTTACAAGAATGTTAAAATCCGACTTTTCTGGTTATAAGTTACAAACTTATTCTAGTATGAATTTTAATGGAGATTTCAGTTTAACGCCTAAATGGAAACTGGGTGGTACAGGTTATATCGATGTAGCAAAAGCCAGTATTCAACAATTGAGTATGTTTATTTCTCGTGAAATGCACTGTTGGCAATTATCCATTAATGTAACACCTATTGGAATGTACCGATCATTCAGTATTACTGTAAATCCTAAATCGGGTATTTTGAGAGATCTAAGAATTAATAGAAGTAGGACTTTCTCTTCCTCAAGTTTTTAGCATTTCTTGTCGTTATTTTCAATATAGTATTTGGCCATTATATCATAAACGGTTTGTTTCAAACTATCTTTTGTATGACCTTGAGGATAGATGGGGGTAAGAATATGCATATGTATTTTACCAGGCCTAAAATAGAGTATGGGTCTAGCAGGAAGAATTTTTTTTGTATTCAATAATACCACTGGTATAATGGGTTTTTGGGTATCTATAGATAATTTAAAAGCACCATCATAAAATGATTTTAAAGGAGCATCGGTTCTGTTTCTAGTACCCTCTGGGTAAATGAGCATATCTAATCCATTATGTAAAACATTCACCATTTTGTCAAAACTTGCTTTTCTACTATGATGGTCTTTCCTATCTACGATGACTGTGGCAAATTGATAAATCCATCCAAATAAAGGCACATAGACAAAACTTTTTTTAGCAATAGTTTTATTAGCCCTTGGCAAGAAAGGAGTACTTAAAGGTATATCAATTAAACTATTATGATTACATACCACAATTGCATTTTCCAAACCTTTAAAAACTTCTTTTCCTTTTATACTAAAAGTACAACCCGATAAAAATAAAAAAAGACCCATCCATAATTGAGATATACGACGATGGTATCTTGATTTATAAGGGTCGGGTAGTATAAAGCAAATTAGATAGAACCCTAAAAAGAGCATCATAGTGGACGCAAAAACAAATAAAGCCCAAATGGCTAGTACTCTTGCTATAATATTTTTAATAATGTTCATCATTTCCATTTAAATTGACCAATCAATGGGATCTTGATGGGTGTTGACTAAATATTCATTGGTGGCACTAAAATGTTTACAACCAAAAAAACCATTGTTAGCACTAAAAGGAGAGGGGTGAGCTGCTTTTAAAATTTTATGTTTAGTACTATCAATTAGTTTAATTTTTTCCTGGGCAAAATTACCCCATAAAATAAATACTAAGCCGCTTTTTTTTAAAGAAAGTAGACTAATAATATCATTGGTAAAATCAGTCCATCCTATTTTGGCGTGACTAGCAGGTTCGTGGGCTCTTACGGTTAGCACTGCATTTAAAAGTAAAACACCTTGCATAGCCCAAGGGGTTAAATTACCAGTAGTGGGAATAGGTAAGCCAATATCTTTTTGAAGTTCTTTAAAGATATTTACTAAAGAGGGGGGCGCTTTCACGCCCTCAGGTACAGAAAAACTTAAGCCCATAGCTTGTCCAGGATTATGATAAGGGTCTTGACCTAAAATAATTACTTTCACTTTGTCAAAAGGAGTTAAGCTAAAAGCCTTGAATATATTAGGGCCGCTGGGATAAATGAGTTTACCTAATGTTTTTTCCGCTTTGATATGTTCTATTAATTGAATAAAATAAGGCTTTCGAAATATTTCCGCTAAAGCATTCTTCCAACTCAATTCAATTTGAATATCTCTCATATTGTTCTTTGGTTTCATTACCACTGCTTAAAGATAAATCTTGTTCAACACACCACCATCAATCCATTCATTTTTAAGCCATTTTTTGTAACTTTCTTTTCTATTAGATACCTATGCAAAGATCCTTTTCCTATATACTCAAAATTTTTTTTATTGGTTTATGTACGAATGCTCTTTTTATACAAAAGGGTATGGCTCAATCTAATTCCATCACTCAAATTCATTTTAGTAAAGATAGTTCTACTCTAATCGGTTTTACTTATAATGCCACTCCCATTTTTTTACCTTCTCCTATACCTTTGGTTCAGTGGGAGCGAATGTTGAGTCAACAAAAACAAATGGATATTAAAATTCTTTTTATAGAGAAAAAAGATAATGGTTTTCACTTACGTATCCAATTTCAAAACTTAAGCAAAGATACTTTAACCCTTGACAATGTATTGCCATTTGAGAAATTAGCCAATAATACCTACATCACTGGAAAAGGTAATCATAGTTTATCTAGAACACATTTATTTTTGCCAGGCAAAATGCCCGTTAATGTAATTGTGCCCGATAATGCTTGGGAATTAGGTTTTAATACTCTTTCGTTGAATGCAAAGATTTCTATTTATGGATTTTCTAGAAGAGATAAGCAAAGTCTTAAAGAAGGAAAAATAAAAAGATTTGAAACGCTTTTATATCCAAGAGGTAGTATACAATATAATATTTGGATAGCGCCCTATGAAGGCCCTTGGCAAAACGGACTTCTCAAAGTTTTTAGAGATAAGAAATTATATGATGTTGAAAATTTTAATGATAGCTTGTATAAAAGAAAAGATTTGGCTTGGATTAAAAATACATACCTAATGCATCTAATGATGGCTTGGGATAAATTTTTTTATAATGCTAATCAAAAAGAATATACTTTACCGCATTTTGTAGAAAGAGGAAATAAGTTATATGGAGGAGATGATATTATTACTATTTGGCCCACTTGGCCTACATTGGGTCTAGATCAAAGAAATCAATTTGATCTTTATAAAGATTTACCAGGAGGATTAACTGCTATTCATAAATGGAGTAATTATTTAAAAGCAGAAAATAAACATTTATTTGTATCCTATAATCCTTGGGATATAGACACTCGTGAACAAAATCATTATACTGGTTTATCTTGGCTAATAAAAAATACCAATGCCGATGGTGTTGTCTTAGATACTCAAGGAAGCTCAAGTGATAGTTTACAAAATGCAGCAGATACAGTAAAAAAGGGGGTTATAATGTATAGTGAGGGTATGGCCGTTCCAAAAGATATGCAAGGAATATTGGCAGGTAGGGTACACAATGCTTTATATTATCCACCTTTTTTGAATTTAAATAAATTTATTCAACCCGGTTTTGCTGTATTTAGAGTAGCAGAATTATATAAAGAGCCCATTCAAAGAGAATTTGCTACAAGCTTTTTTAATGGTTATGGTACAGAAATAAATATTATGGCAGCAGGTCAACCTGAATGGGTGGAAAAGCAGTATGCCTATTTAGGTAAAACCACTCTACTATTAAGACAGCTTTCAGAAAATTTTAATAGCGCTAATGCCACTCCTTTAATACCTACTAATGCAGATAGTATTTGGGTGAATCAGTGGTCTACAGATAATAGAATAGTTTATACTGTCTATGCCACTATACCCCAGGGATATAAAAATGATTTATTTGAAGTAAATCAAAAATACAATTGGCATTTTATAGATGTATATCATCACAAACTATTAAAGCCCAATTATACAAAAGGAAAATATTTTATAGAAGCAGAAACAGAAGCTTTTCATAGCAAATATTTAGGTACCAATAATGAAGGCGCTGTAGATTGTATCATTCAGGTGCCAAAATTATTTGAGGTCACTAGAATAGAGAATAAAATTCAAATACAATTAATCAAAAATTCAATCCTTCAAAAATCGGTTCATTCATTGGATACTACTGGCTTGCAATTGCATCTATGGACAACAGAAGTGGGATGGGGTAAGCCAGTTTTAGTACTTCCTTTTAAAAATCAATTCATTGATTTGAATAAGTTAGCAGATCGATTTGAAGGAAAAATTATTTTACAAGTCATACAAGTTCCTAAAGATAGTCTTGGAATTGTCCATCATAATAATAGCTTATTAGATGAGCAAATTATTTACATTCCGGCTGGCACACCCTTATTAAAAGATAGGATGGAGCTATCTTATGTAAATAAGAATATAACTTTAGACACTACGCAAATGGTAAAAATTAATAAAGGCAAATTTAAATTTAAACAAACGCACGGAGATGATTTTATTGCTTATCCTACCATTACTGATACTACTTCCATTACTATGCCCAATTTTTGGATAGATAAGTACTTAGTCACCAATGAAGATTTTTATAAGTTTATTCAAAAAAGTAATTATTATCCTTCAGATACAGCCAATTATTTAAAACATTGGGTGAACGGTATGCCTATAAAAAAAGATTTTAAAAAACCTGTCGTCTACATAAGTTTTGAAGACGCTCAAGCTTTTGCAAATTGGTATCATAAAAAATTACCCACTGAGCAGCAATGGCAATATGCTGCTCAAACTCCTGAATTGTTGGAGTGGCCTTGGAAACAAGCAAACCCTGTCACTAGAGAGGTTGAAGAAATTACGGGTACTTTAAGCACTGTTAAAATAAAAGGCATAGATTCAACTTATTGCAATTTGGGTAATGGCTCGTTAGATACAGTGGGAGCCTATCCCAAAGGTGTGAATGCAAATGGCCTTTACGATTTAGTGGGGGCAGTTTGGCAACTGACAAGTAGTGAATATTATTCTGGAAGTTATAATTATATAATAATGAAAGGAGGAAGTTATTTTAAACCCTCTGGTAGTTGGTGGTATGTTCAGGGTGGCCCCAGAGAATTAACTTATGCACAATATTTACTAAGGGTAAGTCAAGGATTTGAAAGAAATGCTACCGTTGGATTTAGATGTGTTGCCAATGTTGAATAATAAATAAAAATATAGATATGAAAATTATTAGTTTGAAAATTACTTTATTAGTGAGCTTTTTGACATTTGAATTGTTGGGTAAAGCTCAATCAAGTAATGTTTCTATTGAGCCTATTAATTTTTCCAAAGTGACTGTGACTGACGCTTTTTGGAAACCCAAAATGGATAAAGTAGCTACCACTACTTTAGAGGCTTGTATTTATCAAACCGAACAAAAAACGGCAAGAATAAGAAATTTTGAAAAAGTAGCTAGAAAAAAAGGCGAGGCCCACGAAGGTGTGTTTTATGATGATTCAGATGTTTTTAAAGCTTTAGAAGCAATGTCCTATGCCATAAAAACAAATCACGATAAAAAATTAGAAGCAAAAGCAGATGAGTGGATTGATAAAATAGCAGCTGCGCAATTGGAAGATGGGTATTTAAATACTTATTATACTTTAACCGATTTGAGTAAAAGATGGACGGATATGAGTATGCACGAAGATTATAATGCAGGACATATGATTGAAGCTGCTGTAGCTTATTATGATGCCACTGGTAAAAGAAAATTTTTAGAAGTAGTAATAAAATGGGCGAATTATTTTGATTCCATTTTTGGACCTGGTAAAAAAGATTGGGTGACTGGACATCAAGAATTAGAATTGGCTTTAGTAAAATTATATCGTGTTACCCACGATAAAAAATATTTGAATCTAGCAGATTGGTTATTGTCTGAAAGAGGTAAAAAATTAGCAAAAGGTTATACTTGGACAGACTGGAAAGATACTTTATATACACAAGATCAAGTTCCTGTGAAAGAGCAAAAAGATATCACAGGTCACGCGGTTAGGGCTATGTATTTATATACAGGGGCGGCAGATGTAGCGGCTCACACGGGTGATAAAGAATATGTCAATGCTATGAGAAGAGTGTGGGAAGATGTGGTGTATAGAAATATGTATATTACTGGGGGTATTGGATCGGCAGGAAGTAATGAAGGATTTACCAATGACTATGATTTACCCAATGAACAAGCTTATTGTGAAACCTGCGCTTCAGTAGGAATGGTATTTTGGAATCAAAGAATGAATAGCTTAACAGGAAATGCAGAATATATTGATGTTTTAGAGAGAAGTCTTTATAATGGTGCATTAGATGGACTTTCACTCAGTGGGGATCGTTTTTTTTATGGTAATCCTTTGGCTTCCTCTGGAAAAAATGCCAGAAAAGAATGGTTCGGTACCGCTTGTTGTCCATCCAATATTGCTAGGTTAATTGCTTCATTAGGAAGTTATATTTATGGATATTCTAAGGGGAAGTTTTATGTTAATTTATTTGTAGGAAGTAATACCTCCATTCCATTACCCAATGAAGAGATTCAATTTTCTATGACAACCAATTATCCTTGGGAGGGAAATATTAAATGTTCATTGCAAATGAACAAAAAACATACACTACCACTAGCTTTTAGAATTCCAGGTTGGGTGAATGGTATACCTGCGCCAGGTAATTTATACTATTTTGAAAATACATCTACTATTGCAAAGCCCATTATGAAGATAAATGGTAAAGAAGTTAATTATAGCATAGAAGAGGGGTATGCTGTTATTACACAAGAATGGAGAAATAATGATGTAGTAGAATTTCAAATACCTATGACTATTCAAAAAATTAAAGCAAGAAAGGAGCTAATGCAAGATAATGGTCGTGTGGCATTACAAAGAGGACCCATAGTATACTGTGTGGAAGGAGCAGATAATAATGGTAAAGCTTGGAATATTATAGCTCCCTCTCAAAGTAATTTTTCCACTGAAGATTTTTCTGTTCTAGATGAAAAAGTTGTGAGTTTGGTAGCACCATTACCAGTAGTACAGGTAAGTGAGGATGGTTTATCGGTTACCACAGTTACGCAAAAAGTAAGAGCTATACCTTATTATACTTGGTGTAATCGTGGTAGTAATGCTATGCAAGTTTGGTTACCTACCACTTTGCTTAATGAAAAAATAAATTATTAGTTTTTTATAATGCAGCATTTTGGTAAGTAAATTTTAATAATTTATATCGATTTTTATTTTTTTCCATATCAATTATTAATTTCTTTCTTGCCAAAGTTTCAAATTTAGGTAAGGTTGCATTGGAGCCTTGTAAATTTTTTAAGTTATCTAAAGCCACATAACCAAAAGCAGCAATTACATTCAAAATAATAGATAAGTCTATTTTTCGTGCAGCTGATACGGGTAATTGTCTAATAGTATTATTTAAAGCCTGGCTATGTTGATGATATAAAGCGTAAATATCTTCCTGCTTTTTTGCTCTTACCGCCAATGTAAAAATACCTTCTTGCATATCTTTATAAATATCATACAAGTCATTGGTTAATTGAATGACGCCGCCCAGTGCATACCAAGTAGCATCGGCTTGTTGTAAATAGGGGGTTTCTAAATAATGTCTACACATTAATAAACAATAGCCCCCTTTTCGAGTAGTAATAGATAATAGAGCTTCGTCACTTATCTGAGGGTTAAACTGCTCCAAGGAATCTTTTTGAGCAATATGCAGTCCTTCAAAATCCTTAAAATATTGTGCTTTGTCAGCAACATCATTTAACAGTTTTATATGTGTATATATAAATACCCTTTCAAAAAAAGTTTGTGCTAAGTAGGTTTCTGGGTGATAAAAAATGGCATCTATTTGATCCAGTGTTAAAGTTTTATCATCAAAAAAATCGTCATACACCGAAACCATAATAAAATATAATAAATTTCTTTCCTTTTCTCTATCGTTATTATTTCTACCTAAAAGACTACTAAAACTATCATTGATAAAATGTTGTTGAATACTGTATCTTTTAACAATTTTATCCTTTGTTTTATTATCAAATTTTCCTTGAAAGCTATCTTCTATGGTATGAAGATATGCGGTGGCCCATTGTTCCGATTTTTTTAATCCCCAGAAAGTTTTAATAGTAAGGCCTCCTATAGATTTAATAAAAGATATGAGATACATAGTCATTAAAATTATACTAAAATATTTATACAAAAAAATAGGATTCTACAGGAAGCCTCATTAGATTGTAGTATATTTAATTATCTATTATTTAAGAAATTTTATTATCATTTGTATGAAAAGATATTCTGTACTGTGCATTATTTTTTTGAATCTAATAGCACTTTTCTCTAGCGCGCAAGTTACAAAAGCACCTGCCTATCCTTTAATTACTCATAATCCATATTTTAGTATTTGGTCAATGAGCGATCAGCTCAATGAAACTTCTACCAAACATTGGACCGGCGCCAATCAATCTATGATTGGCTTAATTAAAGTTGACAATCAAGTATATCGTTTTTTAGGTTCTCCAGAAAATAATCAACAAAATATTGAAATAAAAAAAGCAACACAAACATCCTTGTATATGTCGGCCACTCAAACTATATACAATTTTGATTGTGGGCCAGTATCTTTAAAAGTAAGTTTTACCTCTCCTTTAATTATTACTGATATTAATATTCTATCTCGACCAGTTTCCTATGTATCAATAAAAACTAAATCTACCGATGGTCAAAAACATATTGTTCAAATATATGTAGGAGCTAGTACTGCTATAGCATCCAATAAAGGGGTAGAAGAAATGATGGCCAATTCCTACACTACTCAACATTTAAATATTTTGAAAATGGGAACAGTGGAGCAACCCATTTTGCAAAAAAAAGGCGATGATCTAAGAATTGATTGGGGATATGCATATATCGCAGCAGGTAAATTAAATTCAAGTCAATCTATAGAACCCTATGATCAAGCAAGTCAAAAATTTATACAAAGTACTCATAAAATAAAAACTCCAGCTCTTTCTCCAGCACCACCTGTAACACTGAAAGGGAATAATTTTTTTATCAATACTTTTTTTAATACAGATACTGCAAAAGATACCGAAACAGAGCATTTATTATTAGTAGCCTATGATGAAATTAAATCGATTCAATATTTTAAAGAAAATTTAGCACCCTGGTGGCGTTTAGAGCCCGGTATGAATATGGATAAAATGTTACAATTATCCTATACTCAATTTCCAGATGTCATATCAAAATGTGAAAAGTTCAACAAACAAATTTATAACGATGCATTGGCTGCAGGAGGGGAGAATTATGCCAAATTATGTATTACTGCTTACAGACAATCCGTGGCGGCTCATAATTTAGTGAAAAGTAAACAAAATGGAGAGTTGCTATTTTTATCTAAAGAAAACTTTAGTAATGGTAGTATTAATACAGTGGATGTAACTTATCCAAGTGCGCCCTTATTTTTAAATTATAATCCTTCTTTAATGAAGGGTATGTTGAATGGTATTTTTTATCTAAGTGAAAAAAGTGGTTTATATCAACAACCTTATGCGGCACACGATTTAGGAACTTATCCTTTAGCAAATGGACAAACCTATCCAGAAGGAATGCCAGTAGAAGAATCAGATAATATGATCATTTTAACAGGAGCCATTGTAAAAGCTGAGGGTAATGCTAGTTATGCTGCAGCACATTGGGCAACTTTGACACAGTGGGTGCAATTTTTAGAGAAAGAAGGACTTGATCCCAAAAATCAATTGTGTACCGATGATTTTGCAGGTCATTTAGCACGAAATGCCAATTTAGCAATAAAAGCTATTGTGGGTATTCGATCTTATGCAATGATGGCTGCATTATTAGGTAAAAATGAAATTGCCAACAAGTATACTCAATTAGCAACTGAGATGGCAGTGAAGTGGGAAAATTTAGCAAATGCAGGAGATCATTATGCCTTAACTTATAATGATAAAAATACTTGGAGTCAGAAATATAATATGGTTTGGGATAAATTATTTGGATTTCATTTATTTGATCAAAAAATTTATGATAAAGAAATAGCTTATTATTTAACCAAACAAAATGAATTTGGACTACCATTAGATAGCCGAAAAACTTATACAAAATCTGATTGGATTACTTGGACAGCCACATTGTCAAATTCATCCACCGATTTTGAAAAACTTATTAATCCTATTTTACATTTCACAATGAATACGCCCACTAGAGTTCCTTTAAGTGATTGGCACGAAACAACCAATGGTAAACAAATAGGATTTCAAGCTAGAAGTGTAGTAGGGGGATATTTTATAAAAGTGTTGCACGATAAATGGAAGTCGGCTAATGTAGTTATACCAGTTAAGGGGAATGGTTATTATTCAGGTAAAAAAAATAGTCAATACAATGAAGAGCAGGAGGAAATAATTCAAAAAACTATAGAAAATAAAGATCAAACCTTAAAAATTTATTTTTATCCTCAACAAAAAGGATTATTGAAAGCATCTTTACATATACAACCTATTGCTACAGCTTCTACTTTTAAAATAAATTTAGATGGTGTGGGTAAAGTCACTGAATTAACTATTCCTGCCAATACCAGTACCACTCAATTTACTATAGGCGAATTTGCTATCAACACACCTGGGTATCATTATTTATCAATAAAAGGATCAGGTAATTTTGAAGCTTATCCTGAAATTATTTCTTTACAAATTGAGGCCTTAAGCCCCAATGTTATTTTATATAATAAAAGTATTTATTTAGCAGCCCCATCTACTCATTTAAGATATCAAGTGCCAGGAGATTCTGCAGTAAAATGGTTTTATACAGAAGTAAGGGTGCCTCAAGAAGTTGAAAATTCTGTTCACGCCTATTATGAAACCAATGGTTTTCACAGTGGCTATGGAGGTATTCAAATAAATAGCGACAAAGAAAGAAGATTTATATTTTCAATTTGGAGTTTATATAAAACAGATAATCCCAAAGAAATACCTGCTTCCTTTGCTGTAAATTTAAAAAGTAAAGGACAAGCAGTGCAAGCAGGTAGTTTTGGCAATGAGGGGTCGGGTGGACATAGTCATTTAGTTTATCCTTGGAAAGCAAATCAAACTTATCGTTTTTTAACAGGTATAAAATCGATGGCTGGAGATAGTGCTACTTATATTGGTTATTTTGCTAGTCCCGAGGATAATTATAAATGGCATTTGATTTCAGAGTGGACACAAAATAAAACAGATACTAAAAAAGGTTTTAGAAATTTATATGCTTTTGTTGAAAATTTCGGAAATAATGGACAAGATTATTTTAAAGCTTTTTATGGGAATCAATGGATAGTTACACCTTCTGGTAATTGGGTGGAAATAAATCAAGCCAAATTTACTACCACAGCTAATGCGCAAAAACATCAAAGATACGATTATGGAGCAGGGGTGGAGGGTAATTTATTTTATATGTATTCCGGTGGTTTTAAACATTTAAAAAATATAGAGGCAGGAGATTTTATTACTAGAAAACTAAATGGTAAACATCCCATCATTGATTTTAGTAAACTATAAATTTTAGTGAACTATAAAAAGCTAGTTATTTATTTTTTCTTTTAGCAATGGCAATAGGTTCAAAGGGGCCCCACTTATGTTGTTTTTCTGAAAAGGTATCGGTATAAGGCCCAAAAGGGTAATCGATAGGTTTGGTGGATAACACTGGCCAATCCTTAGATTTATTTTTACTGGGTCTTGGTTGTGCATTTATAAAAGCAGCCACATTCCACGCTTGTTCATTGGTTAAACTAGGTGTATGATAATTAATACCATTAGGCATATTATTTTTTATAAATCCTGCTAATTTTGATAATTGAAATATACCAGCAGCATCATTGTAACTATGACTCCCCCACAAAGGTGGGTATACATACATTTGACCAGCACTATCTAATTGGCCTTCTCCATTCATCCCGTGACACTTCTGACAATTTTGTAGGTAGGTAATTTTTCCTTCTTGGGGACTTGCCGCATTTTTTAAATAAGGTAGTATTTCAATTCCTGAACCTTTTACTTTTTTTCCTTTAGGCACTTCCTTGCCAAGCCATTGTATATAGGCAAAAATGGCTTTCATTTCTTTGGAATTGGTATCAAGTGCTTTGCCATTTAAGCTTCGTTCCATACAATCATTAACTCTTTTATAAATATTTTCAATACTACCCGATCTTTCTCTGAATTTTGGATAAGTAGAATACACAGACCCATAATTTATTCCCCAAGGTTTAGTGCCTGCTTCTAAATGACAGTTTTGGCAATTCATACCATTGGTGGAATGTTGAACACTGCCCTTGGGCCCTAAATATTTTGCGGTATGTGCTATTAATTCATATCCATAATAAATAAGTTTCCCATTTTCAGTGTCAATAGGAATTTGATAGACCGAATTACCCACCCATACTGAACTGTCTTTTTGTGTTAATGAAGAGGCAAGAGTATCTTGTTGTATTTTTTCTGTGTTATAAAATATAAAAACAGAAACTATACTTAGAATGAGTATAAAAATTAAAAAATAATATTTTCTTTGTAACATTGAACTACAATCATCAAAAATTAATTAACCCCTGCTTTTAAATAAGACCAACCTGCTTCTTGTTTTAATACTACTTCCGCTACTCCTGAAGGAACCGTATTCGCCACAGTGAGTAATTCGCTTTTTTCAATATGATGTTTTCTCATTGAATTCTCGCAAGCAGAAAATTGAACATTCGTTTTAGACATTTCAATTACTTCATTGGTTAAATGCGTTTTAGCAGCTACCAGTAAATCCAAAGCTTTGCCGTGCACCACTACTTCAACTATGACATTACCAGGCCATAATTTTTGTAAATTTTTTATATTCCCTATGGTAGAAGACCAAGCACTGGTATCAGCTGTATTTAATTGTATTACTACTTTATGTTTTACCTCGGTGTTTTGTGCGTTTAGTGCCGTGCTAACAAAGAAAGTAAATAGGCAAAGCGTGGGTAATAAAATCAATTTTTTCATAGTATTAATTTGTATGAATGTAAGAAAAAAATGAATCTTAAAGGAGGTGGGAGTAGCTGTAGCTGTCTAATTTCAAATAAAAAACTCCGAAATATAAAAAGATCGGAGTTTTTGGTGCTATGGACTAGCTTATTTGTGATTCGGATTGGATTCGAACCAATGACCCTCATCTTAGAAGGATGACGCTCTATCCAGCTGAGCTACCGAACCAATTTTAGTAGGCTGCAAATTTAATGAAAAATAAGCCTGATTTCAAAGAAAACAAGCTTATAAATCAATCCATTGCCATTAAATCCCTGATTACCACACTAGCCACAGTACAGCCAAAAATAGCAGGCATATAGCTAAGTGTTCCAATAATAGACTTTTTAGGAAATGCTTTTTCTGTTTCTATGATACGAGATTGATCGGCTTTTTCTGGACTAAAAACAACTTTCACCCCGTTTTTTATACCCAAAGTATGTAATCGTTTTCTTACATATCTCGCTAAATTACATTCCCTGGTTTTTGATATATCAGTAACCTTTATTTGAGAAGGATCTATTTTTCCTCCAGCTCCCATAGAACTTACAATAGGCAATTGCAAATCCACACATTTTTTGATAAGAAAAACTTTTGAAGATAAAGTATCAATACAATCCACTACATAATCCCATTGCGTAGATTGCAGTAAACCAGATGTTATCTCTTCTTTAATATACAATTCTTGTACCTCTAAATTTAAATTTGGATTGATATCTAATAATCGAGCTGCTAATACTTTGGCTTTAGACTTTTTGATGGTAGAATGTAAAGCTGGGATTTGTCTATTAATATTGCTTGCATCAATGGTATCATTATCTACAATGGTAATTTTACCAATGCCTGCTCTTGCTATCATTTCAGCACAAATTCCACCCACACCACCCAGTCCTATAATAAGTACAGTTTTTTGCATTAATTTTTCCACAGCTGCATCTCCTAACATTAATTGAGTTCTACTCATCCAATAGGGTATCATATCGTATCTTTAATTCATTAAATGGGGTACTATGAAAAAAATTAGTTTCTTACTTTTTATTTTTTTAATTATCTACTTTGTAAGCAATGCTCAAAATTCGGATAATAATTCCATAAAATTACTTACTCAAAAAAAAGGTGTCAGCATTCGTGGTTTATCTATTCCTGAAAGTAATATCATTTGGGCTAGCGGTAGTAAAGGAACTGTGGCACTTTCAATTAATAGTGGTAATAATTTTGAATGGATTCAAGTGCCCGGTTATGAAACAAGAGATTTTAGATCTATTCACGCTTGGAATGAAAAAGAAGCCATTATAGTTGCTGTAGCCGCTCCTGCTATAATATTAAAAACTAAGGATGCAGGTAAATCTTGGTATAAAGTGTATGAAAACACAGATACCCTTATGTTTTTAGATGCCCTACATTTTAAAAATAGCGACGAAGGTTTAGTAGTGGGGGATCCTATTAATAACACCATTTTTTTATTAAGCACCAAAGATAAAGGAGAGCATTGGACAACAGTGGCTAGCGAGTATTTTAAAACTCCGTTAGCAGAAGGGGAAGCATTTTTTGCCTCTAGTAGTTCTAATATAGCCCAATTAAGTAACGAAGATTTTTTGGTTTCAGGAGGAAGGGTAAGTAGGGTTTGGATTAATGGAACTGCAATGGATATACCTATTGTTCAAGGGGCTAAGTCAACAGGTGCTAATAGTATAGCAATTGCACCTAATAAAGACAAATTAATAATTGTGGGAGGAGATTTTACTAAAGATACCAGTCGTCTTGCCAATGCGGTAGGTTTAAAATTAATGCATTCAAGATTTAAAAAACAAAAAGGAGCTTTCACTTCTCATTGGATGCTAGATACTAGTATAGGCCTGCCCAACGGATATAGATCTTCTGTGACTTATATCTCGCAAAATGTAATTATTTGTAGTGGAACATCAGGGGTTGATATTTCTAAAAATAGCGGTAAAACTTGGCATTTAATTTCTAATGAAAGCTTCCATATAGTTCAGAAACAACCTGGTAGCAATGCCGTATTTTTAGCTGGAGCCGGAGGAAGGATTGGATATTACCGCCTTCCATAAAAATTGATTTTTTATTTCAATACTTAATGTACCTTAGTATGAGTTTAACACTATGATGAAAAAATTTCAAGCAATTATATCTTTTGAAATGGACGAAGATTTTATGTCCTTGGTTCCTCCACATAGAACCTATATCAATTACTTATTCAATAAAGGAATTATTGATACTTATGCGGTGAGTATGGAAGTGCAAAATTCTTGGATTACCATTAACGCAAAATCAAAAAAAGAAGTAAGAGATATTTTGGATAAATCGCCCTTAAGTAAGTACTGGAACTACGAAATAGTTGAACTTTTTGTATATGATAGTCAATCTACTAGGCTACCTGCGGTACAATTAAATTAAATACCCTTTTTTTTGGGGATTTCCTATTTGACGCTTATTTTTGCAATCCTTCAAAGGGGGCATAGCTCAGTTGGTTTAGAGCATCTGCCTTACAAGCAGAGGGTCCGCGGTTCGAACCCGTGTGCCCCCACACAATAATAGAAAGGGTTTCAAGCAATTGAGACCCTTTATTTTTTAAATACCTTTACTTAATGCAAGTATTTTCAACGCCTAATAAAATTATCATCACCTGTCATAAATGGTTGGCACCAGCATTGAATAAAGAATTGCTTACACTTGGATATACACCTGTGAAGGTTTTTCAAACGGGAGTAGAATTAAGGGGTACTGTTCAAGATTGTATAAAACTTAATTTAAATTTAAGATGTGCAAGTCAGGTAATGTATGCTTTAGAATCATTTACTTGTAATGACCCTAATGAATTATATCAACACTTGGTAAAATTTCCTTGGGAAAAACTCTTACCACAAAATGGTTACTTTTCAGTGACAAGTAATGTTTTTCATCCTACTATCAATACCAATTTATTTGCTAATTTAAAAGTAAAAGATGCTATTGTTGATAGAATGCGCACTATTACCCATCAGAGACCTTTAACTGGCGCTTCTTTGCAGGGAGCTGTGTTTTATTTATTTTGGAAAAATAATGAAGCAGAAATTTTTATTGATACTTCAGGCGAAACTTTAGCGAAACACGGATATAGAAAACTTCCAGGTACGGCTCCAATGTTAGAAGCATTAGCTGCAGCTACGATACTTTCAACCCGTTGGGATAAAAAAAGTGCTTTTGTAAATCCTATGTGTGGTTCAGGGACATTAGCTATTGAAGCTGCGCTCATTGCTACTAATAGAGTGCCAGGTTTGTGGAGAGAACATTATGCATTTATGCATATTCTGGGATACAAAAAAGAAATGTATGAATTAGAAAAATCGAAATTGAAAGAACAAATAATAAAATTACCTTCTCTTCAAATAATTGCCACTGACATAAGCAAAAGGGCGATTGAGGTTGCAAAAGCTAATGCTAAAGTGGCGGGGGTAGATCATTTAATCTATTTTAAAGACTGTCCATTTGAAAAAACAAACCTACCTGCAGCTACTGAGGGTGCCGTAGTGATGTTTAATCCGGAGTATGGAGAAAGATTAGGAGAATCTTCTGAATTAGAAACTACTTATGCACAAATGGGTGATTTTTTAAAAAATGCTTGTAAAGGGTATACAGGTTATATATTTACTGGCAATATGGAATTGGCCAAAAAAGTAAGATTAAAACCCAGCAAAAGAATTGAGTTTTACAATGCCACCATTGATTGTAGGTTGTTAGAATATGAGTTATATGAAGGCACCAAAAGAGAGATTAAAAATTAAACTCTAGTTTTTAACTTTATTTTTGGGATTATGAATAATTAAATATTTCGATGTTTCATACAAAGTTTTGGTTAAAATATTCATTGTATGTTGCATACTATCATTTTTAACCTTATCATTGTTTTGAACACTTACCAGTAAAGACTTTTGTGAATTTTTTAAGGGATAGCCATAATAATAGTCATTGTTTAATACACCTATTTGTTGATTAAAATCATCATACAAAAAAATAGTGTTATTGTTTTGTAAAATAGTATTAAAAACATTTTTTCCTAAAGTAGTATTGGTATAGGGTATATTGCATAAAGCAGCAATACTGGGCATTACATCTACTTGAGACACAGGAATTGAATATTCTTTAGGGCTTAATAGGGAAGGTGCGTAAAATAAAAAGGGTATATGCATATTGGTAAGTCCTTGTTCTGTAAAAGATTTAGGTAACATTTCACCTGCATCTCCTTTAATGCCGTGATCTCCTATAAACACGAATAAGGTTTCATTAAAATATTTCTCTTTTTTAGCAGCTTCCATAAATTGTTCTATACAAAAGTCGGTATACCTGAAAGCATTATACTCCTCATTATTTTCAAAACCATATTTAAGTAAAGAATCTTTGGCAATGGTTTTTTTAACAAAAACATTCAAATCTTCAGAAGGAATGGTATAGGGTCGATGGTTGTCAGCGGTTTGGATGATAGCAAAAAATGGTTTGGAGCAGTCACTTAAAGTTTTATTGGCTTCAATAAATAAATTTTTATCACTAATGCCCCATACATTAATTTCAGAAGACTGATATTTTCCCTGTTCATATATTTTTAAGTCGCTAATATTATTGGTAAGTACCCCTCTAATATTAGCCCAACTTGTGCTCCCTCCTAAAAAATAATATTTTTCAAAATTTTTAAAATCGGCAATAATAGTATGCTGGTCAACAGCCAAAGGGTTTCTACTTGAAGTAGTACCTTCTTGAATATCTGGTATACCTGTGATAATAGCCCATACACCTCTAGCTGTTCCATAGGCGGGAGAAAAAGCTCTATTAAAATAGACCCCTTGTTTTTTCATTGCATTAAAATAGGGGGTGGTATTTAAGGGATTACCAACCATTGAACTTTTATAGGCAGAAAAAGATTCGCAAATAACCAAAACCACATTTTTTATTTTCTTAGAGGGATTGGGCTCAGCGTTATATTTTCTCGACAAGGCTAAATTTTGATCATTTTGTTCATTGGTTGGAATAGATAAATATTCCGCCAACAAACTATAATTCTTTTTTATAAAGGGAGTGTCAATGGAAGAGGCTCTAAAATGTAAGCTACTAAAAAAGGATTGCATTGGATTGAGTGCTACATTGGCTTTATAATCACTACCTAAACTATAGGCATCACTCCATCTAAGAGGATATTGACCCCCTTCATAAATAATATTTCCAATGGCGGCATAAGTAAAAGCTATAAAAAATAAAAATTGAATGCCTATTTTTTTCCAACCTTGAAGCGAATTGGTATATCTATTACTAAAATGGTAAGTCCAAGTAATAATTTTAAATAACAAAAATTCAAATAAAAGAAAGAGTCCTAGAATTAAAATCAATGGATAAGATTGCCACATCATTTGCATTGAAATAAGGGGGTTATCAATGTAACTTAATATACTTGCATTAAGTCTTTGATGAACATAGGCGTAATGAATAAAATCGGTGGTATAAAATAAAATCAATAATGTGTTAAATAGTATCCAAATACTAAAACTAATTTTTTTCCCTATTTTTTGTTGAAAAGGATGGAGGGGCTTGAAAAAAGAAAGAATTAAAATTACAAGTAGTAAAATGGAGATATATCTTAAGTCAAATCTAGATCCTAGTATATAAGCGGCCCTAAGATTATTGTCTGAAGCAATAGGAGCTGCAAATTGGTGTACAAAAATGAATCTTAGTAAACTCATTAGAATCCAAAAAATGAATCCAGTAAGTACAGTCCAAATAATAGTTATGGGAAGAATAGTTTTTTTCATATTAAATGGCTTAGTCATAGAGTAAATAGGGCTTCATTGTTTTTTCCCATTGCGTTACTTTTAAGGCTGAAAGTACTTTACTTAACCAATCTTTGAGTGGAAGGTCAAATAATGCTTCTGCATCAGGTATACCTAATAGTAAAGATAAATGATTGGTTCCACTTGGATTTACATTCGTGGGATAGGGTTGCCATTTAAAATCTTGAGGATGTATATCCTTAATTAATTTTAATAATATAAGTCCAGTTAACACGGCATTAAAATGCTGGGGGGATATAACTTTAATTCTGATACCTTTAATATCTTCAATTTCATTATCAATCAATAGGGTCAATCTTAAGGTTTCAATTTTTATTTCTTCTTTCAATAAATGTTCCCAAACCAATTCAATAGCTGGTAAATTAAACCAACTTGCCCCTATCCATTCAAAAGAATAGTCGCTTCCTCTGCCCACAGATACATTGGTGGCTTCAAATAAACAAAGACCTGGATATAACAAACAAGCTTCAAAATTTTGAAGAGCAGGAGAGGGGTTCTTCCATTTGTAATTCCAATCATAAAATAAATTTTCCCTTTTCCAATTTTGACAAGGAATAATGGTTAATGATGCATTCCATTGTTGAGTTGCATTAAAATACCGAGCCAATTCACCAAAACTTGACTGATGTTTTATAGGAATGGAAAATCTTCCAATAAAACTACTTAAAGATGGATCTAATAAGGGGCCTTCCACTTGGCTAAATAAACCTCCCAAAGGATTGGGTCGGTCTAAAATATAGAGGGGTAAATTAAAGGTAGCGGCCGTTTCAATAAAATAACTCATTGTCCATAGATAAGTATAAAAACGAGTTCCCGCATCTGGAATATCAAATAATAAAACCTCAATACCTACTAAGTCTTCTTGAGTGGGTGCTAATTTGTTATTATATAAACTAATGATATTTAATTTTGTAATAGGATCTACATTATCTTTAATTTTAAATCCATCTTCTCCTTTGGTATCTATGCCGTGTTCTGGAGAAAACAATAGAACAATATTAAAACCAGCTTCTAATAAAGCTTTTCTACTGGGAATGCCTTTTTGGGTTAAAGCAGCATCGTTGGTTAAAAAAGCAATCTTTTTTACTTTCCAATTAGGATTTTCATTAAGTAAATGGTCAACGCCAAACTGTAGATTCATTTAGGAAGCTAATTTCTTGAACTGTAATTTTATTTTCAAATTTTCAATAACATTAAAAATGATAGGACAACGGTCATAATGCATATAAGTAGTAAACATTCTTTTTTTTAATTGAGGAATATGAAAAGCAGGAAATTCTTTACATCCTGCAAAACGATATTCATACACAGAACAACTATTGTCAGTCAAAAAAGGACAAGGAATGGCATTGATGACCATTTTACCGGATTCGCCTTTAGAAATATAAGTTTGCTCAAAATCATCTTTTGAAATATTTAAATGCGAAGCTAATTTTTCAGCTTCGGGCTCTTCTATATTCACCATTAGGCTTTTACAACAATTGCCACAACTGGTGCAATCAATTTTGGCACTAATTTCTTCTGATAATGAAAAGGCTTGATCATCTAAAAAAGCACTATCAACACCAGCAATAAAGCTTTGAAATTGATCGTTTTCTGTGCTTAAAGCGGCAGCCCTTTGCTTGATAAAAGCGAGGTCGGTAATGGGGTATTTGGGGTCTGTTTTGATAGTTTAAAGATAAGTCATTAATTGTTTATCCACATATTTTGGGTAATTGGTGAAAAGTAAAATTGGGGTAACCACCACGCTCATTAGATTTGCAGACAAACCAGGGCAATTTTATGCTCTAAAGTATTGATAATTATGGCAGAATCAAAGATTTCATCAGAATATAATGAAGCCTCTATACGGTCTTTAGATTGGAAAGAACACATCAGATTAAGGCCCGGTATGTACATAGGAAAATTGGGTGATGGATCTGCACCTGATGATGGTATTTATGTACTAATGAAAGAAGTCATTGATAATTGTATTGATGAGCATACAATGGGTTATGGAAAACAAATTGAAATTCGTATTACTGGAAAAGAAGTATCTGTTCGAGATTATGGAAGAGGTATTCCCTTAGGTAAGATTGTAGATGTAGTGAGCAAAATAAATACAGGAGCTAAATACGATAGTAAGGCTTTTCAAAAATCGGTGGGTTTGAATGGTGTGGGAACCAAAGCAGTAAATGCATTGAGTGAAGAATTTTTAGTAACCGCTTTTAGAGAGGGAAAACAAAAATCAGCCAGTTTCAAAAAAGGGGTACTGGTGCAAGAAACCAAAGAAACCAAGACCACTGAAGCCAATGGAACCTTGGTAGTTTTCACGCCCGATGCTTCAATGTTTAAGAATTTTCATTTCATTCACGAATATATTGATGGTCAATTATGGAACTACTGCTATTTAAATGCGGGTTTGACTATTGTATTCAACGAAAAAAAATATGTAAGTAAAAATGGATTATTGGATTTACTGGAAAGAAAAACAAATCCGGATGAACTTAGATATCCTATTATACATTTAAAAGGGGATGATATTGAAGTAGCTATTTCTCATAATAATGATTATGGGGAAGATATATTTTCTTTTGTCAATGGACAATACACCACGCAGGGAGGTACCCATCAACAAGCCTTCAGAGAAGCTTATGTTAAAGTTATTAGAGACTTCTATAAAAAAGATTATGATGCATCTGATGTGAGAACAAGTATAGTGGCTGCTATTTCAGTAAGGGTGCAAGAGCCTGTGTTTGAAAGCCAAACTAAAACTAAACTGGGTTCACTTAATGTAGCGGAAGGTGGCCCCAGTATGAAAAATTTTGTAACTGAATTTTTATCCAAAGAATTAGATAATTTTTTGCATAGAAATCCGGCCATTGCCGATGCTCTTAAAAAAAGAATAGAACAAAATGAACACGAAAGAAAAGAATTAGCAGGTATTAAAAAATTAGCTAATGAAAGAGCTAAGAAGGCCAATTTGCATAATAAAAAATTAAGAGATTGTAGGGTACATTTAAATGACGATTTACCTAGCAAGAATAAAGAAATGTATATTTCTTTGCAACAAGCAAGTACTTTATTTATTACAGAAGGAGATTCAGCCAGTGGTAGTATAACTAAATCCAGAAATATAGACACACAAGCAGTTTTTAGTTTAAGGGGCAAGCCCTTGAATGCTTTTGGTTTGACCAAAAAAGTGGTGTACGAAAATGAAGAATTCAATTTATTGCAACACGCTTTAAATATTGAAGAAGGATTAGAGGGTTTAAGGTATAATCAAATAGTAATAGCTACGGATGCAGATGTGGATGGTATGCACATTCGATTATTAATCATTACTTTTTTCTTGCAATTCTTTCCAGACTTGGTGAAAAAAGGACACGTGTATGTCTTAGAAACGCCTTTATTTAGAGTGCGCAACAAACAAAAAACGATTTATTGTTACAATGAAATGGAGAAACAAGCGGCTATTAAAGAATTAGGAGCTAAACCAGAAATAACCCGATTTAAAGGTTTGGGTGAAATTAGTCCGGATGAATTTGGCAAATTTATAAATGCAGACATAAGATTAGACCCTGTTATTTTAGAACAAGGAGATCATATACAACATTTATTAGAGTATTATATGGGAAAAAATACACAAGAAAGACAGGATTTTATTATCAATAATTTAAAAGTAGAATTGGATAAAGCAAATGATACACTTAGTATTTAATACATTAGATGTTACTTCTTTACAAGCAGCTATAGAGTTAGACCCTACCTTAGCAGGAAAGATTGTGGAAATAAAAGATGACTATGCAGTGGGGCCTATTGAAAATATTTATGAACCAGAAGGCTATGCCACCAGACATCAATGGTGGAAAAATATTTTAGAATTTTCACCCTATGAAGATCAATTGGATATAGTGAATGACCCTGCCACGGTAGAAAAGCTAATAGAAGACTTAACCCAGTCTTCGGAAGAAGAATTATGGATTTGGATGGGACAAAATGCACACGATGTTTGTGGATATTATTGGTTAATGAGTCAACTAAGAGCTTTTCAAGGAAGACTGCAAGTGCTTTATTTAAATAATCTTCCTTTTTTAAATGAAAAAGGACAATTGTTTTATCCAAGTTATTTAAGTGAAATTCAACCCAAAGAATTTATTAAAGCAAAAAAATTAGCACGACCCATTACCTTGAGTGAATTTGAAATAGATCCAGATGAATGGAAAAAACTATGTGAAGAAAATGAAGGAGTTCGTTTTTTGGAAGGGGGTAAAAAGCTGGTTAGTATGCCCATTAGTTTTTATGATAAAGACATTTATTCATTATTGAATAAAAATGCACAAAAATTAAACCAAGCTATTGCACATATTTTGAGTAAAATGAAAATTAAAACTGGAGATGCCTTTATTGTTTCAAGATTAAAAACAATGGAAGAGGCAGGTAAAATTGTATTTGCAGGAAATTGGCAAAAAGGTTGGAAAGATATGGTGGTGCAAATGCCAGGGGGTTCGTCAGAGGTGTTGGAAGATTAATATTTGTAAAAACAAGGTAAAATTAAATAAGTACATATTTATTAAAAGACCCTTAAATAAATACAATGAATGTAAGTGTTTCAAAAATTGATATAAAAGCAACTGATGAGAGAGGGGCACTTCATTATTTTAATACTGATAGAACTGGTGAGTTTTTATTAGTGTATAGAAAAGAGGGATCTATTAGTGGACAACATTATCATAAAGGAGCTTCCAAGGGTAAAAATCCTGAACAAATGATACTTGTGCAGGGGTCATTAATGATGCAATGGAAAAATATACTTACTCAACAAAACGGTACGCTAAGAGTTGAGGCACCTGCCAAAGTTACCATAGAAGCAAATGTTTGGCACGAAGTAAAAGCACTGACAGATATTATTTTTATAGAATTAAATAGTTTAGCAGAGGGTAGTGAAGATACTTACCAACTTTAATGAAGATTTTATATGGCAAAAGAAAAAAATTTAAACAAGGTTACAGAAACTAGTTCTGGTTTACAAGGGCAATATAAAAATTGGTTTTTAGACTATGCCTCTTATGTGATTTTAGAGCGCGCCGTTCCAGCCATTGAAGATGGATTAAAACCTGTACAGCGTAGAATTTTACATTCTATGAAAGAAATGGATGATGGCAGGTTTAATAAAGTTGCCAATATCATTGGACAAAGTATGCAATACCACCCCCACGGGGATGCCAGTATTGGTGATGCCTTAGTGAATATGGGTCAAAAAGATATGCTCATTGAAACACAAGGTAATTGGGGCGATGTAAGAACCGGAGATGATGCCGCAGCGGCAAGATATATTGAAGCGCGTTTAAGTAAATTTGCTTTGGAAGTAGCTTTTAATAGTAAAACCACCGATTGGGCTATAAGTTATGATGGTCGTAAACAAGAACCCATCACGCTTCCTATGAAGTTTCCATTATTATTGGCACAAGGTGCTGATGGAATTGCAGTGGGGTTATCTACTAAAATATTACCTCATAATTTTATTGAAATTACAGAAGCAGCCATAAAACATTTAAGAGGGAAAAAATTTCAATTAGTACCCGATTTTCAAACAGGGGGAATGATTGATGTGAGTAATTACAATGATGGAAAAAGAGGTAGTAAAATAAGAGTTCGTGCTCATATTGAAGAATTAGATAAAAAGACATTAATCATTAAAGATGTTCCTTATGGCGTTACTACTACCCAATTAATGGAGAGTATTACCAAAGCCAATGATCAAGGAAAAATTAAAATAAAAAAAGTAACTGATGTTACTGCTGCAGAAGTTGAAATTCAAATTGATTTAGCCACAGGCATTTCACCTGATATTACCATTGATGCTTTATATGCATTTACCGATTGTGAAATTAGCATTTCACCCAATGCTTGTGTTATTGTACAACAAAGACCCCAATTTTTAGGCGCTTCAGATTTATTACGCCATTCCGTGGATCATACCAAGCATTTATTAGAAATGGAATTAAAAATTGAATTAAAAGAACTTGAAGATAAATGGCATTTTACCAGTTTAGAAAAAATATTCTTTGAAGAAAAAATTTATAAAGAACTTGAAAAGAAACACGCTCATTGGGATAAAGTGATAGACGCTATTAATGAGGCATTTCAGCCCTTTAAGAAAAAATTTAAAAAACCCATTGAACGCAACGATTTATTGAAATTAACCGATAAGCCTGTTAGAAGAATTTATAAATTAGATATTGATGAGTTAAATGCGCAAATTAAAACCATTGAAGAAGAAATTAGAGAGGTAAAAAATCATTTAGCCAATTTGGTGGACTATGCAGTTGCTTATTTTGAAAATTTATCAAAAAAATATGGGAAAGGAAGAGAACGAAAAACCGAAATCAAAGAATTTGATACTATTCAAGTAAAACAAGTAGCTATTGCCAATACAAAATTATATATGAATAGAGCTGAAGGTTTTGTAGGCACTAGTTTAAAGAAAGATGAATTCCTATGTGATTGTACCGACTATGATGACATTATAGCTTTTGCTAAATCGGGTGTTATGAAAGTGGTGAAAGTGTCTGATAAAGTTTTTATTGGGAAAGACATTATCCACGCAGCTGTTTTTCAAAAAAATGATGAACGCACTACCTATAATATGGTTTATACAGATGGCCAAAGTGGAATTACTTATGCAAAACGATTTAATGTAACAGGGGTTACTCGTGATAAAGAATATTTTTTAACAAAAAGCGTAGAAAAATCTAAGGTTCATTATATGTCTGTGAACTTAAATGGAGAGGCAGAGTCGGTAAAAGTTATTTTGAGTCCCCATTGCAGTGCCCGCATTAAAGAATTTGAATTCTTCTTTGATTCTTTAGAAGTGAAAGGAAGAAGTAGTATTGGCAATCAGGTTACCAAGTATCCGGTTAAAGCAGTTAAACTCAAAGAAGCAGGTAAAAGTACTTTGGTGGGTCGACCGCTTTGGTTCGATGATAAATTTGGCCGCTTAAATACTGAAGAAAAAGGTATCTATTTAGGTAGTTTTGAAGAGGAGAAATTATTGGTCATTACCAAAGAAGGAAATTATGAAGTGACTGATACTGAATTAACACAAAGATTTGATCCAGAGAAAGTCTTATTTATAGAGAAGTTTAATCCCGAAAAAATTGTAACGGCAGTGTATTTAGACAAAGAAAAATTACAATTTAACATTAAGCGCTTTTTAATAGAAACCACCACTTTAAGAACCTCTTTTTCATTTATTAAAGAAGGAGAAGGAAATTATGTAGCTGCTGTTTCCACTATGGCTGAGCCTATTTTAGTAGTCAATACAGGTAGGGGCTCTCAAGTGAGAAAAGCAAAATTTAAAGTAAGCAAAATGGTGGATATTATGGGTTGGAAAGCGGTGGGGACTAAACTAGTGGACTATTCCAAAACTATTGAAATGGCTTGGGAAAATAAAGTGGTTATTAAAGATCCCAATGATACACAACCTGAATTATTTTAAATTAAAGTAAAAAAAATGTCAACCATCCAAGTGGGTCAGTTTAATTTGATGCGTGTAGACAGAAAAGTTGATTTTGGTTTTTATATGGACGATGGTGCAGAGGGAATTTTACTTCCTAAACGATTTGCGCCGGCAGGTTTACATATAGGTGATACCATTAGTGTCTTTATATATCACGATTCTGATAATAGATTAATTGCCACTACGCAAGAGCCTTTTGCTGTAGTGGGAGAAATAGCTGCTTTAAAAGTAGTTTCAGTTACTTCTCAAGGTGCTTTTTTGGATTGGGGATTAATGAAAGATTTATTTGTGCCTGTTTCTCAACAATTATCTACAATGCGTAAAGGCGGAAAGTATTTAGTTAAATTATACATAGATGCACAAACAGGGAGAATTGCTGCTACTGAAAAAATTGATAAACAAATTAGTAACAATCATATAAGTCTTAAAGAAGGAGATAAGGTAAAAATTCAGGTATATAGAGAGTCTGAATTGGGTTATGTTGTTATAGTGAATCAAATGCATCAAGGTTTGGTGTATAAAAATGAAGTTTTCACGCATTTGCATATTGGACAAATCATAGAAGATGCTTTTGTGAAAAAAATTAGAGAAAACAATAAATTAGATATTGGTATTGGTAAGCAAGGGGTTGAAAAATTAGCCGATGACCATCAAAAAATTATACATTTGTTAAAAGCTCATAAAGGTTTTTTACCTTATCACGATAAAACAGCCCCTGATGACATTTATGCTTTTTTTGGTATGAGTAAAAAGTCTTTTAAAATGAGTATTGGAATGTTGTATAAATTAAAATTAATAAGTATTAAAGAGGAGGGTATTTATTTATTACCTGAGTCTGAAACTCATTAAACCATTTTATATGAATAAAGAGGTTTATATCGTAGCTGCGCTTAGAACACCCATTGGATCTTTTGGAGGCAGTTTAAGTAGTTTGAGTGCCACTCAATTAGGAGGCATTGTTATTAAAGGAGCTTTAGAAAAAACTGGTTTGTCCAAAGATTTGGTGGATGAAGTTATGATGGGTTCAGTACTGCAAGCAGGATTGGGCCAAGCTCCTGCTAGACAAGCCGCTAAACTAGCAGGATTACCAGACAAAGTTATTTGTACTACTATTAATAAAGTTTGTGCAAGTGGAATGAAAGCTATTGCCCTAGCAGCACAAAATATAATTTTAGGGGAGGCAGATATCATCATTGCTGGAGGAATGGAAAGTATGAGTAATGTACCATTTTATAATAATGCATTAAGATGGGGCCATAAGTATGGAGATTCTATAATGCAAGATGGTCTTGCCAAAGACGGTTTATTGGATGTCTATGATAAAGTGGCTATGGGTAATTTTGCAGATAATTGTGCCATAAAATATAATATTAGTAGAGAAGCACAGGATGCTTTTGCGGTGGCTAGCTATACCAAAGCGCAACAGGCCATTTCACAAGGATGGTTTAAGGAAGAAATTATACCTGTTGAAATTGCACAAAAAAAAGGAGCTTCTATAATTATAGATAAAGATGAAGAACCATTTAAAGTAAATTTTGAAAAGCTGCCTCATTTAAACCCTGCATTTACTAAAGAAGGTAGCGTCACTGCTGCCAATGCCAGTACAATGAATGATGGAGCAGCGGCGGTTGTATTAATGAATCCTTCCAAGGCCAAAAAATTAGGTATACAACCTCTTGCCATCATCAAAAGTTTTGCTGATGCAGAACAAGATCCAAAATGGTTCACCACTTCACCCGCATTAGCCTTACCTAAGGCTTTAGAGAAAGCCAATTTAAAAACCTGCGATATTGATTTTTTTGAATTCAACGAAGCCTTTTCTGTGGTGGGATTAGTTAATACCGAAATATTAAAAATTGATGCTTCCAAAGTAAATGTTCACGGAGGTGCCGTGGCTTTGGGTCATCCCTTGGGATGTAGTGGAGCTAGAATTATTGTAACGCTTGTTCATATTTTACGCAAGCATAAAGCAAAATATGGTGCTGCTGCTATTTGTAATGGTGGGGGCGGGGCTTCTTCTATGATTGTAGAACAAATGTGAAGTAATTAGGCTTGTACTTGTAAAGTAATTAGGCTTGTACTGCTTGCTCTTCAATTTCTTCCATTTGAATTCCACCGTGACTCTCATCGTATACACAAATTCCATTTTTTATTAATAATACTTGTGGAGATTCGTGGTTTACTTCAAAACTTTCAGCAATTTCTTTTGAAATGTTTCTATAATTTAATAAGTCTAAATAATGAAAATCAATTTGAGAAGGTGTGATAGCTCTTTCAAGTCTTGCTAAAGCCATTTTACTTATACTGCAAGTGGTACTATGTTTAAGTATTAATTGAGGTTTCGTAAAAGAGGCTGCTTTAATGTCTTCAATTTGGCTACTTTGGGTGATAGGTTTCCATTGCATAAATTCTAATTTTTATTTGCAAATTTACTACATAAATAATTATTTTAAATGGTAATTGAATTATGTTTTAATAATTAAGTTTAATTAACTTTACCATTATAAATTGAACTATGAGATTACAATTAGATAAAGCCATTTGTTTTATTGATTTAGAAACTACTGGTATTAATGTTAGTACCGATAGAATTGTGGAATTGGCTATTGTAAAAATTATGCCTGATGCCTCCAAGCAAATAAAAAGAAAATTAGTAAATCCTGAAATGCCCATTCCTAAAGCTGCCACAGAAGTGCACGGTATTACCGATGAAATGGTGCATCAAGCACCTACTTTTAAACAAATTGCCAACGAAGTAAAACAATTTATTGAAGGTGCAGATTTGGCAGGATATAATAGTAATAGGTTCGATATTCCAATGTTAAATGAAGAATTTCTTAGAGCTGGTATGTCCGTCAATTTAGAAAATAGAAAATTATTAGATGTGCAGAAAGTATTTCATATGATGGAACAAAGAACTTTATCAGCAGCTTATAAATTCTATTGTAATAAAAATTTAGAAGACGCGCACAGTGCAGAAGCAGACGCTTCTGCTACTTGGGAAATATTGGAAGCACAATTAGAGAAATACCCAGTATTAGGAAATTCAGTAGAATCTGTTGTAAAATTTACGGGGGAAGATCATATTATAGATTTTGCTCGTCGATTTATATATGAAAATGGGGTGGAAGTATTCAATTTTGGTAAACATAAAGGAAAGCCTGTGAGTCAAGTACTTAAGGAAGAACCACAATACTATGATTGGATGATGAAAGGAGATTTTGCACTCCACACGAAGCAAAAATTGACAGAAATGCTCAATAAAACTATGCTGCAAAAGTAAGCATCAGTATTTTCTCATTTTTTCGTACTTTTATCTGAACACCCCCCTCTAAAGTGAAAAAAATTGTCTTAATACCCACTTATAATGAAAAGGAGAACATTACTGCCATTTTACACGCAGTATTGGGTCTTTCTTCAGATTTTCACGTACTTATAATTGACGATAATTCTCCCGATGGTACCGCGTCTATTGTAGAATCTTTAATGGGTAAATTTTTAAATAGGTTATTCTTGTTAAAAAGACCTGGCAAACAAGGTTTAGGAACCGCCTATATTGAAGGATTTAAATGGGCATTAGATCATAATTATGATTATATTTTTGAAATGGATGCAGATTTTTCCCATAATCCTAATGATTTAGACCGATTGTTACAAGCTTGTGAGAAGGGAGCAGATGTTGCTGTAGGAAGTAGGTATGTAAAAGGAGGAGAAACTGAAAATTGGCCCATTGATAGAAAAATATATTCATTGGGAGGCTCTGCTTATACAAGAATCATTACAGGAATGCCTATAAAAGATCCTACTGCAGGGTTTGTTTGTTATAAAAATGAGGTTCTAGCTAATATTAATTTAGACGCCATTAAATTTATAGGATACGCCTTTCAAATTGAAATGAAATTTGCCGCTTGGAAATTAGGTTATAAAATTAAAGAAGTGCCCATCACTTTTGTAGATAGAAAAATTGGAACCAGTAAAATGTCTAAAGGAATTATTAAAGAAGCGATGTTAGGGGTTTTGAATATGCAATGGCAATCAAGCACTGGGAAATTTGTTAAAATGATAAAACGAATGCGTGTCAACTTTTAGAAAAGCCTTAGTTCAATTACATATTTTTGTTTTTTTAGCAGGTCTCACGGGCTCTTTGGGGTATTTAATTAAACTGAATGGTTTAGTACTTGTTTTTTATCGAATTCTTATCACAGTACTTTGTTTATGGGTGATTGCATTGTTTAAAAAAAATAAACATCAATATAGTCTTACAACACAACTTTCCTTATTAGGCACTGGTATGATTATAGCAATGCATTGGGTTTGTTTTTATCAAAGTATAAAATTAGCCAATGTGTCTATTGCTTTGGTTTGTTTTTCAAGTACAAGTTTGTTTACTTCTTTATTAGAACCACTTTGGGAAAAAGGTAAAATAAAAGGGGTAGAAATACTCATTAGTTCACTGAGTTTGTTAGGTATTTATTTAATTTTTCACTTTGATACCCAATATAGACTAGGTATATTAGTAGGCCTTTGTTCTTCTTTATTTGCGGCCATTTTTTCAATTATCAATAAAAGATTCACTCATCATATCGATATTCAAACCATTCAGTCTTATGAAATGACAGGGGGTTTATTATTTTTAATTCCTTTTATAATACTATATGCTATTAAAACTAAATTCAATGCAATAGGATTATTACCCACTTCAATGGATTGGTTTTGGTTATCTATATTAGCTATAGCTTGTACAGTTTGGTCAACTCATCTTATGCTTTCTGCCTTGAAGCAAATTAGTGCTTTTACACTCAATGTGACATTAAATTTGGAGCCTGTATATGGAATTTTACTGGCTTTTATTTTGTTTAATGAACAAAAACAATTAGGCGTCAGTTTTTATGCAGGTATTATTTGTATTATTATTTCTGTTGTAATACAAATGAGAAGGGTAGTGAAGCAAAAGACAGTATAGCTTTTATAAATTCAATAAGTAATTTATTTAGAATTCATAAATAAAACCTATGGTAGGAGTAATAAAAATGGTATTATTTTCATAAAAAGAGGGTACTGCATTTGACCCATCTTTTTTAAGCGGTAATCCATCGGTTGTTTTGAAACTTCCATTAGCTTCATAAGAGAATATATAAAAAGGGGGTGATATTGTTTTTGCGCCATACCAATTGGTAATATCTATATAAAAATCAAAAGTTGATTTTTTATAATTATATTTTTTGTCTAATCTAATATCACTTGAATGAAACGGGCTATTGCGTAATGTATTTATTTTTGAATAATCTAATATGCCCACTCCCAATGTAGCAAAATTAAGTTGACTTAAATTCATATCATAGGGTGTATAAGGAGCGCCCCCTTGGTATCTGAATTTAATTCCTAATTCCCAGTTTTTATCAAACTTATAGCCCCCTGTTAAACTTAACAGATGTATATTTTCCCAAGCACTGGGACTATATTTACCGTCTAAGCCAGTATAAGAACTTCTAAAAAAACTGTAACTGGCCACGCCAAAAAATCGATTAGTTAATTTTTGTTGGGCAAATAATTCAAAACCATAACTTTTTCCAAACCCAGTGGTGGTAATAGGTTCATTGCCTAAAATATTAAAATCGGCTCCTAAATTAGAAAGGCTAATACCTTTTTGTAGGCTAATAGGAACTCCTGAATATTTTTTATAAAATACTTCTGCTGTAAATCGGGTCGATTCTGAACGAATATATTCAATGCCAGTTACATAGTGAAAGCTACCAATATAACTAGCATCTTTATTTACATAATTACCCGCAGCATCTTTAAAACCCAGAGAAGTATTAGGAGCTAATTTGAAATATTTTCCAATAGAGGCATTCCAAGTGAGTTGATCGGTGAGCACTAAACTAATACCTATTCTTGGTGAGATTTGTCTAAATAATTCATTGCCTGTATTGGTGAAAGTATTTCCATCTTTTCTTATACCTGCACTAATGCCTAATTTGTTATTAAAGGCTCTTTTACCCATTTGAAAAAATGCACCATACTTTTTATAATTAAAACTACTGCTATAACGAATATATGTTTTGGTGCCTAATTGCAGTGGATTATTATTAGTAAATAAACTATTGTATTTTAAAAGTTGATAAGTGCTATTATCATAATTAATGTCTGTTATATTAAATCCTGTGGTAAATTTAATACCTAATAAACTTTTTGAAATATCCCATCTAAGGGTATTGCCTATATCATTTGAATTGTAATCAAAAGTTTTTTCACCTTTATTGGGGTCTAAATTATTTTCATACTTTTCATTTACATTATATAGATTGTTTTTACTTAGTGCTAAATTCCAATATCCTTTTTTAATTAATCTTTTTAAAGTCATCCCCATCGTATAACTCCACTGATTTATAGAGGGGCTTGCATTTAGGGCATAAAGTTTTTGAGGGGTAGCATTTCTAGGAGCAGCAAATGTAAATTCATCAATAGCACCCACCCCCAGAAATGTTAAGGTAGTTTTGGAGTCTATGCTATGTGTTACTTTAAATTGGTAATCCCAATAGTTGGGGCGAATGGGTAAGTCTAAAAGATGGAATAAAAATTGCAAATAACTTCTTCTTGCTGATACTAAAAAAGTAGTTTTACCCTTCTTTGATAAAGGACCTTCAAAAGTGCTTGCAAATTCTGTAGCACCCATTCTTATATTTCCTTGAAGTTTGTCTGAATTTCCTCTTTTTTGTTTGAATTCAAATACTGAAGAAAGTGCATTATCAAATTTTGCATCAAAAGCAGAAGAAGATAATTTCACTTCGTCAATAAAAGAAACATTTAAAATTCCTTGAGGCCCACCCGCACTTCCTTGAGTGCTAAAATGGTTAATTACAGGAATCTCAATACCATCTAAATAAAATACATTTTCATTGGGCGCTCCGCCTCTTACTATAATATCGTTTCTAAATCCAGCCCCGGTACTTGCAGAACCAGTGACACCTGGTAAAGATTGCACCACTTTAGAAATATCAAAATTACTTCCTGGACTAGATTTTATTTCCTCTGTGGTAAGTCTTTGAACACTCAAGGGAGTTTCTAAGGTAGCAGCTCTTACAGTTTTTCTATTTCCACCCACTCGCACTTCAGCTAATTGAAAAGTTTCGGGAAGGAGCTCTATGGTATTACTAATTTCATTGCCTGAACTTACAATTACATTAAATAGCGTAAGTGGATAAAATCCAATAGAATTAAATTTAATTTGATATTGGCCAGTGGGAATAGATTTTATGGAATATTTACCATTACTATCTGTAACAGCTGAATAGGGGGTGTTGACTATTTTAACCGATACGCCCGCCAAGGGGAATTGGGTATTTTTATCAACTACCCAACCAGAAATATTTCCTTTGTTTTGAGCAAAAATAGAGAGTCCAAAAAACAAGCTCAGTATCAGCAAAATACCTTTCATAAAATAATTTAATATTACAAAATTAGGGCAAAAAAGATCTCAAAACTAGTTGTATATTAGATTTATAAAATTCAAAAAATGAACAGAATATTATTGTTTTTCATCGTTTTGCTTTGTTTGGAATCCAAAGCTCAGAAAAAAGAATTAGACCATACTGTTTATGATAGTTGGCAATCTATCAGAGAAACTGCATTACATCCCAAGGGTAATTTTGTAGTGTTTACTATCAATCCTCAAGAAGGTGATGGTACTTTAGTTATTAGAAATCTTGCTTCTGGCAATGAAATACAAATTGCAAGAGCTACTGGTGCCCAATTTACTGAAAATGGGGATTACCTTATAGCCAAAATTAAACCCACATTTGCTGAAACAAGAAAAGCTAAAATTGATAAAAAGAAAGCAGATGAAATGCCAAAAGATAGTTTAGTAATTGTAACACTTGCCAATTATACTATTCAAAAAATACCTTCTGTAAAAAGTTTTCAATTGGCAGAACACGGAAGTGAAATGATAGCCTATTTAAAAGATAAAAAAGGGGATATCAATAAAGAAGGTTCAGATTTGGTTTTAAGAGATTTAAAATCATCTAAAGAAAAAACTTATGCAAATATTGCACAATATTTGATACAGCCCAATGCACAAGCGGTAGTAATGTATCAAGTTAAAACCAAACAAAGTGAGGCTAAAATATTACTGGCCAACAATGCTGATACTACTATAAAAGTGTTAACACCACAATTATATTCTGCCACTAATTTTACCTGGGATGAAAAAGGAAATCAATTAGCTTATTTAGTGGAGAAAGACAGTGCCGATAAAGCACTACAAAAAAATTATTATCTAGCTTATTATACACCAAATTTAGATGCAGCCCTTGTTGTATTTGATAAAAACAATAAAAGTATACCCGTTAATTATACTTTGGGGGGCGATAGAAAAATAAAATTTAGTAAGACAGGAGCTTTCATTGAATTTGGAGTACAGCCCATTTTGCCTATTAAAGACACCAGTTTACCAGAATTTGAAAGAGTAAGTTTAGATGTATGGCATTATAATGATCCTATTATTCAACCCGCGCAACAAAAATCTCTAGAAAGTACTTTAAAAAGTACTGAATTAGTATTACTTCAAACTAGTACAAAGAACGCAACCTATTTAGGAAAAATAAAAGATAGAGATATAATGTCGACGCAAGAAGGAGATGGTAAAACCTACTATGCCACTATTGACTCAAGTTATATTTTAGCTTCTCAATGGCAAGGATATACTTTAAAAGACATAGTTGCCATTGAAACTTCAAATGGGCAAAGAAAATTAATACAAAAACAATGGAAGGGCAATGAAATGAGCGCTTCCTATGATGGCAATATTTTAGTGTATTATGATGAGCCTCAAAAAAAGTATTTTTCTTATAATACCACCACTGGTAAAACCATTCAAATTGCAAAGGATATAAAAACTCGTTTATATGACGAAGACAATGATTTACCCGACGATCCTAATGCCTATGGAATAGCTAAATGGATGGATAACAACAATCAATTTTTACTTTATGATAAGTATGATATATGGATGGTGGATGCCAATGGTAAAGAACCTTCAACACAATTAACCCACGGTAGAAATAGTAAAATGATTTACAGATTTGTAGAAACCGATAATGAAAGAAAAACATTAGCTAAAAATGCCACCATTTTAATAAAGGGATTTAGTGAGATAGATAAGTCTGAATTACTTTCTACACTCAATTTATCTAATAGTGCAATGTTTTTGATCAATCAATTGCCAATGCATTTCACATCCATTGTAGGTGCTAAACATTCAAATGATATTGCTGTTTTACAAGAAGATGAAATAAAATCTCCCAATGTGTACTTATATAAAGTTGAGGCTACAAAACAAAATCCTACAGCTATCACCCATATAAATACACAACAAGCCAATTATAATTGGATGACTACGCAATTGGTAAAATGGAAAGCTTATACTGGTAAAACGGCAGAAGGAGTATTGTATTTACCCGAAAACTTTGATGCCAAGAAAAAATATCCAATGATTGTATATTTCTATGAAAGAAATAATCAAACGCTTCATAATTATTTAGCCCCTTCACCCACACCTTCAAGATTAAATATTCCATTTTTTGCTAGTAGAGGATATGTAGTCTTTGTACCTGATATTTGGTACACCACTGGCTATCCCGGTCAAAGTGCCTATGATTATATTTTAAGTGGTACCAGAGCTATCATACAAAAAGGATTTATAGATAGTACTAAAGTTGGTTTACAAGGTCAAAGTTGGGGAGGTTATCAAATTGCTTATTTAATTACTAAAACTAATTTATATGCGGCAGCTTGGGCTGGGGCACCTGTGGTAAATATGACTAGTGCTTATTCTGGTATACGATGGGGGCCAGGTATTAGTCGTCAATTTCAATATGAAAAATCTCAAACAAGATTAGGTGCTAGTTTGTGGGCAAGACCCGATTTATACATAAAAAATTCACCTTTATTTTCTTTACCCAATATTACTACTCCTTTAGTAATTATGAGTAATGATGCAGATGATGCAGTGCCTTGGTATCAGGGAATTGAAATGTATAGTGATATGAAAAGACTGAATAAAAAAGTTTGGTTATTGGTTTACAATAATGAAGCCCATAATTTGGTTGAGCGAAAAAACAGAAAAGATATTCAAATAAGAGAACAACAGTTCTTCGATAGTTATTTAAAAGGTGCTCCAATGCCAGAATGGTTATCAAAAGGAATACCTGCAGTAATGAAAGGAAGAACCTGGGGTTTTAATTATTAAACATACTGAAACCATTGTCTATGGGGATCCCAGGATTCTATTTCTTTAGCCACAGCTGATAGAAATTTAGAACCCATCGCCCCATCTACAATTCGGTGGTCATAGCTCATACTCATAAACATCATATGGCGCACTAAAATTGCGTCTCCTGAAGGCGTTTCAACAACAACTGCCTTTTTCTTAATGGCACCTAATGCTAAAATAGCCACTTGAGGCTGATTTATAATGGGAGTACCCATAATACTTCCAAAGGAACCAATATTGGTTACAGTAAAAGTACCTCCTTGGGTATCGCTAGGTTTTAATTGACTATTTCTTGCAGCTTGTGCTAAATCATTTACTGCCTTAGACATTCCTACAATACTTAATTGGTTGGCTCCTTTAATTACAGGCACAATTAAATTTCCATTGGGTAGGGCAGTGGCCATACCAATATTGATATCTTTTTTTATAATTATTTGTTCCCCCTCAATACTACTATTGATATAAGGAAATTGTTCTAATACCTTTGCAATGGCTTCCAAGAACATTGGAGTATAGGTAATTTTGGTACCCTCTCTTTTTTCAAACAAATCTTTTACTTTTTCCCTCCAAGTAGCCATATTAGTAACATCCACTTCTACAAATGAAGTGACGTGTGGACTGGTATGCACACTTTCTACCATATGCTTGGCTATGAGCTTTCGCATTCTATCCATTTCCACTATTTCTGTGGCACCTGAAATACTAACTTCATTGGGATTGGCCAATTTTGTGGAGGCAGTGGCAGAAAAATTAGCTGTAGTATTCTCATAAACATCCACAGGTTTATTTAAAATAGGTCTTTCAATTCTATTTGGCTCATTTTCAATATTATGAGATGGGTTAATTCCCATTTTTTTACGGGCTATAAAATCTATAATATCTTTTTTTGTGATTCTTCCATTGGATCCGGTTCCCTTCAAATATTGCAATTCTTCCATACTCACACCTTCGTTTTGTGCTATATTCAAAACTAAGGGTGAAAAGAATTTTGCCGTCGTAGGCTCTGTATTTCCTTCTAAGGGCTTTGATTTGATTTTTGTAGTTTCTATTGGAGCCGAAGGAACAAAAGGTACTTCTTCAATGGGAGAAGTTAAATTTTCAATAGGAGGAATAATTTCATTGATGGGAAGGATTTCATTGATGGGAAGGTTTAGTTCCGTCTTTGAATTAATTTTTGCAATAACAGTACCAATGGGTACCACGCTTCCTGCTTCAAATAAAATTTCAGTAAGAATTCCTTCACTGGTAGAAGGTATTTCACTATCTACTTTATCAGTGGCAATATCTAATAATGTTTCATCCAATTGAACAGCATCACCTACCTTTTTGTGCCATTTTAAAATGGTTGCCTCCATTATACTTTCTCCCAACTTAGGTAAAACTAAATCCACAATTGGCATATCAGATAATTTTAACAAAAATAAGACTAAATCTTATTGATTATTAATAACCTAAGCAAATTTATAGCTTGGTTGGCAGTTACTTCAATATTCCTTTGACGGTCAAATCTTAAATAGAAAACTTTGGAAACCACTCTTTCTCTATTGGCAACACCCACCCATACCATTCCTAAAGGCTTTTCATCAGTTTGGCCACTGGGCCCCATAATACCACTTACTGAAATTGAATAATCTGTATTCATTTTTGCTCTTACAGCAATAGCCATTTGTTCTACCGCTTCCTTACTAACAGCGCCCACAGTTTGTAAAATAGTGGGGGGCACTTCTAAGAATTCAGTTTTGATTCTATTATCATAACTTATAATACCCCCGGTATAAAACTTGGAAGACCCTGCGTGTTTAGAAAGTAAATGTCCAATGAAACCTCCTGTGCAGCTTTCTGCAGTGGCCACAGTTTGATTTCTCTGTTTTAATAAATTACCCACTACCATTTCCATTGGCTCGTCAGCATTAGTGACTAGATAATCTTTAACAGCTTCTTGTAATTTTTCAAACTGGGTTTGCATTAATTTTTCTAAAGCATTTTCATCTTTACCTGTTCCTGTTAATCTTAAGCGCACCATACCAAAATTGGGTAGGTAAGCTAGTTTAATAGAACTTGGCAATGCATTTTCAAAAGGAGCAATGAGTTCAGATAAAAATGATTCACCTAATCCAGCGGTTAACAAAGTTTTATGTAAAATGTAATCGGTCTTGAATTTTTTTTGGAGTAGGGGTATCACTTTTGTTTCTATTAACCATTTCATTTCGTGGGGAACTCCCGGCAAAGAAAAATAATGAACTCCTTCTTTTATAAAAAGCATACCAGGGGCAGTTCCTTTTTCATTGAATAACACTTCGCAAACATCAGGCACTTCTGCTTGTTTGCGATTGCGTTCTATCATTGGTTTTTTATGAATAGTTTCAAATATGTGTGTAATATGCGCAAGACTGGGTTCGTGAATTACCATTTTGCCGCCAAAATATTCATTTAATAAGGGCTTTGTAATATCATCTGCTGTGGGGCCTAAACCACCCGTAAGAATTACAATAGAAGATTTTTTGGAGGCGGTATCTAATGCTTCTGTGATTGTATCTTTAGAATCACCTACAGCAATTCTTTGGGTAACGGGTATGCCTATTTTTGATAATGCTTGAGCAATAAATGCACTATTGGTATCAATTACCTGTCCAATTAAAAGCTCGTCTCCAATAGTTATTATAGTCGCATTAAGAGGGTTCATTCACTCTGTTTTATTGCTAGCAAAAGTAAGTTAAAAAACAAAGGTTTTTAACTAAAATAACTGCTTAGTTTTTCTAACATTGGGCTAGGCATTGTGGCCCTTTTGCCCAATTGTGCATTCATAAAATAGAGCTTCACTTTACCTATAGTTAAGAGTTTTCCCTCTTCATTATAAATTTCCTGATCAAATACGATTTTATGATCGACTGGAATTTGTTTAATCATTGTTTTTATGGTTAACAAATTATCATATTTGGCGGGTCTTAGGTACTTAATATTTAATTCCACCACAGGTAACATAATACCCATATCCTCAATGCCTTTATAGCTAATTCCTAAATTTCTTAAGCTTTCTACTCTGCCAACCTCAAAATATTGAGCATAACTGCCATAATAAACCACATTCATAGGATCCGCCTCTGCATACCTTACTCTTAGCTGTGTAGTGTGTTCGTACATAATTTATTGTTATTGTTGACAAATTTACGAATGAATTCTGTTTTTCCACAATAAGGGGTAAATAAGAGTCGTTTTATGACTAGTACTTAATTTTAGCTAAAGAATACAGTTTTATTGATTTTTAAAACTTTTGTGAGCTAGTATGAGAATTAGAATGAACTATAAAATGAAATGTAAATTCAGAAGACTATGGCCAATGTTGGTTGTAATGCTTTTTACATTGAATGCAAATGCTCAATACGCCCATAATGAAACGCCTTTTTCAGCCTCCTTAAATAAAGGTATTACTGCTTTGCATCAAGGAGATACTTTGGCGGCATTTCAATATATTCAATCGGCTTATCATTTTTCCCCTACACAGGAGTCTATTAGTTATTATTATACTTATTTGTCATTAGTGCTTCAAAAAGCCAATGCCGAAAATTTAGCATTACATTTTTTAAATAATTATAACAATAAAATTTTTAAAGCTAGAATTCATTATTTTCTAGGACACTATTATTTCAAAAAACAAAATACGCAAGCCGCTTTAGAAAGTTTGGCAAAAGTGAGTATTGAAGATTTGAATAATGATGAATTAATGACGCTAAAATACCTTCAAGGATATCTCTATTTTACCATTGGCAACTGGGATAAAGCCACCGACCTCTTACAAAGTATAAGGCAATTAAAATCTTTCAAATATTATACCGATGCCAATTATTATGCAGGATTTGTGGCTTTACAAAAAAAGGATTTTTCATTAGCCTTGTCTTGCTTTGAAATCGCTAGTAGCAATACTGCATATGCTAGTTTAACACCCTTTTATATAAGTCAGATTTATTATTTTATGGGTGAGGTGGATCAGGCATTGAAACAATGTGACAAAGCCTTACACACAGAAGGACAGTATTATTATACACAGTTACAACAATTAATGGGACATTTACTTTTTGAGAAAAAACAATACTCCCAAGCCATACCTTATTTAACCGCCTTTATAGAAGCACAACCCTCCTTACAAGTACAGGATTTATATCAACTTTCCTATTGTTATTTTCAAGATCAACAATGGCAAAAAGCTATTGATGGTTTTAAAAAATTAGCCAATGTAGATGATTCACTGGGTCAAAATAGTATGTATTTATTGGGTAATGCTTATTTAAAAATAAATGATAAGAATGGCGCAAAAAATGCATTTATGCTTTGTGCTTCTAAAAGTAGCAATCTAGTTCAAAAGGAAATATCTCTTTTTAATTATGGTAAACTTTTAGTGGAGTTAAAAGAATATACTGTAGCCTTAACAGTATTAGATAAATTTATTGAAAATTATCCTCAATCCACTTATTTCAATGAGTCTAAAACTTTATGGATTTCTGCGCTTGCCTATAATAATAATTTTGTACAAGCTTTTGCTGCCTATCAACAAATTGAAAATCCAAGTTTAGATTTATTAAAAGTATATCCCACTATTTTATATGGTTTATCTTCTAGTTATATCAATGATGGGGATCTAGAAAAAGCTTATGCAAGTTTTCTGCAACTACGCAATACACCTTATAATGCCAATTTTTTATCATTGACTCATTTTTGGTTAGGAGAATTAAGTTATAAAATGGGAAAAATAGAAGAGTCTATTGGATACATTCAAAAATATATGGTCGACCCCGTTGAAGTAGGTGAAGTAAATACGGTAAATGCAAGGTATATTCTTGGATATTGTTTTTTGAAAAATGGGTATTACCAAAAAGCTTTGTTACAATTCAAAGAAATTACCAATGGTAGTACCGCTGGTGCCATTAGTACCATTCAAAAAGATGCTTTTGTTCGTTTGGGCGATTGTCAAATGATGCTTAAGCAGTTAAATAATGCATTAGTCACTTATCAGCAAGTGATAGATGCAGCTTGGCCAAGCACCGATTATGCCACTTTACAAAAAGCCATTTTATGGGGAGGGATAGGGAAGGTATCAGAGAAAATTAAATTACTGATCAATTATGAGAGCAGTTTTCCAAAATCTACCTATATCAATGATGCTAGAATGGAATTAGCTGATACCTATGTGAGTAAAGAAAATTTCCAAGAAGCCATAGCCCCACTTGCCAAAATAAGTTTAGATCCAAGTGCTAAAGAGTATGATCCTTTAGCCTTATATAAATTAGGCATTGTCTATTTTAATTTGAATAAAAATCAAATGGCATTGCAAACATTTAAACAGTTGTATCACAATTATCCAAAATCTATAGAAAGCGAAAATGCCATTGAATATATACGCAATATTTTTATAGAAGAGCAAACCCCAGAATTATATGTTCAGTTTATGAATGAGTATGGACATCCTCTTACAACGCTCGAGCAAGATTCACTCATTTTCAAAGCGTCTGCGATGAAATATGAACAAAAGAAATACACTGAGTCTGCTACAGGATTTACTACCTATTTACAACTTTTTCCAAATGGTAAATATAATTTAGAAGCCACCCAACTTATTGCTGAAATTGCCTATTCCAAACAGAACTATGATACGGCACTTAAGTATTTTGCAATGCTTGCCGACCAAGCGCCTAATAAATATGCTGAAAGAGCTGCTTTAATTGCTGCAAGGCTTTATTATTTTAATCAAAATAATTATGTAAAAGCTGAAAAATATTTTACTATTTTAAGCCAAATAGCCACTCAGCAGGAAAATAAAACAGAAGCTAATAAAGGATTGTTACGATGTCAATTTAAAACAGATAAATGGCAAGAAGCTTCTAGTATAGCACAGGAAATTGTTGAGAATAAAAATAGTGCTCTTGATGATATGCAAATGGCTAATATGATCTTATTTCATTCCCATTTATTGAAAAACGATACCACGGGAGCCCTTCAAATTTTAAACAAGGTTATTAAATCGGGTACTAGTCTCATAACGGCAGAAGCTCATTTCCAATTAGCCAATACCTATTTCCTTCAAAATAAATTAAGCTTAGCTGAAAAAACAGCCTTTGAGGTAATAAAAAAACAAGCTAATTATGAATATTGGGTAACCAAAACCTATATTTTATTAGGGGATATCTATGCAATGCAAAAAGATATGTTTAATGCAATGGCCACTTATAAAAGCGTGGCAGATAATGCTACTATTGAGGAACTTAAAATTGTTGCTGCTCAAAAGTTAAAATCCTTAACAGAAACTTCAACAATGAAATAAAATATTGTAAATGAAGCATTTTTTAAAATATAGTTTAATTTTTTTGTGTTTAGTATATAATACCCACTATGGTTATGCTCAAAAAAACAGAAAAAAAGCAAATACCACAGTGCATAAAAAAAAGAGCTCTTCCCCAAAAAAGACTTTAAAAAAAGCAACCACTAAGAAAAAAAATAAAAAGGGGAGTGCCCAAAAACAAAATTTACCTTCATCCATTCCACTTAGCTCCATCAATCCTCCTAAAGAACTTGTTTCTGTAAAATTAGATACGGTTCCAGAAAAAGAAGTGAGCATTATATCTGCCTTTAAACCCCAATTAAAAAATATTGCTAAAATCAGTTTTACACAATCACTTCTAAAAAAAGATACAAGTTCAGTAGTATTAAATTATCAGCTACCCACTTCAAATTTATCTTTCCAATATAAACCCATTTCGTTAATCCCCCGATCTTTTAAAGAAAAAGATGTGCAGGCGCCCCTTAGTAAAACCAATTTTAAAGTGGGGTTTGGAAACTACTCTCAACAGCTATTTGACCTAAGTTATCATACAGAAGATTTGAAAAAAAATAATCATTTTGTGAATGCTAATTTTGAGTCTTCTAATGGGATGTATTACTTGCAACAATATCAAAATAAATATATATCATATATTGGAGATATTAACATAGATACCCAACACAGCCTTCAAATACAAGCCTATTATAAAAATTCAAACAGGTATCGTTTTGGATTAGTTCCCGATAATAGGTCTTTATTACTTTCTTCTTATCAACAACCTTTTTCATTGTTGGGCATTTCTATCCAATGGGTAAACAATAATGAATCAAAGCCCTATACCTTATGGCATCCGCTTGTTAAAATAGAAAACTTTAAAGGTGTGTCGTCCAGTTCTAATACGAATTTGGAAATGAAAAATCCTATTAGTTTTACATTAAAATCGGGTGGTAAATTTAATTTTGATATGTATTACAACTACAATACATATAATAGTTCTACTACAACGAATTTAAAAAATAACCTCTTTACTGTACAGCCTTCCATTGAATTAGATAAGTGGAATGCAGCTATTAAAGTAGGAGTGCAACCTACTTTTACTTCTGAAAAATTTTCATTGTATCCCCTTATTCAATTTAGTAAAAAATTAAATGACACCAATTATACATTGGAAGCACATTGGCAAACCCTCTTAACTAATAATAATTACGCCGGACTAGCAATGATAAATCCTTGGATAGCGGCGCCTTCCGTTTTAAAAATTACCACTCAAGAAAAAAAGTCATTAGACCTCTTTATTAATGCTAGTAAAAAATTACAATATAGTTTAGGTCTTTCTTTAAATGATTATAGAAACATTCCTTTTTTTAATAGAATTAATAATGTGAATGCTTCTTCATTTTGGGGGTTACAATATCAACCTATTTTTGAATACAGAGCCATTACTTTAGAGTTTTTAGCGCAATTGAATTATCAATGGAGTGACCAATTTTATATTAAAAGTAAAGCCAAGTATATACAATTCAATTCTATTAAAGAAAATACCAATGCTTGGGGTATTTTACCATTGCAATTGAGTAGTAATGCGCAGTGGTTAGTAAGTAAAAAATGGTCTTTGAATGGAGAAGTTGAATATTGGTCTGGCGCTAGCTTTACCAATAATTTAGATAAAACCTATACATTAACTAATGCTTTAGTTGTAAATGCTTCTTTGGATTATCTATTGACAAATCATTTAAGGGCTTGGGCCAAGGCAGAGAATTTATTGGATAAAAAATATCAACGCTGGGCAGAATATCCTTCTTTGGGAGTGCAATTAATGGCGGGTATCGTATATTCGTTTCATAAATAATTATGGTAAATATTTTAGAACAATATTTTGTACAATACCACGAGCTAATACTTACTGATATTGGCACTTTACAATTCACTCATCAACCAGCTCAATGGGTAGAAAATACTTTGCACGCACCTAGTTCAGAAATAATCTTTGTTGAAGATAAAAAAAAGCCAAATATTCATTTTTATCAATATCTAGCGGAAGCTTTATCAATTAATAAGGAAAAAGCAACCCTGGAATTTGAACAATTTTTAAAAAATTCTTTTGAAGCTTATGGGTCTACATTAAGCATTGGTAATTTAGGCCACTTAAAAAAAATAGGTTCAAATTTCACTTGGGTGAGTACTTATGCATCAAGTCAATATTATAAAGATATAGCTATCAGCCCTATAGAGCATTCGGCACCCATAGAAAATAGGTTTTTACTCTCTTGGCAATGGATTGCAGTAATTTTAGCATTTTTAGCAGTTATCGCCATAGTCTACAAATCTTTGTAAAGATGTTTGAAACTAAGAAACAATTTTCTGCTTGTCCCATTTGTAACAAAGAAGATATAGCTACCTTGTTACATACTAAAGATTATTCTTTAACCCAAGAAGATTTTCAAATTATACAATGCGCCCATTGTACCTTAGAGTATACCGATCCTGTTCCTGCAAAAGATCAAATTGCCCCTTATTATAATTTTCCCAGTTATATTTCTCATACAGATACCAAAGAGGGTATAGTGAATAAGATGTATCATAAAGTAAGAAATTATACCCTTACTCAAAAAACAAATTGGATTCAGTCTTTATTTACAGGACATAAAGGAAATATTTTAGAGGTAGGCGCTGGCACCGGTGCTTTTGCAGACGCAATGACAAAAAAAGGATGGAAAGTGACTGCCCTTGAACCTGATGCCACCAGTAGGCAAAAAGCATTGGAAAAGTATAATATAGCATTACTTCCTATAGAAAATTTGAATGAATTGCCTCCTTCCCAATATGAAATTATCACTCTATGGCACGTATTAGAACACGTCCACGAATTAGAGGCTTATATGAAAGCCTTTCATAATTTATTAAAGCCTAATGGTAGGTTAGTGATTGCTGTACCTAATTATACAAGTTATGACGCTCAATTTTATAAAAAATATTGGGCGGCCTATGATGTTCCAAGACATTTATATCATTTTTCTCCCTTAGCAATGCATTATTTAGCTAAGAAATACAAAATGAGTATAGTGCAAAAAATTCCAATGTGGTTTGATAGCTTTTATGTGAGTCTACTAAGTGAAAAATATAAAAAAACTGGTTTTTTAGGAATGATTAGGGCTTTTTTAGTAGGATGTATTTCCAACTTAAAGGCATTACAAAATGCAGACAGAGGCAGTTCTATTATCTATGAAATTAGAAAAAACCAGGTACTATAAGCTATACATTAGCTCCCTTTTCTATTTTAAACGAACTTCTACTAATACAGGCCAACATTTCCCTGTAATAAAAAAAGTATTTTTTTGAGCTTGATAAGCAATTCCATTAAGCACATACCCAGCATCAATAGCTAAAGGATCGTATTTTACACCAGCTTTAGATAACAAATTACTAAAGTCAATAGTGTTTTTCACTTGTCCACTTTGAAAATCAATGACCACTACTTCATTACTACCATAAATATTAGCGTATAATAGTCCATTGACATATTCTAGTTCATTGATATTACTTAAATATCCGTATTGATTATATACCCCTAAAGTTCTTTGTATATTAAAATTAGTAGGGTCTACTATATAAATATTACTTTCACCCGTTGAAACAATTAATGAAGTATCGTTGTGTGACAATCCCCAACCTTCATAGGGCCAGTAGAGCTCATTGATTTTTTTTAAACTCTTAGCGTCATACACAAATACTTTATGACTTTTCCAAGTTAATTGATAAATTTTATCTTTAAATAGGGTAGTGCCTTCTCCAAAATAAGTTTTATCTAAGCTTACTTTATTTCCTATAGGCTTCATAAAAGTATCAAGTTTATGTAAGATACTTTTGCCTTCTAAACCAGTTCCTTCAATAAATATATTATTGTTCCACTCTAAACCTTGGGTATAAGAAGTGGTGTCGTGAGGATATACTTTTACTAGTTCATAATTTAAAGCTTGAGGAGCCGCAATACCGGTATTGGTATCATTATTATTGGAAGCATTATTACAAGCAATGCCAAAAATAAAGAATGTCAATAAAAATGGAGTTGCTAATGAATTTCTCATTTTTGAAATTTATATTGAACTATACATTAAATCTAAAATGCATAACATCGCCATCTTTTACGATATATTCTTTACCTTCTATTCTTAATCTTCCATTTTCTCTACAAGCCACTTCACTTTTGTATTTAATAAAATCATCAAAAGAAATTACTTCAGCTTTTATAAAACCTTTTTCAAAATCGGTGTGAATAACACTTGCTGCTTGAGGCGCTTTCCAACCTTTACCAATTGTCCAAGCACGAACTTCTTGAACACCTGCTGTAAAATAGGTTTCTAAATTTAATAATTTATAGGCAGATTGTATTAAACGGTTTAAGGCGGGTTCTTTCATTTTATATTCTTCCATAAAAATAGCTCTGTCTGCAGCATCTTCTAATTCAGCTATTTGTGATTCAATATTATTACACATCACAATTACTTCAGCTCCTTCTGCTTTTGCCATTGAAACCAAGGCATCAGAATATTTATTTCCTTTGTGCATAGAAGCCTCTTCAACATTGGCCACATACATCACTGGTTTTTCTGTCAATAAGAAGATATCTGCAATAGCTACTTTTTCTTCTTTAGATAATGGTAAAGAACGAATGCTTTTTCCTTGTTCTAAATGGTTTTTGCATTTATGTAAAACCTCTAATTCTACCTTGGCCTTGGGATCTGTTTTTGCCATTTTTTCAGCGCGTTGTATCTTCTTCTCAACACTCTCTATGTCTTTTAATTGCAATTCCGTTTCAATTATTTCTTTATCTGAAATAGGGTCAATAACACCTTCTTCTCTTAATACATTTTCATCTTCAAAACATCTAATGACGTGAATGATGGCACTTACTTCTCTAATATTAGCTAAAAATTTATTGCCTAATCCTTCTCCTTGGGAAGCCCCTTTTACTAAACCAGCTATATCCACAATTTCTAATTGAGTAGGGACAATTCTATTGGGTTGAATTAAATCTGCCAATGCTTGTAATCGATTGTCTGGCACATCCACCAATCCTACATTGGGTTCAATGGTACAGAACCTATAATTACTTGCCTGAGCTTTAGCACTATTACTCACTGCATTAAATAAGGTCGATTTTCCTACATTGGGTAAACCCACAATTCCCGCCTGTAAAGCCATAATTACGATTGTTTTAAGTGCGCAAAAATACAATTCTAAACTCAAAAATGACTATATTAGAAGCATAAACCATAGAATATGGCATTGAATATTATTTGGATGGCTTTTTTTGTGATTGCCTTTATAATTGCCCTCTGTAAACTTGTTTTTTTAGGTGATACTACTGTTTTCAAATTACTTGCAGATGGTGTCTTTGATGCAGCTAAATCTTCTGTAATAGATGTGGCGTTTCCACTAGCAGGAACAATGGTCTTTTTCTTGGGTTTAATGAATATTGCTGAAAAGGCAGGTGCTATTCAAAAATTAGCCAAATGGATGAACCCTTTTTTAAGTCGTCTATTTCCTGAAGTTCCAGAAAATCATCCTGCTATGGGGCAAATGGTGATGAATTTTAGTGCCAATATGTTAGGTTTAGATAATGCAGCTACTCCTTTTGGTTTAAAAGCTATGGAAAGTTTACAAAGTTTAAATGCAGACAAAGAGAAGGCCACCAATGCTCAAATAATGTTTTTAGTCTTACACACCAGTGGCCTTACCATTATTCCTTTAACTATAATTTCTTATAGATTGGCGGCAGGCTCTCACGATGCAGCAAGTATTTTTATACCCTGTGTATTGGCTACTATTGGAACTACTTTAGCATCTATTTTTATGGTAGGATTGTATCAAAAATTAAAATGGGATGCTACTTTATTGGGTTGGTTATTAGGTTTAATAGCATTAATGGTAGGAATTTTATTAGCCGTAAATACCTTATCTGCAGATCAAAAAGAAATATTTTCTAAAGTCATTGGAAGTGGTTTATTACTGTTAATAATTGTAGCTATAATACTTGGGGGAGCTTATAAAAAAGTATCTGTATTTGACGCTTTTATAGAAGGGGCCAAAAATGGATTTGATGTCATTATAAAAATTATACCCTATTTAGTTGCTATGCTAGTTGCTATTCGTGTATTTAGAGATAGTGGTGCTATGAATTATATTTTAAATGCCATTACATTTTTAATTCAGATGACGGGAATGAATACAGAATTTATTGGTGCCTTACCAGTAGCCATTATGAAACCATTAAGTGGGAGTGGGGCAAGGGGTATGATGTTAGATATATTCCAAACCCAGGGGCCCGATTCCTTTGTGGGAAAGCTTGCTTCTATATTTCAAGGTTCAGCAGATACCACTTTCTATATTATTGCACTTTATTTTGGAAGTGTAGGCATCAAAAAAGTAAGATATGCTTTATGGGCCGGAATTTTTGCAGATATAATGGGGGTTATCATAGGCATTATAATTGGTTATGTATTTTTTAAATAAAATACTAGTTCCCACTCATTTTCATAACTTCTTTCCATTCTTTATCAGTGACGGGTTGCACCGATAATCTTTGTAATTTAACCAGTGCCATATTGGATAAATTTACATTGCTTTTTATAGCTGCTAATGAAACTGGATTTTTAAGTTTTTGATGTGGCGCAAAATCCACGGCTAGCCAAGCTGTATCTTCTGTAGTAGGGTCTTGATACGCTTCTTTAATCACTTTGGCAATTCCTACTATCTCCATTCCTTCATTACTATGATACCAAAAAGCTAAATCACCTTTTTTCATTGATCTTAAATTATTACGGGCACCGTAATTTCTAACACCATCCCAAAAAGTTTTTTTGTCTTTCACAAATTGATCCCAACCATATTTGAAGGGTTCTGATTTAATTAACCAATAGGCCATAGCTTAAACTTTTTTAAAAATGCTTATTAATAACCGCTAGCTAAAACATCTGCTAAATGCAAAATTTTCACTTCATTTCCGTTGTATTTTAATCGTCCCTCTAAGTGCATTAAACAACTTAAATCGGTACTAATTAAATATTCGGCTTTTGTATTAATTATATTTTCAATTTTTTGATCAGCCATTGAAACACTAATAGTATCATATTTAACTGCAAAACTTCCTCCAAAACCACAACAGGTTTCCACTTCATTCATTTCAATTAATTCTAACCCTTCTACAGCAGATAATAATTGTCTTGGTTCTTTTTTAATATGACACTCTCTTAATCCCGCACAACTATCGTGATAAGTGGCTTTGCCTTCAAACTTAGCGCCTACATCAGTTACTTTTAAAATTGTAACTAAGAATTCAGAGAGTTCAAACATTCTATTAGTTACTTTTTTAGCAGGGCTTTGAAAAGCATTATTTTCAAAAATTTTACCAAAATTATTTCTAACAAATCCAGTACAACTTGCACTTGGACTAACAATATAATCGGCACCATCAAAATCCTGCACAAATTTGGTACAGACATCTTTAGATTCATCCCAAAAACCTGCATTAAAGGCCGGCTGACCACAACAGGTTTGTTGTTCGTTGTAAATAACTTTACAGCCCGCTTTTTCTAAAACCTTAATGGTATTAAAAGCTGCTTGTGGATACAATTGATCCATAAAACAGGGTATAAATAGCTGTACTTTCATTTATCAAAAATAAGCATACTTAACTAAAAATACAGCCAAAATAAAAAGGCATTCTCCACATATGTGTAAGAATGCCTTTCAATGCTTTTTGGTATGTTAATTAGGGTTGTATTTTTAATCTATTGATAAATTTATCGGCTTGAAAACCCTTATCTGTTTTAGGATATTTAGATTGTATGGTTTTATAAATTTCAATGGCATCATCAATTTTACCATTGAGTTCTAATAAAGCTGCAGCGCGATATAAATATTCAGATGAAACGCCTTCATCTTCAGGGAAATGGCCGCCTGCTTTTTTATAATACTCTATAGCTTCGTCATTTTTCTTTAAGTCGGCATAAGCGTCACCTATGGTACCATAGGCAATGGCTTGAACTTGTTTTGCTGAAGTAGAGAAGTCTTTTAAATACTCAATAGATTTATTGTAATCGTTTAATCGATAATAACTAATGCCTGCATAATATTTAGCTAAATTAGCTGCTTTAGTTCCACTAAATTCTTTAATCACATATAACACACCTTTATTGGTACCATCTCCATTTAAAACATAATTAGAGGAATCTAATCCAAAATATTTTTCTGCTGTAAACATAGCATCAGCTGCTTTAGCTTCTCTTGGATTTTGATATAATTCAGTATACCCAAAATAAGCTAACACAATTACTATTACTGCTGTTAAAGTATAGGTTAAAACTTTTTGATTATTTTTTACAAACTCTACAAATGGGTGTTTTTCTTGTTGTAATTCGCTCATATATTTTTATTAAAATTAATCTACAATAAAAGGATAAGAAGCATCCTTATAAACATCTTTCAACATTTCAGATTCATCTGGCCAAGGACTTTCCTCTGCAAATTTTACAGAAGCTTCCACAATAGCAGCAATTTTATTATCGATGGCTTTTAGCTCATCTGCTGTTGCAAATTTATTGTCAATAATGGTGGAATAAACTTTAGTAATAGGATCCTGATTTTTATATTCCTCCACTTCATCTTTAGAACGATATTTTTGTGGATCTGAAACGGAATGACCTTTATATCTGTAAGTTTTCATTTCCAATAAAGTAGGGCCATCTCCTTCACGCGCTCTTTTTACCGCTCTGGCAACACCCTCGTGCACAGCTTCAGCAGTCATTCCATCTATTTTATCAGAAGGCATTTCATAAGCATCAGCTAATTTATAAATATCAATAACATTGCTGGTTCTTTCAATGGAAGTGCCCATCGCATAGTTATTATTTTCACAAATAAAAATGACAGGTAATTTCCATAACATAGCAAGATTAAAAACCTCGTGTAACATTCCTTGTCTGGCAGCACCGTCTCCAAAAAAGCATAAAACCACATTCTTTGAACCACGATATTGCTCAGCAAAAGCTAAACCAGCACCTGTGCCAATTTGGGCACCCACAATGCCGTGTCCACCAAAGAAATAATGTTCCTTACTAAAAAAGTGCATACTTCCACCTTTACCCTTAGAACATCCAGTAGCTTTACCATATAATTCAGCCATTGCTACATTGGGACTCATTCCTTTGGCTAATGCCAAACCGTGGTCACGGTATCCGGTGATAAAGGGATCTTCTTGATTGGTGGCAGTCATACAACCAGCCGCAATAGCTTCTTGTCCATTATAAACGTGAAAGAAACCTCTGATTTTGCCAGCCATTTTGTACATCTCTTCTGATTTAGATTCGAACTGACGAATTAACTGCATCAATTCGTACCAATAGAGATAGGTTTCTTTAGAAAATTTTTGGGCCACTGTCCTTTAATTTTGAGGAGCAAATATACAGTTTTTTTGCTGTAAAATTGACCAAAATACAGGGCTTTACGCTTCCTTTAAAAAGGGGTAGGTATAGTCGTTGGGAGGGTTAAAAGTCTCTTTAATGGTTCTTGCACTCAGCCAACGGTATAAATTTAACATACTACCTGCTTTATCATTGGTACCAGAAGCTCTTCCACCACCAAAAGGTTGTTGACCCACCACAGCACCAGTAGGTTTATCATTGATATAAAAATTACCGGCAGCGTGTCTTAGTAATTTAGTTGCTAGCTCAATAGCAGCTCTATCTTGAGCAATAATAGCACCTGTTAAAGCATAGGATGAAGTAGCATCTAAAAGCTTCAATGTTTTTTCATAAGCTGAAGCAGGGTAGGTGTAAATAGTTAAAACAGGGCCAAATATTTCTTCACACATAGTAGTATATTTTGGATCTGTAGTTTCAATAACGGTAGGTTCTATAAAATAACCTTCCTTTTTACTATACTTACCGCCTATTAATATTTTTGCTTTTTTATCTTTTTTTACTTGAACTAAATATCTAACAATATTGTCAAACGATTTTTCATCAATAACAGCATTAATAAAATTAGAGAAATTTTCTACCGAACCCACTTTCATAGTTTTAATGGCTTTCAATAATTTTTCTTTGATAACAGGCGCTAGATTAGAAGGCAAATAGGCACGAGAAGCTGCAGAACATTTTTGTCCTTGGTATTCAAATGCACCACGAGCAAGCGCAGTAACTGCGGCATCAATATCGGCAGAGGGATGAACCATTACAAAATCTTTACCTCCTGTTTCACCCACAATTCGAGGATAAGTTTTATACTTAGCTATATTCTCTCCAATTTGTTTCCACATAGAATTAAAAACTCCCGTAGATCCTGTAAAATGAACTCCTGCAAAATCTGGATGAGAAAAACAAGCGCTTCCAACAGTAGGTCCGTCTACATAAACCATATTAATGACACCATCTGGAAGTCCAGCTTCTTTCATAATGCGCATAAATAATTGTGCAGAATAAATTTGTGTATTAGCGGGTTTCCAAACCACTACATTTCCACACATAGCTGCAGAAGCAGGCAAGTTGCCACCAATAGCGGTGAAATTGAAAGGTGTTATGGCTAATACAAAACCTTCTAGGCCACGATATTCCATTCTATTATGTATACCTGGAGATGAAATAGGTTGTTGTTGATAAATCTGACTTAAAAAATGAACATTGAATCTTAAAAAATCTATTAATTCACAAGAAGCATCTATTTCTGCTTGAAATGCATTTTTACTTTGCCCAAGCATTGTGGCAGCATTCATTTCAAAACGATATTTGGTGGAAAGTAAATCGGCTGCTTTTAAAAATATATGAGCTCTTGCTTCCCAATGCATATTCGACCAATCTTCTCTTACTTTCAACGCAGCTGTAATGGCTTGATCAATATGTTTTCTATTACCCAAATGAAAATAACCCAAAGTATGTTTTATTTGATGAGGGGGATGTATGGCTTGTTTTATATTGGTTCTAATTTCTTTACCTCCAATAAACATTGGAATATCCAACGACTTTTTCTTTAAAGCAGCAATAGCTTGTTTTAAAGCTAGTTTTTCTTTAGAACCTGGTGCATAATTCAATACAGGTTCATTCACTGGAGTGGGGTAATGGAAAGTGCCAAATTGCATAACAAAAAGTATTAGACTTCAAAAATAAGCAAAATTGAACATCTGCTAGGAAGTTCTACCTTTTGGATAAACTTTGACTAAATTTGTATTTATCAATAGCATTAAATAGATACTACAATGCAATATATCTTGGTAGACGCCTTGGAAAGGCAGCATTTTTACCCATTTACACTTACTCAATCATTAGCAAGTTGTAGAGTTGGGATTTTTACTTTTCAACAAAGATGGGAACAATACACAGAAAAAAATTGTGGTGTTTATACTGCTGATTATTTGCAAAATTTATATGAGGACAATGATTGGATAAATAGTAAAGATGCACTGACATTTATTAATATTACTTGTATACCCTCCACCCATTTAATGGCTGCTATTCAAAGCTTACAAGAGGATGAACAATTAAGAACATCCCAAGGAAAATGGATAGCCATTAAAACAAAACAAAGGGACATCCAAAAACTGTTGACAGGCAATAATAAACCCATCATTTTTGACGCCGTTGACTTTATTTCAAATTCATTGGAATTGCTTTCTAGTCAAAAAGTACTTATAGAAAGAGATTTTAAATGGGTTAGTAGTCAAAGAAAATCTCAACCCATTGACCCTTCCAATAATTGTATAAATGAAAATCAAATTTTTATTGAAAAAGGAGCTACCGTATTATGCTCTAATTTAAATGCAAGTGAAGGATATATTTATATTGGAAATGAATCTATTATAATGGAAGGTGTATCTATTAGAGGTTCCTTTGTGTTAGGAGAAAAAGGGGTGGTTAAAATGAATACTAGTATCTATGGAAATACTACTATTGGTCCTTATTGCTTAGCTGGAGGTGAAATTAAAAATTCTATTTTAATGGGGTATTCCAACAAAGGTCACGAAGGATATTTAGGAGATAGTATCATAGGGCATTGGTGCAATTTGGGAGCAGGAACTTCCAATAGTAATATTAAAAATACAGCGGGCCTTATTCAAATGTGGAATGAAAACACTCAAAATTGGGAGCAAGTGGGTCAAAAAATGGGTATGATAATGGGGGATTATAGCCGCTTTGCAATACAATCAAGTATTAACAGTGGTACTTATGTAGGTGTAAGTGCTCATATTTTTGCGAGTGGATTACTTCCCAAATATATCCCCAATTTTACTTGGGGCCTCGGAACCGATTATGCACTAGATAAAGCCATAAAACACATTGAAAATTGGAAAAAATTGAAAGGATTTACCTTCAATGAAGCTGAAATACAAGTATTAAAGCACTTATATTCATTAAATCGAAGCTAATTTAGCATTGAATTTTATTACCTTTGCAGCGCTTTATAGACCTTAAAATTTGAATACTAACAATGAGAAAACAAATAGCTGCTGCCAATTGGAAAATGAATTTATCATTCAATCAAGCTGAGCATTTATTGAATGAATTAGTGGCTAGTATGCCCACCTTAAAATCGCATCAAGAAGTGATGGTGGCAGTACCTTATATTTATATTCCCTTAGCCTTAGAAAAACTACATCATTGTTCCAATGTTTTTGTAGCAGCACAAAATTGTTACTCTAAAGAAGCCGGTGCCTACACAGGAGAAATTTCTGCAACAATGCTACAATCCCTAGGGGTGAATCATATTATCATTGGACATTCTGAAAGACGCGAATATTTTACAGAATCTGATCAATTTCTTGCTGAAAAAGTAAATGCCATTTTAGCCTTACAGGCAACACCTATTTTTTGTTGTGGAGAACCACTTTCTATAAGAGAAGTAGAAGGACAAAATGCATTTGTGGAAACACAACTTAAAAATTCGCTATTTCATTTACCTGCAGAAGAAATAGTTAAAGTGGTAATAGCTTATGAACCCATTTGGGCTATTGGTACTGGCAAAACAGCTTCAAGTGCACAAGCAGAAGAAATTCACGCTTATATTAGAACTTGCATTGCTCAAAAATATGGAGCTTCTGTTGCCAATGAAATTTCTATATTATATGGAGGTAGCGTAAAAGCTTCTAATGCTCAAGAAATATTTTCAAAAACAAATGTAGATGGTGGTTTGGTGGGAGGCGCTTCTTTAATGGCCCCTGAATTCACTGCTATTATTAATGCACTTTCTTAATTAAATTCAGCTTCATTTAAATGAACCACATAAGAAATTTTTGTATCATCGCTCACATTGATCACGGTAAAAGTACTTTGGCAGATCGTTTATTAGAACACACTAAAACCATTACCGAACGAGAAATGATGAATCAGGTTTTGGATGATATGGATTTAGAGCGTGAAAAAGGAATTACTATTAAAAGTCACGCCATTCAAATTAATTATGTACACAAAGGCACCACTTATACTTTCAATTTAATAGATACTCCAGGACACGTAGATTTTAGTTATGAAGTAAGTAGAGCATTAGCTGCTTGTGAAGGCGCTTTATTATTAGTAGACGCTTCGCAGGGTATACAGGCACAAACTATTAGCAATTTGTACTTAGCCTTAGACAACAATTTAGAAATCATTCCTGTGATTAATAAAATTGATATGGATGGTGCTAAAATACCAGAGGTGACAGATCAAATTATTGAATTAATTGGTTGTAAACAAGAAGATATATTATTAGCTAGTGGTCGTTCAGGCATTGGTATTGAAGAAATTTTACAAGCTATCGCAGAAAGAATACCCGCACCGGTGGGAGATCCAGAAGCACCCTTACAAGCATTGATATTTGATAGTGTATTTAATAGTTTTCGTGGCATCATTGTGTACTATAGAATTATGAATGGTGTTTTAAGAAAAAATGATAAAATTCGTTTTGTAGCCTCAGGTAAAGACTATAATGCAGATGAAGTAGGAGTATTGAAATTAGCTATGACTCCCAAAAATGAAATGAAAGCAGGAGATGTGGGCTATATTATCACAGGCATTAAAGTGGCCAAAGAAGTTAAAGTGGGTGATACCATAACCCTTGCTAATAATCCGGGTGAAATGATCAAAGGTTTTGAAGATGTAAAACCAATGGTATTTGCGGGTATTTATCCTGTGAACACCGATGAGTTTGAAGAACTGAGAGATTGTATGGAGAAATTACAATTGAATGATGCTTCCTTAACTTTTGAATTAGAAACCTCTCAAGCATTAGGTTTTGGTTTTAGATGTGGATTTTTGGGATTACTACATATGGAGATAATTCAAGAGCGCTTGGAAAGAGAATTTAACCAAACCGTTATTACTACAGTACCCAATGTGAGTTTTATAGCTAATACTACCAAAGGAACAAAAATTGTAGTGAACAATCCCTCTGAAATGCCTGATCCTGTTAAAATTGATACCATTGAAGAGCCCTACATTCGTGCCCAAATTATTACCTCACCTGAATACATTGGAAATATCATCACTCTTTGTTTAGGTAAAAGAGGTTTATTAATGAATCAAAGTTATTTAACCCCCACCAGGGTTGAATTAATTTTTGAAATGCCAATGACAGAAATTGTATTTGATTTTTATGATAAACTAAAAAGTCAAACGAGAGGGTATGCTTCCTTTGATTATACGCAAATTGGTTTTAGAGAAGCGGATATTGTAAAAATGGATATTTTATTAAATGGAGATAAAGTAGATGCTTTAAGTGCCTTAATTCATAGAGGAAAAGCTGCCGATTTTGGTCGTAAACTATGTGAAAAATTAAAAGAACTCTTAACCAAACAACAATTCCAAATTGCCATTCAAGCCGCCATTGGTGCTAAAATTGTTGCAAGAGAAAATATTTCTGCGATGCGAAAAGATGTTACCGCCAAATGTTATGGTGGAGATATTAGTCGTAAGCGTAAATTATTAGAAAAGCAAAAAGAAGGTAAGAAAAGAATGCGCCAAATTGGTAATGTAGAAATTCCTCAAGAAGCTTTCTTAGCTGTTTTAAAACTAGACTAATTTTTAAAATTAGACTGATACAAAAAATGTAAAATACTTTATGCGCTTAGATTTTTCTAAGCGCTTTTTTATTTCAAATTATTATTTCAAAGCTTCTGCAAATTCTAATAAATGATTGAATCTGTAATCCATTAAATTATTTGGAAAAGCAGTCTCAGGATGAGTGGTGGCTAAAAATACTGTGTGCATTTTTGCATTTCTTCCAAATTCCATATCACTGGTTCTATTTCCCACCATAATCGATTTTGAAAAATCAATAGTAGGAAATTTTTCTTTTGCCTGTAAAGCCATTCCAGGTTGAGGTTTTCTGTTAAAAGCATTGTTGTCTAGATCAGTACAATAAAATATTTCATCAATGCGGCCACCAACTTTTTCAATTTCACTAATCATATTCTGATGTATCAATTGTAAAGCTGCTTCTGTCATAATGCCTCTACCGACTCCTTTTTGATTAGTGGTGACAATTATTTTATTAAATATTGTGGAAAGTAAGGGGAGGGCTTGTAAACTGCTATCGTAAAATTTAAATTCATCCCAAGATTTTACATAGTCATTATTTCTTTCAAAATTTATAACACCATCTCTATCTAAAAATAATGTCCAGCTGGAATCTATGGATGTAAAATCAAACATATGGTATGTTTATCCAAAAATGTTTTTTTCAACTAATTCGCAAATGATATGTCCTACTAAAATATGACTTTCTTGTATGCGTGGGGTATCGGTAGAAGGTACATTAATTAAATAGTCACTCACTTCTTTCATTTTACCGCCTGCAGCACCTGTAAAACCAATGGTAGTCACTTTTAATTCTTTAGATTTTTCAAAAGCCTTAACAATATTTCCAGAATTGCCAGAGGTACTTAAACCCACTAATACATCACCTGGTTTAGCTAGACCTTCTAAAAGTCTTGAATAAATGACATCATAGCTATAGTCATTGGCAACAGCGGTGAGGTAGGAAGTATTGCAATGTAAAGCCTCTGAAGGAAGGGCTTTACGATCTTTATAGAATCGACCAGAAAATTCAGCAGCTAAATGTTGAGCATCCGCTGCACTTCCACCATTACCAGCAAAATAAACACTATTCCCATTTTTAAATGCCTGAGTAATGACAGAAATTACTTTTTCAATAGTGGCAGCCATTTGTCCATTGGCAAGAATGTCTTGCTTTACTTGAATAGAGGCGCTGATAATACTATTAATTTTTGTTTGCATAAAATATTAGTTCTAAGTTCTACATTTTTTTAAGGGTTAGAACAAGTGATTGCATCTGTTAAATGCTGCCAGCTAAATTTCTTTTTTTCTTCACAAAGATGCTTTAAAAAATGGGATTCTCCTAATTCATACAATTGTAATATACCTTCTGCAATGGCATTCGCATTGGGATCAGTAACAATACCCACTTTTAAATGAGGAACTAAAGCCGGCAATCCACCTACATTGGTAACAAGCATTGGTTTTTCAAAATGATAGGCTAAGGGCGTTACTCCACTTTGAGTAGCTTGTTTATAAGGTTGAATTACAAAATCTGAAGACCCTAAATAATATTTAACTTCACTATTATCTATAAATTGAGTTCTTAGATAAAGGCTATTAGCGAGATTATATTTAGCAATCATTGACTGATACAGTTCTTTTGAATCGTAGTATTCTCCTGCAATCAATAATTTAATATTTGCTTTTTGAATAGAACTATGGTGCATTGCTTCTAATAGTATATCAAGGCCTTTATATTTTCTAATAAATCCAAAAAATAAAATTATTTTTTCTTGCAAGGGCAATCCCAAATGTTGTCTGGCTTCTTCTTTGGAAACTTTCTCACCAAAATTATCATACATAGGATGTACTATATTTTGGGAAGGTTTATGGGTGAACTTTTTTAAATCCAAATTTACTTTTTCACTCATAGTAATAAAACGATGAATGGAGGAGAAGAAGTACTTCGTAAGTATACTGTCACCCATTCTTTTTTCGTGAGGAATTACATTGTCTGCAATACAAACAATTTGAGTAAATTTATTTTTTTTAACAATTTTCAAAATACTGCCTAAGCAAGGTCCAAAAAATGGCAGCCAAAATCTTACCACAATAAAATCTGGTTTTATATTTCTAAGCTCATTACCTATACGCCACCAATTGAATGGGTTTATTGAATGAATACAAGCTTTGATAGACAAGGAACTAGGGGCGGGGTCTTTGGATAATTGCGTAGTGCCTGGAAATAAAAATGAGGGGTATTGATAAGAAAAAGTATATATGCTGGTATCAAACCCATCCTCCATAAATTGCTTTGCTAATCTTTCATTGAAAGTAGCTAAACCTCCTGCTCTAAGTGGCCAAGCTGATCCAATAATTATCACTTTCTTTTTCATTTGAAAAGGGAGGTTGCCTTAGCTATTAAAACCTACTTTATCTTCAATTAAATAGGAATTTCTCTCTGGAGCATTTCTATTTATGAGTTCTCCTATAAATCCCGCTAAAAATAATTGAACTCCAATGATCATAGTGGTGATGGCAATAAAAAAAGCAGGCTTGTTGGTAACGGTATATTCTGCATCAACAATTTTATGGAAAACAATATTTCCAAAAGAGATAAATCCTACTAAAAAAAATAGGGTACCCGCTAATCCAAAAAACTGCATTGGCTTTTTACCAAATTTTGATAAAAATTGTATAGTCATTAAATCTAAAAAGCCATTGACAAATCGTTCCCATCCAAATTTTGTGGTTCCATATTTTCTAGCTTGATGCACCACAACTTTCTCACCAATTTTTGTAAAACCTGCCCATTTAGCCAAAATAGGAATGTAACGATGCATTTCACCAAAAACCTCAATACTTTTAATCACTTTCAATTGATAGGCTTTGATACCACAATTAAAATCGTGTAAAACAATACCAGAACTACTTCTTGCTACTGCATTATATATTTTAGAAGGAATATTCTTAGTAAATGTATTATCGTATCTTTTTTTCTTCCAGCCACTTACTAAATGAAAACCTTCTTTAGTAATCATATTGTAAAACTCTGGGATTTCATCGGGAGAATCTTGTAAATCAGCATCCATTGTTACCACAATATCCCCCTTAGCCATTTTAAAGCCTTCGTTCAATGCTGCTGATTTTCCATAATTGCGTTGAAATTTGATAGCTTTTAAATGAGGATAACTTGCTCTGAGTTTTTGAATGGTATCCCAACTATTGTCTTTGCTTCCATCATCTACCATTATAACTTCATAACTGTAGTTGTTTTGTTGCATTACACGATCAATCCATTGCATTAATTCAGGCAAAGATTCAGCTTCATTCAACAAGGGTATTACTACAGAAATTTGCATACTACAATTTTAAGAAGCTGGATTTGAAAAAGGATCTACTGGATTCTTTTTTGCTACACCGGCTCCAATTAAAGAAGCAATGGCACCTGTAAAACCAGTACCTAAAATAGTACCTCCTATAGCAAAAGGTAAAAAGTACTTTTTAGTCATTGTCATAGCCTGTTCTATCATTTCATCGGTTAATTTAGGATTTTCAAGCATTTTTTTTCTTTGAATCTCTAAAATAATATCAATCATATCTGGAAACAAAACTTTAAAAGCAAGCACCGCATATAGGGTGGTAATCACTATCACTACTGCAGTAGTTTTAAATCCGTGGGCAAATAAATTACCAAAAGTGACATTATTGTGGTTCTGATTGGCATATAAAATATTGCCATAAATTAAACCACCCATTATAATAATAGTGTTCACCCAACTCAACCAACTATATTCAAAGAGATTAAATACATACATTAATACACTAAATACAATAGAGAGTGCACTTAGTATAAGCCCTTTGACAATATGTGTAGTTATTTTAGTTTCCATAATTTAAAAATTGAATGTTTTTGTTTATTGGTGGAGTAATAATTTTCCTTTAACATAACTACCCATTATTTTACCTTGTAAGGTTAAATCCCAAAAAGGAGAGTTCGCAGATTTACTTTTTGAATGCTCTTTGGAGAGGCAGGTGCTAGCTTGTGTATTAAATAAAGTGAATTCGGCTGCAGCACCTTCCTCTATGGTCATAGAAGGTAAATTGAAAATTTGTCTTGCATTTATTGAAAATAATTCAGCTAATTTATTTTCAGAAAGTGAAGGAATTTTTTGTTTAACTGCACTAAATGAAGTTTCTATAGAAGCCATTCCTGCTTTTGCATTTTCAAATTCAATATTTTTTCCATCCCAATCTTGTGGCATATGATGTGAGCTGATGCAATCAACTATTCCATTTTCAACAGCTTTGATTAAAGCTTTTTGATCTTCTTTACTACGCAGTGGTGGAAACACTTTCAATAGAGTATTATAATCTTTAATGTCTTCTTCTGTAAAAAATAAATGATAGGGGGTTACACTGCAGCTAATGGGTAAGCCTTCTTTTTTGGCAGCTGCAATAAGAGCTATGCCTTTTGCAGTGCTTACCGAAGTAATATGGAGTTTGGATTGAGTATATTTGACTAGTTCAATATCTCTATGTATCATTAATTCCTCTGCAATAGCTGGAATACCTGGAAGTCCTAATTGTGTAGATAAAATACCTTCATTCATTAAACCTAAACTACCTAGGCTTTTATCAATGGGCATTTGAATCACCACTCCATCAAAAGCTTTAACATATTGTAAAGCTTTTAAAAATAATAGGGTAGATTGAACTGGATGTAAACCGTCAGTAAAAGCTATGGCACCATTACTGTGCATATCAATCATTTCAGCTAAATCCTTTCCCTCTATTTTTTTAGAAATGGCTCCTAAGGGTAAAATATGAATGGGTAATTCTTGTGTGTGTTGATGAATATAAGTTACTTGAGACTTAGTATCAATAACAGGGTTGGTATTGGGAATAACAAAAACTGTGGTAAATCCTCCAACGCTGGCTGCCGCTGCTCCCGATTGTAAATTTTCTCTATTTTCCATTCCTGGATCACAAAAATGTACAAAGGGATCTACAAATCCGGGACAGATATTTGTATGCTTACATTCAATGATTTGATCGGCTTTACCTTTATATTGGTCGGTGATAGAGATAATTTGTTGATCCTGAACTAAGATATCTTTAACTAAGCCATTAAAAGGCGAATTTGTATCAGCAATTTTGACTTGTCTTAGTAGAATTGTCATTGAGCCTTTAAAATTTTAATGCAATATACCCCGATTTTTCTATTTAGGGTTATATTTGCAGCCCAAATCCTTTGATTTTAGATTCAAAATCAAGTCAATAGCTTGAAATTCAGTTAATCTTGAAGGAGGGCCAATTTATCGGGTGGTAGCGCAGTCCGGTAGCGTACACGTCTGGGGGGCGTGTGGTCGCAGGTTCAAATCCTGTTCACCCGACAACAAAAAAGCCTCAAACTATGGATTCACTATTGAATCTAGGTTGAGGCTTTTTTATTGCTTTGTTAATTGACCATTATTCAATAAAACATTACGGGGATCTAATTCTAATTTGTCAATTGAGTTTTTCACTGAAAAAGTAAAATCCTGTTCTTTATTTTTTAAATTCAAAGTAAGAAGGGTAGGTTTAGTGTCACCCTTTTTATAGTAACCCATTTCTACTGGAACAGTGAATAAAAACTGATCTCCTTGTGTTTGATTTAAATGAATTTTTAATTTTTGAGTAGTGACATCATAATTCCAACTTGCATTGATGGCAGGATTGATAGGTTGATATAACCACTGTTTAAAAAATAATTTTAAATCTTTGCTTGACGCTTTTTCCATTTCTACTATAAAGGCATCGGTACTTGTATTGGCATTAAAATAGGTTGCATAATAATTTTGAATCCCTTTTTTAAAAGCAGCTTCGCCTATTAAATTTCTTAGCATATGTAAAACCCAAGCGCCCTTTTGATAAGTAATACCACTAGTGACCACTTCTTTTTCTGCAGTTCTATCACTAACAATACTAAATGAAGGCATTTTTGCTGATAAATCATACACCGTTTTTTTAGCTTTTAAAATTCCTTTGGTGTATTCATCTTTACCATATTCATTTTCTATAAATAATAAAGTAAAAAAAGTTGCAAAACCTTCACTCAACCAAGCATCATCCCAAGTGGTTTCTGTAACCGCATTACCAAACCATTGGTGCGCTATTTCGTGAATGACCACATTTCTAGTTCTTTCCTCTCTTTTACCTGTAACTAAATCTTCTCCATAAAATATAGCAGATGAGGTTTCCATTCCTCCATTCACACTTGGAGTTTGGATATTCGCTAATTTCTCATACGCATAAGGTCCTACATAATTAGAATAAAACTCCAACACTTTTTTTGTGGGCTCGTCAAAATCATAAAATCCAGCTTCTCTATTTTTTGCATATACCCAGGTTTGAATTGACTTTCCTTGAAACTGATCCACATATTTAACAGCAAAATCGGCAACCCCTAATACAAATAACCAAGAAGATACAGGCACCGACTGTTTCCAGTGGGTAAGTTTAGTGTTATTCCCTAAATCAGATTCTTCTTGTAATAACCCATTAGACACTACTTTGTAATGTGAAGGGGCTTTTACTATAAATTCAGAAGTAGCTTTATCGTGGGGGTGGTCAATGATAGGTAACCAATGCCTTCCTCTATTAGGCCAATTCTCATTAAAAAAACTACGATCTCCCCATTTCGTGGCCCCAATTCTTAATCCATCATAGGGTATGCCGTGGTATTTAATAGTAAATGTAACAACTTGCAATTGAGTAGAGGGGGTGGGTAAAAAAATGATTAGTTCATCATTTTGATGCGTATAATTTATTTGAGTATTTCCCATCATAACGCTTTCTACCACCATACCTTTTGCTTGTCTTAAATCAGTTTTATTGACAAAATCTAATCTCAGATTTTGCATACCCGCTTCTTTGAATTTTACAGTGACTAGGGTAGATCCCAAAATTTCATTAGTGCTATCTGATAAACTTAAATTAAAAGCATAATGAATAACATCTATATTTTTATTAATGGGATAATGATCTGCTTTAACAAAAAAAGGAGAAAACATCCATAAGCCAAATAGAAAAAAATAAATTGATTTTTTCATAGTAAGGCGCTTATAGTAATGTAACTTTTTTCAAATAATACCCTTTTGCATCCACTTGAGGTGGAAGGGCTGCATTTATGATGATACCTTCACTAGGAAGCATTGTGCGTTGGGTTTGACCATTAGCGGTAATTTCAATGGGCAAATTCATAAAGTGATTATTTTGTTTAATTTGAAATTTTTGATAACCTACTTCCTTCACAGTAATATCTAAAACTTGAGTAGTGCGTAAAAAGAAATCAAAAAATGGTTTGAGGTCTTTACCTGAAGCATTACTAAATAATTTTTCTACATCCATTGTAGTTACAAAATTATCATAGGTATACTGAGGGTCAGTGGCAAGTTTTTTTAAAGTGGGAAAGAAAATTTCATCTCCAATCACAAATCTTAAACTATGCATAAAAAAAGAACCCTTGCCATAAATATCACCGCCAGAATAAACTTCTTCTTCCGTTATTTCATCGCCCGCAGGTACAATGGGCCTTTTGTTTTTGGATCCTCTTCTATGCCCTGCAATAATTTCATCATAGGCGCTTTGTCCTCCAATTTCAAGCATTGCTAATGCTTCTGCATAGGTTCCAATGCCTTCCTGAATCCACATATGGCCCCAATCCTTATTAGTAACTTTATTGGCCCACCATTCGTGTGCATATTCGTGAAATAAATTAGCAGAATAATCTTGACCATTAATTGTTTTATAAGAAAATTTATTATCAAAAGTAATCATAGTTTGATGTTCCATACCAGAATTGGGCACTTCCGCAATACCAATTTTTTCTTTTGGCCAAGGATATTCTCCAAAATATTTTTCTAAAATTTTATTATCTCTTTTTTTAGTTTCAATTACTTTTTTAGCGTGCAGGGTATCTACTTCTAAAACATAATATTCAATGGGTACTTTGTTACCCTGTACAGTAGTTAATTCATCTTTATACACTTTATATTTTCCAATATTGAATACGATGCAATAATTACTAATAGTATAATTGGTTTTCCAATGATAAGTGGATTTGTTATTCTTTTTATTTACACTCATTAGCAGACCTGGCCCAGCCACCACAAGTGGAGCGGGTACCGTAATTTTTAAATCGGCTCCTTCATTAGGTTCATCGCTAGGGTGGTCTTTACAGGGGAAATACATTTTGCCGCCTTCAGCTTGAATATTAATAGACACCCAATCATAACCAGCACTGTCTTTTTTCCAAGTAAAACCTCCATCCCAAGGTGGTTTTATAGCCACTGGAGGTATACCATTATATTCCACCACAACTTTTTGATTTCCTATGTCAAAGCCCGTGGTAGAAGTAATAAATATTTTATCATCGTGTTGATAAAAGGGGGTAGGTTTATTATTGACTTTAATTTTAGTTACTTTATACAAATGAATCAAATCCAATAAGATAGTATCTGTTTTTTTAGATAAATTCATACTCACTTCTGTAGAGCCGCTGATAGATTGTTTGGCTATATCCACCTCTAGTGAAATAGAATAATGTCTGATATCCATTATAGCTTGAAGTGGTTGTAATTTACCTCCAGTGGTTAGATACAAAATGTCTCTACTATTAATATTATCATCATTTTGACTCAATGCCTGTTGAAAGGACATCAAGAAAATTGAGATAACCATTAACTTAATGAAGGGTAGACGCAGAAGTTTAGCTGATTTTTTGAGGTTCATTGATATTAATTTAAGTTAGTAAATGTAAAATAAATCAATATAATTTACCAAAGAAATAAGCAGCAGTGGATGTAAAAACTGAATTAGTATCTTTCTGTAGCAGAAAAGAAGAAGTTGCCTTCAATGATGGCATTGTCATCACTATCACTTCCGTGTACTGCATTTTCACCCATAGAAGCAGCAAATTTCTTTCTAATGGTTCCTTCCTCTGCTTGAGCTGGATTAGTAGCCCCAATTAATTTTCTAAAATCAGCAACAGCATTATCTTTTTCTAATATAGCAGCTACAATAGGTCCAGAACTCATAAATGCCACTAATTCACCATAGAAAGGGCGTTCTTTATGAACCTCATAAAATTGACCTGCTTGCTCCACAGTTAATTTTGTCCATTTCATAGCCTTAATAGTGAATCCTGCCTTTAAAATTTGATCTAAAATGGCACCTGTATATCCTTTGGAGGTAGCATCAGGTTTAATCATTGTAAATGTACGGTTCATAGATATTAGTTAATTGAGGACGCAAATTTACTAAAAACATCTTATTTACGCTAAATTTGTGCTTCTATGCAGTCCATTGACCAGTTTTATCCTTATTTACAAAAACCTTTTAAGGCTGTTATCATTTCACACCAAAAGCCAGATGGAGATGCTATGGGATCCAGCTTAGCGCTTTTTCATTTTTTAAAAAAAATGGGGCACGAAGTGTCTGTTATTTCTCCCACCAATTGGGCTTCCTTTTTAAATTGGATGCCAGGCGTAGAAGAAGTAATTGACTTTGAATCTAATAAACCAAAAGCTAGCTCCCTTATTCAAAACGCAGACTATATCTTTTGTTTAGATTTCAACATTTTTCATCGCACTAAAAATGTAGAACCTCTTTTAAAAGAATCCAAGGCGAAAAAAATATTAATAGATCATCACCAACAACCCGATACGCCTTCATTTGCGTATGGAATTAGTGATGTCACTATGAGCTCTACTGCTGAAATGATTTATCATTTTATAATAGCCTCAGGGAGTGGCAATATTTTAGATCTTGATATAGCTACTTGTTTATATACAGGTATTATGACAGATACTGGTTCATTTCGTTTCCCCTCCACTTCAGCCTCAGTGCATAAGATAGTAGCACATTTAAAAGAATTTGTTCAACAATCATATCTGAGGGTGGTTATGAATTAAATGGTAGACCAAAAACGATTGCAATAAATCCTGTCGGTGCAAATACGTTTGAATGTACCACACAAGGAATCTATTATCCAGTTTTATCCATTAGATTGAATCCAGCATATCTTGATGGTATAGCAATTCCAAAACAAATTGATATTATGCCAATTAATTCAGCAAACTACGGCTGGAAAATTGTAAAGGATGCTACTATCACTGGTGCTGTTTGGGCTAATGTATCGTCTAACTCAATAGTACAATATAACACAAATACTGCAGCTAGCATGTCTGGTGGAACCGACCTTAATTCTGGATATGTTACATCTACAGTCCAAGGTGGTGGTTCATTTAGTGCTACAGACGGCATATTTAAGTATCAATTAGAAAGAAATTCATTCACAAATACAGCCACTACATTTACTCTTGCCGTTGCAGCAAGCGCCAATACTTCTAATGTTGCAGCGGCAGTACTATGGGAAGAATTAACTTAAACTAAATAATATCGTTAGTGCGATAAGGCTATGGCAGACTCGCATATGTTCGATGGAAAACCTCAGGGGAACTCCAGATGGTAAAAAGACTAAAAGGCATATTAAATCCTCAGCTAGAAGTCTCAGAACAGACTGACGAGTCTGCCATTCACCTCACTAACAAAGCCAAGTTATCTTTGTATAAGAAATCAGTTAATTCTGGAATATCAGCAGATATTCTTGAAGAGGTATATTATCGCGGATATACAACTTGGAATGAGTCGTTTGATGGCACACCAGAGCAGTTCGGATTCGATAGAGTAAATTCATTCATCGCAGGCGGATTCGCCGCAGAAAAATTGGATGCAGATCTAATGGAAAAAGTAAAAGAACCAACAGGGAAATTAAAAAATGCATGCTGGACTGGATACACAGCAGTTGGTATGAAAATGAAGGGCGGACGTAAGGTTCCCAATTGTGTTCCTGTTAAGGAAGAACAAGTTAATGAAGCTCAAACTCCACGCCAAAAAGCTCACTCGGTTAGAGTTAAAAATCCAAAAGAAGGAAGATCTGCTGCTTATGCATCCGCTGATGTTGAGCGTACAAATTTCCCAATGCCAACACATAATGTAAATGTAACAGTTTCAAAAAATGGCGGCAAAAAAGAAGTTAAAAAAGTCCAAGTTAAAGCACCAAATAAACATTCTGCAATTTTTAATGCACAAATGTTGCATCATGAACAAGGTTATAAAGTTCATAATGTAACGTACAAAGGTTCACCAGATAAAAAGTTTGGAGCAGCAAACGAAGAAGTTGAAAACGCAGAAACCATTTCACCAAATTTTGTTGATGCGTCATCAAGGTTTATTGGGTCAGATTCATTAACAAAAGTTTATGCTTCAATGACTCCAGGTCAATTAACAAAAGCAATTGTAAAGAAAGTTGTTAAGGAAAAAGTTGAGAATGATGTGCAACATCATCGTGATGAAAAAGAAATGGCAAAAACTCAACTAAAGGCTATTGCCGCAAAAGCAAATAATCTTGCGTCAAAGGTAAAAGGCAAAAAAGATTTAGAAGCTTGGATGCAATATAAAATTAACAATGCAAAAGATGGTGTAACTGCAGTTGATGACGTTATGACTTATAGAGAAGAAGTTGAAGTTGATGAAGGTTGGCAGGATAGTAAGTATAAAAATCCATCAGGTGGTTTAACACAAGCTGGTGTTAATGCTTATCGTCGCGAACATCCAGGATCAAAATTAAAAACAGCAGTAACAACAAAGCCATCAAAGTTAAAGAAGGGCAGCAAGGCTTGGAATCGTCGTAAGTCATTCTGTGCTCGTATGGGCGGGATGAAGAAGCGTCTTACCTCAGCTAAAACTGCTCATGATCCAGATTCAAGAATTAACAAGGCTCTGAGAAAATGGAACTGCGAATAAAAACATTTAAAGAATTTATTTCTGAGGTGAGCGTACCAGCAGGAACAACAGGTAAACGCAAAACTTGGAATCCTCCAATGGTTGGAATTAGAATGGCTTCTGGTAAAATTGAAAAACATCCCCCCGGAAAAAGCGGTAGTTCTGGTGGTGGTGATGGTGGCTCTGAAGAATAAAAAGGAAACGAAAATGTTAAAAACAATTTGGGAAAAGATTAAGTGGGTTTTTGGTGATGAACAAGCAGCAACACCTGCTCCTGCTCCAGCCCCTGTCGTTGAAGAAAACTGTCAGTGTGGTAAGGCTGAAAAGGTCAAGGCTGCAAAGCAGAGAAAGCCCAGAACAAAAAAGGCAAAGTAAATGGAAGAATTAGTTGAGCAGTTGAAAGTTTCTTTGGCTGATACATTTGCCTTTTATTTAAAGGCACATTATTTCCATTGGAATGTTGAGGGCCCAGGTTTCCCTCAATATCATTCTTTATTTGAAACAATATATACAGATGCTTGGGAAGCTGTCGATGCCATTGCAGAGCATATTCGTACATTAAACGCATATGCTCCTGGCTCTCTTTGCCGTTTCAACGATTTAAAAACTACAGAATGCGAAATTGCAATTCCAAGCGCAATGAGTATGCTTATAA
>CAXBQH010000006.1:0-74841 GCA_963977985.1 uncultured bacterium
TATGGCTATATTCAATATGAAGGTTTAGAGGTAAGTAAAGGCGTTTATAAAGTAAAAACTTTTACCGAAAAACCCACCCAAGAAATAGCAGAGTCATTTTTAGCAAGTGGAGATTTTTTATGGAATGCTGGCATTTTTGCGTGGAAGGCAAGTACCATACTAGCTGCATTTGAAAAATATCAACCAGAAATGTTTGAATTATTTGATCAAGAAAAAAGCAAATTCAATACTCCTGAAGAAAAACAAGCCATCCAAAAAATTTATCCTCAGTGTGTAAATATTTCTATTGATATAGCTATTATGGAAAAAGCAGATAATGTTTATGTGATACCTGCAAGTTTTGGTTGGAGCGATTTAGGTACTTGGAATAGCGCTTATGATAATTTAGAAAAAGATTATTTTGCTAATGCAGTAGCTGCAGATAATGTTATAGTGATTGATGCAACAAAATGTATGATCAATGCACCTAAAGACAAACTAGTAGTAGTACAAGGTTTGGATGATTTTATTATTGTAGACACCAAAGATGTGCTACTTATTTGTAGTAAGGATAAAGAGCAATCAATAAAGGAATATGTAGCTGAAGTTAAGAGACACAAAGGAGACAAATACATATAAATTCAGCAGAATTTCCTATCTTAGTTAAGAACAAGTAGCATTGTTAACCTAAAAATCCTCGATGGCAACTATTATTACTGGAACTGGCAGCTACATTCCTGAACTTGTAGTACCCAACTCCTCTTTTAATGATCATAGTTTTTATGGTGAAGACGGTGTATTAATAAATACCCCCAATGCTGAAATATTTGAAAAGTTTAAAGAAATTACAGGCATTTATGAAAGAAGGTATGCGGAAGAAAATACAAACACTTCCGACCTTGCCACCAAAGCGGCTTTATTAGCCATTCAAGACGCAGACATCGATCCAGAAACCATTGATCAAATTATACTTGCCCATAATTTTGGTAATGTTATTAACGGAACCATTCAATCCGATACCATTCCCGCCATTGCTTCCAGGGTTAAAAATGCACTGGGTATTCGTAATCCCAACTGTGTGGCTTACGATATATTATTTGGTTGTCCAGGTTGGATACAAGGTGTCATTCAAGCCGATTCTTTTATTAAATCGGGGTTGGCAAAAAGGTGTTTAGTCATAGGTGCTGAAACTTTAAGTAGAGTGGTAGATCCCCACGATAGAGATAGTATGATTTTTAGTGATGGCGCAGGGGCTTGTATTGTAGAAAATTCTACTGAAGAAAATAGAGGCATATTAGCAAGCAGTGTTCAAAGCCATTGTATGGATGAAACTTATTTTTTATACTTAGGTAAATCCTACCACCCTTCTTCAGATGAGGCCACAAGGTATATCAAAATGAAAGGACGAAAAGTGTATGAATACGCTATTAAGAATGTCCCCATTGCTATGAAAGCTTGCATTGAAAAAGCAGGCGTAGATATTCACGATGTTAAAAAATTCTTTTTACATCAAGCGAATGAAAAAATGGATGAAGGTTTTATTAAAGCATTATATAAATTATATGGTATCAAAACATTGCCAGAAAATGTGATGCCTATGAGTATTCACGAATTAGGAAATAGTTCCGTAGCCACTATTCCAACTTTATATGATATGGTAAAACGCGGCAAATACCAAGAGCACCAATTAACAAAGGGAGATATAGTCATCTTCGCTTCCGTAGGTGCAGGAATGAATATTAATGCAATTTGTTATCAGGTATAATTAATAGCCCCTCACATTTTTGCCTTCCATAAAATTTTTAAAGGCTTTATTACAAACTTTATTACCTCCAGGCGTGGGATAGTTACCTGTAAAATACCAATCTCCTGTATTCGTTGGACAACTTAAATGCAAATCCTCAATGGTTTGATAAATAACTTCCACAGGTATATTCAAATTTTCAGGAGTTATTAATTGTGCAATTTTTTCTGATATTTCTTCAGTCGTAAAAGGTTTGTATAATTGACGCACCACATTTTCTGTGTGAAGTTGTTGGGTAGTTTCTAATTCAATAATTTTTTGATAGGTCTGGTCAATAATATTTGACATCCCCCTTTCTTTCAAGAGTGCCATCACAGCTCTAAAAGCAATAAAGTCGCCCATTTTACTCATATCAATTCCATAACAGTCGGGATATCTAATTTGAGGGGCCGAAGAAACTATAATAATTTTTTTAGGACCTAAACGAGATAACATTCTAATAATACTTTCTTTTAAAGTAGTACCTCTTACAATGCTATCATCAATAATTACCAAAGTATCTTCATTTTTGCGCACTGTGCCATAAGTAATATCATACACGTGCTGCACCATTTCATTTCTATTAATATCTTCAGTGATAAAAGTGCGAAGCTTCACATCCTTAATCGCAATTTTTTCTTGTCTAATTTTACGATTAATCATTGCTTCTAATTTCTCCGGATCTACCTCATTACCCCAACTTAAAATTCTTTCCACTTTAATTTTATTGAGGTATTCTTCCATTCCTTTGACTAATCCATAAAATGCAACTTCTGCAGTATTGGGGATATAAGAAAAAATAGTATTTTTTAAATCATTGTCTATTCTTTCTAATACCACTTTACTTAAACGATTCCCTAAAGCAATTCTTTCTCTGTATATTTTTTCATCACTACCTCTTGAAAAATAAATACGCTCAAATGAGCAAGCGCGCCTTTGCTTAGGCTCAATGATTTGTTCTATTTTATATTTTCCTGCATCATCTACCAATAATGCTTGCCCTGGCATTAATTCTAATACTTCATTTTCACCCACATTAAAAGTGGTTCTAATAGCCGCTCTTTCACTAGCTGCTACAATAACTTCATCATCAACATAATAATAAGCGGGACGAATACCATTAGCATCTCTTATGATAAAACTATGGCCATTGCCCACCAAACCGCCCACTGTAAAGCCTCCGTCAAATAAGGGCACTGCTTTTCTTAAGACATCTCCGATAGCAGGATTATTAGGATGAATATTTTCTTCCTCCGATAAATAATGATGAATCACTTCCATCATAGCTGCTAAATCGCTTTGTTTTTCAAATTGACCCGGAGCTAGTTGTATGTGTTCAAATAACTCATCGGTATTTACCAAATTAAAATTACCAGCCAAAGCCAAATTTTTACCCGGCACTATATTTCGCTTAATAAAAGGGTGACAAAATTCAAGATTGTTTTTTCCTTGAGTACCATAGCGTAAATGACCCAATAAAATTTCACCCATAAATGGCAAATGCCCTTTCATCAAGCCTGGATGTTTAGCAATATCGGGTTGAAACTTTTCAAGCTCCTGAATTTCTAAGCCAATTTTATAAAATAAATCTGCAATAGGTTGTTGCGCATTACTTCGCAAACGATATAAAAAAGGGTTTCCAGGTTCAATATTTAATTTAAGGGTAGCTACTCCAGCACCATCTTGACCGCGATTGTGCTGCTTTTCCATCAAGAGGTATAATTTATTTAATCCATAGGTAACCGACCCTCTTTTTTGAAGATAATAAGAAAAAGGTTTTCTTAGTCGAATATAGGCTAGCCCACACTCGTGTTTAATTTCATCGCTCATGATGGAGTATAAGGAGTCCCAAATTTACAATAGTTAGCTATTGTTTACTAGTAAAGAATTAAAAATTTTCTAAGCTCCTTGTGTAAAATGAGGAATTTCTATAAGAAGTAGATCAGAACCCGCTGCTGCCTCAATTTTTATGGTGGCTTCCCCAGCTATTCCCACCGCATCTCTTCTACCTAAAACCTGGCCACCCACTGTGCAATTACCTTCAATACAAATGGCAAAAAGACCTTGGCCCTCTTGGTGCATTGCATAATTAGTAGCAAAAGGCTTCTTAAAATGACCTAAAGACAACCAAGCATCCTGATTAATAAATAAGGTATTAGGCTCATTGGGAGAAACCACGGTTAAAAGCTGGTCAATTCTGTCTTCAGGAAGAAATGATTTTTGATCGTACCTAGGAGTAATATTTCTAAGTTTTGGAAAAATCCAAATTTGAAATAGTTCTACTCTTTTATCCATATTGGGATTCACCTCACTATGTTGAATGCCCGAGCCTGCACTCATAATTTGAACATCGTGTTCTTTAATGATACAATCTCTGCCTGTACTGTCCCTATGGTGTAAGTCGCCATATAAAGGAATAGTGATGATTTCCATATTATCGTGTGGATGAGTTCCAAAACCCATACCAGCATCAATTTTATCATCATTTAAAACACGAAGAGCCCCAAAATGAATTTTTGTAGGATCATAATACTGTCCAAAACTAAAACTATGATAAGTATCTAACCAATCAAATTGCACGTGGCCTCTTTCGTTGGCTGGATAAAAAATTCTAGACATTTTTTAAATAAAATTAATAGGCTTTTTCTTTCACTAATTGATTCGCTACTTTTTTCCAATCGGTTAATTCAGCACAACCTTGAAAACTATCATCTATAAAAACATAATAATTAGGAATATGTTCTTTAAACCAAGACTCCATTATTTTTGCTTTTTTCTCCTCTAAAGCTCTTTGAGCCACTTTATTATAATCTTCTTTCAAATTTTCTCTGTGAGGGGTAGTACGCTCTTTAAAATAAATAAGTCTTACTGTTTTTCGACCACGATCATCTAAGTATACCTGAGGTGCAGAAATATCTCCTGGCTTCATATTTTGCATTGCTACCACCATTTCTTTATCTAGTTGATCAATATTTACATAAGTAGATCCATCACGAGCTGTAATAGCACCACCACTAAACTTACTACCATCGTCATCACTAAATTTATTTACGGCTTCGCCAAAATTAATTCTACCAGCTATGATTTCTTTTCGAATACTATCAAGGAAATTTTTTGTTTCTTGAATTTCATCATTAGTAATAGGAGGAATTCTTAAAATATGTTTCACCACAGCATCATCTCCCGATCTTGAAATAAGCTGTATAATATGGTATCCAAATTTAGATTTTATAGGAGCAGAAATTTGTCCTTCTTTCAAACGAAATGAACCTGCCATAAATGCTGGATCAAAATTCTTTTCGTTACGATTTAAATTAAATACGCCTAGGTTTTCTTTAGCACTAGGGTCTTCCGAATATAATTTAATTAATTGGTCAAATTTATTAGCCCCAGATTCAATTTGCTTTCTGTATTCTAACATTTGCTTAATCACATATTCTTCTACATCTCTATTGGCTTTAGGATGCATTACTAATTCAGTCACTTGAACCTCACTTTCATATAAGGGTAAACTATCGGTGGGTATTTTACTATAATAATTTCTTACTTCAGTAGGAGTAATTTTAATTTTTTCTACAATTTTAGCCTGCATTTCATCGGCTAATTTTTGCTCTTTAATAAGTACACGAAAATCTTCTTTTAATTGAAAAACGGTACGCCCAGCCACTTCTTCCAAAACTTCTTTAGAACCAAATTGTTGAATGAAATTACGAATACGACTTTCCATCGCTACTTCCACTTCATCATCTGTAACATTAATAGAATCTTTGAGCGCTTGTAAAACCAATGCTTTTCGTATTAATTGGCCTTCAATCATTTTGCACTCTGAGGGAATTTCAACATTTTCTTGGCCCTGCGCTTGTCGCTTGTAATCGCTAATAGCATTTTCTACATCCGATTTTAATATAAATTTATCGCCTACCGTAGCAACAATCTTGTCTGCTAATACTTTTTTGACTTGCGCTTTTACGCTTATAGTTGCAGTAAGTAATATCAATGAAATAGAAAAGCTAATTAATTTCATCCTTTTTTTTATTAAAGTGTAAAGTTCTACTGCTTGAAGATTTTTCCCAAACAGTAAATCTTAATTTTTTTATAAAGTACGCTTTACTTCTTCTTCTTCAAAAGCCTCCACAATATCCCCCACTTTTAAATCAGCGAAGTTTTTAATAGTTAAACCACATTCCATATTCGACACCACATCTTTCACATCGTCTTTGAAACGCTTTAAACTACCCAGCTCAGCGCTTTGACCTTCCCCTTTAGGGTATTCCACAATACCATCACGAATAATTCTAATTTTACTATTTCTACTTATTTTACCATCTAACACGAAACATCCAGCCACAGTAGCTTTATCAAATTTGTACACTTCTCTTACTTCTACATTGGCCACAATCTTTTCTTGGATTTTTGGCTCTAACATACCTTCCATCGCACTCTTGATCTCATCAATAGCATTATAGATAATAGAATATAATTTAATTTGTACGCCCTCTGTATCTGCCAATTTATTGGCTTGCATAGAAGGTCTTACATTAAAGCCAATAATAATGGCATCGGAAGCAGCAGAAAGTAATACATCAGACTCAGAAATTTGTCCTACCCCTTTTAAAATAACTCTTATGGCAATTTCTTCTGTAGATAATTTTTGTAAGGAATCGCTTAAAGCTTCTACTGAACCATCCACATCTCCTTTAATAATAATATTTAATTCTTTAAAGTTACCTAAAGCTAAACGACGACCAATTTCATCTAAAGTAATATGTTTTCTAGTTCTTAATCCCTGCTCTCTTAATAATTGAGCGCGTTTAGTAGCTATTTCTTTTGCTTCCGCTTCATCTTCAAATACTTTAAATTTCTCACCCGCTTGCGGAGCTCCATTTAAACCTAGAATGACCACTGGTGTGGAAGGAGGCGCTACTTCAATTCTTTGATTACGCTCATTGAACATAGCTTTAACTCTACCATAAAACTGACCTGATAAAATTAAATCTCCTTGTTTTAATGTTCCATTTTGAACTAATATGGTAGCTACATATCCACGACCTTTATCTAAAGATGCTTCAATAATACTACCCGATGCTTCTCTATTCGGATTCGCTTTTAATTCTAATAAGTCAGATTCTAAAATTACTTTTTCTAATAATGCATCTACATTCAAACCTTGCTTAGCAGATAATTCTTGGTTTTGAAATTTACCACCCCAAGCTTCTACTAAAATATTCATTTGAGATAATTGCTCATAAATTTTCTGCGCATTGGCTCCGTCCTTATCAATTTTATTCACTGCAAAAATCATAGGCACATTAGCGGCTTGTGCGTGACTAATCGCTTCTTTGGTTTGTGGCATAACTGCATCATCGGCCGCCACTACTATAATAGCTATATCTGTTACTTTAGCACCACGAGCACGCATAGCTGTAAAAGCTTCGTGACCAGGTGTATCTAAAAATGTGATGGCTTTCCCATTAGGCAGGGTAACTTCATAAGCACCTATATGTTGTGTAATACCTCCAGCTTCTCCTGCTACCACATTGGCATTTCTTATGTAATCTAATAATGATGTTTTACCGTGGTCAACGTGACCCATAATAGTTACAATGGGCGGGCGTTCCACTAAATTGGCTAAATCATCTGCTTCTTCCTCTTCATCCATCTCTTCCACTTCTTCTAATCCAACAAATTCTACTTCAAAACCAAATTCACTTGCTACTAATTCTATAACTTCTGCATCTAAACGCTGATTAATAGAAACCATAATTCCCAAATTCATACACTTGCTAATGATGTCAGCAAAACTCACATCCATTAAACTAGATAATTCACTCACTGTTACAAACTCTGTTACTTGTAGTTTATTATCTACCACCTCATTAGTTTCATTTTCAGCAGCTTCTTCTCTTTTAGCTCTTCTGTATTTAGATTTTAAACTTTTTCCTCTTCCACTTGCACCAGCTAATTTTGCTTGAGTTTCTTTAATCTTATCTTGAATGGCTTTTTGACCTATCTCTTTTTGTTCAGCCGTTTGTGGCATATTTCTGTTGCCCCCTTGTCTATGTTCACCACCTTGTCTTTGACCTCCCCCCTGTCTTTGTCCACCGCCAGGACCTTGATATCCTCCTTGTCTTTGACCACCACCCCCTGGTGCTTGACCCTGAGAGCTGCCTTGTTGTGTGCCGTGAGAAGGAATACGCTTACGCTTTCTTTTCTCATCTTGACTTGCAGGCTTAGGGCGAGTCTCACTATTCACAGGTAAATCAATTTTACCCATTACTTTAGGACCTTCTAATTTTTTGGATTGAATATTTTCAATTTTACCAGTCGCATTTTCAGGAGCCACAGTATGGTCTACCGGAGCGCGCGTTTCTTCTACTGGCTTTACAATAGGATCTTCGGTTTTCTTGGTAGATTTTTTTGGAGCACTAGTTTTTTCTGGTTTTTCAGAAGACTCTTCCGATTTCTTTGAAGATTTTTTAGGTCGAGTGGAAGAATCTATTTGAGATAAATCTATTTTGTCAATGACTTTAGGTGACTCTACTTCTGGGGCTTCAATTTTTAATTTCTCAGGCTTGGTAACTTCTTTTTCAGTGGCTTTCCCTTTGGAAGACTTAGCCGCTTCAGGTTCAGCTGCTGCAGACTTCTTGGCTTTGTCTTTGTCGGTAGCTGTATTTTTAGGTAACTCTACGTGGTCTGCTTTATTTTTAGCAACTTTATCACTTTGGAATTCTGCTTGCAGAGAATAATACTGATCCTCCGTTAATTTAGCAGTGGGCTTAAGCTCGTCTTTAGAAAAACCTTTTTTCACTAGAAATTCAATAAGGGTATCTTGACCGATGTTGAACTCTTTAGCAGCTGCTAACAATCTTGGTAGTTTCAATTCTGACATTCTGTTATTTTTTGCTCTAAAGATTATCGAGTAATATTTAGAGCGATTTGCCTATACAAATATACTTTCTAAAATCCACGCTTATTCACCTTTATCAAACTCTTCTTGTAAGATACGGCGCACATCAGCAATGGTTTCTTTTTCTAAATCTGTTCTTTTTTCTAATTCTTCGGCGCTTAGGTTTAAAATACTTCTAGCGGTATCACAACCTACACGCTTAAACTCATCAATAATCCAAGTTTCAATTTCATCACTGAATTCATCTAAATCAATATCAAATTCATCAACAATTTCTTCATCCTCACGGTACACATCTAATTCATAACCGGTTAATTCAGAAGCTAATTTAATATTCACTCCTCTTCTTCCAATAGCTAATGAAACTTGATCTGCTTTTAAATACACTTCAGCGTGCATTTTTTCGCTATCAATATTCATATAACTAATTTTAGAAGGAGTTAAAGATCTTTGAATTAATAATTGAGTATTGGTGGTAAAATTGATAACATCAATATTTTCATTTTTTAATTCTCTTACAATTCCGTGAATACGACTTCCTTTCATTCCCACACAAGCACCCACTGGATCAATTCTATCATCGAAAGATTCTACTGCTACTTTCGCACGCTCTCCTGGTTCACGAACTATTTTCTTAATAGTAATTAAACCATCAAAAATTTCAGGAACTTCTATTTCTAATAATTTAGCTAAGAATAAGGGACTGGTTCTAGATAAAATAATGAAAGGTGAATTATTTTTCATATCCACTCTCGCAATCACCGCTCTAATATTTTCTCCTTTCTTGAAAAAATCTTGGGGAATTTGTTCTGATTTAGGAAGAATTAATTCATTGCCCTCTTCGTCCAATAACAATACTTCTTTTTTCCATACTTGGTAAATTTCTGCATTGATAATTTCTCCAATTCTATCAGAATATTTCTTTACTAAAGCATTTTTCTTCAAGTCATTGATACGAGAAGCCAATGTTTGCTTCGCAGCCAGTATGGCTCTTCTTCCGAAGTCTAAGATGTCTACTTCTTCTAATAAATCTTCGCCCACTTCATAGTCAGGCTGAATTTTAATAGCTTCAGAATAAGAAACTTCCTCCAAAGGGTTATCTACATCATCATCCTCACGAATTTGACGACGGCGAATAATTTCCAAGTCACCTTTTTCAGCGTTTACGATGACATCAAAATTTTCATCACTACCATATTTTTTTCTCAATAAGGTTTTGAAAACATCTTCCACCACTTTCATCATAGTGGGACGATCAATGCTTTCTGCATCTTTAAACTCTTGGAAGGCTTCAATTAAATTTATACTTGCCATAACATAATTTTTTTTCAAGCTTCTTGCTTGATGATTAGTTGTTTAAAATTGTACTTGAACAATGGTTGTTTTTATTTGATCAAAAGGAATTAATAAAGTTTGCGTTGCTGCTTTTTTACCTTTTCCTTCTGTCCATTCTATTAATATATCTTTATCTGTTACTGTTTTTAAAATGCCTTCCTTCTGACTCTGATCCAAAAAAGTGATTTTCACTTTTCTACCCCTATTTTTTTGATATTGACGATTCAACACTAAAGGCTCATCAATACCTGGCGAGGAAACTTCCAACGAAAAATCACCGTCTTCAAACCAAGCTGCTTCTTCTATGATGCGGTACAATTTCCTATTGAAAAAACTGCATTTTTCAATAGACAAGCCTTGGTCGCCGTCCAAGTATATTTTAATATTATGGGTAGGCTTCACTTTCACGCTAACACAGAAATAATGAGGCTCCTCCCTAAGGAGTTGGTCCAAAACTGGACGCACTAAATCTATGATCTCATTAGCTTGCATATTAAAAAAGAAGAAGGGAACGATTTCGTTCCCTTCACATTTTCTTCTATTGTAGACCAAAGGTAATAAAAGAGGATGAAATATCCCAAAATTATTGGCAGGGGCCTTATTTTTGTGCTATGATGAAGATGATCTTTTACGGGTTTTTGATTTACTTTTTATATAAGCTAATCTTTCAAGTGGTAGTACCCGTGGGTAAAGGAGTACAATCGGTGAGACAGAATATGGAAAGAATGCAAAAGCAACAGGAGGAGGCAGCCAAAAATGCATACAATAGCAGTGCTCAAAATACTCCAAAACAAGCACCTGAAGAAGCTGAATACATTGAATTTGAGGAAGTTAAGAAAAAATAACTTTACTGAGAATTGGATGAAACTAGATCAAATTAGTTGAAATTAGATAAGAACCACTTTTATAAAGCCCTATGCTAAAAAGGGCAAAATATCCTTTTCCACCCTCATACCCTCTTTTAAATGTAGTACTTGAAGTCCTAAACTGGCTGCTGCATTGATATTGGGCTCATTGTCGTCAATAAACAATGTTTGATTTGCTATCAAACCCTCTTTATCTAGGATATAACTAAAGGCAGCTGGGTTGGGTTTTCGCATTCCCATTTTATGAGAATAATAAGCCCTCATAAATAAAGAGTCTAAGGAATAAGGCGCCACACTGTTTTCAAAATTATGGGTAAAATAATCGTGATGAATTTGATTGGTATTTGAAAATAAAAAAGTTTTGTATTGCGTATTATTTTCTTTGATCCATTGAATGCTTTCTTTTCTAAATCCAACCAGTAAGGCGTTCCAAGCATTTTTTATTTGAAGATCTGTCAAAGGTAAATTCACCAAGGTTCTCACTCCTTCATAAAATTCTTGTTCATTGACAAAGCCCATTTCAAGATCTAAAAATAAAGGATGTGATTTATTCAAAGTAAAATGTTGCTCAAAGCCTTGACAACCTAAAGCAGCAAAAGCTTTATTCATTAATGAAAAATCAATATCGAATAAAACATTTCCTAAATCAAATATTAAATTTTTTACAACAGTCATTTTATTTTTTTTTCTTTATTATTTTATATAGGCAGCTCTGTAGTAATTTTTATTTCATCCATTACAAACAAACTATTGATATGTGCTACCATAGGTAATACCGCTAAGCGTTCTTGATAAAATTTATTATAAGACTCAACATCTTTGGTAACCACTTTTAAATAATAATCAAAGCTACCAGATACCAAACTACAAGAAATAATTTCAGGAAATTGAGCCACTGTTTTTTCAAATTCAGAAAAATGAGATCTGGTTTGTTTATCTAATGTTACTTGACAATGTACCACTAATCCCAGGTCTAATTTTTTTCTATCAAGTAGCGTTACATATTTTAAAATATAGCCCTCTTCCTCTAATCTTTTAATTCTATCGTGAGTGGGGCTTAAGGATAAGTTAATGGCAGCGCTTATGTCTTTAAGCTTTGCTAAAGCGTCTTTTTGCAAAATCTTTAAGATTGCTTGGTCAATGGGGTCAATAGCCATAGAGAAATAATTTCTGTTTTTACTTTAAATTCTAGTGTAAATAACGCTATTTTTTGATAATTTACAAATTTTACAATAATTTTTACTGAATATTTTTAATTATTAATGAATATTTTCTTTTTTTAGATATTTGTACAGAAATTAAATCAATAATTATGATCATTGGAGTTCCAAAAGAAATTAAGATTCAAGAGTATAGAGTGGGTCTCACACCAGAGGGAGTAGATGCACTTACTAGACAGGGTCATACAGTTAATGTTGAAACCAAGGCAGGTCTTGGATCGGGATTTTCTGATGAGTCATACATAAAAGCAGGGGCTACTATTTTAGCAACGGCAAAAGAAGTATACAGCATTGCTGAGATGATTATTAAAGTTAAAGAACCTCTAGCAGCTGAATTTCCATTAATAAAACCAGGTCAGATATTATTTACCTATTTCCATTTTGCAGCTTCTAAAGAATTAACAGAAGCTATGATGAAATCTTCTGCAGTTTGTATTGCTTATGAGACAGTAGAATTATCAGATGGTTCATTACCCTTGCTAGTTCCTATGTCTGAAGTTGCGGGAAGAATGGCGGTGAATGTGGGTGCTTATTATTTAGGTAAACCTTTTGGAGGTAAAGGAAAATTATTAGGAGGAGTTCCAGGTGTGAAACCAGCAGAGGTATTGATTATTGGAGGAGGTATTGTTGGTACACAAGCAGCGAAAATGGCGGCAGGATTGGGAGCCAATGTTACCATTATGGATACTAACTTAACTAGATTAAGATATTTATCGGATATAATGCCTGCGAATGTAGTGACTCAATATTCAACAGTAATGGCTATTCAAGAAAAATTACCCACTGTTGATTTAGTAATTGGCGCTGTATTATTACACGGTGCAAAAGCGCCACACTTAATTAAAAAAGCAGATTTAGCTTTAATGGAAGCAGGTACTGTAGTAGTAGATGTTGCAGTGGACCAAGGAGGTTGTATTGAAACTTGTAAACCCACTACACACGAAAATCCTGTTTATACTGAACAAAATATTTTGCATTACTGTGTTGCCAATATGCCAGGGGCAGTTCCACAAACTTCTACTCGTGCACTTACTCAAGCAACATTACCTTATGCCATTGCTATTGCTAATAAGGGATGGGAAAAAGCTTGTGTTGAAAATGCAGCATTAGCAAAAGGATTAAATATTAAAGCAGGAAAAATTTTACATAAAGGAGTGGCTGACGCTTATAACGCTTAGTATTCGTTGAGTTTGATAAATGAAAGCCTAGTCCTTTAAAGACTGGGCTTCTTTTTGTACAAAATAATTTAATTAATTTTGAATGTATGATTGGAAACTAACTTATGAAAAATATTCTGGTATTATGTACGGGCAATAGTTGTAGAAGCCAAATGGCCCACGGATTTTTAGCAAAGATGACTTTAGGTAAAGCCCAAGTTTACTCAGCGGGCGTGGAAACACACGGTGTAAACCCCAAAGCTATAGCTTGTATGAAAGAAATTGACATAGACATTGCCCATCACAGTTCTAATAATATCACAGAATATTTTGGTATTGACTTTGATTATGTCATTACCGTATGCGATAATGCTAAAGAACGCTGCCCTTATTTTCCAAGTAAAGCTATTCGATTACATCATAATTTTCCAGACCCTTCCAAATTTATAGGTACCGAAGAGGCAATGAAGGAGCAATTTAGAATTGCAAGAAATCTTATTCAAGCCTACTGCGAAGAGTTTGTAAAAAAATATTTTTAATCGCTATTGTAAATTAATGGTAACTATAGTATCAGGACCGGCGATAGTTAATGAATGAGTATCTATTAAAATTCCATTTTGTCTTACACTATAAGGTAAATTTACATTGGCACCCATCACTTCAACTTTTTGTACCTTAAAATTACCAGGTATAAATAATCCAGATTGATTTCTTTGATGCATAATGTGCACATAAATATGTTTACTATCTTGAGTAGTTACTCCCCATACTTGAGGCCCCAAGGGACCGCCTCTGGTTCCGTAAATACTAGCACCATATTTTTTAATCCATTTACCCACCAAAGCTAATGTGTCTTTAAATTCACTTTGTATTTCTCCATTCGCCATAGGCCCTACATTCAATAATAAATTAGAATTACGACCCGCGGCACCCACTAGGGTTTGAATAATATTGGTAAAGGTTTTATAATGACGATCAGTTATTCTAAAACCCCAGGAGTCATTCATAGTAATGCAAGACTCTAGTGGCAAATTAGAAGCTGTTTGAAAACTCAAACCTGAATTATTTTGACCAGGTAGGTCTTGTTCAAACATTTGAAAATCTTCCCCAGGGATAGGATCCAAATGATGATTATTCCCAATCAAACAAGCAGGTTGTAGTTTATGAATTAAACTATAAATTTCATCATACTTCCAATCTATACGAGAGCTTCTGTCTTTGGAGCCCTCTGGATTAGTTTGATCCCAATGTCCATCAAACCAAATACAAGAAATGTCGCCATAGTTTGTAAGAAGTTCAGTTAATTGATTTTTCATAAACTTCAAATAACTATCATAATTACTCTTAACAGTCCTTCCCGATTGTTTCCCCGTTCTTCCTGTCTCATAAGGATAGTCGTCTCTACTCCAATCCAATATTGAATAATAAAAACCTAATTTAATGCCTTGTTTTTTACATTCCGCTGCTAATAATTTTAAGGGGTCCTGCTTATAATGGGTATTTGTAATTTTCCAATCGGACTGTTTGGTATCCCAATTAGAAAACCCATCGTGATGTCTGGTAATAAGCACAATGTATTTCATACCCGCATTTTTTGCAGTACTTACCCATTTTGCAGCGTCAAAATCAACAGGATTAAAAACTTTCAATAATTTTTTATAATCGTCTTTATTAATATTTTTATTATTCATTACCCACTCTCCATCACCAAGTACACTTGAAGCGCCCCAATGAATAAACATTCCAAACTTACGATCTTGAAAAGCAGCTCTTGCAGCTACATTAGATGGGGTAGGAGTATAAGTTTGTGCAGTAGAAAGCACTGCCCAAAAACAAAAAAAAGTGAATAAAAAATTTTTCATCTAATATTAATTTTGAAATTGAATTTTTATACAAAGGGCCTTACAAAACAACCCACTAGTCTAAATGAAAAACACTATGTAAATCGCTGGTGCCTTTAAAATTTACATCTAAGTCTTTTATAATACCATCTTTTACATCATACACCCAACCGTGAATATGCAATGGCTGTTCTCTTTTCCAAGCATTTTGTACAATAGAAGTTTTACCTAAGTCTTGTACTTGTTCTATTACATTTAATTCAACTAATCTGTCTGCTCTTTGTTTGCTATCTTTTATAGCTTCTAATTCTTTAAAATGAATTCGATAAACATCTTTAATATGTCTAAGCCAATTATCAATTAAACCAAATTGTTTGTTTTCCATAGCAGCCATTACCCCTCCACAACCATAATGACCACACACAATAATATGTTTTACTTTCAAAACTTCAACTGCATAAGAAAGTACACTTAGCATATTCATATCGCTATGAATAACCATATTAGCAATATTGCGATGAACAAAAATATCACCTGGCAAAGTACCTGTAATTTGATTAGCGGGAACACGACTATCTGAGCAACCAATCCATAAATATTCTGGATTTTGACTATTCGCTAATTTTTCAAAATAATGTGCATCGAGGGCTAATTGATCTGCCACCCATTTCTTATTATTTTCTAGAAGCTTTTTATAGGACTTTTCCATACAGGTTAAAATTAGGCAATATTTTGCAATTGGCTTTTATGCTATTTACCTTATTTTTAATAGATGAATATGATTGTAGAAATACTAGGATGGATAGCCTCCATTTTAATTGTGGGCTCCTATGGTTTAAATATTAGTGGCAAACTTGCTGCTAGTAGTAAAATATATGTATCTGCCAATATCATAGGAGGTATTTTTTTTGTAATAAATACTTATTATCATCAGGCATACCCTTCTATGTTGGTAAATATTATTTGGGTAATTATTGCCTTAGTAATGCTTACCAAAAAAAGATAAAAATAAATAGTTCATTACTCTAGTTACTCCTCCTATGAAAAACATACAAATAAGTTTTGTTTTTATTTTAAAATGGGTATCTATAACCCTATTTACTGCTGTAAGCATAGGCACAGCCACTGCCTTTTTTTTAAAAGCTTTAGATTTTGTTACTTCTTGGCGTGACCATCATATTTGGATCGTCAATTTTTTACCGCTCGCAGGTTTGATTATAGGGCTTGCCTATTATTATGCAGCCAATGTTATTACTAAAGGAAATAATTTAATTATAGAAGCATATCACAACGCAGAAAAAGAGCAGCCACCCTCCACCATCCCATTTGTAATGGCGCCTCTTATATTTATAAGCACTTTACTTACCCATTTAGGCGGAGGCTCTGCTGGTAGAGAAGGAACTGCAGTGCAAATAGGTGGTGCTATTGCAGATAGATGCACCCAAATTTTTTCACTTAGTCCCACTCAAAGAAAAACAATACTATTAATGGGTGTAAGTGCAGGCTTTGCGGCTGTATTTGGCACGCCTTGGGCAGGTGCTGTATTTGCTCTTGAAATGATGAGCTTTCAAAAAATAAAATTTGAAAATACCATCCCCTGTTTGGCCGCAGCATTGGGCGCTCATTATGTTTGTCTGGCTTGGCAAGTACATCATACTATATACACTGTAAATAATATTTCTGCTATTACATTAAAAACTATTGGCTGGTCTTTACTAGCAGGTGTACTATTTGGACTTACTGCTTTTTTATTTTTACATACTCATAAAATTTTTGAAAAGCTTTTTTCAATGATAAAATTTCCTCCCTTGCGTCCAGTGTTAGGAGGAATTGTTATTGCATTTTGTATTGTTGCCACGCGTAATACAACATTTATTGGCTTAGGCATTCCTTCTATCATAGAGGCTTTTAGTAGCCCTGCTGGAAATTTTGATTTTGCTTTAAAAATTTTATTAACCTGCTTTACTTTAAGTGCGGGTTTTAAGGGCGGAGAAGTCACTCCCCTATTTTTTATAGGAGCCACACTTGGAAGTATATTAATTAGTTTTATACCCTTGCCTATAGCAATGCTAGCTGCAATGGGATTTGTAGCAGTTTTTGCAGGTGCTACAAATTGTGTAGTAGCATCCATTATTATGGGTATTGAAATGTTTGGAATACAAGCTGGCTTTTTTGTAGCAATAGCTAGTATAGTAGCCTATTTTACTTCGGGTAAAAATAGTATTTACAATGCTAAACTTGCTTGGGGAGCAAAATTAGATTAAGCACGCGTAATAGGTCTTGTTAGACAAGTAGGACCTCCGCCCCCTTTCACACTTATTTCTGCACCTTCGTATTCAATAACTTTACAACCTGCAGCTTCTAATCTAGATTTTGTAATAGGATTACCTTTTACCATTAAGCAAGTACGAGGTGCTAGGGCAAGCACATTACATCCCATACTATCAAATTCTGTATCTGGCACTTCCACTAATTCAAAGCCTCTTGTTATTAATTCATTTCTAAAAACAATTGGCATTAATGGGGAGTATACTACTGCTAAATTTGTATCAATAGGACTCAATACCGACATTAAATGAAATACATCGGAAGGTCCTCTATAATGGGGCATAGGTGCCGTAATAACTTTTACACCCAATGGTTTTAACAAATTGGTTAATTGTTGAATGCCCCGTTCATTAGTTCTATAGGTATGGCCCACTGCCAATGTGTTATCATCTAACCAAGCAACATCTCCCCCTTCAATAGTGCCAGGAGCTTTAATAACTCCTAGTACCGGTATGCCAGCAGCTTCATAAGCTTTTTGTTGAGCCAAAGGTTCATTTTTTCGTCCCTCTTTACCCATATTACAAATTATCATTCCCTTAGTAGTAGCTATAGCCGCGTCTCTGCAATAAATAGAATCCATATTCACAGAACTATCTTCAGGAAAATAAAATATTTGTGCCCCATTATCTTTTAAGATTTTTTCAAATGCCTCATATTCTGCAAGTGCTTTTTCTATGAGGGGCTTTTCTAAATAATTTAAAGAAGCCCAATGCTGTGATATATGCGCATCATTAATAAAAGCAGCAGAGGCTTTTTTTAAAAATAAAGAAGTAAGCTTTCCAGATTCTGAATGAGAAGACATAAATTAAATTTTATCACGATTCCAAATTGCAAAAATATAAATGGGTACAGATGCCATTGTTAAAAAGAAGCCCCAAAAAACAATTTCTTGACCCAAGCCTATCATTAAAAATAAACAAAATATAAAACTGATGGAGGCCAATAAAATGGTCATCGCTAAATTTTTAGAGGGAGCAACGGAGAGCCTAGTTTTTAAAATAAAATAAGAGGCGATACAAAAAAAGTATGGAATTAAAATGGTAGAAGTAGTCATTAACATTAAAAACTTAAATTGATCTACTAGCCCTTTGGTATAATTCATACTCATTAATACAGAAATAAAAACACTTGAAATAATTAAGCCGGCTACAGGTACTCCTTTATGATTTAGGCGCATAAAAATGGGAGGAAATAATTTATCTTTTGCAATAGCATAAGGTAATTGTCCCTGAATTAATATATAACCATTCAAAGCCCCAAAAGCAGCTATGGCCACTCCAGCACTAACCCAGTAAGCTGCAGTTTTACCCCAAATAATGACGGCTGCATCTGCAAAAGGAGTTACACTTGTTTTTAATTGTGCGGCAGGAATCATTCCCATAATACTAACTGAACTTAAAATATAGACAACAGTGGCAATGAATGTACCTAAGGTAGTGGCTTTTGCTACAGTAGCTGCAGCATTATCTACACTGCCAGAAGGTATAGTAGCACATTCAATACCTAAAAAAGCAAAAAAAGTTAAAGTGGTAGTGGCAATAATAGCTGCAGTGGGAGAAGTACCACTGGAATTAAATGGTAAGAAATTTTCCCAATGAATATAAAATAAACCTGCTAAGCCAATTAAAATAATGGGTACAATTTTTAAAATGGTGGTTATTAATTGTAAAACCCCTGATGTAAATATGCCTAAGCTATTTATCCAAGTTAAAAACCAAATGGTGGCGAGACCCGTAAATATAGCAATTAAAGAATGCGTTGCTAAGGCAGGTATGAATGTACTTAAGGCACTAATAAAGGAAACAGTAATGGCGGCATTGGTACACCAAACAGAAACTAAATAACTCCAGGCTACTAAAAATCCGGCAAAATCACCTAAACCTTTTTGAGAATAAGCATAAGGACCTCCACTGGCTGCAGGCATTATAATACTTAAGTGCGCAAAAACTTTTGAAATTAAAAAAGCTCCTATAGCAGCACTCACCCAACCTATTAAACTAATACCTCCAAAACTAGCAAGGGTGGCAGGCATTAAAAATATACCCGCCCCAATCATATTACCCACCACTAAGGAAGTACTAGTCCATAAACCTAATTTTTTCGGGGCAGCTTGCATTGGTTAAATATAACTATTCATTATTTAAATATACCTATTAATAATATTTTCTATTAATTCTTGTTGACCACTTATAGCCACAGGTTCTCCCTTCTCTATGGCATAAGCTCTTAAGTCTTCTAAACTTAATTTACCTTGTTCAAATTCTTTACCCTTACCAGAATCAAAAGAGGCATATCTGTTGGCACGAATTTTTTTATAGGCTGATTTTTGTAAAATAGTATCTGCTGTAATTAAGGCTCTCGCAAAAGTATCTATACCTCCAATATGCGCGTGAAATAAATCGGCAGCATCGGTTGAATTTCTTCTTCTTTTTGCATCAAAATTAATACCGCCCCCTTGAAAGCCTCCTGCCTCCATAATGATAAGCATCGATTCTACTAATTCATTAATATTAGTTGGAAATTGATCGGTATCCCATCCATTTTGATAATCACCTCTATTGGCATCCATACTACCTAACATACCTGCATCAACCGCTACTTGTAATTCGTGTTGGAAAGTATGACCTGCTAGTGTAGCGTGGTTCACTTCAATATTTAATTTGAAATCGTTCAATAAATCATATTGTCTTAAAAATCCAATTACTGTCTCACCATCATAATCGTATTGATGTTTAGTGGGCTCACAAGGTTTAGGCTCTATAAAAAATGTACCTTTAAAGCCATTTTTTCTAGCATAGTCCTTGGCTGTATGTAAAAATTTGGCCAAATGCTCTTTCTCTCTTTTCATATTTGTATTCAATAAAGACATATACCCTTCTCTTCCACCCCAAAAAACATAATTTTCTCCCCCTAGTGCAATAGTGGCATCTAAAGCTGCTTTAACCTGCGCTGCTGCGTGTGAAAGCACTTGAAAATCAGGATTAGTAGAAGCTCCATTCATATATCTTCTATTACTAAATACATTGGCCGTACCCCATAATAATTTTACACCACTTGCTTTTTGCTTTTCTTTTAAATAAGTAGTGAGAGTTTGCAAACGCATATCGTTTTCATTCACATCAGAAGTATAATCCACTACATCTACATCGTGAAAACAATAATAAGGAAGTCCCAACTTGGTAATAAATTCAAAAGCAGCATCGGCTTTATCTTTCGCTCTTGCAATAGCATCCAATTTTTCATTCCAAGGATAAATATGTGTGGGTTCTCCAAAAGGATCTGCCCCATTGCCCACAAAACTATGCCAATAAGCTACCGCAAATCGCAACCAATCTTTCATAGTTTTACCAGCAACTACTTTGGTTTCATCATACCAACGATAACTCAGTGGATTATCGCTTTGCAAACCCTCATATTTAATTTTACCTATTCCTTTAAAAAATTCTTTTTCTCCAAGTACTATTGACATACAATTGAGTATTAAGTTTTATAAAATTTGTAATGATTTATTTTTATAAATTTATTAGTTATTATATAAACTGCGCTAATTTATTTTTCCAATTTTCATAAAGCATATTATATTTTTCTGATTCCTTAGGTGTTATAATATCTATAGGTTTCAAGCCTGTAAAAGCTTCCTTAGAACTAGTATACATTCCTGCACCTATGCCTGCACCTAATGCAGCACCTACACTGCCTTCTACATTATATAAAGACACTGGCACACCAGTAGCATTTACAAAACTATGGGTGAAAACAGGGCTTTGAAACAAATTAGCTTTACCCGCTTTTATCATAGTGGGTTGCAATTTATTTTCTCTCATTATATCAAGTCCATACCTAAAAGCAAAAGCAATACCTTCTTGTGCTGCTCTAAAAAGGTGGGCTGCACTATGTTTATTTAAATCAAGTCCAAGTATTTGAGCGCCTATAATTTTATTATTAAATATTCGCTCAGCACCATTACCAAAGGGTAAAATAGTAATTCCATCGCTTCCTGAAGCAACAGTACTTGCCATTTGATTCATAGTGGAATAATCATAATTAGCTCCTACATATTTTTTTATCCAACTATTGAGTATGCCTGTTCCATTAATACATAATAACATTCCAATTCTATGCGCAGTGGCACTATGGTTGATATGGGCAAAACTATTCACTCTTGAAGCTAGATCATAGGATAGAGTATCACCCACTCCATAAATAACCCCCGATGTACCTGCGGTAGCAGCTACTTCACCAGGTTCCAATACATTTAAAGAAAGGGCATTATTGGGCTGATCTCCGGCTTTATAACTAATAGGTATACCTGCTTTTAAGGATAAAGTAGAAGCAACAGTTTTACTTAGTGCCCCGTGATGACTAAAAACTTCTTGAATATTTGGAAAAATAGATGCCTCGAATCCAAAATGCTGTGTAATGTCTTTTGAAATACAATTATTTTTAAAATCCCAAAATATACCTTCCGATAAAGCTGCTATACTAGTGGTTATTTCTGAACTAAGTTGCATAGCAATATAATCACCAGGCAACATTACTTTATATATTTGAGAAAATACTTCAGGTTCATTTTCTTTCACCCACGCAAGCTTTGCTGCGGTAAAATTGCCAGGAGCATTTAATAAATGTGATAAACATTGTTGATGACCAATGGCATCAAAAGCTTGCTCACCATAACTTACAGCCCTACTATCACACCATATAATACTATCTCTAAGTACTTTTTTATTTTTATCTACTAATACAAGCCCGTGCATTTGATATGCAATTCCTATAGCTTCTATGGCAAGTGAATCATAAGTGGGAAGGGCTTTTTTAGCAGCCTGATGAAGCTTTACAATAGCTTCTTGTACCTGTTTCCACCACATTTCAGGCGATTGCTCCGCCCATCCATTCCTATGTGAGATAATCGCATTTTCACTATCGGGATAAGATACTGTAACAATACATTTTTGTGTATTTGTTTCTACTAAAGAAGCTTTAATAAAAGAAGTGCCAATATCAATGCCTAATAAATACATTTTTGAATTTGCTTAGTCTCTAAAACTAAGAAATAGTTCACTGTTTTTGGCATATTCACTTTAAAAATAAACATAAAAAAACTGCCTCCCGATGGGGAGGCAGTTTGTATAGAGTATACTAAATTCTTACATTAGAAATTAGGATTCTTAATAGGAGCACTTGCAGCTGATGGTGCATTTAACTCAAACTCATCACCAGGCACATCCCAGTAGTCCATATAGTTATAGTTAATTAATGCATTGGTCCATACTACTTGATTAATATCAAATACAGTAGCACCGTATCTTCCACCACCGTTAGCCACTGGATAAGTCCAACCCCAGCGTCTTGCATCGTAGAAAGATAATCCACGGAAAGCTAAAGCTACTCTTCTTTCTTTAACTAATAAAGCAAGGGCATCTGTTTTAGTAGCAGCAGTAGCAGGAGCTAAGCCAGCACCTTGATAAGTTCTTACTGCATCTATAAATGATAAACCAGTAGCAATATTACCTAATTGGATATTTGCTTCTGCTTGCATCATAGCATTTTCTTCATAGCTAGCAGCAATAATTAATTCATATTTACCTACGTTTCTTGTACCATAAGAATAAACACCTGCAATAGTTCCACCACCAGGTAAATCGGTAGTTTGCCAGTTAGGGTTTAAACTCCATCTTGTACCAAAGCTAAGGTTATGAGTAAATTGGTAACCTGTTTTAAAGTTACTTGCCAAACGCTGATCACCAGTTGCAAAATCTTGTATAAAACGCTCACTAATTTTAAAGGTACCACTGCTCGCTCTATTAGTAGCTAGGGCAGCAGCAGAACCACCATTAGGACTGAACCAGTTATTCAAATCTGAAGTACGACCTGTTAAAATATAATCTGTACTTTTCACACCATTCGCAGTTAAAGTTAAGATGTTATTCCAATCGGCAGCAGTCATAACTCCTGAGAATGCATTTTTTGAAATTGTAACACCTGCTACACCATTAACAAAAGTGGACATTTTATTTAATAAAATGTTACGCGCTTTTAAAGTGTTAATGTTTCTAACCCACATATCCTTGGTCATTAATTGACCTTTACCTACTTGGCTAGAAGCTGGAATTAAATTTCCTAATATAGCATTGTAGTCTGAAGCAACATTTGCTCCACCTAAGGTTGTTACTGCTAAATCGTAGTAGTAATTAGAACGAGAAATTATAGCATCGTGTGTAACATAATTATTACTTGATTTTCCAGAAGTATCTGTTACAATACCAGCTATATATAAGGTTCCAATTTGAGCATAAGCCCATCCTTTCCAGAAATATGCCCAAGCTTTTACTGTAGCTATTTTAGTAGCTTTATCGCCAGTATAGGTAACCTTATCAGCTAAATCAATAATATTATTGCAAGCTTGTTGCATTGCATACATATTCATCCACTCATACATTAAGGCGTTATTACCTTGAGCTGTAGCAGCTCTAGAATTATAAGCGCGTATAATTGCTGGGTTAGGAGAAGGATTGGTTAATGTAGTGGTTGCATTTAATTTGATAGATTCTGGAGAAGGAATAGTTGTAGTTTGGTTATTAGAACCTTCACCACCACCAATAATATCTCCCATTTCCTCATTGTAACCTCTTGGTAAAGAGAAGTAGCTATCACCTAGCCATCCATCACCATAGCTTAAACCATTTAAATAGATACCACCTTGAGCAAGCTTTGCTAAGCCATTCTCTTCGGTAACATTACCACCTAATGTAGGTGCGTTGGGATTACCAACTTCTAATTCTTTTTGACAGCTGGTCGAAAACAAGACTAAAGCTGCGAAAAAGCCTAAGTAAAGTATTTTAATTTTATTCATGACTATTATTTTTAAATTTTTTTTGGATTAGAAACCTATATTTAAACCAATTTGATATGATTTAGTATTTGGTATAGTACTGTGGTCAATACCTCTATCAAATGAAGAGTTAACAGAACCAGAGCTAATTTCAGGATCCATACCAGTATACTTAGTCCAAGTCATGATATTGCGTCCTGTAAATACTAATTGTAGTTTTCTAAATTTCTTGAAGGTATTTGTCTTAGCTAAATCTATACTTAAAGAAATGTTTCTTAATCTTACAAAAGAAGCGTCTTCTAAGAAGTAATCTTTAGTTACGTTATTACCCACACCACGAGTAGATCCCCATAAAGCATAGTAGAAGCTAGCGTGGTAAGCTGTCCAAGCAGCTGGAGTGAAGCCAGGGATATTAACCACTTTATCGAAGTCATTGCTGATACCATCACGATACATCCACTCTTTAGTTTGGTTATATAAATGTGAACCATTGATCCAATCAAATTGGAAATTCAAGTTGATGAAATCTTTATAAGTGATGTTATTAATAAATGACATATTGAACTTAGGACTAGGATCACCTAATGGTAATTGCTCAGAACCAATCATAGCACCTTTAGTAAGCGTATCTACTACTACATTACCACCATATACTGGATCTTTCACTACTACATATCTTCCAGAAGCTTTCATAGCATCTGTGAAATAAGCAGTACCATCAGTACGCTTTTGATCTAAACTTCTAACAACAGGGTATGCATAAATTTGTCCAATTGGCTTACCAGCAACTAATACTACGTTAGTAGAACCAGCAGCAGAAGTTAAAGGAATAGTTGCACCGCCTGTAATTTTATCAATCATAGATACTTGAGTTCCGTAGTTAGTAGTGAAATCCCAAGTTAAATTCTTAGAAGAGAAAATAGGCATATTTAATGAGAACTGAGTACCGTGTGAACTCATATCAATAGCGTTATCCAAAATTCCACTTGCACCAGTTGATAAAGGAACTGCAATGCTATAAATTACATTCGCAGAACTTCTTTTCCAATAAGTGAAAGATGCGTTGATTGATTTTAACCAATTAGAATTAGAATTTGTATTGATAGTGAAATCTGTACCAAATTCAGTCTCTTTAGAAACCTCCACATTCAAGTTAGGGTTTCTTGTTGGGTTAGAGAAAGCATAAGTTACATTACTTCCAATAGGTTGTTGGTTCAACACTGGGTAACGATCGAATGGACCAGGTTGAATACCCGCCTCACCATAAGCTGCTCTTAACTTGAAGAAAGGAACCACATCTTGTAATTTACCTTTCCACCAATCCATTTGAGAAGGAAGTAAGTAAAGATCGGCGTGAGGGAATGTAAATGGTTTAGAACCTGCACCGAATGTAGAAGAGTAGTCAGATCTTACACCCGCAGTCAAACCTAAATAGTTACTATAATCAAACTTTTGATTCACTAAGAAACCATAAGTAACAAATGGTACTTTATAGTCAGTATAGATAGCTTGAGTTTGAGTAGAAGTAAAGTTAATTGGAGGAGCTACTGGTAAAGAGTTACCATACATTCCTATATAGTGTTGGTCTTGTTTTCTGTGGTCAAAACCTAATTGAGTATTAGTAGTCAAAGGAATTTTTAAACCAAAATCTTTTTCAAAATCGGTTTTAACGTTAATAGTTCCTAAGAAGTTTTTAAAATTACTTGTGTAATCGTAAGCAGTAATTTGACCAGAGTTGTCATTTCCACCACCTGCCCAATATTCCCAGAAACTACCATTCACTTCTGCAGTTTGGTTAGGATAAATTACATAGTCTTTAAAGCTTCTATAGTTCAAACCATATTTAGCACTTACATCAACAAATTTGTTTATCTTATAAGTAGCTTCAAAGTTTTGAATTACGTCAACTTTATCTTCACGAGCATCTGCGTGCGTTGCTTGATAGAAGGGGTTGTAACCGTTTACACTCAAGAAACGAGCATATTGGTTAGCGGGTCTTTGTCCAGTTACTGGATCAATTGCTTTTAAGTCAAAGAATGGAGAAGTGTTTAAGAAAGAATAAACTTGACCATTAGAACCTAAAGAGTTACCATCAGTACCACCAGAACCAAATCCAAGACCTGGTGCCATATTATTTTTAGTGTATACCAATTGAGTAATTGAACGAATTCTGAAGTTTTTAAATAATTCAGTTCCAATATTAGCTGTTAAGTTAGTACGCTCTATTCCTCCATTAACATCAGTCATAATGGAAGTCTTAGATTTATTATTGGAAATTGAAATGGCGAAATCTGATTTATCAGAACCACCAGAAATATTTATTGCATTATTCATTGTGTATCCTTGTTGGAACATTTGTGCAAAATGATCATACCAAGGTACAGTTGCAGTATAAGGGTAGTGGTTATAGTTATATTGGTTCAAGATTCCATAACGAGCAGCACCACCAAATTGGTAAGCAATACTTTTTGAAGCAGTACTACCACCTAAACCCCAAATAGGGTCAACTTGAAGTACTGTACCATCGGTTGAAACTAACTCACCACTAGCATTATGTAAATAAGGATTTAATTTAGATTTATTGAAGTTTCCTACATTTAAAAGTTCATTCGTAGCATAACTAGAAGAAACATTTACTTGAGTAGTACCTCTTTTACCTTTTTTAGAGAAAATTTGTATAACACCATTCGCACCTTGAGCACCATAGATAGAAGCAGATGCAGCACCTTGTACTACCTCGACTCTGTCTACGTTACTTAAATCCAAAGATTGAATATCTGTTGAACGAATCTCAATACCATCTAATAGAATCATTGGTTTTGTTCCCCCTTGTACAGTGTTAATACCTCTTAAGATGATATTCACTGGATCACCAGGGTTACCAGAAATTGATGAAATAGAAGCTCCAGGAATCTTACCTACCAAAGCTTGGTCGATAGATGCTGAAGGAGCAGCTGGTAATTTATCTGCTGTAACAGACTCAACTGAGATACCTAATTTTCTTTTACTTGTTGCCACACCAGAACCAGTAACTACCACCTCTGATAATGATTTAACATCGGCAGCTAATTTTACAGTAATGTTCGCAGCAGCAGCTACAGTTTTTGATTCATATCCAAGTGCAGATACTACCAAAGAAGCGCCATTAGCAGCTTTCAATGTGAACGATCCATCAGTGTTTACTGTTGTACCAGTTCTTGTGCCTTTTACTTGAACAGAAGCTCCAGAAATTGGATCTCCTTTTTCATCAGTTACTTTACCATTGATGGTAAGGTTTTGGGCTAATGCAGTTCCTATAAATAAGAACGATGCAAATAGACTCCATAAGATTTTTTTTCTCATACTTTATTTGATTTTTGTTAAACTGAACTTGTCTAGTATATAAATCGAAGTGTAAATTTAATATTTTATTAACATATCCCAAAGTTTTTCACCAAGTTTTCACAAAATAAGTCTACATTTTTTATAGACTAATAAATAAATAATTGATTTTCAATATATTAAAATACTATGGAAATCCTAAAACAAGTATTGATCGAGGCTTTTCTATTTTAAGGCTGGATCGTTCTCTTTTTTAAGAAAATCGGCTCCAGAAAGGGAGCTAGTTTCCCAATGTAACAAGGCCTCATTGGGTACTTTTTCAATAGGTGTATGCCAAGCACTAGAAGTCTCATTATATGCCAAATTTGACTGTGAACTATAACAAGAAATTAGGGACCATCTGGGGCTGTCAGAAAGGTTCGCTTCAGAGCGGTGTAAAATATTACTATGAAAAAATAAAGCATCTCCAGGCTGAATTTCAACATAAACTAATTCCATAGTTTTCAATGCATTATCAACCATTGTTTGATCGGCTCCCACTTGCTCTCCTGCAAAACCGTGATTGACTCTACCTAATTTATGAGAACCTTTTATAACCTGAATACAACCATTTTCTTTAGTAGCTGGTGTGAGTGCCACCATCACACTTATGAGCTGATCAGGAAACATAAACTGATTTTTATACCAATAGCCATAATCTTGATGCCATTCCCAAGCACCTCCCACTTTGGGTTCTTTTTGCATTAATTTAGAATGAAAATGACATACAGGCGCTTCACTATCTAATAAATTAGCCACAGAATCAACCATTTTTTCAGACCGAGTCAAATAACCAAAAACATCATTGCCCGGAGTAAACCACAAAGAAAGTCTTGTTTTTTTTCCAGCTTGATCATTCAAATCAAGTGCATTATTGGCCATCGCTTTATCTTCTAATGCCATTGTATACATTTTATCTACTTCTTGTTTTGAACAAAAATTTTTTAAAATAATATACCCATCTTTATGATAGGCTGCAATTTGAGCAGGAGTTAATAGAGAAGCCATTCTTTACAATTTAATATCAAAAAAAATTCTCTATTAAATATACAAAACTTTAAAAAGTAAAACCGCTACAGCAAAAAAAATTATTTAAATTGAGGTAGAAAATTTATTTGGACAAGCTACTAAAAAAGAAAAATGAAAATAACTAAAGAGGCTATAGAACTTGCTGCAAAAACAATTCAACCTTATATACATCGCACCCCAGTGTTAACGAATCAAAGTATTAATGCATTAACGGGTATTGATTTTTATTTTAAATGTGAAAACTTTCAAAAAATTGGCGCTTTTAAAATTAGAGGAGGTATGAATGCTACTTTAAGTTTAAGTCCTGAGCAATTAAAAAATGGAATTGCTACGCACTCATCGGGGAATCACGCTCAAGCTTTAGCTTATGCGGCAAAAACTTTAGGTATTAAAGCCTATATAGTAATGCCTAGCTCTTCTCCTCAAGTAAAAGTAGATGCAGTGAGAGGTTATGGAGCAGAAGTTATTATTTGCGAAGCCAATCAAGCAGCAAGAGAAGCAGCGCTTAATAAAGTAGTAGCACAAACAGGTGCCGCATTTATTCATCCTTATGATGATTATAGGGTCATTACAGGTCAAGCAACTTGTGTAAAAGAATTAATAGAAGAAATAACCACATTAGATGCAGTTATAACTCCAGTGGGAGGAGGCGGTTTACTTTCAGGCACTTGTTTAGGGGCAGCTTATTTTAAACCCGGATTAAAAGTATATGGAGCCGAGCCCGAAGGAGCCGCAGATGCAGTATTGAGTATTCAATCTGGAAAAGTAGAAAAAGCACCTTTTATAAAAACTATTGCGGATGGATTAATGACCACTTTAAGTGAACAAACTTTAAGTATCATTAAAGAATATGTAACAGCTATTCTTTTAGTATCCGAAGAAGAAATTATTGCAGCGCTTCGACTTATTTATGAAAGAATGAAAATTATAGTAGAACCTAGCTGTGTGGTACCTTTTGCTGCTGCTATGCGAAATGCTCATTTATTCAAAGGAAAAAAAGTAGGCATTATTTTATCTGGAGGAAATGTAGATTTAACAAAATTTGGAACTTGGTTCCCTACTACTCATTCATAAACTTATGCTATAACAAACTTATACTATAATAAACTTTTACTATGAAAAATAAATTATCAAATATGACTAAAAAATTATTACTGTTTATCATTACCCTTCTCACTACTGTGAATGTATGGAGTCAAGTACTTTTATATCCCACCGTAAAAAGTCCTCAATTTGATTATTCAAAATTAGCTTTAATTGATGCAGAAGTAAATAAATATGTACAAAACCATTGGTTGGTGGGATCTACAGTGATAATTGTAAAAGATAATAAAGTGGTATATCATAAAGCCTTTGGTTATGCGAATGAAGCTAGCAAAACACCTATGCCTGAAAATGCTATTTACAGAATTATGAGTCAAACCAAAGCCATCACTAGTTTGGCTATTATGCAACTTTATGAACAAGGTAAAATTAATTTAGATCAAAAAGTTTCTGATTTTATTCCCAGTTTTAAAAACCCCACTGTTTTAAAAGATTTTAATGCTGCAGATTCCAGTTATACTACCATTGCAGCAAAAAGAGAAATTACCATTCGTGATTTACTCACGCATACTTCTGGTATTGATTATACCGACATTGGTTCAAAAAATATGAGCGCTATTTATACCAAAGCTGGTGTTCCTTCCGGCCTTGGAAATTTTAAAGAAAGCTTGTTAGAAAAAATGACTAAACTAGGAACACTTCCCTTAGTACATCAACCGGGCGAAAAATTTACTTACGGACTTAATTCCGACTTATTAGGTTGTATTGTAGAAATAGTAAGTGGCACCACACTTGAAAATTATTTTCAAAAAAATATTTTCGACCCATTGGGTATGAAAGATACTTATTTTAATGTGCCTGCTTCCAAAGCAAATCGTATGCCTACGGTATACACTGAAAATGAGGCTAAACAAATAATTGAATGGAGTCCCACTTTTAGAAATTTGAATCCTAATTATCCTTTAGTACCTAAAACTTATTTTTCAGGAGGTGCGGGTTTATCTTCTACAGCTTACGATTATGCCATTTTTTTACAAATGATATTAAATCAAGGAAAATATAATGGCAAACAAATTATTGCTCCTCGAACTGCTGCCATAATGATTAGTCCTCAAATGGATTTTAAAACCAATGGTAATGATGATTTTAGTTTGGGCTTTTCTATTACTTCAGAAAAGTCGGCTCGCTTGAATGCAAGAAACAAAGGTTCTTTTTCTTGGGGTGGTTATTATGGAACTAATTATTGGGCCGATCCCGTTGATCATTTAGTAGTTTTAGTAATGACACAACATACACCTAATTCTCACGGCGACTTAACCAATAAAATTGAAAGAATAATTTACGGCAGTATGGTGAAGTAGGGCTTATTCTAAATGTTTACTAAGCTCCATTTTACTCCATTTTTTGGTAGCAACAATCCAAGCACCGGTATGCTCTGTTATACTCATAAGTATATCCCAAGCTTGAGACATTAAACTTTTTTTAATAGTAGTGTTTTTATAATTTTTATTTAATTCAATTTTTCCTACCATTTCTCCATTGAGTAGGTAAGCAGTTTGATTGAAAATTTTACCCACTACTTTTTTATTTCTTCCAAAAAAACAATCCCCAATTAAAATACCCATTACTTTTTCTTGCTGTACATCTAATATCATCATATTTTGAATATAAGCAATGGTTTCTTTATTTTGATTTAGAATGATATACATACACTCAATAAATTATTGTTTAAGCTCTTTGATTAATAGGTATTTGTTGCATTAATATATTTACTACCGACTCTGTAGAGTGTGTCAATTTAAAATCAATGGTGGTCGTAGATTGAACCCACTGAGCAAATATTTGATGGAAATTTTTATCAATTTTTTTAATCACTTTCACCCCCAATTTTTCCATAGCAGCTCCATTACACTGTTGTTCAAAATGATTAAGAATAGGTATACTTAGTAATTTCTTTTTTAAATACAAAGCTTCAGCAGGTGTTTCAAAACCACCCGCAGTTATAATACCAAAGCAACTTATTAAACTTTTAGTAAAACTAGCATTATCAATAGGTAGTAAAGTAATATTATGATACTTAATTTTTTGTTTTACTTCCTTAGTGAAAACTTGAAAATTATAAGCTGTTTGTGCCCATAAATAAGGGGTTAAAACTGAAAGGGAATATTGTGGTAAATAAACCGTTATGTGTCCTTCATTAGTGGGAGTTGCTTGAACAATTTCTTCTTTAATAATAGGATTAAAAATATTGTTATCATAAGCTTCGAAATGGAGTCCCATATAATGAGTACTTCTGACAAATTTATCCAAGACCCAATTTCCAATAGGATCAAAATTTTTAGCCCTAGGGGTTAATTTGCTTTGAAAACTAGCTTGATGTCCAAACTGAATACTTTTTTTCTTTTTTAACATACAAGCCAAAGAAGTAATAAATTCAAAATCATTTATAATGACATCATATTTTTCAATAGGTAAAGCTTTAGCTTCTTTATAAATATTAAAACTGAGTGATTTTGAAATTTTTCCATAATCCATTCCACCTGTAGATTTATAATGCAAACTGATACCTTTACTTTTGTATTTAATAGGAAGTGGCGTTTCTAATTGTGCATTAGAGCCACTTAAAAAGAAATCTACTTCACCAAATTTTTTCAAATAAGGATACAATTGTTCAGCTCTACTAATATGGCCATTCCCCGTTCCTTGTATGGCGTAAAATATTTTCATACTTAAATTTTATAAAGAAACTTGAAAAGCTACCTCTTGCGTCATTACACTTAACTCTTCTCTCATATGAATAATTTTATTTTTTCGACTTTGGGTTTCTTCTTCAAATTGTTTAGGGTCATAATGATATAAATTCCAAGCATTATCATAATATTCTAAGGAGGTTAAATTTTCAATCCAATCCCCACTGTTCAAGTAGGTTACTGATCCTTTTTCATTGGTTACCACTCGCTGTTGTGGTTGATGAATATGACCACAAATAACATATTGGTAATTATTTTCAATAGCCAATTCTGCTGCTGTCTGTTCAAAATTATTAATCCAAGAAACTGCTTTTTTAACACCATTTTTTACTCTTTTACTCAAACTCATTTTTTCCTTTCCCATAAGTTTCAAGCTCCAATTCACAATACTATTAATAAGAATGAGTAAATCATACCCATAGCCTCCTAACTTTGCCAGCAATTTGGCACTGCCTTTAGTAGTTCTATCAAAAACATCACCGTGAAATACCCAATTTTTTTCACCATTAATTTCAAAAACAATTTTATCTGTAAGCTGAATATTGCCCATTTCAAAATCGGCATACCTGCGTAAAGCTTCATCGTGATTACCCGTAATATAAATTACCCTTGTATCCTTACTGGCCATACTAAAAATTTGTTTGATCACAGCCATATGACTCGTTGGAAAATAGCGTTTGTTGAATTGCCAAATGTCAATAATATCCCCATTAAGAATTAGAGTTTTTGGTTTTATACTTTTCAAATAATTTAATAACTCTTTGGCTTGACAACCAAATGTGCCTAAATGCAAGTCACTTACAATACATATTTCCATTGGTCTTTTATCCATCTATATAGTTTATGTAAAAAACGAACATTTACATAAACTGAATATTTAGGTATTGTTAACTTAGTATTATTAAATTGTAACCAGAATATTAAGCCGAATTTCATTTCTAGTATAAATCTTATTTTTACACACTAAGAAAAAAAGAATGAAGCATCCTTACATACCTAGAGACATTAGCTGGTTAAGTTTTAATGGTCGAGTACTACAAGAAGCCAATGACAAAACTGTTACACTTAAAGATAGAATTCGATTCTTAGGTATTTTCTCCAACAATTTAGACGAATTCTTCAGAGTGCGAGTAGCTACGCTCAAAAGAATGGTAGAATTTATTGATAAAAAGAAATCTTTAAATATAGACATTCTAGATTCTCCTCAACAAATTTTAGATGAAATACAAAAAGTAGTTTTAAAGCAACAAAGTGAATTTAATCGTATTTGGAATAATATCAATAAAGAATTAATAAAAAGAAAAGTAATTATTACCAATGAACGAAAATTAAATCTAACTCAAAAAATATTTGTAAGAAATTATTTTGATGAAGTAGTGCGACCTTATATTATTCCATTAATGATTGAAAAATTACCAGAACTTCCTTATTTACGCGATAAAAGTTTGTATTTAGCTATTGTGATGAGGAATAAGCAAAATGCCTACCACGAAAAATTTGCTTTAATTGAAATTCCTTCCAAATCCATTGGTCGATTTGTAATTCTTCCCTCGGCCAAAGGCGCTAAATATATTATGTTACTAGAAGACATTATTAAATTTAATTTACCCATTATATTTTCTCATTTTAAATTTAATCAATTCGATGCCCACGTTTTTAAAATTACAAAGGACGCCGAGATAGATCTAGATCAAGAAGTAGGATTAAATTTTGTAGAAAAAATTTCTAAAGGTGTCAAAAATAGAAGAAAAGGAAAACCAGTTCGTTTTGTATATGATAAAGATATGAACGCTGAACTCTTAGACTTTTTAATACAAAAATTACATCTTACTCGTAAAAGCAGTATTATACCGGGAGGCCATATACATAATTTTAGACATTTTATGGATTTTCCTGAGGTACTAGTAGAAAAGCAGGAAAGACCTAAACCTTTTGTGCATCCAGCCTTTAGAAATAAGTCCCAAGTTTCTGAAGTGATATTGAAAAAAGATGTGATGCTGCATTTTCCTTACCATAGTTTTGATCCGGTCATTGATATGTTAAGAGAAGCAGCTATGGATGACAATGTACTTTCCATTAAAATAACAGCTTACCGTTTAGCCAATAATTCTAAAGTTATTAATGCCTTAATTAATGCTGCTAGAAATGGCAAAGAGGTTACCGTATTTTTAGAACTTAAAGCAAGATTTGATGAAGAGGCTAATTTAGAATGGAAAACTGTTATGGAAGAAGAAGGTATTAAAGTTTTGGTAGGTATTCCCAATGTAAAAGTGCACGCAAAAATTTGTTTGATTCAAAAAAAGGTGGATAACAAAATTAAACAATACGGATTTATTAGTACTGGAAACTTAAATGAAAAAACAGCAAGAGTTTATGCAGACCACTGTTTGTTAACAGCTTCCAAACCTATACTAGCTGAAGTAAATAAAGTTTTCAGTTTTTTAATGAATTGGCAATTAGGCTATAAACCTTTGGAAAAAACAAAACATTTATTAATATCTCCTTTAAATATGCGTAAAAGCATAATACATTTAATTAATGAAGAGATAAAATTTGCCAAACAAGGTCACTTTGCACAAATAACTGTAAAACTTAATTCTTTGAGTGATCAATTATTAATTGACCTTTTATACAAAGCCATCAAAAATGGAGTCAAAGTAAATTTAATTATTAGAAGCATTCTTACTTTAAAAGAAAGTACCCCTAAAACAAAAAGCTCTATAAATGCTATCAGTATTGTAGACCAATACCTAGAACACGCGCGCGTAATGTTATTCCACAATAAAGGCAATGAAAAAGTATTTATTTCAAGTGCCGATTGGATGGTTAGAAATTTAGACCACCGCATTGAAGTAGCAGTTCCTATTGTAGATCCCAAAATAAAAAAAGAATTAATTGACATTATAAACATTCAATTAAAAGACAATCAAAAAGCAAGAATTTTAAATGCTGAATTAAACAATAATTATGTACCTTCCCTCAGGAAGAAAATAGTAAAATCACAGGTGGAAACCTACCATTATTTAATAGGAAAAAAATAGCACTACATTGATACTCGCAGCCATTGATATTGGAAGTAATGCCGCAAGATTACTCATTTGTGAAGTTTTAAAAAAAGGAAAAGAAGTTAGTTTCAACAAATTAAGTCTGTTAAGAATTCCAGTAAGATTAGGATTTGATGTTTTTGAAAAAGGTAGTATTGGCAATCAAAAAAAGAAAATGCTCATTAATACCATTAAAGCGTTCAATAATTTAATGAAAGTGTATGAGGTAGAACATTATATGGCTTGTGCCACCAGTGCTATGCGTGATGCTGAAAATGCCAAAGAAGTTATCAAAGAAATTAAATCTGAAACAAGTATTGAAATTGAAGTAATCACTGGTGAATTAGAAGCTGAGATAATTTATGAAAACCACATTGCAGAATTTTTAGATAATGATAAAAGCTATTTATACATTGATGTAGGAGGCGGTAGTACTGAAATTACTTTATACCATAAAGGAAAAATAATTATACAAAAGTCTTTCAATATTGGTACTGTACGATTACTCACCAATAAAGTAAAAGACAGTACCTGGGATGAGTTAAAAGAAACCCTCAAAGATCTTTCAAAAAAATATGATAATATTATTGGTATTGGTTCAGGAGGTAATATAAATAAAATATATGCCCTCATAGGAGGCAAATCAGGAAAATCTATGAGCTATGAAGAAATTAAAGACATTTATAAAGAAATGGAGCCTTTAAGTGTGCAAGAAAGAATGGATAAATACACTATTAAAGAAGATAGAGCAGAAGTTATTGTGCCTGCTTTAAAAATTCATAATGCCATTTGCAAATGGGCTAATATTAATGAAATGCTCGTTCCCAAGATAGGCTTGGCTGATGGACTCATTCATCATTTATATGATATGGTGGAATCTTAATTTTTGTATATTTAGTGCATCTAAATATACTTACTATGAAAAAGTACTTTTTTTTATTACTGGCCGCAGTTCCTTTTATAACTTATGCGCAAACTATCGATTCAACTTGGGTAGTTAATAATTATACTAAAACAGAATTAATGATTCCAATGCGTGATGGAATCAAATTATTTACCACTATTTATGCGCCCAAGGATAATACAGAAAAACATCCTATTTTATTAGAAAGAACGCCTTATTCTTGCAGACCTTATGGACCAACTGTATTTGCGAGCTATTGGAACTCTCCTAGAAAATATTTTTTAAAAGAAAATTACATTTTAGTAATTCAAGATGTAAGAGGTCGTTGGATGAGTGAAGGTGTTTTTGAAGATGTGAGACCTTATATTCCAAATAAAAAACCTACCCAAACCGATGAAGCATCTGACACTTATGATGCCATTGATTGGATGGTAAAAAATATAAATAATAACAATGGTAATGTAGGTGTGATGGGTATTTCCTACCCAGGCTTTTATGCTACATTAGCTTCCCTTAGTAATCATCCTGCATTAAAAGCAGTAAGTCCGCAAGCCCCCGTAACAGAATGGTTTATTGGCGATGACTTTCACCACAATGGTGCTTTTATGCTAGCCGATGGTTTTGCTTTTTACTCAGGTTTTGGAAAACCAAGACCCACACCCACTACTGTAGGTCCTGCTGGATTTAATTTTACCAACCCCGATAATTTTGATTTTTATTTACAAACAGGGGCTATACCTAATTTTACAAAATTGATGGGAGATAGTATTAAATTCTGGAAAGATTTAATGGCACATCCTAATTATGATGAATTTTGGCAAATAAGAAATACTAGAAAAAATGTACAAGAGATAAATCCAAATATTGCCACTTTAGTGGTAGGAGGATTATATGATGCAGAAGATTGTTTTGGCGCTTGGAATTTATATAAAGCTATTGAAGCCAAAGCCAAGAATAATAATAAATTAGTAATGGGACCTTGGTACCACGGACAATGGGCAAGTAATGATGGCACCCATTTAGGTAATGTTCAATTTGGATCTAATACCAGCGAATGGTATGGTAAAAATATTGAATTGCCTTTCTTTAATTATTATTTAAAAAATAAAGGCAGCATTGATCAAATTAAAGAAGCCAATATCTTTTTTTCAGGAAGTAATGAGTGGAGACAATTACCTACTTGGCCCGTTGCCAATATGAAAATGCAAGCTTATTTATTAAGCGATCACGGAAATCTAAAACTAGGCAACAAAGCTTCTACCCTTTCAGGTTACGAAGAATATATAAGTGACCCTGCTAAACCCGTGCCTTATATTTCTGATAATTATATGATGAAAAGCAAACCTGCAAGACATTATAGAGAATATATGGATGATGATCAAAAATTTACTTCAAGAAGAACCGATGTACTAGTTTATAAAACCCCTATTTTAACAGAGGATCTCACTTTGGGAGGACCTGTAGTGGCCGATTTAATGGTGGCTATATCTGGTACCGATGCAGATTTTGTAGTGAAGCTCATTGATGTCTATCCAGACAATTTTGAATATGAAACCAATAAAAAAGATTATCTAATGAGTGGCTATCAACAATTGGTGAGAGGAGAAATAATGAGAGGTAAATACAGAAATAGTTTTGAGAAGCCAGAAGCTTTTGTTCCCTACAAACCCACTGCTGTAAAATTTACTTTACCCGATGTAGCACATACTTTTAAAAAAGGTCACCGAATGATGATTCAAATTCAAAGTAGCTGGTTTCCTTTAGTAGATAGAAACCCACAACAATTTATGAATATCTACGAGGCTAAGGATAGCGACTTTAAAAAAGCTACCATTCGTATTTACAATGATGCTTCTGTCATTCAGCTACCTGTTATACATTAAAAGAATTTATAAGAATAATCTCTTTCAAGCTAACACTTAAAAGGTCTTCTTCCAAAAATGGAGGAAGGCTTTTTTAATGGCCTTGAATTAATTTTTTAAGATCGGAGGTAAGATTTTCAAATGCATCACTGGCATTATTACAAAGTATAATAAGTGTAGCTTTATTTTCTAAAAATCGAACAATAATTGTTTTATATCCGGGATTATCGCCATTATGCCACACAATATTATCCTGCGGTATTAGCTCCCATCCAAATCCATAATTTGAAATTTTACCTGTTGTTAATGTCATAGGTGTGAAAGCTTGAGCCAAAGTTGTGGGTTGAATTAATTTACCTGAATACAATGCTTGATCCCATTTTAATAAGTCTTCCACTGTGGAACTAATTCTTCCAGGACCTTTTCTATTACCTAACCAAATAGTATAATTCGAAGAAGGAAAAGAATCGGCTCTGATATAGTCATTTTTTTCTGGAATAAAAATATGCCCCAAAGCAAAATTGGTAATAGCAGCTTTTTGTTCCAAAGTTCGAATAGCTGTATTTTTCATTTTAAGTGGATGAAAAATTTCGTTGGTACAAAATTCTATAAAATCTCTGCCACTTACTTTTTCTGTAATACTTGCTAAAATCACATAGCCAGTATTACTATATAAATATTGAGTGCCGGGCTCAAATAATTTAGGGGGTGCATATTTGTTTAAATAAGTAATTATATCATTGTTATTGGCCACTTTAGATTTATCCCAATGCTCATCCATAATGGCTTGATAATCGGGTAAGCCACTAGTATGAGTTAATAATTGCCTAATAGTAATATTCTTATAAGGTATATCAATATATTGCTCTACTAAATCATCATAGTGTAACAAACCTTTTTCTTGCAACATCATAATAGTCATAGCTGTAAACTGTTTGCTTACAGATGCCAGTTCAAATAGGGTTGAATTTTGTAAAGGAGCTTGCGTTGCATATTCAATATAGCCGTTGGCTTTTTCATATTTAATTTTTCCTTTTTCAGCAATGAGCACTACCCCACTAAATTTATTTTTATCAACTAAATTTTGAATAGTGGTATTCACTTTAGCATAATCAATTTTTTGACTATACCCCTTGAACTGTATAAAAAGTATGGAAGAAAATGTTACGAAAAATAGGTATAATAATTTTTTCATAATGGATAAGTTATAAAAATTGATACACTCAAATTAAATCAGATACAAATTAAGATTTTTTATTCAAAATAAACCTAATGACCTCTTGGAGCTGACATTATAAAATTTTAATGGTACATATTTAGTTTAAGTAGTGTAAAAAATTCATTTTCATTTAACTCTACTACCTCACCTGGTTGCATTGAATTTATATTCATATCTTCAATTGAAATTCTAATAAGTTGAAGACAAGAATGATTTACTGCAGCTACCATTTTTCTAACTTGATGAAATTTACCTTCTGTTAAAGTAATCTCTAGCCAAGAGTTTTCTACATTTTTATGCAGCGGCTTTGAGTTTGCTATAAAATGATGGGGAGCTTCTACCTCTTTAACAAGGCAAGGACTTGTTGTAAAAAGTGTTCCTTGTGTTGAACTAATTTGAATGCCTTTCGCTAAATGGATAAGTGTAGTGGGTGAAACTTTATTTTTAACTTGGACAAGATAAGTTCTATAATGTTTTTCAGGACTTTGAAATAAAAGCTTTGTAATTTTTTTATTGGTAGTAAGTAATAAAAGTCCTTCAGAGTTTTTATCTAATCTACCAATAGCGTGTGTACCAGAAGGGAAAGGAAATTGTAAATGAGTTAATAATTTTACATTATGGGGACTTAGAAACTGAGAGACCATATCTATGGGCTTATACACTTTAAAATAACGATGGGCTTGCATATAAGCAAATTAAAGTTCTTAGAATACTTCACCTAAGTTCATAAATATACCTTTGGAGCCTCCGCTACCCATTCCATAATCAATGGCAATATTGGTATTGGAATGTTTACTTAATTTAATACGAATACCTGCACCGTAACCAGGTAAAATAGATTGTAAAGGTTTATCCTGCCTCTCAGAAACACTTTGCACATTGGCAAATACAACTCCCCCAATAAAACCGTTTTCAGTAATACCGAAACGATATTCCGATTCAGCATATACCAATTGTGCACCCCTGAATCTTCCTTGAATATACCCTCTTCCTGTATTATTATAAGTATCTGCTGCTGTATAAGGTAAATCTAAATAAGGTTGCTTTCCAGCAAGCGTAAAAATATTGTAAGACCAAAATGCCAAAATATTTTTGCTTTCTTTAGGGAAAGGAAGATATTTTCTATAATCTAATACAAATGTTTGCCAAGGAACATCACTTCCTAAAAAACTGAGGTTGTCTCTATATACTACATTGAAATAAGTACTATTCGCTACTGGGTTCACCAAAGATTTTCTAGTATCATATAATAGATTAAGTAAAAGACCTACTGAATTGGAATGTTGGGTAAAACCATATTCCTTAAAACCATTGATGGGTTTATTTTGGGTAGTGGTATCTGTGATATTCCAATGATAATCTATGTTTAAGCCAGGTCCAAAATATAAATTGGGTGAAATTCTTTTTAAAACAGATTGATATAATTTCAGATAAGAATAATCAAGCTCATCAACTAAGTTTAAACTACTGCTACTGCCTAAGCCAAAATCTTTTTGAGGATATTTTAAATAGGCCCAGTTGGTATTAATATTGTATTCATTATTTTTTAACCAAAGATTCGAAACTACTTGTGAAATGATTTGTTTGTTTTGCGTGTATTTTAATTCAGAAGAAATAATAGACCTGTTATCCAATTTTGTTTTATATGGCAGTATCACACTAGCACTTACAGAACTGGCAAAGCCAGTTGCTAAACTGTATTCTATACCAGGTACAAAAGTATAATGTAGTTTGTCTGTCTTTTCTTCTTGGCTTCGAATTTTCTTAATATTAAAAACGCGGTATACACCATCAACGAAATCAACCATAGAATCTGCTCCTGGTTGCTTATATAATCCCAAAGTAAAAATATTTCTTTTGTGCAAGGGCAGCTTAGAAATAGTAGCAGTATCTTGTGCTGTTAATGTGATAGAAATGAAAACTGTAACAATTAAACTAAGGGCAATAACTATTTTTTTCATAGAAAGAAAAATACATTCATTAAGTATTGCAAATGTACTTGAATCACAGCATTAAATTTTGTAAGTCTTTTTTATTTAAGTGCAAATAACTATTACTTAGTTTTATCTTCTAAAGCATAAGTAACAAAGGCGAATTTCTTACCATCATTAGACCAAGAAGGTACATTGATGGTACCTTGTCCCCCAAAAAAAGGATCAGTTAAGTCTTTAATAGTTTTATCTTCCAAATTAACTAATCTTAATTTTACCTGTTTTCCAAACGGATGTGCTTGCTTTTGATCTTCTACATAACTAATTATAACGGCTTGTTTATTATTGGGATGAATATGTGCAAACCAATTTGAATAATTATCAAAAGTTATTTGCTCTGGATGAGATCCATCAGCCCGCATTCTCCATATTTGCATTTTACCCGATCTAAAAGAATTAAAATATATATATTTTCCATCAGGGCTAAATTCGGGGCCATCATCTAAACCCTCTGTCTCAGTTAATCTAGTTTCTGCCCCACCGTTAGTACTTATGGAGTACACATCATAATTACCATTTCGTTCAGCACAATAAACAATGGTTTTACCATCGGGAGAGACACCGTGCCAATAAGAAGGTGTATTTGCTGTTATTTTGATAGGAGTGCCTCCATCACTAGGCACTTTAAAAATAAAAGAAGAGTTTTCTTTTATGGAAGGTATGCTACTTGAAATAAATAAAGTTTTACCATCGAAACTATAACCGTGATCATTGTTTGCGTTTTTTATATCTTGTATAGGGAGCGCTCCTAACTTTTCACCTTTAATACTTATTTTTTCCAATATACCCGATGCATTAATTAATAAAAATTTACCATCGCGAGACCAATTGGGCGCCTCAAAATGTCTTTTTTCACTAAGTAGTAAATTCGCTTTTCCAGTTTCAAGAGAATATATATATAAAGAACTAGTAACAGTTTTGCCTTCTGGAATTTGAGCCACTAAGGGCATTGACAAAAAACTAAAACATAAAAAAGGTAGAAGAATTTTCATAGAATAATTTTATACTATTAATAAGACCATTTAATACTAATAAATATAAGTAATTTTGAGTCACTCTTGTTAAAAATAGTATGAATAGAAGCGATCAATTAAAATCCTTGGCTACCCAAAAGCAATGGGACATTATAGTAATTGGTGGGGGCGCCACAGGATTAGGTACTGCCTTAGATGCTGCTTTAAGAGGTTATACCACTTTGCTAATAGAAGGATTTGATTTTGCCAAGGGCACTTCCAGTAGGTCTACTAAATTAGTACACGGTGGCGTAAGATATTTGGAACAGGGTAATATTAAACTAGTCAGAGAAGCTTTGAGAGAAAGAGGCAATCTTTTAAAAAATGCTCCGCATCTAACCTCCATTCAACCATTTATTGTTCCTGTTTTTAGTTATTGGGAAAAATTATTCTATGGCTTAGGACTTATTTTTTATGATTTGCTTTCAGGAAAATTAACTTTAGGAAAAACAAAAATTCTTTCAAAAAAAGAAACTATCTCTCAATTACCCTCCATTAATTCTAAAAATTTAGTGGGAGGCATTCTTTATTATGATGGTCAATTTGATGACAGTCGCTTAGCCATTGAATTAGCTGCCACTGCCATAAAAAAAGGAGCTACTGTAGTGAATTATTGTAAAGCCACCGGATTTATAAAAACCAATGGAAAAATTACAGGGGTAGAGTGTATAGATCAATTATCGCAAACAAAATACAGTCTTTTCACAAAAGCCGTAGTGAATGCTACTGGTGTATTTACTAATGAAGTAGTACAAATGGACGATCATTTGAAACATCATTTAGTAAGTCCTTCTCAAGGAATACATTTAGTTATAGAGGCCAGTTTTTTTCAAGGCAACAATGCAATGATGATTCCTAAAACAGAGGATGGTCGCGTTTTATTTGCAGTACCTTGGCAAGGCAAAGTTATTGTGGGTACCACAGATACCCCCATAGAGCAAATTTCATATGAACCAAAAGCGTTAGAAGAAGAAATTTCATTTATAATAAAGCATTTAAATAAATATGGCACCAGGGTTATACAAAGATCAGATATTAATAGTGTCTATGTAGGTTTACGACCCTTAATACAACAAAAAAGAAAAGGAAGCACGGCACTTATTTCAAGAGAACATCATTTAAGTGTGGCTGCTAGCGGACTTATTACTATAACAGGAGGTAAATGGACTACTTATAGAAAAATGGCAGCAGACGCTGTTGATAACGCCTCTTTTATAGCTAAACTACCTAAACAAAAATGTATATCTCAAATTACCCCCATAGGAGATAAAGTAGAAAAAGAAAAAAGAATAAATGAAATTGTAAAAAAGGAACCTTCATTAATTGAAGCTATCCACCCCAATTACGCCTACACAAAAGCCGATATAGTTTATGCTGTTCAATACGAAATGGCTATGTGCGTTGAAGATATTTTGGCTAGAAGATGTAGATTGCTTTTTTTAGATGCCAAAATAGCTATACAAGTAGCTCCCTTAGTTGCCAACATAATAGCGCCTTATTTACAAAAAGATAAAATTTGGGAAGCTACTGAAGTAGCTAACTTTACAACACTTGCAGCACAATATATTATATAAGACTAAAAATATTTATGAATGAAAAAAGTTGCCTCTATTAAAGAATATATTGATGCTCAACCCAAAGAGAAAAGAGCGACACTTGAAAATTTTAGAAAAATTATTCAAAAAGCAGCGCCAACAGCTCAAGAGCTTATAAGTTATGGAATGCCCGCGTTTCAACAGGAAGGTATACTTGTGTATTTTGCAGCTTTTAAAAATCATTATGGTTTTTTCCCTACTGCTAGTCCTATAATTGCTTTCAAAAAAGAATTACTTAATTATAAAACTTCTAAAGGAACTATACAATTCCCCTGTGATCAACCTCTTCCAAGAAAACTCATACAAGCCATTGTAAAATATAGAGTAGCTCAAAACAAAGAAAAATCAAAATTGAAAAAAAAGAAATAATTATTATTCATCCACCGCTTTATTCATAAAATGTATAAGGGGCATTAGCAATTCAAAATTGCTAATTACTTTTTTTACTAAATTTTTATCAAGCACTTCTTTATCACTTATTTGCATAGAAACTACAAAACTTTTTAATTTTAAATATTCAATAGCAGGATGATCTATTTCATAGCCCTTGGGCGGTCTTGCTAATTTTTCTGATTCACTTAGCCCTCCAAAATTTAATTTAAATTTTTTGGCAAGTAAAATACTTTTAAACTCTTTAAAACTATAATCAATTTCTTGTCTAATTTTTTTTAATTCAGGTGCCATAGGCATCCAATATCCGCCAGCAATAAAACTAGCCCCGGGTTCTAAATGAAAATAATAACCTGCACAATCAATTTTTTTACCTCCCTTACTAAAACTAGCTCCAAAGTTGGTTTTGTAGGGGTCTTTATTTTTACTAAATCTTACATCTCTATTAATTCTAAATACACATTGCTTAGGCTCTAATAATTGGAGGGTTTTATCTTTCAATTTCAAGCCTAAAAGCACTTCTGTGACAAAAGCCAAATAATCTTGTTTAGCATTTTCATACTTAGTTCTATTTTTATCAAACCATTCTTTATTATTATTTTTTTTAATTGTTTTTAAAAATTGCAATGTAGAAGGCTGTATCATAAGAAGTTTATTAAAATATATTATTGCCTAAATTTAATATAAGATTTTAAATAAAAAATAAATAAATAACAAGGTTCTATAAAAATACCGCCGTAACTTTATCTTTCAAAATTATAATCTATGCCCAATACTAAGTCATACGCAGCACTCAGCGCTACTACCCCTTTAGAAGCTTACAGCTTTGATAGAAGAGCTTTAGGAGACAACGATGTTCAAGTAGAAATATTATATTGTGGAGTTTGTCATAGCGACTTACATCAAGCCAAAAATGAATGGGGTGGCTCTATATATCCAATGGTACCTGGTCACGAAATTGTAGGAAAAGTGAGTGCCGTAGGAAAAGGGGTATCAAAATTTAAAGTGGGAGATTTGGCCGGTGTGGGTGTAATGGTAGATAGTTGCAGAACTTGTAAGAATTGTCAGGAGAGTTTAGAACAATATTGTGCTGAAGGTATGACAGGTACTTATAATGCAAAAGAAAGAAATGGTAATGGTATTACGATGGGTGGTTACTCCACTCAAATTGTTGTTGACCAAAGATATACTTTACATATTTCAGAAAAATTAAATTTAGCCGCAGTAGCTCCTTTATTATGTGCGGGTATTACTACTTATTCTCCTCTGGTTTTTGCTGGTGTGAAAAAAGGAATGAAAGTTGCCGTGCTTGGATTAGGAGGCCTAGGACATATGGGTGTAAAATTTGCCGTTTCCTTTGGAGCTGAAGTAACTGTTATAAGCACTTCCCCTTCCAAAGAGGCCGATGCTAAAAAATTAGGTGCTACTCATTTCATAGTAAGTACGAATACAGAAACTATGAAAAAATACAATAGTTATTTTGATGTCATTTTAGATACCATATCTGCCAACCACGATTTTACAACTTATTTAAATTTATTAACCACTAATGGTAAATTGCTGGTGGTGGGACTGCCTATTGAAGCGCCTAAAGTGCAACCATTTTCTTTAGTCACTAACAGAAGAAGTGTTATTGGTTCTTCTATTGGAGGTATGAAAGAAACTCAAGAAATGTTAGACTACTGTGCTCAACATAATATTGTTTCTGATATAGAAATAATACCTATGCAGGCCATCAATGAAGCTTATACAAGAATGTTGAAAGGCGATGTAAAATATCGCTTTGTGATTGACTTAGCTAGCTTGAAAAGTTAATAGCACTTATAAATAAGCTACCTATTATACATTTTTTTTAGGAGGAAGGGCAAAAGCAACTGCTTCGTGTGAAAAGTTACCGTTATGTGATCCATCACAAAATGGCTTGTTTTTACTTAAACCGCAACGACACAAACCAATTACTTCTCTTCCTGCCAAATCGTACTTGTTACCATTACGATCTTCGATAGTAAAATTACCTTCGATTTTTAATGACCCATTGTTATTAATAGTAATTTTTGTTGACATAATTTAAAATTTATAAGTAAAAATAAGCAATCTTATACAATACCTTTAGTTTGTTACTAAATTAAGCCCAGAAGTATTTCGGAGCATTAAACAAATTATAGAAAAATGCGTTTTTACAATTAAATTTACACAAGCTTATTAATTGACAAGCCCTATAAAGTATATCACAAGCCTTATAAAGTATATCAAATGAAAGGATTTCATTTCACCACTTACGAAGCGCCCTCTATATCTCCTTTTGATAAATTGTTTGAGATATTTAAAGAATTAATTGTACACACTTCAGGTGATTTTGAGGAAGCTATAAGTTGGTTGCGTGAATTGGATGTAGAATATAAATTAACTGACGAAAATTATACTATTGATGATTTTATAGAAGACCTAAAAAAGAAAGGTTATATCAGACAAGAAATTGTAGACGGGGGTGAAGGAGAAACTAAAATAACAGCTAAAACGGAAAGAGCAATTCGTCAACAAGCTTTAAATAATATATTCGGAAATTTACAAAAAGCAGGTAAAGGAAATCATAAAACAAAAACCTTAGGTCAAGGAGATGAAAAAAATGGAGAATTGAAAGAATATCATTTTGGAGATGCCATTGAAAATATTTCTTTAACAGAAAGTATTAAAAATGCACAAATCAATCACGGTATTGAGACATTCAATTTAGATGAAAATGATTTAGTAGTAGAACAAACCGAGCAAAAATCACAAATGAGCACTGTGTTAATGATTGATATTAGCCACAGTATGATTTTATATGGAGAAGACAGAATCACACCTGCCAAAAAAGTAGCGATGGCCTTGGCGGAATTAATTACTACTCGTTATCCCAAAGACACCATTGATATTCTAGTATTTGGTGATGATGCCTGGACCATTAGTATTCAAGAGCTACCTTATTTGAAAGTAGGACCTTATCATACCAATACTGTAGCAGGCTTACAACTTGCTATGGATATTTTAAGAAGAAAAAGAAATACCAATAAACAAATATTTATGATTACCGACGGCAAACCGAGCTGTATTAGAGAAGCCGATGGTAATTATTATATGAATAGTAATGGACTTGATCAATACATTGTAGAGAAATGTTATAACCAAGCCAAAATTGCAAGAAAATTGCATATTCCTATCACTACATTTATGATTGCTCAAGACCCCTATTTACAAAGATTTATAAATGAGTTTACAGAAGCTAATCAGGGAAAAGCTTTCTATACAGGCTTAAAAGGTTTAGGTGAAATGATATTTCAAGATTATGAAACCAATAGAAAAAAGAAACTTAAATAATTAGTACAAAAACATTTTTATGATGATTGAAAAAATAAAAAACTTAGGTGATTTAAAAAAGCAAGGTTATACCCCTAAAAGTATCAAAGACGAACTCAGGGATAATCTTATTCTAAAAATGAAAGAAGGCATTCCTGCCTTTGAAGGAATTCACGGTTTTGAGGATAGTGTTATTCCAGAATTAGAAAGAGCCATTCTTTCTAAACACAATATTAATTTACTAGGACTTAGGGGCCAAGCAAAAACGAAATTGGCAAGATTAATGATACAATTACTCGATGAGTATATCCCTGTAGTAGCGGGTTCTGAAATAAACGATGATCCACTAGCACCCATTTCAAGATATGCCAAGGAAGTAATGAATGAAAAAGGCGATGCTACTCCCATTGAATGGTTACACCGCAATGAAAGATTTTTTGAAAAGCTTGCCACCCCAGATGTAACTATAGCGGATATTATTGGAGATGTAGACCCTATTAAGGCAGCCAATGCAAAATTATCTTTTGCCGATGAGCGCGTCATTCATTTTGGAATGATTCCAAGAGCGCACAGATGTATTTTTGTAATTAATGAACTGCCCGATTTACAAGCCAGGATTCAAGTAGCTCTATTTAATATTTTACAAGAAGGAGATATACAAATAAGAGGCTTTAAACTTAGAATGAATTTAGACATACAATTCGTATTCACTGCCAACCCCGAAGATTACACCAACAGAGGAAGTATTGTAACGCCTTTAAAAGATAGAATTGGATCCCAAATTCTAACACATTATCCCAAAAATATTGCCATTGCTAAAAAAATTACGGAACAAGAAGCAAAAATAAATAAGGCGCAATCTGATTTGGTATATATTCCCAATTTAGCTAAAGATATTCTAGAGCAAATTAGCTTTGAAGCAAGAGAGAGTGAATATATTGATGCTAAAAGTGGTGTTAGTGCTAGGATGACCATTTCTGCGATGGAGAATTTAATTAGTACCGCAGAAAGAAGAGCCATTAAAAATGGATTATCTAAAACTGCAGTACGACTTTCCGATTTTATGGGCATTGTACCTGCTATTACAGGAAAAATTGAATTAGTGTATGAAGGAGAACAAGAAGGAGCTGAAGTCATTGCTATTCACTTAATTGAAAAAGCAATTCATTCATTATTTAAATTACAATTTCCTAAAATTAGCAAAATTGAAAAGCAAAATGAAAGAAACGCTTATTCAGATTTACTAGATTGGTTTATTGCAGAAGGGGGTATTGAATTGTATGAAGACTTCGACGAAAAACAATACAAAAAAGTATTAGATGAAGTAAAACCATTAGAAGCCTTAGTAAAAAAATATGCACCTGACACTAATAAGGAAGATAGCTATTTTATGAAAGAGTTTATTTTATGGGCTTTAGTAGAAAATAAAAAATTAAATAAAGAAAAATTAACAGAAGGTTTTTCTTTTAAAGATGTACTAGGTCATTTAATTAATAAGCTTTAAAAAATTATTAATTATTACTTTCTTTGTACGCTTAATTTTTTATGAATAATTTCTCCCCCTGCCGTTAAGCCGGTTACTGAAATAGTATAACTAGTATTGTTATCACTTGTGTAAAATTCTACTTGTGCTTTACCATTAGCATTACTATATAAATGACCATTCCAATAAAGAGTAGCTCTGTTATCTTTGAAAGAAGCATTTTTTATATCTAGCAATGAATAGTCGGGCATATTGAATAATGGTGCTAAATGATAAGATGCTGGATAATACACCAATGTACCATACATTTCATAGTGATTACTAAAATTAGACTTTCTTTGAGTATTGATAAGAATAACGCCATTACTTGATCTTGTTCCATAATAAGCAGCTTCCGGACCTTTCAGTACCTCAATAAAATCAATTATATCAGGAGAAATTTTTGACATTTCTTCCATTACTGGACTACTATTTATATGCATATAATTAGCTTCATTAGAATCAGATTGAGGACCATTTCCTCCTGCTACTATAATTCCATCTACAATCAGCAAAGGCTCATCTTTAGCGCTTATATTAAAGGAAGTGACACCCCCTAAAGTTAAATAGCCTGCTCTTAAATGTAGGCCTGGTATCATTAACATAGCCGTACTAGCATCTGTTGGATTCATTTTCTGAATAGCTTCCCCCGTAATTATTTGTGAAAAATTACTTACTCTTTTGCTGGTATTATAACTATTGGCTTTAATACTAGATTTTACAAAAACCGATTTTAACCATTCTTTACCGGTACCCATAAAAATATCATCAAAAGGCATATTTCTTAAATTAGCGACTAAGTCCAAATCATTAATGGGGAATTTCTTTTTTAAAGAAAGGGGTGTTGAGAATTTGGGAAATGGAGACTTTACATCAATTATTATTTTCTCATCTACTTTATTACCTTTTAAATTGCTCACTTGTAAAGTGAAGGGAATACTATCCAAATAAGGAGGCACCGTAAAAGAAAATTCACCTTTTGCATTGGTGGTATCGGTATCAAAAAGATAAAACTTCTTATTAGTATAAAGAGTTACTATTCTTCCAGGCACCGGTATTTTTTTTCTATTAAGAATTCTACCTTTTATATTAGCAAAGAGTGTATCCACAGGCAAGTCGACTTGTGGCAACACTCTTTTATTGCCTATGGCTTCTTTACTATAATTTTTTCCTTTAAAAAGGGGTGGTTGTATTAACATTGCTAAGTCGTCTTCATTTTTAGAAGAAGCATTTAATGCTGAAGTATTGTCTTGAATATTAATTTCATTTAAATTTTTTACGATAGTATCATCGGTGATGGCAACCGACAATGCGGTAAAATTGGGATGTAAAATAGAGTCCCCTTTGTAAATAGTCAATATTACTTTTTCTCTAGGGCCATAATTTTGTTTATCAGTACTTATAAAAAGTTCTTCTTTAGGCTTAGAAATAAAAAATGTTCTTTCACTTACCACTTCTTGCGCTTCGTTAAATAATAAAAGTTTGGAAGTGCCAGCAGGGAAATAGGCTTTGGGAATAGATAATTCATACATATCCACCCCCACACTTGCAAAACAAAGACTGTCTTTATGAATACCTAATAAATAAGTTTGTTTTCCTTTTTTATATAATGAATCTCCTTGAGAAACCACTACTTTAATAGAAGTAGCATTTTGTTCTTTAATTGAAATTTGACTGGCATAGTGATTTATAAAAGGCAAGTTCTGTTTCATTAACTCATTTTGCCATTTATAATTGGCTATGTAATTTTTAGTTTTGGATACAAAAAAAGATATTTTTCCTAGCCCAGTTAAACTATCTGTTTTAAACCAAGTAATGGCAGAACTATCCATATTATCATTGATATAGCCTTCCACTTTTAACGGATTTCCAAAACCGTCCAATGCTTGAATAGCTACTGTAGCATTGGTGCCAGCAATAATCTCGCCGCCCTCAGGGAAAAATAGTAAATGAGGGGCAGTAGGAATTTTTGTTTTTTGTTTTTCTTCTAAAGTAGTAGTTATAAAAGTTGAAGGAAATTTTTTATTCACTACATAAATAGGCACTACAAGAATTGAACTAGTATCATAGCGCTGTATTGTTGCTGTATAAAGTCTTAACCAATAGTATCCTTCTTTCAAGGAATCGGAAAGTTTAATCTTTCCTTCAGTTCTTTCACTTGGAATATTTAATAGTAACTGAGAAACTGCACTATCTTTTTCATTCACCAAATCTGCATATAAAGTTTTACTATGTGTAAAATATTTATGAGATAAAGAATTTACTATCCAAGCTTTAAACCAAAGCTCTTCTCCTGCTTTGAAAATTGTTTTATTAGTATGTGCCAATAATTTCTCGGTAGTACCCGCTCGCAAATCTTTAATAAAACGACCTGCTAAACTATCTATATTTTCAGTGCTAGTTTGTGCTTTAGTAGATGCGTATATAATAACAAATACGCTAAATAATATAATTTTAAAAATTCGGTTCATAGTTTCACAGCTTTCAAATGGCTTTAAAATGATAGCTTTAAAAATGATAGCATTAAAAAGTAATTAAAATTAGATAAAATAATGTTAGAATTTTAGTCTGATGGATGAGCGGAATTAAGTAAGTATAAATAGTTAAACAATGTAAAGATTGTATATTTGTACTGACCCCATTACAATGTATAAAAAATCATCCCTTTTTATTGAATTTTACATCAGAGGGTTTTTAGCTTTTCTGGTTTCATTTTGTCTTGTGCGAGGCTATGAATATTTTTTAATTGCTTATAAATCATTTGTAAAAAAAGCAATTCTTTTTGAACTCTTAGGTCTTATATACGATGTAGGCACTTGTTTTTTGTACGGCCTTTTATTGTTTGTACCTCTTTGGCTTTTATTTCTGCTTCATAGTTCTGTAGGGAAAGTAATTACACACACATTAAATTTATTAATTATTTGTGTTTGCCTCTGCTTAATAATGGTTTTTGCTGAGCGCAATATGCCATTTGATCACGAAATACTCACTAGAAGTTTTCAGGAATCCTGGATAACATCCAAACAAATGATGACCAGTGGAATTACATTCTTCTTGCCTTTTATATTCTATATAATTATTTATTTTGTTGCTTATCAATTTGCATTCAGACACTTTACAATTAGTAGAATAATTATAAAAATTTTCTTAAGTATTAGTATTGCTAGTTTACTACTTATAAAATTTATAATGCCTAATGAAAATAATTTTGAAGAAAAAAAAGCATTTTATTTTACTTGTAATAAACTCACATTTTGGTGTAACGATATTATTGAGTATTTAATCAAAAAAGATAAATTCGATGCTAGCCATTACAATACTGAAGCTTTGAATGAAGCCATTCAGTTTTATCAAAAAAATCAAGCATTTACTTTTACTCAATCTACTTATCCTTTATTACACTTAAATAATAGTAGTGATGTTCTAGGCTCATTTTTTAATTTAGATGTCACTACCCCACCTAATATTGTTATTATAGTAGTAGAAGGACTCTCACGAGATTTTAGTGGTGATGATGCCTATGCAGGAAGTTTTACACCTTTTTTAGATGCTTTATCTAAAAAAAGTCTCACTTGGAATAATTTTTTAAGTACTGCCCCAGGTACATTTGCTGCACAGCCTGCCATTACAGGTTCCCTGCCCTATGGGGCTAGAGGTTTTTCCTTACTGAATGTAATGCCCGATCATTTATCCTTAATAAAAATATTAAGGGCCAACGGATATCATAGTAAATTTTTCATCGGATTTAATCCCGATTTTGATAATATGGGTGGCTATATGCGTTTACAGGGTACAGATATGATACTCACTAAATATGGCTCTAAATATAAAATGATGGGTGTGGGCTCAGAAGGTTGGTCAATGGGTTATCCAGATGACGCATTATATAATAGAAGCTTTGAAGTAATGGACTCTATTAAAAAAACACCTTATTTACATATTTATCATACAGGTACAACTCATATGCCCTATTTATTTGCCCAACAAAATGAATATGGAAAATTATTTGATAAAAAAATGGCGGCATTGCCCGATACCTTAAAAATTAAAAAAACATTAAAAGAAACCAAACAAGTATTGGTGACATATATGTTTTCCGATGATTGTTTAAAGAACTTTTTTTCAAAATATGAAAAACGACCAGAATATAAGAATACTATATTTTTTATAACAGGCGACCATCATATTGGAAGCTTCCCATCCACTAGTGGTATTGATGACTATCACGTCCCTTTTATTGTATTTTCTCCTATGTTAAAAAGTCCAAAAAAGTTTTTAAGCATTAACTCTCATAATAATATAGCTCCCACCATTAGTACACTAGTACTTAAAAACTATCCCTCATTACCTTACACACCTCAAGCAGTATCTTGGCTTGCAGATGTCATAGATACTAGTACTAGTTTTAGAAACCAGCAATCAATGCCATTTATGGAATGGAGTAGAGCTATGACCGATTATATTTATAAAAATTACTACTTATCTGGCCAACAACTTTATACCATTCAGCCCAACTTATCTATAGTAAAAACTAGAAACGATACTGTAAAAAATCATATGAGTCAATTATTAGATAATTTTAAATTAATCAATAATTTAGTTTGTACACAAAATTTATTGTACCCAAAAAGTTTATTGAAAGAAGAAGGTCAAAAACAAGTATTATTAAACTATTTTAACCCTGCCCTACAAATATTTAGCACTAAGAAATCGGATAGTACTATTATACCCGATATACCCATATCAAAAAGCTTTCATTTTTTATCTGTGGAGGTAACAGCAGATATTAAATTTTTAAGTCCGGGGCTTGAAGACCAACCCTCTTTTCGTCTTTCTTTAATAGATACAATAGGCAACAAAAGAGATTTTTTATTTTGGACCAACCATAATATTGTGCAAATGACAAAAGGAGATTTTATAGAAAAACAGTGGAACACCACTTCCACTAGTGATATGTTTACTATTGGAGATTTTAAAAAATCAAAAAGTTTATTGTTTAATTTATCTTTCTTTTCATATGCGCAACCTATGAACTTGCAAATGAAAAATCTAAGAATAAAAATTACTGGAATTAAATAAGTACTATAAAAAAATCAACTACCTAAATGAATAAGTAGTTGATTTTGATAATTTAAATAATAAAACTAAAACCTAGGACCTGCAGGTCTTGGTTTAGGTAATTCCACACGAGGAAGCTTTTGATCTCTTTGGGCTGCATCATAAACAAATGTGGCAACAATAGTTGCAATTTGTTTTAAGTCGTCTTCACTCACGTGGTCTAACACATCCATATTACTATGGTGCGTGCGCGTATCATATTCCATTGGATCTTGAATAAATTGAAATCCTGGCAAACCCACTGCATCAAAAGATAAATGGTCTGTTCCTCCAGTGTTACTTATGGTAATAGCCCCATTAGTAATATCTTTCAAAGGTGCAAACCACTGTTCAAAAATGGCTTTACAAGCTGCATTATTTTGTAAATAGATGCCTCTTACTTTACCAGTACCATTGTCTATATTAAAATAAGATGAAAATTTCTCGTGGGAAGGTAATAAGGCCATTGTGGCTGGATCTGCAAAAGTCTTTTTTACATAACCTCTAGAACCTAATAAACCTTCTTCTTCACCACCCCATAAACCAATTCTAATGGTTCTTTTATTATTTACTCCAACCGCTTTTAAAATACGAAGTGCTTCCATCATTACAGCAGAACCAGAAGCGTTGTCGGTAGCTCCTGTACCTGAATGCCAAGAATCTAAATGGGCACCTAACATAACTATTTCATCTTTTAACACGGGATCAGTACCTGGAATTTCAGCAATCACATTGTACCCTTGTAAATCTTTATTGTAAAACTTAGTTTTTACATCTGCTTCTAATTTTACTTCTTTACCTGCTTTTACTAATCTTAAAATGGTATTGTAGTCTTCAATACCAATAGCAATATCTAAAAAATTCTCAGGGTCTGTTCCTTTATACCCACCGCCTCCTTGAGAAAAAATAGTACCATCGTGAAAACGAGGGTTACTAGTAAGCATAGCAACAGCACCTTCACTGATTGCCATAGCTTTTAATAAATTTAATACATTACCACTAGCACGCATTGCTTGAAATCTTCTCATCATTGCAGTATCGCCAGTAGGAGCTTGGCCTCTTGGAGCTGCAGGAGCTTCTGCTTCCATTTTAGCTAAATCTTCTTTAGTGAATCGAGTTGCATCAGCACTAAAGCTTTGCTTGTAGGACTCTAATTTATCAATAATAATTATTTTACCTTTTAAAGTACCGCGGTACTGTTCAAGACTTGCGGAATCTTTTATTGCCACCGCTACAATTTCAGCACTTTTTAAACCTTTGGTACCCCCTGTCCAAGCTTTAGGATAATTTTGAATAGCCTTATAATAAGGAGCCGTCATTGCTAAATATGATTTTTCAAGTTCCCAACCTTTGCCAAATTCACCCCAAGGATCCAGCGCTGCATTAGATAAACCCAGGGAGGATAATTTATCTTTAGCATAATTAGCAGCACGGAAATAACCTGGAGAATTAGTTAACCGGTTACCACTTGCATCAGTTAGATTAAACATAATATCCATAATTTGTGAACGCTTTAAGCCTTCATCTTTTATTTTATCTATAGTTGCTAGATCTAATTTTTCTTGTGCAAAAATGACAGATGAAAAACTAATCATACACAATAGAAAAATAATTTTTGTTTTTTTCATAGTATTTAGATTTATTTTTTATGATGGAAACTTCACACTACTTTAATTTTTGTAGTGAGTGTTGAAGCTATGAAAAATTTTAAATCAAAAGGAAGATTTACAAGTTTTTACACCATTGGTAAGAAAAGGTATTACATAAAGAATAACTATTTGATTCACAATATTTTAGAAAATAGCTACATTAGCAGGAATGTAACTAAACAGTAACCAATGATTCATTATTGTTATAAGCTAATAGTTAAAGCCTACCCCGGGTTGTTTATTTTATCAAATAAGTAGTAGAAAGATTCTAATTCATAAAAATTAATTATTTTCAATTAATAATTAACTACTAATTAATATTTAACTACTATGGGATTTCATATTAACAAAAAAGTAGCCGATAAAAAAGCTGCTACTAACACTAAAACTACCTTTCAAGGGGGTAATTCTCAATTCATTGCCAAAGCGAATACTAAGTCTAGTGGAGCTACAAAAAAACCTATTAAGACGGGTGGTTCTAGAGGTAGTTAATTGTTACTAGTTCACTAAAGTTGGTGCAATAATTTTTTGCCAAATAGCATATCCTTTAGCATTCATATGTAATTTGTCTGCTATGAAAATATCATTTAACACCATTCCATTGGTATCCAACATAGCAGTATGAACATCTAAAAATTGTGCATTTTTTTGTTCACTAATGAAATTGCGAATAAGTGAATTAGCTTCTACAAATTTATTTTCTAAATTCCATCTTGCTACACTTGGTTTTATAGAGACATACATTATAGGAATTTTCTTGCCTAGATGGAATCTAATTATATTATATAAAGTTTTAAATCGCTCAAAAACTATTTGAGCAGTTATGGTATCACTGGCTGCAATATCATTCTCTCCACAATAAATATAAATTTGTTTTGGTTTGTATTTAATTATAGTCTCTTGGTTAAAATAAATTACATCTGTAAGACTAGAACCCCCAAAACCCCTATTAATAATGGGATACCCTGGGAAATAATTACTAATGTCTTTCCAATAATTAAAAGACGAACTTCCCACAAATAAAATACTATTTTTTAAAGGCATCTGAATGCTATCCATTTTTTTAAAAACATCTATTTCTGCTTGGAAAGGTACTTTAGGTTGAACTTGAGCGTTACCTAAAATATTTATAATTAGAAATAACGATAACAGTAAATTCTTAATCATTGTAAATTTTTTATTTTTTATTTTTATTCTAATGCTGTATTCTAAGATAGTTAAAAATTTAGAATACTTATAATTCTAAGATAAATAGAATCCTAAAGTAGCTATAAAAGATATATAGTTAAAATCTAGAATAGTTGAAACCTTGAATAGTTAAAAATCTAGGGGAATTACTGTTACCAGAAAATTAATATCCCACTTATAATTAATTATAAAGGATTATTATAAAAAAATAATTTAATTTCACTTAGTAGTATACTGCGTTGTATCAAAATAAGCAACTATATCTACTTTGTACTAAAATAAGCACCTATGTTTCCATTGAAAAAAATATATAAAACAATAATTTTTAATACACTCTTACTTATAAGCACCTTAAGTAATGCTCAGGTAGTTAAAGAAAATGAAATATATTCCATCTCCAAAAAAGAAATTCAAGCATTCTTACACACCCAAGAAGAAAAATTAAATCATATTCAGCAGTTAGTCATTGCTTTAAATGATAACAATGAGACCTCAAAAGCTATATTATTAGGACTTGAAAGAAAAAATAAAAAATGGAAAATTAAAATAAAAGCTGTTCCAGCAAGTATTGGGAAAAATGGTTTTGCATTACCCAACGAAAAAAAAGAAGGTGATGGAAAATCACCCACTGGCTTATTTGAATTAGGCCAATTATTTACTTATGAAGCTCAGGTAAATACAAATCTTAACTACATTCAAACTAATAATGAAGACAAATGGATAGATGATCCTACCCACGAAGATTATAATAAACCTATTCGTGGATTTACCAATGCTAAATCATTTGAACACTTAAAATTATCAAGTATAGACTATAAATATTGTATGGTGATTGAATACAATACACATCCAGTTTTGAAAGGAAAAGGAAGTGCCATTTTTTTTCACGTAGCAACGCCTACCTATGACCCTACAGCAGGATGTGTGGCCATTAAAGAATCAGATATGGAAAAATTTCTTTTATGGTTAGACCCCAATAAATCAAAAGCAATATTAATGGGTAATAAAAACCGAATGGAGTAAGAAAATACCTTTATAATATTTTTGCTTGTATAATAGTTGCTATAGTTTGAATTATTCCCATAGTTATAAATAAGGCTTCAAAGGAAATATAATTGGCAATCAATCCTCCAATGGCAATAGCTATACCGGATACAAAATGTGGATGTCCGCTAGCAATACTCCAGTGGAAAGTATTACTATTATCTTCTAAATTATTTGCAAATAAAGAGTCCCAAATGGGAGCACTTAAGGCTTCTGCAATACCTAAACCTATTTGAATAATAAAAAGCTGTTGTGTATTGTGTACAAAAATATATGCAAATGTTAGCAAGGCATTAAGCGCATAGCCAAAAATCATTACCTGCTTTTTATATATCGAATTGTTAATAAACTTTCCTACCAACACATAAAAAACCCCTGTCATAATAGTATAAGTAGCCCAGGCCCAAGTAATATCTAATAAATCACCTCCAATTTTTTCAGCATAAATGGCAAATAGTGGACCCAATAAACCCTCTCCAAAATACCATAAGCTAGAGGCAATTAATAAAATTTTAGTAGCTCTGTTTAAACTCATCATTAAAATTTATAGGTAATACCTAAATCAAAAAAGAAAATATTAGCTAAGTGATTTTCTGAATAAGGTGTAGAATTCACTGTTTCAGTTTTTGAAACACCATTTAAAGTAGTTATGTTTTGAGAAGTGGTAGTTATTTTATTAAAAGGTATTGCGTAAGTAGGCACTAAAGAAATATTCCAATTATTAAAATCATAGCTAATGGGTAAAGAAAATTCCATATCTAAAAATTTTAATCCTTTCTGGTCTACTGTAGTATTACTTATAACAGTACCTGCGGTAGGGAGTGGTTTTACTTTTGAATTTTTAAGTCCGTTAAGTCTTCTATTAACAGAGCTTTCATAAAAATTTAAAGTACTAAAACTACTGTATACTCCAGGTGTTATAGTTAATTTATTATCATTGCTAGCACTCAGTAGAATATCTTTTTCTATGCCAGGCACTAATTGCATATCTGCTTTATTAGTAAAGAAAATATCAAATGCATTATGAAAATTTAAATAAGTTAAATCGTAATTAAATGTAAATCCAAAATCGCTAGTAACATTACCATTTATTAAATTAGAATTAGTTGAATAAAAATATTTTGATCCATATATATCTCCCGTTATCTTTTCACTTAATGAATAGTTATAGCCTAAATCTAACTCTGCATAATCATAACGACTTTGGCCTGGAGTTAATAAATAATTAAGGCTAAAACTTGTATAAATACCACTAGGAAAATTCACTGTAGCAGTTGTATAAAAATAAGGTGCCATAATAGAATCGGCTCTTCCATTATAGGTATAGTTACTCAAATAATTGGCTTGAATTTTAAAACTAGTAGAGTCTGCTTTCGAATTTGATTTTCTCATAGGTTGACCAAATACAAAAACGCTCATTAATAAAGAAAAAAAAGTAAGAATTGACTTATAGTTCATTATAAAAGATTATTAATATTAAAGAGATTAGACTCAAAATATATAAAAAAGTTTAATGTCAAATTACTTTTTTAAAGATTATTTCCCTACTCCTTACTCCCATCAAAATACAGACTTACTTTAGGTAAGAACGAATGCTGTTAGGATGAAAATACTCCCAAGAATGTAAGTATTCCTGATAACTGGCTATGGGCGTTAAAGAAGCACCTTTTAATTTTCCCTCAATACAAATTCCATCATAATTCCAAATGGATTGAGAATAGGTATCTTTTAAAGTGTCGTTATTTTTTTGAAATACTAAAGTTAAATTATTTAGATTTCTGTTATAGGTATGAAAAGAACTACTATCATTTTCTAAAACTATAAGAAGTGGTATGGAAGATAAAGAATCTTGAATAATTTTATTTTTTTCTAAAAAATTCCAGTCATAGGTTTTAGCAGTTTTTCCATTATCAATTCCAAGTACCCAAGACTTCATTTGCCAAGAACTAGTATCTCTTTTTGTTAAATTACTTTTTGATTTTCCTTTATCATAACTCTCCATTTTTGCAAAGGAAGATGCGAATTTTGCATCTGGTTGAAGCACTTGTGTTTCTGGATACTTTCTAAACCAAGCTTTTAAACTTAGCTGTTCTGAATTAATTTCTTTTAATTGATACCCCTTTAATGGACCTGCAATACATAAACCATTAGCTTGTCTCCACCAGCTTTTTGTAGTCTCATCTTCAAACATTGCATTAAAATGATCCATTCCTACTAATCTGAACTTCTCTAATTTTCCATTCACTATAGGACTATACACTCTTCCGGTTCTACATACGGTACAATAAGTAACCATAATAGGTGTTTGACCTATACTATCTCTTACTTGATGATGATATCCAATTAATTGTATAGGATAGGCTTTGGCAATACCCTCTTGTTGTACCCCTATCACCAATTTATTTATGGGTATAGTATTATCTGCAATTTTATTAAAATAGGTATGGGTAGGCTGATAAAACATTTTATCGGCTTCCATCATAAAAGTAAACACATAAAAAATTGAAATATAAAGTAGAGTGACAAAACCAAGTCCAATTTTTTCTTTCATCGAACCTTGTTGTAAAATTTTTATAAAAGGAATAAGTATTATTAAATATAAAATAAGTCGAATTACCCATTTATTCGATCCTAAAAAATAAGCGAAATGAATAGAATTAAAAGTTTGACTTCCAGGCATAGGCATAATTAAATACACCCTCAAAAATTCAAAAATTATTAATAAGAAAAAACTTACATAAAGCATCCATTTTTTCATAGTGCTAATTTTAAAATAGTAGTAATTAATGATTTTCTTTTTCTTCCTTTTCAAAGTAGTCTAATACTTCTTTCCAATTTTGTACCCTGAAATGATGTTTGATATTAACATTATGTGAAGCGTGAAACAAAATGGGTTTACCTATACAGTAATCTAAATTTTTACAATGATCATCAATCATATAATCGGTTTTAATTACTGCTTTACTTCCACAAAAAATAATATTTCGCCAACTAATAAAAGGAAAGTATTCTGCTAACCAAGCGTGCTTTTCTGTTAATGATAAAGGAAACTCAGTAGCTGCTGAAACAATGTAAATTTCATATTTTTTTCTCAATATTTCAACGGCTTCTAAGGCGCCGGGCATTAGGGGGACTGTTCTAAAAAATCCAGGGGTATGAATGAAGCGTCTAGCTGCTTTTTTATCGGGAAAGGCTTCGTCTTCTGAAACTCCAAGTAATGCGGCTCTATCCACTTTTACCTTATATTCTCTCTCATACCAATTCACTAAATGGGTTTCAATATCGGCAATAACATTGTCCATATCTATGGCAATACTTTTAATCATATTTATTTGTCTTAAAACTTTTAACTTAGTACTTACAAACTTAATTCATAAATTTTATTCCTATGAGAAAAAATAATATCATTTTAATAACAATAAGTTTTCTTGGCTTGTTTACTACAACTTGGGTTAAAGCACAGGAAGGAGTAATAGAAGCTGGAATTAAAGACATAATGAATCAAACCCACGCTGTAGGTGTTTCTGTTGCAGTAGTAAAAAATAATGAAATCATTTATAGTCAATCCTTTGGTTTAAAAAATATAGAAACCAATACTCCACTTAATAATGAATGTATCTTTCGTATTGCCTCTATTTCAAAATCGTTCTCTGCTACTTCTATTATGCAATTAATTGAAGCTAAAAAACTTTCCTTGGACGATGATGCAAGTGATTTAATAGGATTTCCTTTAAGAAATCCAAATTTTCCAGACAAAGTTATAACCTTAAAAATGTTATTATCTCACCAATCTTCCATTAATGATAGTAGAGGTTATTTTTCTTTAGACTCTATCAACCCTGCCACGAATCCTAGGTATGCCTTATGTTATAATAATTATGAACCAGGCAAAGGATATATGTATTGTAATTTAAACTTCAATATGATTGGTGCCATTATTGAAAAATATTCAGGGGAAAGATTTGACCAATATGTAAAACATCATATTCTTGATCCTTTAGGTATTTATGGGGGTTATGCAGTTGATTCTTTAGATAAGAATCGTTTTGCAACCATTTATGATTTTAATAAACAAACTTCAAAATTTATTGAATCGCCCGATGCTTATGCGCCAAGGTCAGAAGAAATAAAGCATTATGTTATGGGTAAAACTACCCCTATCTTTTCTGCCACAGGGGGTATGAAAATTTCAGCTACCGATTTAGCAAAATATATGATGATGCATATGAATTTGGGTAAAGCCAATGGCAAAAAAATTATTTCTAAAAAAAGTGCAAAAATGATGCAAACCCCCTTGTCCTTAAATGAAAATTATGGACTTGCTTTGTTAAAAACAGATAAATTAATTTTAGGAAAAACCTTAACTGGTCATACGGGTTCAGCCTATGGACTTTATAGTATTATGTTTTTTGAACCAAAAGAAAAATTTGGAATTGTTGTTATTAGTAATGGATGCGACCCCACTTACGATAATGGCTATAATGCTTTTATGAAAAATACTGTGAATTATTTATATAAAAATTTAATTGCCCCATAAAAAAGGCCCCGAAAATATCGGGGCCTTTTCAAATAAAAATGAATGTGATTATTTTATTAGCCCAATTTGTTGTAGGAAAGCATAGTTATCGAAGAAATCTTGTTCTTCAGTAATTTTACCATTTACAACTGTAGCAATAGTACAGCCAATAACATCCACTGTTTTTCCTGTAGCTGGTATGCCAAAGAAGGTACCTGTATGTGTACCTTTAAATTGCCAGTATTTTACTACTTTATTACCTTTACCTAAAATTTCTTTTACAATAAATTCTCTGTTGCTAAACCCAGTAACATAGTTAGCATAATAAGCTTTAGCGCTATCTTTTCCTTTTATTTCAGGAACAGTGTGTAATACTACATCAGCAGCATATGCTGTGTCTAAAAAATTTACATTGCCTTTATTTATGACAACATCCCATACCTTGTCATAAAATTTTACATTGTCTGCCTCTAATTGCTCTCTTTTAGCAGCTTCATTATTACAAGCAAAAAGCATAGTAGAGATAAAAATTACTGAAAATAGTTTTTTCATTTTTTTAATTTTTGGTTATTGTATAATATACTAAAGATAAGTATTCAAACTAACATTACCTAAGCTATACTGATTCATATAATTCTATGGGTAGTCCATCAGGATCATTAAAAAAAGTAAATCGTTTTTGGGTAAACTCATCGGTTCTAATAGGCTCTAATTCAATACCTTTTGATTTAAAATTTGCTACAGACTCATCCAAATTATTAACTGAAAAAGCTAAATGCCTTAATCCACAAGACTCAGGCCTAGAGGCTCTATGAGGTGGATTTGGAAAAGAAAAAAGCTCAATGATATATTCATCATTTAGTGCAAGATCTAACTTATAAGACTGTCTTTGTTCTCTATAAACTTCTCTTATTATAGTTAATTCTAAAATTTGAGTATAAAATTCTTTCGATTTTTCATAATTAGAACAAATAATGGCGATATGATGAACTCCTTTTAAAAAATTATTTTTCATAATCTTGATATATAAAATTTCAAATTAAATATTTTTATCTAGTTCGTAAATGACGTGCACATTGAGGATATGATCTTTATCTATTTTAGGATGATTAAAAGTACCCGTCTTCACCATTCCTATTCTTTTCATAACATTTTCAGATTTTATGTTAGGAGTAGCCGTAAAGGAATATATTTTATCAAAACCTAATTTTGAAAAACCATATTGTATACAAGCGTTGGCTGCCTCTGTTGCATAGCCATTACCCCAGTATTGTTTTTTAAATCGCCAACCAATTTCAACACAGGGCGTAAAAGAAGCTTCAAAATTAGCTATCATAAAACCAGTATAACCCATAAATGCTTTTGTTTGTTTATTTTCAACTACATATAACCCAAAGCCATTCTCTAAAAAATGTTTTTGAACACGATCATAAAATTGAATGGTTTGTTCTTTTGTTAGAATTGCAGGAAAATATTTCATTACATCTATATCCTGATTCATTTCAATACATTCCTCTACATCCTTGGTTTCCCAAGTTCTAAGTATTAGCCTTTCTGTTGATATTAAAAAATTCATTGAGTAAAATTAAAATAAATGAACTAATATTTAGTTGTATTATATATTAATTTTACCTTCACAGTAATTCATTGTACTAAAAAATTCATTGTACAAAATATATATGAGAAACGAGATACTTAATAATATAGATAACCCTAAGGAACTTGAAAAATTATACCGTGAAAACAAAGTAAGTTTTAAAAAAGAATTCAACGCCATTTATCCGGAAATGCAGCATAAGAATTTACAATTTTGGTATGAAAGACTTCATTTTGGATCTGAACAGCAAAGCTCTGATGGGAAAAAAGAAATTGGAATAGTAGTAATTTTAGCTCTTGTAGCAGGTCTTTTAGTTAATATCCCCAATATTACTGGTATTGATAAAGAAATCTTTTTAACAAGAAATTTATCATTTATCATTTTTCCGGTATTAATTGTTTATTTTATTTGGAAACAAAAATTAGAATTTAAACAATGGGCAGGCGCTTTTATAGCAGTGATAATTGCTGTGTTTTATATGAACCTCTTACCCCAAAATAATGCAAGTAGTTCTATCAATTTATCTTTAATTCATACTCCTATTTTTTTATGGGCAGTTTTTGGTTATGCATTTCTAGGAGAAAAAAATAAAAATCTTGAATACCGTATTAAATTTTTACGATATAATGGCGATCTTATTATAATGTCGGGTATTTTATTATTATCTACTTTTTTATTTTCTGCCATTACAATAGGATTATTTCAATTAATAGATATTCAAATTGAAAAATTCTATACACAATATATTCTTATTTGGTTACTGGCAGCTATACCTATAATGGCTAATTACTTTATTCAAAATAATGCTCAATTAATAAATAGAGTATCGCCTATCATAGCTAAAATTTTTACCCCTTTAGTTTGTATTAACTTGTTTATCTATGTTTTAACTATGATAATTACAAAGAAATTTCCATACCAAGATAGAAATTTACTACTACTTTTTAATGTTTTATTAATTGGGGTAATGGCCTTGATTTTATTTACCATTGCAGAAACTGCCAGCTCTCCTAAAAGTAAATTTAATTTGGTAATGCTTTTTATTTTATCCATTTTAACTATAATCGTAAATGGCATTGCTCTTTACGCTATTAGTTTTAGAATTAATGAATATGGAATATCTCCCAATAGAATTGCTGTTCTTGGAAGCAACCTACTAATTTTTATTAATTTATTAAAAGTAGCTTACCAACTCTATAGTAGTATTTTTAAAAATGAGGTAGTAGAAGCTATTGAAGACAGTATTGCTCGCTATTTACCCATTTATGGAATATGGGCGGGAATAGTAGCATTTATTATTCCAATTTTATTTCAGTTTAAATAAAAAAAATCCCAACAAAATAAATTGTTGGGATTTTTAAAATGTAAAGAATCTTTATTTTCTTTTCCAAGTATTGTTGGCAGGATTAAAATCGGGTAAAACCTTATCAGGATCATAAGTTACCGACTCTATTTCTTCTGTACAAGCATATCTAAAGCTCCAAGAAGTATTTCTTTCCCAAATTTCTACAGGTAGACGAACACGATCAGTTTTGCCACTCACTGTTTTAACTTCAAGTATCACTGGCATTGCCATTTTTTCTAAGTTGTCTAATGTAATAACAGCTCCTTTTGCAAAGTTGGTGCTATCGTTATATTTAACAGTTCTTACAGCAACATCTAATCTCCAATTGTTTACAAACCAACCTCTCCAAAACCATTGTAAACTCTCCCCTGCCACATTTTCAATGGTATGAAAGAAATCATCTGGTGTTGGATGCTTGTACGCCCATCTATTAATATAAGTTTTAAAGGCGCGATCAAATCGATCTTGTCCCAAAATAACTTCTCTTAGTAGAGTTAAACCTTCAGCAGGTTTACTATAGGATAATGTTCCATTATTTCTTTCCTTATAATTATCTACATAAGATAAAATTGGCTCTAAACCGGGAGCCGTGTACATAGCTCCTATTCTGTTTTTATCTTGAGGATATTTACTTTTATATTCTCCATTATTAAAATTAGAAGAAGATAAACTATTGATAAAAGTATTAAAACCTTCATCCATCCATCCATATAATCTTTCATTAGAACCAACTATCATTGGGAACCAAGTGTGTCCAAACTCGTGGTCATTCACACCCCATAAACCCGCTTGTCTAGCGCGTGCTCCACAGAAAACTATGCCTGGATACTCCATTCCACCTGGTGTACCAGCCACTGCTGTTGCTGAAGGATAAGGAAACTCATACCATTTGTTAGAATAATATTCAATAGTACTTTTCACATATTCAGTAGATCTACCCCAAGCACTATCACCATTACTTTCCAAAGGATAGGCAGAAATAGCTAGTCCTTTTTTACCAGAAGGTAAATTTATTTTAGCAGCATCTATGATGAAAGAAGAAGAAGCAGCCCAAGCAGCATCTCTTGCATTTTTAATTTTAAAATGCCATTTTAATTCGGTTTTATTTTTAGGTCTTGAATTTGGATCGTTAACTTCTTGCGCAGAACGAATGATGACAGTTTTATCTGAAGTGGCTGCAGCCGCCCATCTTTTTACTTGTTCTGCAGTATACACTTCTGATGGATTTAATAATTCACCAGAACCCACCACTATCATATTATTGGGTGTAGTAATTGAAAAATCTAAATCTCCATATTCTAAATAAAACTCACCAGGACCTGTGTAGGGAATAGTATTCCAACCTACTATATCATCAAAAACAGCCACTCTAGGAAACCATTGTGCTACTGTAAATATTTTACCATTTTTTGCTTTATAAATACCCATTCTATCCGATCCATAATCTGGAGAAATAAAAGCATATTCAATTTGAATTTTAATATTACCTCCATTCGCTGCAAGTTCTTTAGGTAAAAATATTTGCATACGCGTATCTTCTATTAAATAGTCAACGGGTGTTGCTTTTTCATTTTTTGCACCACTTAGTATTTTAACAGATTTTATTTTATAGCCAGCATCAAATTCTTGACCGCCGCCACCATTTCTACTTCCATTCAAAGGAACAATAGCAGAACCTCTTGAATCTTTTTTAAACAAGTTTTGATCTAACTGCATCCATATAAAATTTAATTTTAATGGACTATTATTGGTATAGCTCAAAATTTCAGTACCAGCTATTTCATTCGTGGCTTCATTCAACTTAACATCTAATTGATAATCGGCACGATTTTGCCAATACTTAGGTCCGGGCTCTCCAGTGGCTGCTCTGTATTCATTACCATTTTTTGTATAGAAAAAGGGAGCAAATGCGTCGTGGTAATCATACTTAGTAGCCGGAGCATTGGGATCCACTTGATCCATATTTCTTCTCATTCTAGGCGCAGGCGCAGAGGTTGCCGTTGAAGTAGCAGCAGCCACGGCAGTGGTTTGTGCCAATGCACTTTCTGCACTCATCAATAACAAGCAACACATCAAATAAATATTTTTCATATATAAATTTTTAGGTGTGTAAAATACTAAATATAAAGTTAATTTGATGCATCAGATGCGGTTTTCTGTTTATATTTATTCCGCTTATTTTTTATGAATCAAAAGGTAAATAACTACATCGGCCAACTTAAAACCTGGCAAGAAGCCATAAAAAGCTTGAGGATGATTGTACTTGAATTTCCTCTTACCGAGGACTTAAAATGGGGAAAGCCTTGTTATAGTTATAAAAATACTAATATCATCATCATTCACGCCTTTAAAGAATATTGTGGACTTATGTTTTTTAAAGGATCATTATTAAAAAATGTAAAAGGCCTTCTTGTCAAACCCGGCGAAAATACACAAGGAGGTAGGCTTTTAAAATTTACCAATGAACAAGAAATACTAAAATTAAAATCTACCATTAAAACTTATATTAAAGAAGCTATTGAAATTGAAAAAGCAGGCCTTAAAATAGACAGTTCTAAAGCTACTCTCGAACTACCCAAAGAACTTACTGAACAATTTAAAAAAAATATAGATTTCAAAAAAGCATTTTTAGCTCTCACTCCAGGAAGACAAAGAGCTTACAATATATTTTTCACTGCCGCCAAACAAAGCGAAACAAGAATTAGTAGAATTGAAAAATATAAAAAACAAATCTTAAGTGGTAAAGGAATGAATGATTGCACTTGTGGTTTATCTCAAAAAATGCCCTATTGCGACGGTTCACATAAATTATTAAAAACCAACTAAATTATCAATGTTTACTATTGAAAGAGTACTGCTTAGCGAAATCATTCAATTACAATCTTTAAGTAGACAAACATTTTTTGAAACTTTTTCAGATACTAATTCTAAAGAAAATATGGATAGCTATTTAAATACTAATTTATCATTAGATAAATTAAGTGAAGAGCTAGCCAATAAAAATTCTGAATTCTTTTTTATCAAAGACCATAAACAAGCTTTTGGTTATTTAAAATTAAATAGCGGTTCTTCACAAACAGAGCTTAAAGATGAAAAAGCTTTAGAAATAGAAAGAATTTATATTACAAAAGCTTACCAAGGGAAAAAAGCAGGGCAACAATTGTATGAAAAAGCTATTCAAGTAGCTAAAAATAAAAACGCTGAATATATATGGCTGGGCGTTTGGGAGAAAAATCATAAAGCCATTGAATTCTATAAAAAAAACGGTTTTGAGGTATTTGATAAACATATTTTTACACTTGGAGAGGAAGAACAAACAGATTTAATGATGCGTTTATTTATATAATTATTAGTATATTTAATTCACCAGACCAATACTATTTTTCAAATTAAAAAATGTTTTTATGAAAAACGACAATGCTAATTCAAGAAGAAAATTCTTACAACAAATTGGGGCTACTAGTTTATTAGCCGCTGCCTCTCCTTTTTCTTCTATTGCTGCAAGCAAGAATGCAGAAGAGCGTATTTTAACTTATAGTCGTAAAATAACTGCAAATGATAAAATTCGTATTGGTGTGATTGGATATGGAGTACAAGGTCATTTCGATTTAAGAACTGCCTTAAAAGTTCCAGGTGTAGAATTAGCTGGTATTTGTGATTTATATAATGGCAGATTAGAAAATGCTAAAGAACAGTTTGGTAAAGAATTGTATACTACTAATAATTATAAGGACTTACTTGATAAAAAAGATATTGATGCAGTTCTAATTTGTACTACCGATGTATGGCACGCCCGTATTACTTTAGATGCTTTAGCCAAAGGCAAGCATATATATTGTGAAAAGCCAATGGTATATAAAGTAAGTGAAGGCTATCCGGTAATGGAAGCTGCAAAAAAATCGGGTAAAGTTTTACAAGTAGGAAGTCAAAGAGTAAGTAGTATTGGTTATGCCAAGGCAAAAGAATTATTAGCAGCAGGTGAAATTGGAGAATTGAATATGGTTAATGCTGTCTATGATAGACAAAGTTCCATTGGGGCTTGGGAATATACTATTCCTAAAGATGCCAATGCTATGACCACCCATTGGGATAAGTTTATTGAAGCCACAGAAAAAATGAATTTTGATGCAAAGAAGTTTTTTTGGTGGAGAGCATTTAAAGAAGTGGGAACTGGTGTTGCAGGAGATTTATTTATTCATTTGTTGAGTGGTACACATTTTATTACTAATTCAAAAGGGCCAGAAAGTATTTACAGCACTGGCCAGTTTAGTTACTGGAAGGATGGTAGAAATTTACCAGATGTAATGTCGGGGGTATTACAATATCCAAAAACTAAAGATCACGCAGCTTTCCTAATGACATTACAAGTAAATTTCATAAGTGGTACAGGAGGTCAAGAAATTATAAGGCTCATAGGTTCTGAAGGTTTGATAGAAGTCAACGGAAATAATATTACTATTAAACATAGTATAATGCCAGAAGCACCTGGTTTTGGTGGCTACGATTCCTTATTTACTTTCTCTAAAAGTATGCAAGAAGAATTGCAAAAAGAATATGATGCAAAATGGACGATGGATCAAAGAAAGAAAAAAATTAAAGAAGATATAGTTTTCAAAGCACCTATGGGCTATGATGATCATTTAGATCATTTTACCAATTTCTTCGATGCCATAAGAACAGGTAAGCCAGTGGTAGAAGATGCTACCTTCGGATTTAGAGCAGCAGCCCCTGCACTTTATTGTAACGAAAGTTATTTTAGCAAAAAAATAATTCATTGGGATCCTGTTTCAATGTAGTTGAAATAAAATATTAATGACAAAGAGAATACTAGTAGGCTTATTACTACTTGTGTATATTTTTATCTTATGTAAGATATTAGTGTTTAAAGAAGTGCCTATCGTAAGAATGGGTCATTTAATGCTAAATTTTGGTGGCACACAAACTGGACCTGCTAATTTTATTCCACTAAAATCTATTTTATACTATTTACTTGGTAAAAATGGATTTTTTATTGCTGCCTTAAATATTGGAGGAAATATAATTTTATTTATACCCTTAGGATTTTTATTACCTATTATATTTACTAGTTTAAATTGGAGAAAAATAATAGGTATTGCTTTTGCATCTGGTTTATTAGTAGAAAGTATTCAGGCCATTTTAGAGATTGGTATTTTTGATATTGACGATGTTATATTGAATGGGTTTGGTCTAATGTTAGGCTATGGATGCTTTATTCTATTTTCAAATTTTTCTTTACATACAAAAAAGCTAATAACTCTATTTAGTATAGGATTAAGTATCGGAATAATTTTAATATATATAATTGCACAATATGAACATATTGAATTGCCCTTGAGATTAGAACCTTCATTAAAAAAAGAAGCTTTTAAATTAAATGAAGAGGGCTCAATGCAATGTTGCGACCCTTGTAAAGGAACAGGAGGTACAGGGAAGATTATAGCAATAAATACTGCCAGTATAACTATTCAAGGAAGAAGAAATAATGGATCCCCTCACATTATTAAACTGACCAATGCAACTATTATAAAAAATGCAACAGGAGTTATAAGTCTGGCTTCTTTAAAAATGGGAGATAATATTACGGTAGTCATTGACGAAAGTGAAACTGCTTCCTTAATATTATTATGCGGGCTTTCAAAACCTATGGTAAAGCATTAAATAACATTTCAAGTTTCTTTTCATCAAGTTGACCATTAGTTCTTACACTACTACATAAATCAACACCATAAGGTTGAACAATATCTATAGCTTGTTTTAGATTATCTTTATTGATACCCCCTGCTAAAAACACGGGCAAATTAATTGCTTCTCTAATTTTTTTACTAATCTCCCAATTATGTGTCTTACCTGTCCCACCTAATACTTTTACATCCAAATTAGGATTACCACTATCTAATAAAATTGCATCTACCCAAGGAGAAATTTCAATCGCTTCTTGTAGGGCAGTTTCGTCAATAATATGTATTACTTGTACTAATTTCACATTCGGTAAAGATGCTCTAATATCATTATACTGACGATTGCTTAATGCATCTACAATTTGTATGGTAGTAGTATTAACTCTTTTATGATGTTCAACAATGGCTTCATAACTAGTTTCACTTGTTAATAAAAATGTATCCACACTAGAAGGTACTGTTTTTGCAATTGCTGAAATAAGCTCATCAGAAATAACACCAGGGCCACTAGGCATTTTTGCCACTAATCCAATGGCTGCAGCACCATAATCAACTGCAAGTTTTGCTTCTGCAATACTACTAATACAACAAATTTTAACTTTAGTCATTTTTGAATAAGATAATTTTATTTTTCTCCTCTTCAGGAAATTTAAAATCTGGATTTTTTAGGTCTATAAAACTCAAAAGCTTCCTCTGTATTCCCGTTAAAATGTATATGATAACTTACACTTGCCATTTAAAATGTATTTGATAGAGAATATAAAATTACAAAAAAGAATAATGAGAATTTTATTTTCATTCCATCAGAAATTAAATTAAATTGTGTGCTATATTAAATTTTGTATGACAAAAGAGGTTGTAGTTCTTACTGGCGCTGGTCAAATTGGAATGGCAATTGCTAGAAGAGTTGGAAATGGTAAAAAAATTTTTATTGCAGATTGGAAAATAGAAAATGCAAATAAAATTGCAAAAATTATGTCTGAGGCAGGCTATGATGTCATACCCTTAAAAGTAGATATTTCTTCCAAGCCTTCCATTCAAGAATTAATAAAATCTGCAAAGCAAGAAGGAGAAATTGCCTTATTTATTAATGCCGCTGGTGTTTCACCAAGTCAAGCTAATATTGAAGAAATTTTGAAAATTGATTTATATGGTACCGCCTTATTACTAGAGGAATTTGGGAAAGTAATAAAAAAAGGGGGCGCAGGTATAATTATAGCAAGTCAATCAGGACATAGAATGCCTGCATTAACTCTTGAACAAGATAAACTTCTGGCCACCACACATTCAGAGCAATTATTACAATTAGAAATTACTAAAAAAGAAAATATTATAGATACCCTTCACGCTTATCAAATTGCAAAACGATGTAATGTAAAAAGGGTGATGGCTGAAGCAATTCATTGGGGCCAAAGAGGTGCAAGAATAAATTCAATTTCTCCAGGAATTATTATGACTCCTCTAGCACTAGATGAATTGAATGGGCCTCGTGGCGATTTTTATAAAAATATGTTTAAACAATCCCCCGCCGGTCGCCCCGGCATTGCAGACGAAGTAGCCAATGTTGCAGAATTACTATTAAGTGAAAGAGGGTCGTTCATTACAGGTACCGATATTTTAATAGATGGCGGCGCTACAGCTTCCTATTTCTACGGACCACTTCAAGCTAGTACATAATATCTATCATTTCTAATTGTTAGTCTAATTAGGTTCTTATTATTTAAAAAAGAGTAGCATAAGAAATTTAAACTATCAGGAATAAAAAAACTAAATTATTATTTAATTAAAATAGAGACTTAAAATGTTGACTGTAACAACAATAATTAATTCCCCCATAAATAAAGTTTGGGAATACTGGACAAAAGTTGAGCACATTAAAAATTGGAATTTTGCCAGTGAAGATTGGTGTTGCCCCAATGCTGAAAATAATTTAGTGGTGGGTGGCGAATTTCATTATCTAATGTCAGCAAAAGATAACTCTTTCAGTTTTGATTTTTGGGGCACATATCAAAATATTGAATTGGAGAAACAATTAGATATGGTACTCGGTGATGGAAGAAAAGTGTCTGTGACTTTTCAAGAGATTGAAAATGGAACAGAAGTTATTGAAAAATTTGAACCAGAATCTCAAAATTCAATTGAACTTCAAAAATCTGGCTGGCAAATGATTTTAGATAATTTTAAAAAGTATACAGAAATTAGTGCATAGTTAATACAATAAATTGTCTATACAATCATTGAATAACTGTATTTCATTTTAGGTGAAGGCGATTTCTAAACAAAGAATAGCACTAATGCTTTATTTGAATAAGTGGCAATTAAATACTTTTACTTAACTAAATAATTACCTAATTGTTGGTTATACCAAAGGTTATCGTCAAAATCTTGTTCTTCAATAATTTTACCACCTTTCATTTTAACCAAAGTAACACCAGAAAGATTCATTGTTTTACCTGTTGCTGTATGTATTCCTTGAAAATTCCAATGTTTTACTAACTTATCTCCGTGACCCCATAAGTCAATAAAAGTAAATTTGATATCAGAAAAAGTAAGTAAATAATGATTGAATGATTTTTTGAAACCTTCTATTCCTTGAGCTCTAATACCTTCTTTTTGATTTAGCAAAATTACATCTGTAGCAAAGTTCTTTTCATTTACTTGGTTGATATCACGATAATTAAAAATACTGTCCCAAACTGCCATATATAATTTGATATTGTTTTCTACTTGTTTTTCTGCTTTGATTAAATCCTCACATTCTTTTTTACTTTGAGCATTTGCATTCATTGAGACAAGTAATAAGAATAAATAAAATAGTTTTTTCATATAAATAGAAAGTTTAATTATTTGTAATATAGGAATAATAAATTCTATTGAAAAATCAAAAAATGCAGCACGCCTAACTCACTGATGGACAAAGAAAAAGCCTTCATTTCTGATGGCTTGTCTAGTTTGGCTCATTCTTAAATGCCAAAATGCAGCTTGAAGTCGCAAATTGTGATCTCAAAATATTTTCAAATAAATATTAGTTAACAGAAACCTCCACTGTTTTGCCTAATCCAAATTCAAGCAGCCTATATAATGTAGAAAGTTGAATATCTGTTTTCCCATTTTCAATTCTAGAGATAAAACTTTTTTTTGCACCAATCTTTTCCGCTAATTGCTCCTGGGTCATTTTTGCATTTTTTCTTTCTTCTTTTATTAACTCACCTATAAGAAAGGCTTTTGCTCTAATTTCAAATTCAGTTCTCTTCTCGGATCCTCTTGCACCGTACCTTTCGGTTAAATGCTCATTAAAATTTGTAATACTACTTTCTTTCTTTGCCATTATATATTTATTTAGTCGTACTAAAATATTCCTTCATTAATTTATTCGCCATTTCTATTTCTTTATGGGAC